>CAJTKG010000001.1 GCA_910576935.1 uncultured Muribaculaceae bacterium
GCTACTGCGGCAGACATCCCCGCGCGTCTAAACCGACCAAACCGATGTCAAACGCACATTGACATCGTTGTTACAAATTATAGATCTCCTTGCTTTCAGCCGACAGTCGGGAGATAGTCGGCCCATGCGCCGTCGATTTTTTTGCGGAAATAACAAAGGCAACCCGAGGGGGTCGCCTTTGTTATATTGAGTGATTATCGGGGGATTATTTTACCAGTACTTTTGTTGTTTTGCCACCCTGACGGCGGATATAGAGTCCGTTCTCGGGGTTGGCAACGCGTACACCCTGAAGGTTGTAGTATTCGACGGGTTCGTTGGCGTCGATGTCGATGTCTTCGACACCGTCGGCTTTATCAAGACCTACGGTGAGGGTGAAGATGTCGACGCGTTCGGTGCTCCCTGTCTCGAGTTTGGCTTCGGTTACGTTGCTTGCGGCAAGCCACAATGCATCTTCAGCGTCTTCAAGAGCTGTACCGTCTACTGTCATTGTTGTCAGTTTGGTGCCGTTGACGGCGACGTATTTGATGACATAGCCTGCGGCTGCCTTGACGATTACAGACCCGCCGTTTTTGTAGAGGCGCAGCTGGTTGCCTTTGTTATAGTCTTTGTAGAGACGTGTCGTTGTGGAGCCGTCGGTGAACGAGATGGAAGCGTTGCCTGCTGTGAATGTGAGATCAGAAACAACTATTGCGCCTTCCTGACCGTCGCCGGGGTTCTGCTGGGCGGGATTGAGTGTTGTCGGGTTGGCGAAATCAAACATCGCTGTCTCTGACACTGCGGGGAGAACTTTGACGGTGTAGGTGGCTGCCACGACAGAGCTGTTTACCATTTCTTCCTTGACGGCGAATGCCTTGACGGTTGTGGTTTCGTTGATTGTGATGGGGCCGTTGTAAAGAGTTGACTGTATTGTGGGTTCAGAGCCGTCGAGGGTGTAGAAGATCGAAGCACCTTCGGTTGCACATGTAATCTCGACTTTTGTTCCTGCGGGGACATTGCCTGCAGCTACCGAGAAGACAGGAGCGGCGACAGCTTTCTGGCCCGTAGCGCTTGTGATCTCGACGGGATAGAGCTGTACATTGCCGTTATAGACAGCCACGATGCCTTTGAGGGTCAGATGCTCGCCGGTGGTGACGGTGACTACGTCATAGTATTTTTCGTCGTTAAACTGGTTGTAAAGGACTGCGCTGCCGGTAGCGTCGGTTACGGTGAAGTTGCGGGCATCTTTGCCTTCGGTGATTGTCACGTCGGGAATGACGACGTAGTTGTTCACCATATCGGCAGAGAGTTCTTCGAGGGCGATTTCGTCAGGCTCGATGGCTGCGCCGGCAGTGCCTGCCTTGAATGTCTCGGCGACGAGGTTCTTCATCTGGTACTGGCCGTTGGTGCGGTTTTCGTAGAGGCCTGTGATACCGCCGGGGATTGTCATGCCGTTGGTGTATTTCTCGGTGAGGTCACCATAGACCAGGAGGACACCGCTGTTGTCTTTGATATAGAGGTAGCGGCCGTTCTGATATACGGCGTTGACGCTGCCGCTGATGGTGGTGTTGGCCTCTGTGTAGGCTGCACTGAGGAAGCCGGCGATGTCGGCTACGGTTTTGTCTTCGGGGACGGGTGCGGTGCTCTCGCCTACTTTGACGTTGTCGACGCACCATGTGGCATAGTTGGCATCCTGTGTGGCGTAGAAACGGAAGCCGATGTAGATTGTGCCTTCGTTAAGATAGGGGGTGAGGTCGATCTCGCCCGAGTTGACCCATTCTGAGTAGCCTGTAGCGGGTGCTTCGGCGATGGTGGGATTGAGTTTATAGTTGCGTGCGAGTTCGAGAGTGTTGGATGTCATGACATAAGCCTCGAAGACTGATGTTGTCGAGCCATAGCCGTTGACCTGAGTGTCGAAAGTGAGTTTTTTTGTTGTCACCTTGGTAAGGTCGATGGCGGGCGAGATCAGCCATGCGTCGAAAGGAGGTTGTGTGCCCTTGTAGCCTGTCATGGCTGCATAGCCGTTGTTGTTGAAAGATGTCTGATACCACTGTTTGTCACCTGACATCTTCACGTTCGTCCAGCTTGCGGGGATCCCCGAGGTAAATGTCTCGTCGAGGAAGCTTACCGGGCCTTCGGGGGTGGGAGGAGTCACTTCGCCGCCACCGCCTGTGCCGCCGTAGGTGATTGTCATCTTCTCGATGCGGGCGTGTCCCTTGCCCGAGCCGTTAGTGATTGTAAACGATTTGGCGTCGCCTGTCCATGTTGAGGTGGCTACGTCAAGAGCGCCGGGTTCGGCTGTAGCGGCTGCGTTGAAAGGATTGCTGCTGTCTGTGGTGAACACGACTTTCGTGATGTTGCCGTTGCTCGATGTGAGCTGGAACGTATTTCCGGCATAAAGACGAAGTGCGTTGCCGGTCGTGTAATACTTGGGTGTGTTGTTGTTCGAGCCTTTTGTCAGTGTAGCGGTGATCTCGTCGTTGACCTTGATCGAGAGAACTTCCTGGGCGTTGGCATAGCCTTGGGCCGAGAAGTCAAAAGTGACTTCGGCTGCAGAAGCGCTCCATGCCATCGCTGATACACAGGCTAATGAAAGTAAAAATTTTTTCATAAGGAGTTATTTTGGTTAATATGAATATAAATTGGTCTCGTTTCAGTGGCAAAGATAGCGAATTATTTGCATCTGTTGATATAAAAAGACTAAAAATTAACATGTTAAATGTAAAATCGGAGATATGACAATGGCGTCTGCCGCGGCAGACGCCATTGTCATATAGCTTTTATATCACAGACGGTTATTTCTTTGCCGGCCGATTGACATATCTTATGAGGAAGACTTCGGTCGGGAAATGGTCTGAGTAGCCGTTAAGGTAGCTGCCCGAGGCAAATGTGCGTTTGGGATATCCCTGGCGGTTGCCTTCGGTGTCTTTTAGGAAGTCTTTGTTGAGGACATCGGCGCGGTAGAAGTGCCAGCGGTCGTCGGGAGTATCGACGAGATTGCCCGAGAGGATTATCTGGTCAAACAGATTCCATTGGCTTTTATATGCAAGTGTACCGATGCCTTCGTCGAGTTTTTTCCACCAGGGGTTAAAGAAGCCGTGTTTGCCGACATTCTTCATATCGCGTTTGGCTCCGAGTATTTTGGCACATGATTTGTCCATCGGGTCGTCGTTGAGGTCTCCCATGATCATGACGCCTATTTCGGGGTCGATGCGCCAGAGCGAATCGGCGATTTCTTTACAGAGTGCAGCGGCGGCTTCGCGGTTGGGCGATGATTTTTCTTGTCCGCCGAGGCGCGAGGGCCAGTGGTTGACGATGACAGCGATGCGCTGGCCCAGAAGTGAGCCGACGACACACATCTGGTCGCGGGTGCGGAATGGCACAGCCGTCAGACGGTGGTTGGTGACGTTCTCGACTTTGAAGTAGCGGGGATTGTAGAGCATGCCGACGTCGACGCCGCGGGCATCGGGCGAATCATGGTGGACAATCTGAAGATTCCATTGCCGCAGGGCGGGGCGGGCTACGAGGTCTTCGAGCACCGAGCGGTTCTCTATCTCGCTGACGCCGATGATTGCCGGGCCGTTGGGTGTCGTAGGCGAAGTAAACTGCGATATGGCATACGACAGATTGTCGAGTTTGTCGTTATACTTGCGCGAATCCCATTTTTTAGGGCCTCCGGGTGTATATTCGATGTCGCGGCCCTCGGGGTTGTTGGGAATTGTGTCGAACAGATTCTCAAGGTTATAGAAAGCGATGCCGGCCATCTGCATGCCGCGTTTGGCGTTTTGTGTCTGTGACCATGCCGCGGGTATTGCGAGCAGCGCGGCGACCACCAGTGGAAGTAAGCGTCTCATTGATATTTTCGAGTATAAGGATTTTTTGAAGTTTTGATAATAATGGATACAAATAAGTTGAATATAATGTCAAACTTGTCAGAGTTTTGTCGGGCGTGAGTATCTTCACCGTAGCGCAAAGATACGAAAAATTTATTTAGACTTGCAAATCATAATCAAAGCAGGTCTGTAACGAGGAATTCACGCAGGCTTATGTGTCTGATTCCCGGATATTGCGGTAGGTCACCGGTGACGGGATCCATCGAAACGACATACTTGGGATAGTTGTCTTTGATGTCGGCGAGGTTGCCGAACTCACGTTTTATGGTTTCCTCGGAAGCAAGTAGATAAGTTGCCTGAATATAGATTGTAACCTCTCCGCGTGTGGCGACAAAATCGACCTCGCCGGCACGAAGTATACCTACGGCGACTTTGAATCCCTGACAGCAAAGATGATTCCAGATGACATTCTCGATTATTTTCTCGATTGATCCTCTCAGATTGAATCCGCATAGGAGATTACGCAACCCGTGATCTGCAAAATAATATTTATAGAGTTGTTCAAAGAGTTTTTTGCCGTGAATGTCAAATCTCGCGACCGGAGAGAGTATCAGTGCGCCGCAAAGATATTTCATATAGGCGGATGTCGCCGTTTCTGAAATCTGTTCGCCCTGTGACTTCATAGTGGCTGAAATATTGCGAACGGATATAAGTTTGCCGATGTTGTCGGCAAGATAAGTCGACAGATTCTCGATGAATGGCACGTTTCTGATGCTCTCGCGTGAAATGACGTCGCGCATCATGATTGTGTTGTAGACGCCTTGAAGGTAGTCTCTTACCTGACTCTCGTCGTCAATGTCGAAATGGCTGAGGCCGGGCATGCCGCCGACGCGCAGATAATCTTTAAGGCTCTTGTCGGAATCCTCGAGGCGGTGAAATGAAAGAAATTCGATGTACGAAAGACTGTGTATCGGTATCTCGATATATCTGCCTGACAGGCGACTGCTTAGTTCGGTGGAAAATATATAGGCATTGCTGCCGGTCGCAACGATTTGGCAGTGTCCTTCGGCGTGAAGACTGCGTAGGGCATTCTCATAACCGTCTATATCCTGCACCTCGTCAATCAACAGGTAGTTGTCGGTCCCGCGTGGCAGATTGGCAATGACGTAGTCATAGAGCTGATCGGAAGTTTCAATGTGTCGGAATGCCTGTAGCTCTTTGTTGATATACAAAACACGGGCGTTGTCTATATTATGCTTGAGCCAATCGTCGATCTGACGCAACATGTAGCTTTTGCCGACACGGCGCTGGCCGACGAGAATTATCATCATGCCCCTGTTTAGCCGCGAGATAATGCGGTCGAGATATTTTTGCCGGATTATAACAGACATCTTTTTTGTTTTTTATTTCTTTTGCAAATCTACCAATTTATAAAATGCAAAACAAACAAAACCTGCAGAAATGCCAATCTATAAAATGGAAAGTTGACAAAATATGCAAAAGTACCCATCTATAAAATGCAAACGAGCGGAATTTGCGAAGATGCCGATGTATAAAACGCAAACGAGGATGCCGCATATAGTCTGCGACACCCTCGCTGTGATATTATATTCGTTGTCGCGATTATTTGACTCCGTCGACTTCGATCTGATAGACGATGACTTCGTTGGGGCCGATGCCGCGTGACGGCATGCCGTCAAGGCCGTAGGCGAGTTCGGCGGGCACGTAGAGTGTGGCTTTGCCGCCTACGCCAAGCATCATGACGCCTTCGGCCAGACCTGTGTTAAGGCGTGACGGTGCGATGGTGCGGGGAGTGTCGCCGGTTGTAAATGTCGTTGTGCCGTCGACTTTTTTCTCAGTGTATTTGAGCTCGACGTTGGTGTCGGGCTTGATCTTCGTTGTGTCGCCCTGAGCTGTAATTTTATAGATCAGGCCTGAAGCGGTAGTCTTTAGTTCGGGGTCTTCGGTTTTTGCCTTGTCGATAAATGCGCGGCCGACCTGTGCGTTCTGAATCGCTTCGGGTGTAGCCGAGCGGCGAGCCTTTTCGCGGGCGAGGATGATCTCTTCGGCTCGGGCCGTAAGAATCTGGAATTCGTTGTAGGTCGTTGTGTTGGCGAGCTGATTGACTGTGTCCTGCATGAATGCGCGTTTGAAGTTGCTTATGAGCTTGTCGCGGTCAATGTCGATTCCTTGAGCTTGGAGCTGTTTTACTTCCTGGAGCATCTGCATGCCGAGCTGCATGCCCATGATAGTGGCTTGACTCTTTTCGCCGCTGAAAACGAGCTGCACGCCCTTGACGATGTCTTCTTTGGGGAATGCCATGCTGCTGTTGGCCGCGAAATTCATATAGTCGTTGAGAACATATCCGCCGATATATTTGCCTTGAGTGATTGATATCGAGTCGGCAAGTGCTTTGGAGATGACGGTGTCGTTGTCGACGGCTACGGCATCGCCGTGGCCGCCGCAAGAGGCGAAGCCGAAGGCCATGAGACCTGCGGCGCAAAGTGATAGTGTTGATTTTTTCATGTTGATATTGTATTTCATTATTGTTTGCGTTAGTCGTTGGTCGGAGTCGGAATGACTTCGAGCAGTTTTAAAGTGAAATCGAGAGCGGCATTCGGCGGTATGGCACCGGGAACACCCTCGGCGCCGTAGCCGAGTGATGCGGGCACGACGAAGCGATAGCTTCCACCGGGTTTCATCATGCGCAGTGCTTCGGTGAAGCCGGGCACAAGACGTTCGACGTCGAAGACGACCGGCCCGTCGGTTTCGTCAAAGACACTGCCGTCTGAGAGACGTCCGGTATATGTTATCGATACTCTGTCGTTGGCTGCCGGATTGACACCTTCGCCCTCGACGATAGTCTGAAAGACGAGTCCTGACGGAGTGGTGACGACGCCCTCGATCGCGGCTATGGAGTCGCAATAGGCTTTCTGGGTTTCGGCCGAAAATGTCGTCTTGTAATAGGCATCACGCTGTTGTGTGATGTATTCGTCGATATAGGCGTCGGCCTCACGGTCGGTGAAGCCTGTCGAGCCGCCGTTGATGACATTATCGAGATAGCTGATCAGCAGCTTGCGGTCAACCTTTACACCGAGGCGTTCGATGTTGTCGACCGAACCTGATAGCGCTCCGCCGAGTATTGTAGCGACGGCTTCTGTCAGTCGGCTGCCGTCGTTGACTGAAGCCAAAGAGTCGGTTGCAGCTGCCGGCGCCGCTTTGGCTGTGAACTGTCCCATGCAGACCGCTGCTGCCAGAAGTATTATGAGGCGTCTCATTTCTTGCCGACGACTTCGATGAGTGTCACGTCAAAGACGAGTGTCTGGTTGGGGCCTATTACGCCGCCGGCACCCTGTGGGCCGTATGCGAGAGCCGAGGGAATGAACAGACGCCATGTCGAGCCTGCTTTCATAAGTTGAAGAGCCTCGACCCAGCCGGGTATTACCTGTGACACGCCGAAAGTTGCGGGTGTGCCGCGCTCTTCGCTTGAGTCGAAGACAGTGCCGTCGATGAGTTTGCCGGTATAGTGTACGACTACCTGGTCGGCTGCCGTGGGTTGTGGACCGTCGCCTTCTTTGATCACTTCATATTGCAGACCGGAGGCCGTTGTCTTGACCTCGACGCGCTTGCCGTTTTCGGCGAGGAAGTCTTCGCCGGCTTTGGCGTTGACGGTAGCCATTGCTTCTGAGGCTGCCTTCTGCTTGGCTTCGAGTTCGGTGAAAAAACGCTGTATCTCGGCTTTGGCCTCGTCGTAAGTCATTTTGGGCTGTGAGCCATAGTAGACTGAGGCCACGCCGTCGGCGAAGTCCTGGATGTTGATGCTCTCGATGCCCGAAGCCTTGAAGTTGTTACCCATGCTCAGGCCGAGTGCATAGCTGAGTTTGTCGAATGATGTTGACATGTTTTATGTAGTTTAATGTTTATATATGTCTGATTGCCGGACAAAGATAATCGTTTTTTATCTAACGATGCAAGACTATAACAAAAAAGCCGTAAAAAGGTTAAGAAGGAATAGAACAATAATTTGCATTAATTTAGAATAATACTTATATTAGTTAAAATGGTTAAAAAATAGTTTGCAATTAAAAATTTATCTCTAAATTCGCTTGAACATATATGATGCTATCCGTCTATCATGTCGGCGCATCTTGCATTACTTTAAGTCTGAAATCAGTTAATAACCCAAATTATCAATTTAATTACCCCAAATCTTACCACATTTATGAAAAAAATTATTTTTTCTGCTTTGGCATTGTGCGTAGGTATGGTGGCATCGGCCCAATTGGTCAAGGTTGAGTCAATCAACAAGATCAATCTTCCTCAGGGTGTGTATGTCAACGTCCCCACAATCAGCCCCGACGGTAGTTTTGTCGTAGTCTCTGATCTTGACAACCGTTCGCTCAAGAGCATAGACCTCGCTACCGGTTCAAGCACGCTTCTGACCGACAACGGCAGTGGCCACGACGTCAAGATCAGCGCTGACGGTCGTACAGTAGTCTTCCGTCAGAAGACTGCAAACAAAAATCACATGATTATGACGGGCCTCAAGAGCGTTGACCGCGTCAGCGGCAAGACAACAGAGATCGTCAAGCCTTCGCGTAATCTCAATGCCGGCTTCAGTGTCGCAGCAGGCTCTGTGACGGCTGTCGAGAAAGGCCGCGTCAAGACCAAAGGTCTCAACGGTGCCAAGGCTACGGCAGCTCCTGTGGTTTCAATCAACTACGGTCACCTCGACGTCACCGTCGACGGCAAGACCACGACAATCGACCCCCAGGGCCGCGGCAGCTATCTTTGGCCCGCTCTCTCGCCCGACGGTACAAAGATTGTATACTGGCTGGCCGGTGCAGGCTGTTTTGTCTGCAATCTCGACGGCTCCAATCCCGTGAAAATCGGAGTACTCCGCGCTACCAAGTGGATCGACAACAATACTCTCGTCGGCATGCATGATATCGACGACGGTACATTTATCACTTCTTCGGAACTCATCGCTACAGATCTCAAAGGCACACGCCAGACGCTCACCGGCAACGACGTGATCGCCCTCAATCCCTCTGTATCGGCCGACGGCAAGACTGTCGTTTTCTCGACACCCGACGGTGAACTCTATATGGTCAAACTCTCTAAATAAGCGCTCGATATGAAAAAGATATTATACGCATCAGCAATGGCGCTTATGATCGGCGCCGGCTCTATGACAGCCAAGACCGCCGACGAACTCCGCGTCTACATCAACCCCGGTCACGGCAGCTGGACGGCCAACGACCGTCCCTGCACCCTCGTGGGACATAAAAACTATGTAGCCATCGGCACTGACACTACAAACTTCTTCGAGACAAACACCAACCTCCGCAAAGGTTTCGGTGTGCTCGAGAAACTCCGTGCCATGGGTCTCAAATTCGATCCTACACTTAACCAGACCGGCGAACGCCATCAGATTGGCGCCGCCCGCGACATGAGCAACAACATCGTCATGAGCCATGTGAAAGTCGGACCCTACGAGACCGAAAACCTCACTCGGGGCCAGATTACCACCCGTATCGAGAACATCCAGAAAGACGTCACGCTCACAGACGAGCAGAAAGCAGAGCAGATCAAACCTCTCGAGGAACTTCTCGAGCGTTGTGAGCTCTATAACCGCAACCTCACCGAGATCGACGTCGAGGTCGATGCAAACAACTTCGACATGTTTATCTCGATTCACTCAAACGCCGCTACCGAGGGAACGACAACCAATTATCCCCTCTTTTTATATCGCGGCTATGACGATATAAACAAAGAAGACCCGAATGTAGGTGTTGCATTCCAGACCGAGAGCCGCAAGATGGCCGATTTGTGCTGGGGTTATGCTTTCGAGAATCCCCATATGGGCTGGACGGCTTACAGCGCCACCAACAAGAACCTCCGCGGTGATATCAATTTCTACGGCAGCAGTTCTGTGGCCCGTGGCTACCGCGGCTACCTCGGCGTGCTCAAGCACGGTGTCAACGGCTTCCTTGTCGAAGGCTACTTCCACACCTATCAGCCCGCACGTCATCGCGCGATGAACTGGGATGTCTCTTATCTTGAAGGTGCTGCCTATGCACACGGCATCGCCGACTACTTCGGTCTCAAGAAAGAGTCGTCCGGCGACATCTACGGCATCGCCCGCGATCTCCACGAGAAATTCTCTGACCAGTACTACAAGGCTAACCCTCTGACAAAAGACATCTATAAGCCTATCAACAACCTCAAGGTCCTTCTCAAGAAAGGCAATGATGTCGTGGCCGAATATACGACCGACAACCAGTATAACGGTGCTTTTGTGTTCAAGAACGTCGAGCCGGGTGACTACACCCTCGAGTTTGTCAGCGACGAATACAAACCCGGCGATCCTGTTGCCGTTACCGTCAAAGCAGCTACGATCAGCTATCCGACCGTCGACCTCGAGAGCACAGCCTATGAGCCTCCGGCCGTTGAATATGTCAACTATCCCGACGAATACAATACCGGCGCGGTTCTCGCCCGTGACGAATACAACCTCAAGACCGACTATGTCGATCAGGCTATCGAAGAACTCGCCGGCAAGACCGTGCGCCGTATGATAGTCCGCGGCAAGCTGCTCTATATCCTTGCTCTCGATGCCGAGAACGCTCCGACACTCGTTGTCTATAACAACAGAACAAAAGCCGTCGTGGCCAACGTTTCTACCGAAGGTATGGGCGACGTCGCAAGCATGATGCAGCTCGCATGCTCTGACATCCAGGTAACAGCCGACGGTATCCTTCTTGCCTGCAACAAGACCAAAACATATTACAGCAAGGCACAGATGGATGAAGACGGCGTCAGTGAACGCGGTACATTCAAAGTCTATAAGTGGGCCAATGACGAGAACGGCCTGCCCACAGGCGCTCCCGAAGAATGGCTGACATCACAGCACACCGGCAACTGGTATCGCTCATATGCAGGCGATACATTCGCCTACTCGGGTACATCTGAAGACGGCAAGGTCGTATTCTCTTGTGAGACTACAGGTGCGTCACGCAATGTGCGCACAATGCTTATGCCCGTTGTAGCCGGAAACAAGGCCGGTGAATCTTTCCACCAGCCACAGACTCCCGAAGCCGGTTACTTCGGTGTTACAGTTCTTGGCGACGACTATCGTTTTGTCACCTCACCGCTCAGCGATGACAATTATATCGTTGTCGGTTCGGGTGAGAACGCCCCGGCCCTCGAATATGAATTCGGCCATTTCAACGGTGATCCCGAACTTGCCAAACTCCCCGAAAATGTTATGGGCAGCGTAATTCCCCGCGCCGGCTTCTTCAAGTATGCAGGTCACAGCTTCATGGTTGCTCCCGCCGTTGAAGAAGGCAAGAGCACAGGCGTCCTTCTGGCCGACATCACCGACGGCCTTGACAAGGCCAAGACAATCGCCACTGTAAATTCGGCTCTTGAAGCCGCCGACCTCGCCAATATATCGGCAGCCGGTGTTACAATGGTGACACGCGACAATCTCGACAATGTCAAATCAGGCTGGTTTGATCTCTATCTTCTCCGTGCCGACGGTCTTCTCACCAAATACACTATCAAGGAAGTAGAGCAGGCCAAAGCCCGCGCTGAGTTCGCTTATGATCTCAATGCCGAGGCCGACGCTACAGATGCCGACCAGTATAAGGTGACGTTCAAGGCCACAGGCGACGCTCCCGAAGCCAATCTCGTGCTGACACATACCGTCTACGGTAATGTTGTCTCAATCCCGATGGGTGCTGTTGTCAAAGGCGAGAATTCGTTTGACTTCAACGCACGCGACCTCGATGTAGGCGGCGAATACAACTGGGCCGTCGAGATCGTCGGCAAGACAGTTGCCGAAGCCGGCCTCTATTTCTCTGAAAACAACGGCTTGACCGTACGCGGCGGTGTTGTCACCATCCAGGACACCGACAGCCCCAACTTCGGTTATACCGTCGTCGCTCACGGCAACAACAACGGCTTCGACATCTATCAGCCCGACGGTAGCAAGGTTGCAAGCCGTGTTCTTGACAACCATCCCTTGCTGACTCCTAAGGGTACAAACCAGTCATCGGTATTCCGTGGCGACGAGCGCGAAGGTCTCGCAGTCTTCCCCGACTGGTCTGACAAGGGTGCTGGCTATTGGATTCTCAACCCGACAGATCCGACCGACCTCACAAGTCTTCTCGCCGGCGAACGTGACGGCAAGGGTTCATACACCTATGAAGGTGTGATCATCGGTGGCGGCAGCAGCTGTGTGGCCTTCCAGGGCAAGGGCGATGACACCAAAGTCTACTCGTTCCTCGAAGACTATCCCGCAGGCAATACTCCAGGTGCACAGAACGCCGTTTACCGCTACGACCTCGGCTCGGCTGCCCAGATCACCCGCATACCCGACTTTAAGTTTGAGCGTCTTAACGGCGCCGGCCGTCTGGCAAACCAAAATGTCGACATCACAGCTGTTGAGAACGGTTTCTTTGCATCACAGGTGCGTGGCGCAGGCAACAACACCCTCGGCACTCCCTGTTTTGTGTATGTAGCCAATGACGGTACAGAACTGTTCAATTCGGGCGACGAAGGTGAATACGGTCTGACCGAAACTCTTAATTCGAGCGTCTCGGGCCTTGCCATCAACCGCACACGCGACATAGTGGCTGTAGGTCAGAACAGCTGCATCACAGTCTACAGTGTCGTATGGGATGAGGAAGGTGTCCCCGCGTTCACCAAGCTCTATGACATCCCGACCGCTACAATCGGTTGGAGTCATATGAAGTTTGACTATGCAGGCAACCTCCACGTTTACGAACGTGAAAGCAACGGTTACCACGTCTACTCGCTCGTGGCCGAATCACCCCGTGTGGCTGTTCCCGCCAAGAAAGAGATGACAATCAAATCGTCGAGCGACGGTGTCGAGTCTATCGTTACCGATGCAGCCGACAGTGATGCCGAAGTTGTTTACTACAACCTTCAGGGTGTACGCGTAGCCGCCGACAACATGACTCCCGGCGTCTATGTCAAAGTCCAGGGCGACAAAGCTACCAAAGTCGTGGTTAAATAATCCACGCTTTATATAAAGCTCATATATGACAATGGCGTTCCCGACGGGACGCCATTGTTATTTCCGTGAAAATGTCGAAATGGTCTCATCGGTAGTCGCCCGAGACGATGGTGATAGGCCGTGTACCGAGACGGGCCTCGAGGTACTCGCGGAATTTTGCCGTCTGAGCTTTGTTCATCGGTGCGGTATATTGTGCCAGAACAAGGTTGAGTGTGTCGCGGTGACCGTTGTCGACGTTGCTGACGATGGCTCGGGTGAATGCGATATCGCGCACCTGCGGGAATATGACACGAAGCTCCGGGGCGATCATCGATCCTATCGTGTCGTTGTGAGCGGCGGTGGCGCAGACCGTGCGCAACGAGTCGATGGTCTGTTGCTGTCCGGCGATAGTGGCCTGAGTCACCTGATACATGTCGCGGAGCATCGACGACGACATTGTCTCGGCGTCGGGCATCGTCGAGCCTGCACCTTGGGCGATGCGCAGCCGTGTGCCGCCCAAATGATAGTCGGGCAGCTTGTCTGTCATCGCCAACAACAGCGAGTCTTCGGGCAGCGGAGCGCCAACAAGATTTACAGTCAACTGCTTGTTGCCTTTATTGTAGCTCGGTTTGTAGTTGAGGACCTGTGTGTTGGGGAAATCAAATTCGGTGTCGACAAATCTGTCGCAGTTGGCGATGAAAGTTGACTGCATATACATCGAGTAGGTCATGAAACACGCCGGTATCATCGTCAGGAAGGCAATCGTGTAGACAATGTTCTTTACCCGTTTGGCGCGGGCCGGATTTGAGAAATCCTTGACCTGATATTTCATCAGTTTGATGCCTATTGTGGTGGCGAAGGCAATGAAAACCGAATTTATGAAGAACAGATACAGAGCGCCGATAAAATAGTTGAACTGCAACGTCGCCAGACCGTAGCCTACCGTACACAGCGGCGGCATAAGAGCCGTAGCTATGGCCACACCCGGGAGCACGTTGCCTTTGACGCGGCTGCCGGTGGCGAGAATGCCGGCGGCGCCGCCGAAGATGGCGATGAAAACGTCATAGATCGTTGGCGACGTGCGGGCGAGCAGTTCGCTGTGGCCCTCGTTGACCGGCGAGATGATAAAATAGATGCATGACGTTGCGACACTGAAGAGCGTCGCCATCATCAGATTGTGGAACGAGCGCTTCATCAGCTCGAAATCATGTATGCCTACAGCCAGACCTATGCCTATGATCGGTCCCATAAGCGGCGAGATGAGCATGGCGCCGATGATGACCGCCGTCGAATTGACATTCAGGCCGAGCGAAGCTATAAATATGGCCACAATTAGTATCAGGATGTTTACGCCGCGGAACGATACACCCTCGCGTATAGCCTCTTCTGCCTCTGCCTGAGGCAGAAGAAAGTCTGTGAGATCAAAATAGCCCTTGACCTTCGTCGCCAGAGCTTTATAATCAAACTTTACCATAATGTGATGTTTTGACAATCGTATTATTAATTATATGACAGCCGTAAACGGCCTATTGTTCATGATGATAAAAATATTAAAAAATTTATTTTTCAATGTAAATTTAATATTATATTTGCGAAATAAATCCGGCATCATGAAAAAACGGCTATTCACAATTATCTTGTTTATCCGACAAGCATGGCAATGGTTTATTCTGCGCATATATGGACAAGGGTCTCATATAATGAGATTTGGGTACCAAGCTCCTATCGTTCAGAATCTGACACAAAATTTAGCTCATAAAATATTAAAAAACAATTATTATCTTAATTACAACATTCACCATAATGAGTTCTCTTATTTTGGTGCATATAATCCTTATACGCCATGGACATATTGAGAAAAGGGATGATATTTGTATTGGGGTGCTTGGCAATATGTATGGCTATGAATAGTTGCAGTTCAATAGGCAATCTGTTTTATCGCCGTCAACCACTTCGTGATAGAGAGCCATACACGAGTTCTCGCAATGAAGTAAAGCGTTTTCTTGAAAAATCTCCGCTTCAATGGCGACCGGGATATATTGCGGATTCTACTAATCGGTTAGATATAAGGGGATTTTATACGCGATCACAACTCAATATATATCCTGATACTTGCATAGTTTTTTATCCTGACGGATTTATGAAATTTTTCGATCTATGGGGTATATATGAGGTAGAAGGGAACACAATCAAGGCAAATATTAATTTCTATCAAAAAACAGATCTGCTTACCCTCTATAATAATGGAATAGGCATAGCCATTTTTGAAATTGAAGATTCGGCCCATATAGTCTGGGCGAATCTTAAATTGCTGCCGGTATACTCCTTAATGGATAAACTTAATAATTTCACATCAGCAAGCGCGCCGCCGCTTAAAGACATGATAGACATAGATATTTCGAAAGAATGTTCGCGAGTTTTTAGGCTTGTCACAACTGATACTCTTCCGGCTTTTTTTAGCTATCCTGAAGGTGAAAAAATTAAGAAAGTGCTGAATGATATGTTTGATAGATAAATAACTGTAGCTATGAAAAGACTGCTTGTCGCCATAATGGCTGTAATATCACTGTTCGGCCTACAGAGTTGTTTCAGATGTCACTATCTATCGCAATGGACTCATTATAAGTTTAGTGACGATTATAATCCTGACAAGGACGGGCGTCTTAAAATCAACGGCTTCTACAGCAATTCACCCGACACCTGCAATCCGGACACGCAGATTGTTTTGAAACCCGATGGTACAGCTTATTTGAAAGGATATTATGGTACTTGGGATTTTGGCATTTATAATGTTGATAGAGATACCTTGAAGATTTTTTATTTCCCTAAATCCGATCTCATATTTAAGTGGGATGAAGGCTATAAAGAAGGACGAATATATGAGAGGCAAATTATTAAAATAAACAAAGGCGTAGCACCGGAGCGTTATAAATGGGTTGGGCCGTGCGATAACGTCTATTACTTTGTGCCGTGTTCGATTGATGTGCCGGTCAATCCCTTGAAATATGAGAAATGGATCTGGGCCGACAAAAAGCAGTGGAAGCAATGGGTCAAAGATCATCCGCGTCCTGACGACGATTTTTAAGTGTTGAACAAAAGAGGTTTTTGAGTTGTATTTTATATTACTATATAAGATATTTTATCATTAAATTCAATTCAATATGTCGTTTATCTGGTTTATACTGATAGGTCTCGTTTCGGGTTTTGTAGCCGGCAAGCTTACGCGTGGCGGAGGCTTCGGCATAGTTGTCAATCTGGTAGTCGGTATCATCGGCGGCGTGCTTGGCGGCTGGCTTTTCGGTCTGCTCGGTATCCACACGACGAGCATCATCGGCAGCTTGATCTGTTCGGTCGTCGGCGCTATCGTTCTTCTCTGGCTGGTCGGTCTTATCAGCCGCTCGTCGACCCGCTGACGATAATGCAAACGGCTTACCGTTTTATTATTTTTGTCAGCTCGTTGAAGTCGTTACTTCTGATATATCCTTTAGTCTTGCCATCTAACGCAATTTCGGTCAAATATCCTTTTTGAGTCAGATCTTTAAGGTCTGATTTGGCTGTGCCATGACTGACGCCGAGATTATTGACAAGTTCGACAGAGGTTATCACATCGTCGGGATTGTCGATGAAACGATTTAGAATGCCGGCTTGTCTTAAAGTAATGTTACCCAAATGGAGTAATCTTTCGGCCTTTCTTTTTTCTTTATTTTTGCGCAAGAGGTATTTTCGTAACTCTTCAAACGACTTATGCAATACATTTAAATTATATTGAATAAAATATGCCAGATCGTTAGAGTCATGTTCGGAGTAAAGATAGGCTCTTTCGTATGATTTTTTAGAACCTTTTATAATTCTTGAAATCGATAGGTATTGCACAAGCCAATAGTTAGACTTCATCATATACCAATAAAACAAGGCGCGCGCGGTTCTGCCGTTCCCATCGGCAAAAGGATGATAATAGCCTATCAGATAATGCACAATAATGGCCTTGATTATAGGATGGATAAAAAACGTCGGATTGCTGTCGTTGAAGAAACGGCATAGATCTTCGATAAATCCCGGCAGACATCCGGCAGCGGGCGGCATATGTACCGTTTCTCCGGTAATGCCGTCGCCAACTACAATATTTTCATCCTCGCGCCGCAAACGGCCGGCGGCATCTTTTATGTCAAGTGCACCGTCGGTCATCATGGTGTGCACTTGCATTATGAGTTCCGGTGTGAGATCTTCTTTAGAGTGCTCTCTGATAAAATTTATAGTGGTATAATTATTGAGAATCATACGCTGGCTTTTATCTTTGGGACTCATCTTCATTCTCAGCATATCTTTTGCGGCCTCGCGTGTTGTAGCGGCGCCTTCCATTTGGCTTGATGCGATAGCTTCTTCCATTATAGAGCTGATAAGATACAGCTCCTGTGTCGATTTATCGTCAGGAAAAATTTTTGATGCACCCCACGAACCTCCAAAGTTCATATCAAACTCATGGCATAGTCGTTGCATGCGGTTAGATAGGGCAAAGTGAAGGTTGCCAAACCCGGTTATAGGCATATCTGCCTTTTCTCTGGCATTTTTAACTATAAACCAAAGCTCCTCGGGCGATATGCCTAATGAGCCTGCTCTATATTTGACATCACTCCAATATAGATAATCGGCGTTTATGGTGTTTACCACATCTGCCACAGACGCATAATCGGCTGAAGACATTATTTTATCTATACGTTGTTTGATTTCAGATGTAACTACAGGTGGAGATTCTATCATATCGTTTTATTTTCCTGCAAATATCGCAAAATATCGCAAAATATAAAAATTTGCGATATTAAAATATATATTATTCTATAAATAAATGATTTAAATTGTTATAGAATTAATGTAGTTCACGATGAATAAAACTATAGTATATGCAACGAGGCTTGAATGCGCGATAATATATAATCACATGGTACTGATGTAATTATGTTTAATAATATCGTAAATTATCGAATATTGCGATATGTTGCGATATTTATGAGGATCGGTTGATTACCGTTATTTTACTATCGGGAATTTGAAGTTGCGCAGGCGGGCCTGAAGTTGGCGCTCGCGGCCGCCGCAGTATCTGTCGCATATCTGATGGAAAGCGGCCGAATGGTTCATCTCGGAGAGGTGGGCGAGTTCATGACAGATGATATAGTCGCGTAGGTCGACGGGAAGAAAGACGCAGACGCAGCTGAGAGCTATGACGCCGCGCGAGCTGCAATGTCCGAGTGTATGGAGTCCGCGCGAAATGTCCCATGCGAGAGGGCGCCGGCCTATTTTTTCGGCAATGGCGCGAGCTCGCGGAAGCAGTATCTCAGGGGCGACAAAGCGTGCTATATGCTTGAGTGCGTTGCTGACGGCTATGACGGCGTTGCGGTCAGAGAAGTCGATATCGTGGTCAACTTCGACGGCAAATTCGCGGGCTGTCAGCTGCCGCACCACTACGCGGCCGTTATGTTCCCGACGGGCGTTAACGGTTATTTTGATGTCGCCGGTGTCAAAGACGTCGCCAATGTTATAGAATGCTTCGGTCGGACGCCGGCGCAGTATCGCCGGAGTCATTTCGCCGAGGGCGCTGAGCAGCATCGAGGTCTCGAGCCGCGGAGGCAGCGACATATAGACGGCGCCTGCATGCCAGCGGGCCGTGATGCGCCGTGCCGTTGGACGCACGGTGTAATGTATACGTCCTACAGGAGCATAGTCGAATGATCCCGAACCGGTTATGGTCTTTATCGTTGTCATTTCAGTCGAGTCCCCAATGAAGTTTCTCACGCAGTGTGGTTGCGAAATAGATGGCCTCGGGGCGCATCACGAGGATATCAAATCGGGCTCGGCGCAACTCGACCGTCGTGCCTATGTCGAGAGGGGTCGAACGGCCGTCGAGGGTCAGGCGGAAATGTGACGCGCGGCCGTCGGGACATATTGTCAGATGCGAAGTGTCACTGACAACAAGCGGGCGCATCGACAGTGTATGGGCTGCGATGGGTGATATGACCCACACGGGCGTCTCAGGCTCAATGAGCGGACCGCCGACCGAGAGGTTGTAGGCGGTGCTGCCTGTCGGTGTCGACACGATGAGGCCGTCGGCACGATAGTCTGCGAGAGCGACGCCGTTGAGGGTTGTATCGGCATCTATCATCGAGGCGCTGTCGTCTTTAGAGACGGTGACTTCGTTGAGGGCGAAAGGCCAGATGTTCAGTTTGGGTGATATGACCTCGATGAGGCGGCGTCGCGAAACGGTGAAACTTCCCTTGTCGATCAGTTCTCTGAGCGACGGCAGACAGGCCACGGGCATAGAGGTGAGATAGCCCAGACGTCCGGTGTTGACGCCGAGAACGGGAATCTCTTTGTCGCCCACCCACATGGCGGTGCGCAGGAATGTACCGTCGCCGCCGATGCTTATGACGATGTCGGCGTCAAAGTTGCCGCTATCGGTTACACGGGTGACGGCGCCGAGAGCGAGAGGCATCAGCGATACAAGATATTTATATAGTTTCGAGTGCATCACCACCTCGTCACCGGCGGCGGCAAGCGTTTTCATGAAGATCTCGATACCGGCGAGATGGTCGTGTTGTCGGCGGCTGCCGTAAATGGCTATTTTCATAGGCTGATCATATGTTTAGATACCTCATAAGCTCGTCGACACGGCGGCGCAGGCTGTCGTCGTCGCCATATGGGCTGTCTCCGTCGGCCCGGGCGTCAATGACGGCATAGCCGTAACGTTCGAGCGAACGCGCGGCGGTGTGAGGCGAGGCGAGGTCTACTCTGAGATCGACAATCATGTCGAAGCCATAGTCGGCGCCGGGCATGACGTTGAGATTGAGCAGATGGGCGTCACAGTCTTCGACAGCACGCGCTATCGCCGAAGCCGAATATTCGTCGGCCCGGCAGCCGACAAGCAAGCGGCAACTGCCGTAGACGGCGGGGAAAGGAGAGTCGATTTTATATGTTTTTAGAACTTTTGGAGTCAAATCCTTTTTGTTTTTGGTAATTGTGACTAATTTTGTAGACGCATTACAATTACAAATTTACAAAAAAATCGCATATCCGCCGAAATTTTAACCAACATTCTATGTTTCGGCGACATCGCCGGACGATAGATTAAAAAACAACAATGACCAATCTTAGCGTCAATATCAACAAAATCGCTACTCTGCGCAACGCCCGGGGCGAAAATCGCCCCTGCGTCGAAGACGTGGCCGTAGATTGCGAGCGCTTCGGGGCCCAAGGCATCACTGTTCACCCGCGCCCCGACGAGCGTCATATACGCCGCGCCGATGTCTTCAGACTGCGCCCCCTCGTAAGAACCGAATTCAATATAGAAGGCTATCCCGCGCCGGAGTTTATCGACCTGGTTCTCAAGGTGCGCCCCGAACAAGTAACTCTCGTGCCTGACGCCCCTGACACCCTGACGTCGAATCACGGCTGGGATGTGACGTCAAACCTCGACTTTCTTACCTCTGTAGTCGAACGCTTCAAGGACGTCGGCATCAGGACATCGATTTTTGTCGATCCCGACCCCGTGCAGATCGCCGCCGCCGCAAAAACAGGCGCCGACCGTGTCGAGCTGTATACCAAGCCTTATGCCGATCAATATCCCGACGCCCCTGCCGCCGCCGTTGCCCCTTACGCCGAGGCGAGTCGCGCGGCCCACAACAACGGTCTGGGTGTCAATGCAGGCCATGATCTCAACCTTGACAATCTCGCATATTTCAAGCACAATGTGCCTTATCTCAACGAGGTGTCGATAGGTCATGCTCTTATCTGCGATGCCCTCTATCTCGGCCTCGAAGAGACAATAAGACGATATAAAGCAGCAATCTCATAAAAAACAAGAATAATGTCTATCTTAGCACAAATTCCCGTCATCGCCGACAGCCTGACCGGTCTGACCGACAGCGCTGCGACAGTCGCCACCATCGACACCGTCACATCGGCCGCAACAGCGGCTGCAGCCTCAGAGTCAGTCCCGTCGCTCTCAATCTGGCAGCTCTGCGTCGAAGGCGGCTGGATCATGATACCTCTGGCTCTGCTCGCCGTCATCAGCATCTATATCTTCATCGAGCGCGCAATTGTCACCTACAAGGCCTCGAAGCTCGACGACACGTTCATGAAACGCATAAAAGACTATATCCACGACGGTGAGATAGAGAGTGCGCTTAATCTGTGCCGCTCGAACAATTCTCCTTACGGCCGTCTCATCTCCAAGGGCATCAGCCGCATCGGCCGTCCGATGAATGACGTTCTCGTCGCCATCGAGAACACCGGCAACCTCGAGGTCGCCGCTCTCAGCAAGGGCCTTCCATGGCTTGCCACAACCGCTGCCGGCGCCCCGATGCTCGGCTTCCTGGGCACGGTCATCGGTATGGTGCAGGCTTTCTTCGCCATCGCAAACTCGGGCAACGCCGCCTCGATAGGCGATTTCGCCGGCGGCATCTACACCGCTTTGGTCACAACAGTCGCAGGTCTCGTCGTCGGCATCATCGCCCTCTTTGCCTACAACTACCTTGTGGCCCGAATCAATAAAATCATGAATCTCATGGAAGCCCGCACGATGGATTTCATGGATCTACTCAACGAACCGGCTGAATAACAGACGCTATGGCTCTCAAACGTCAACAAGACATGCTTGCGACCTTCTCGATGGCGTCAATGACCGACGTCATCTTTCTGCTGCTTGTCTTCTTTCTTGTCACATCGACCTTCATTTTCCCGACCGCCCTCGACATCAACCTGCCTGAGAGTGCGGCACAGACACCGTCGAAACCGACAACACGGGTCTTCATTGATGCCGGAGGCAACTACTTTGTCAGTTATGCCGATTCTGAACTTCAACCCGTAGAAAACGAAAACCTCGTCGACTACCTGAAGGTTGTCACATCACAGGACTCTGTGGGCGGCATCGCCGTCTATGCCGACACCGAGGTGGCTTACGGAAAAGTTGTTGAAGTACTCAACATAGGCGCACAGAACTCGATGAAGATGGTGCTCGCAACAAAGCCTGTTGACAGCAAGCGCCCCGACGCACAAACAATCGCAAATGAATAAGACCCGCATATACTCGGCTGTGGCCACCGCCATTATCTGCGCGGCTGTCATAATCATGATGGTCGTCTGCAATGTCACCCTTGACTCTTCGGTCAAGGAGTGGCCGCCTCGCCACAAGGCCGATATCACCGTCGAGGAATATGCCGAGCTGCTCGATCTGCCCATGTCGCCGGTGCAGGCTTCCGACAATCCGTCGCCTGCATACAACGAGGAGCCGCTCGATAATAATTCTTCGGCCGCTCCCGAGGGTGGCATGGATGTCGTCGACGACGGCCCTAAGGGCGATGCGCCTACGGTCGTCACCTCAGACAAACCCTCGCCGGTCAAAAAAGATAAGAAAACAAAGAGAGTCAAGCCCGGCCCGGTCGACGACACCAAAGCCAAGCAGGAAAAAGCCGCCCGTCAGGCTAAAAACGAGCTTGGGTCGGCATTCCGCAACGCCGGCAAAGACAATACCGACAACAAAGGCAAGAACAACGGCGACTCCGGTAAACCCAACGGCAAAAACTCGTCGGTAAACGGCCGGGGCACGGGCCGCGTCGGCGGAGGATGGGCTATGCCTTCATACAACAGTGTGCCGAGTACTGTCACCGGCTCGGTCGTGATGATGGTCAAGATTGACCGCAACGGCCGCGTCAAATCAGTCACATTCAGGGGCGGTGACGCGCCGGCGGCGACGAGCCCCGAGGTGCGTGCGGCCTGCGAGCGCGAAGTGCGTTCGAGAATCTTCACCCGTTCTGACGACAACGCACCCGAAGAGTCGACGGCCTACATAACATACCGTTTCCGATAAATATCACTTACCCAAGCGGAAACGGCCATGAAAACAGTCGAAATAACATCGCTCGACCATCCCGACGTCGAGGTCTACGCATCGCTGACAGAAGCACAGTTGCGCAGCCGTAACGATCCGTCACGTGCGGTTTTCATTGCCGAAAGTCCCAAAGTCATCAAAGTCGCGCTCGAAGCCGGCTATGAGCCGGTCAGTCTGCTCTGCGAGGCGCGCCATATAACCGGCGACGCCGCCGAGGTCATCGCCATGGCCGGTGACATCACCGTCTACACCGGCCGGCGCGAATTGCTCGAATCGCTCACGGGCTACCGCTTGACACGCGGCGTGCTCTGCGCCATGCGTCGTCCCGATCCTCCGACTCCCGACGACGTCTGCCGCGATGCCCGACGGCTTGTCGTAATCGACAGCGTCACCGACACAACCAACATAGGTGCCATCTTCCGTTCGGCCGCGGCCCTTGGCATAGACGGCGTGCTGCTGACAAAAACATCGTGCGACCCGCTCAACCGTCGGTCGGTGCGTGTCTCGATGGGCTCGGTCTTTCTCGTCCCTTGGACATGGATTGACGCCCCCGTCTCCGACCTGCGACGGTTAGGCTTCGCGACAGCTGCCATGGCGCTCACCGACGACTCCGTGAGCCTCGACGATCCGTCGCTCGCCGCCGAGGAGCGTCTTGCCGTCATCATGGGCACAGAGGGCGACGGCCTCGCTCCGGGAGTCCTCGCCGCCGCCGACTACACCGTCAGGATACCGATGTCACACGGCGTCGATTCGCTCAACGTCGCCGCTGCTGCGGCCGTAGCTTTC
This sequence comes from uncultured Muribaculaceae bacterium, assembly GCA_910576935.1. Lineage (GTDB taxonomy): Bacteria > Bacteroidota > Bacteroidia > Bacteroidales > Muribaculaceae > CAG-873. The sequence goes on from CAJTKG010000001.1 coordinate 23,498, forward strand.
TGGCAACTAAGAATCAGGCAGCCATGGAAAGGCTGATGCAATATGTCTGGCAGCATAAGCTGTGGCCCGTCGCCGAGATGAAGACCGTCGACGGCCGCCGGGTGCGCGTCATCGACCAGGGGCTGCTCAACACCGGCGCCGGACCCGATTTCTTCAATGCCAAGATTATGATCGACCGACAGTTGTGGAGCGGCAATGTCGAGATTCACGTCAAGGCCTCAGACTGGTTTCGTCACGGCCATGACAAAGACAGCGCCTATGACTCGGTCGTGCTCCATGTCGTCGCCGGCAACGACGCTGAGATACGCCGCTCCGACGGACAGGTGATACCGCAGATGGTTATGGACTGCACGCCCGACTTCAGCCGCCGTTACCGCGAGATGGTCGAGGGCTGCCGCGATTTTCCGCCATGCCGCAAAGAAATCCCCGATCTGCCCGGCATCTATATTCATGACTGGATCGATAATCTCGCCTTCGAGCGGCTCAACGCCAAAGTCGAGCGCATCAACCGCCTCGTCGAAGACCGTGACGGCGGCTGGATCGACGCGGTTTACATCACCCTTGCCCGCGCCCTCGGTTTCGGTACAAACAGCGAAGCCTTCGAACGCCTCGCTTTGTCGACACCGCTGAAGATGCTCCTGAAACACCGCGATTCGCTTGAGACTATCGAGGGCACACTCTTCGGGCAGGCCGGTTTTCTCGACAATCCTCCCGAGCGTGCCGGCTATGTTGAGCGCATGATACAGGAATATTCGTTCATGGCGTCAAAATTCGGTCTCGCGCGTCCGCTGGCCCTCAACTGGCGTATGAGCGGACGCCCCGCCAACTTTCCACACCGCCGCATCTCGACACTCGCCCACATGATAAACGCCGGCTTTGTAATCGGCAGCCGTATCTTCGAGGTCAAAGACGAGTCTGACGCCCGTAGCCTCTTCGACATCAGTCTGACGGGCTTCTGGTCGCGCCGTTATACGTTCATGGCCGAGGCGTCTCCGACAGTTAAGGCGCTGAGCGACGCGTCGGTCTCGATACTCATTATCAACGTCGTCGTGCCGCTGCTATATGCCTATGGAGCGGCCTATAACGATGCCGACCGCTGCCGTGTGGCACTCGAACTCCTCCAGACTCTTCCCGCCGAGCGTAATATGATAGTAAAGCGGTTTACCGACGCCGGCATCGTCTGTAACGACGCGTTCACTTCACAGGCGCTCATCGAGCTGTGCCGCAGCTACTGCGAGCCGCGCAAATGTCTCTATTGCCGCATAGGACACCGTCTGCTCTCTGCCAAAGTCAAAAGATAGAGTAAATATGGCCTAATTGCCGCTGTTTACGTTTTTTATCTATTATTAAAAGGTCGTTTTCGTGAATTTTGACTAATTTTGCGGCAATATAGACCAATCTTGTCGCAGACGATGAAAAAAGCGCTTCTCAGGGCCGTTGTCACATACTTTGTGTTTTTGGTGATCTTCATCATCGAAAAGCCTTTGTTTATGGCCGTCTACAGCGGTCTCTACAGCGATGCGACATTGTCAGACTATATCGACGTCATTGCCAACGGCATGGCCATAGACCGCTCTATGGCGGCATACCTAACCGTCATCCCCTGCCTGCTCATCATTTCGATGTTGATTGTGAGATCAAAGGTAAACGTCATAATATCACGCATCTACTTCGGGCTCACTGCCTTTGTCCTCGCCGCCGTTTTCATCGCCGACACGGTGCTCTACGGCTACTGGGGTTTTAAGCTCGACGTGACTCCGATATTCTATTTCATGTCGTCGCCGGCGTCGGCAATGGCGAGTGCTACGGCCGGCGAGGTTATCGGCGGCGGCGCCTTGATTGCCTTGACGGCGGGACTATACCTGCTCTTCGCATATACCTCGATGCGCATCGACGTCGAGCCGCTTCCGCGCGGACAGCGGCGCAATCGCGCCGTCGCTGTGATGTCTATACTGACAGGACTTCTGTTCATTCCTATTCGCGGCGGTGTCACCGTCTCGACGATGAATCTCAGCCGCGCGTATTTCAGCGATAACCGCAGTCTCAACCATGCAGCCGTCAATCCGGCGTTCAGTCTCCTTTACTCGGCGACACACCAGAGCGATTTTGCTTCACAATACCGCTTTGCCGACGCCGTCGTGGCTGACAGCATCTTCAAGTCGATGACATATACGGTTGCTGCACGGCCCGACACCGTCACCTTGACAACCGACCGCCCCGATATATGGCTCATCATCGCCGAAAGTTTCTCGTCACACCTTATGCCCTCGCTCGGGGGCGAGGCCGTCGCCGTGCGGCTCGACTCGATAGCCGGCTCGGGAATGTTGTTTACCGACTTCTATGCCTCGAGTTTCCGCACCGACCGCGCACTGCCGGCCATACTCAGCGGCTTCCCCGGCCAGCCCAACACGAGCGTTATGAAGTATGTCGGCAAAGCCGAGAAACTGCCGTCGATGCCGCGCCGCCTGCGTGACGCCGGATACAACACGGCATACTACTATGGCGGCGACATCAACTTCACCAACATGCTGGCCTATGTCATCAGCTCGGGCTTCGGACACATCATTTGCGACAAAGACTTCCCACTGACCGAACGCACCGGCAAATGGGGCGCACACGACCATGCCGTTTTCGGCCGTGTGCTCGACGAGCTTCGGCGCGACACTACGGCCGGTCCGCGTCTGCGGGTCATACAGACATCAAGTAGCCACGAGCCTTTTGAAGTGCCGTTCAAAAGCCGCTTCGACGATCCGCGTCTCAACGCTTTCGCCTATGCCGACAGCTGTATCGGCGCTTTTGTCGACAGCCTCACTGCGATGCCGCGCTATGACCGCAGCCTCGTTATTATCGTGCCCGATCATTACGGCGTCTGGCCGCGCAACCTCGGCGACCGCCGTCTGCGCCACACCGTGCCGCTTATCCTTACCGGAGGCGCCCTCCGCCGTCACGGCGAGCGCATATCGACCGTAGGCTCGCAGACCGACCTTGCCGCTACTGTTCTGGCGTTATGCAATCTGCCGCACGACGAATTCATTTATAGCAAAGACCTGCTTGACAGCGACGCTCCACACTTCGCTTTCTTCACCGAAACCGACGCCGTCGGCATGGTGACGGCGACAGACACCGTCATCTACAACCTCGACGCCGACCGCCCCGAAACCATATCGGGCGAGACAGCCGGCGAGACCCTTCGCCGGGCGCGCGTTTGCCTTCAGAAAATATATGATAACCTCTCAGACCTCTGACAATTGACCATGCTTGACACTCTTATCGATCTCGACTCGCAGTTGCTGCTGTTTTTCAATAGCTTCCATACGCCCTTTCTCGACCGTTTCATGATGCTTTTCACCAGCCGGTTCATCTGGGCGCCGATGTATGCCTTGATATTGCTGCTTTTCTTCAAGAAATACAATCCGCTGCGCGCCGGCGTCTTTGTTGTTATGCTCGTGGCGGCGATTGCACTGACCGATCAGACCTGCGCCACACTGTTGCGTCCGATGTTCGAGCGTCTGCGTCCGTCGAATCTCGCCAATCCGCTCAGCGAGTCTGTCAACATCGTCGACGGCTACCGCGGCGGCCGCTACGGATTTCCGTCGTGCCACGCCGCCAACTCGTTTGCTCTGGCGATATTCCTGTCGCTTGTCGTAAGGCGTCGAGGCTTCACGCTTGTCATATTCGGCTGGGCCGCGCTCAACAGCTATTCGCGTATGTATCTCGGCGTACATTACCCCGGCGACATACTCGTCGGCGCATCAATCGGCTCGGCTTTCGGCTACGTATGCTACCGTGTGGCAAAACTTACGGCCCTTCGTCTGATAAAACGCCGCGACATCGACAACAGCGACCGCATAATCATCGGCCGCTCTGTCGCCATGCCCGAAAGCTTCTCGCCTCTGCTCTCAGAGATGTCGTTTACAATCAGAGTGCGCGACGTCATCGTGGCCGCCGCCATGGCGACAACGGTCTTCATCGGCTTCACCTCATTGCTCAGCATATTCCTGTGACAACAGTGACTCCCACTCGTCCACAGCGATATGAGATTCTCGACGGCCTGCGTGGTGTCGCCGCTTTGCTTGTCATCTGGTATCACGTCTTTGAAGCGTTTGCCACATCGGCCGTCGACCAACGTTTCAACCACGGCTATCTCGCCGTCGACTTTTTCTTTGTTCTCTCGGGTTTTGTCATCGGCCACGCCTATGACGGCCGCTGGCAACGCGGCCTCACTGCCCGGCAGTTTATCGTCAGACGCATCATACGTCTGCAGCCCATGGTTGTCATCGGCGTCCTGCTCGGCGTTGTGTCGTTCGTAATTCAGGGTTGCGAGCGCTGGGACGGTACCGTTGTCAGCACCGGCGCTGTCATAGCCTCGTTTCTTCTCGGTCTGTTTATGCTGCCCGCTCTTCCCGGCACTCTGCCCGAAGTCAGAGGCAACGGCGAGATGTTCCCGCTCAATGGCCCGAGCTGGTCGCTTTTCTTCGAGTATATAGGCAGCATCGGCTACGCCCTGTGGCTTCACAGGCTCGGGCGTCGCGGTCTGTGGGCATTCACCCTTGCCTCGGCTGCCGCCTTGGCCGTTTGGACACTCTCCGACATGAGCGGCAGCTACCACACGGGCTTCGGCTGGTCTATGGCCGATTACGGCTTTGTCGGCGGATTGCTGCGCCTGTCGTTCTCCTTCTCGGCCGGTTTGCTCATGGCACGCGGCTTCAGGCCCGTCAGGGTCGGGGCTTACGGTTTCGCCCTCTGCTCGGCGCTTATTGTCGCCATGCTTGCCATGCCGTATATAACCACAAACGGCGGCAAATCTGTTGCCAACGGCTGCTACGACCTGTTTTGCACGCTGCTCGTCTTTCCCGCCGTTGTCTATATCGGAGCCTCGACGCCCAACGGCGACGGCATCTCTGACAGACTGTGCCGCTTTCTCGGCAGCATATCCTATCCAGTCTATATCATCCACTACCCGATGATGTATCTCTTCTATGCCTATGTCTGGAGTCACGGCCTCACCTTCGCGCAAACATGGCCGATAGCCGTAGTCATCTGCCTCGGCGCCATCATCCTCGCCCGCCTGTTCCTTAAATACTACGACCAACCCCTGCGCGATTATCTCGCGAGAAAACTAAAAGCTAAAAATCAACCCGCGCCGCCGCTGACTCATTGATTTAACGACGACTAAAGTCATCGCTCTGTATTCACTCCGAGGGTTGAAATCCTCGATCCATAACTCGCTCCATAGCCTCTTTTGTTTTTTGTCTTCGTTGATAATTTTTTTTTGGAGATTTTTTTGGAATTGATATTATTTGTTATACCTTTGCGGTGTGTTAGTGGTATACAACACTGCGACATCGCACGTTTCAATAATGAGTCAGATATAAAAACATATATTTCAATTATCGCGTTATGAAAAGGTTAGCTCTTGTAATTTTGTCTATTTTGCTGTGTATACTGATGTTGCGCGCCGATTTGCTTTGGCGTGTCGAAGGTCGGGGCGTTACAACTCCGAGTTATATTTTCGGCACGCATCATGTCGCTCCTGTCGCAATGCTCGACACGCTCAAGGGGTTTGACGAGGCGCTGTCGTCGGTCGATGCGGTTTATGGCGAGCTCGATATGTCTCAGATGATGACGCCGGCCGCACAGCAACAACTGATGGCAGCCGCGATGGCTCCGAAAGACAGCCTTCTGACTATGGTGCTGTCGCCTGCGCAGGTTGATTCGCTCGATGTCATAATAAAGAAGTATCTGGGACAGGCGGTGTCGGCCGAGGCTTTTGCGCCTATGAAGCCGGCGATGGTGCAGACGGCCATCACTATGGCTATGAACCAAAAATTTTTCCCCGAGTTCAATGCCGCCGAGCAACTTGACGCCATGATACAGGCGCATGCGCGTGAAGCCGGCAAGACAGTGGGCGGGCTCGAGACTCTCGCCGACCAATGTGTGGCGCTCTTCGGCGCGCCGATAATGTTGCAGGCAAAAGATCTGATGGAAGTCGTCGCCGATGACGCCAAGGCTTCAGAGTCGGCCCATCGGCTGGCTGCCGCGTATCTCAGCGGCGACCTTGACGCATTGTTTGCTATTATAAATGAAGAAATGGATGAAGAAACAGCCCTCAGAATGATCTACAATCGAAATGACAATTGGGTCGGCATCATCGCCGACCGTTTGGCCTCGACGCCGACGATGTATGTCGTCGGCGCCGGCCATCTTCCCGGCGACCGCGGCCTGATCGATCAGCTCCGTGCCAAAGGTTTCACTGTCACACCGGTAAAATAATCGCGCTATGATTACACTCGACAATATCTCATATCGTTACAGCCACAGCCGCATTGATGCCCTCGAGAGTATAACGGCCGGGATAGGGGCGGGCATACACCTCCTTCTTGGCGAGAACGGCGCGGGCAAGACGACACTGCTGCAGCTTATAGCCGGACTGCTCACCCCGACGACGGGCTGCTGCCGCTTCGACGGCGAAGATCTCTCGGCCCGGCGTCCGACGGTGCAGCGCCGCGTCTTCTTTTTATCGGATAATATGGAGTTGCCATTCGGGAGCATTGCCGAGGCTGTGCGTATCCACTCGGTTTTCTATCCCGATTTCAGCGCCGATGCCCTTCGCGCAAATCTTGACGACTTCGGTCTCACCGGTGACGAGAAGCTCAAAGACCTGTCGCTCGGCACACGCCACAAGGCTCTCGTGGCATATGCTCTGGCTCTGGGCACGGAGGTTCTGATGCTCGACGAACCGGCAAACGGCCTCGACATCGATTCGAAAAAGACACTCAGGCATGTCATTGCGCGTTCGATGACCGACCAACGTACAATAATAGTCTCGACTCACACTGTCAGTGATCTTGAAGCTCTTTACGACGGGCTGATAATGTTGAGCCGTGGCCGGCTGCTGCTGTGCTGTCAGACGTGGTTTATCGCCTCCCGTCTCAGCTTCGTCACCTCCGGCACACTCGTGCCGCGAGCTCTGTATCAGGAGCCTGATCTCGGGGTCTTCCGCGCCATTGTCGACGGAGGCAGCGATGAATCGGCAGTAAATTTCAGTCTTCTTTACTCGGCCATGATGAGCGATGCCCGCGGCCGTATCTTAACCGCATTAAACAACGAACCTCTAACAGATGGACGATAAATTCTCATTCAGACGCCTCGCAATGGCGTGGCGCTGTTATAGCCCCGGCATGGGCAAAGAGTTGCTGCTTATCGGCGGCTTGACTCTCGTTGCCTATCTCGTGTCATTCATGGCCACACAGGTGGTCTGGGGCATATTGATTTACGGCATGATGGGCTATGTGACAACGATAACCTATTGTTGCGGGCCATTGCATTTCGCCCGTTTCCGCGATTCGTCGTTTGACCTTCAGATACCCGTCACGGCGAGCGAACGCACTGCCGTGATGCTCGGCTATACCCTTGTTGTCGTTCCGGGTATCATGGCTGCCGTGTGGTATGGAGCTACGTATGTCACGGGGTTGTTTTCTCCCGATGCCCCTCTGTCGCCGGCGTTATTCATCGGCAGGATAAATCCCGATGAACTTAAGGAGGTAAGCGGTTTCCTCAAATATACGTGGTTGCAGAATATACAAATCGCCATACCGGCCATGGTGTGCCTGTTGTGTGTCGTGCTTTCACGCCGTAACAAGGTACTCAAAGGTGTTATCGGCTTTATCGTGACATTTATAGTCATGGCCATCGCCGGAGGTGTCGTGGGCCTGATTATAGCGTTTATGGGCTTGAAGACGGGCGATGCCGACCATCGCGTGTTTATAGACCTGATGAACTCGATTCTTGTAAGCACGCTTTATGTCATGGCTATTGCCGCGTTGGTGATGACAGTTTTTACCGCCTGGATGCTCAACCGCACCTTCCGTAACCGTCAAGCCTGAGCCTATGGATTTCAAACCTGACAAACCGATATACAGGCAGATCATCGACTATGCCTTTGCCGCCATCCTGTCAGAGCGATGGCTTCAGGGCGAACGTGTGCCCTCGGTGCGCGAGCTTGGAGCTGATCTTGCCGTAAACACCCATACCGTACTCAAGGCTTACGAATATCTACAGGAGCGCGGCATCATCGCCGTGCGCCGCGGCATGGGCTACTATCTCGAGGCCGACGCCAAAGACAAAGTCAACGCCGACCGGCGCGAACACTTCTTTGAGACTTCACTTGCCGATATGTTCGCTCAAATGGATCTTCTGGGCATTACCATCGACGATATCATAGAGCATTACCGCAACGCGCACGGCCGATAAGCGGCATGAGTTCCTAATCAGGCCGATACCTGAACGGGGATGCCTGTCTCGGCGGTGATGCGTGCGGCTATGGCTTCGAGTTCGGTGCGCGGCACGCGGACGAGCGATCGCTCGGGTGTCGGCCGGTCGATCGTATATAGCATTATCTCGCGTGGACCGATGCGACGGTAGGCTTCTATCAAGGCTTCGATCTCTTCGGGTGTAGAGTTGTCGACGGTTTTGCCGTCGTGGGTGCCGCGCGTAATCATGGTCTGCACGATGGCTTTGTCGCCGAAAACGGCGATCTCATCTATGATTTTCGCGGCAGTGAACGAGGGTGACGCCGGACGGTCGAGCAGTGTGATAGTGGAGTCTACGGCGCTGTCGAGTTTAAGGATATTGTTGTCGATGCGCCTGAGGGCCTTGACGACATCGGGGCGATGGAGCTGAGTCGAGTTGGCGAGCACACTTATTTTGACTTCTGGAAAATATTTGTCGCGCAGAGCGACGGTGTCGTCGATGATGCCGGCGAAATCGGGATGCAGCGTCGGTTCGCCGTTGCCCGAGAAGGTGATGACGTCGAGGTGTTCGCCTTTTGAGGTCATGTCCTTGAGTTTTTCTTCGAGTTTTTCGCAGACTGTGGCGCGTGGCGGCAGCCCTGCTTTACCCGGTCCCTGCGCGTTATAACCGGCCTCGCAGTAGATGCAGTCAAACGAGCAGATCTTGCCGTCGACGGGCGAGAGGTTTACGCCGAGTGATGTGCCCAGACGGCGCGAATGTATAGGACCGAAGATTGTTTCGTGGAAAAGTATTGTCTGCATTGTTATATCTTTCGAGTAAATATCGTTGTGAGCGAGGATGTCATCATGGCGATGACGAGAATTGCGCCGAAGACGGCCAGCACATCGAGCGGACTCACCGCTACCGGATAGGTAGAGATCGTCAGAGTCGAGGGATCGCCGTTGAGCTTTATGAATCCGAAGTGCTGTTGGGCGAGAGAGAGCAACAGCCCCGCGATAATACCCGCTGTGCCGCCGGCTATGGTGATGAGCAGGCCTTCGAAGCGGAATATCGAACGTAGCTGTGATTTTGCGGCGCCGAGCGCGCGCAGAGTCTTCATGTCGTCGCGTTTTTCGATAACGAGAAGTGACAATGTCGATATGATGTTGAACGAAGCTATTACCAATATAAAACACAGCATCAGGAAAGTAACCCATTTCTCTATGGCTATCATCTTCATGGCACTACCCTGTTGGGCGCTGCGGGTGAGCACCTTGACGTTGTCGCCGAGGGCATCGGTTATCGCTTTTGACACCTCTGTTACCGATGCGCCGGGGGCGAGTCGCACTTCTATGGCTGTGGCCTCGCGGTTGTAGTCGAGCAGCCTGCGGGCCCGATCGAGCGGGATTATTATGCGGTCATTGTCGATGTCAGACTGGTCGATCTGAGTCACACCGGTGACTATCAGCTGTGTGCCTCGAAATGCAGCCATCGGATTGGCGGGATTGATGCGTCCCTGGCGCCGCGGCACATAGACATCTGCCACAGACAGCAGCGACGGACGCAACCCCGTGCGGTTGGCGACGCCGACGGCAATCTGCGTGGCGGCGACCGTATCGACAGTTTCGGTATATAATCCGTCGATGATGATGCTGTCAACCGCGACGATATCGCGGTAGTTTTCGGCCACGCCTTTGAAGACAACAGGCATCTGGTTGTTACCGGCCACGATGAGGCCACGCTCCTCAATCGACGGCATAGCCGCTGCGACGCCGCCGATCGCCTCTATTGCCTCGGCGGCGCTGTCGCCGTCGGCAATAGTCTTGCCTTTGGCTGAGATTACTTTGAGATCGGGATCGACCTTCGACAAATGTGAGGCCGACAGTTCCGTGAAGCCGTTGAATACCGACAGCACAATCATTATTGCCATCGAAGCCACGGCGACTCCGCCGAGCGAAATGGCAGATATGACATTGACAGCGTTGTGCGACTTCTTTGAGAAGAGGTATCTCAGAGCGATCCTGAATGCTAACAAGGCTTCTACAGATATTTTTATTTATTTAGCCAAAAGCGAATCTATATTTTCGATATAATCGAGCGAGTCGTCGAGGTAGAACTGCAACTCGGGCGTTTTGCGCAACTGGAAGCGTACTATCTGGGCAAGCTCATAGCGTATCGTCTTGGCGCTCTTGTTGATGCTTTCGATCATCTCGGGCCCTTTGTCTGACGGGAATACCGAGAGATAAGCCCTGGCAATCGAGAGGTCGGGCGACACCTTTACCGAGCTTACCGACACAATGACGCCGTGGGTCTTTGCGGTCTGGCGACGGAATATCTCACTTAATTCTTTCTGTATCAAACGGGCTATCTTAGCCTGACGTGTTGTTTCCATAATTTTTTGTGTTTCAGTGTTAGCGTATAGTCATATAACGCTTATTACAATGCAAAAGTAATGAAAAATCGTCATATTTTCAGTAATAGCCGCAAAAAGCCACAACCCCTTAAAGCCGCCGTTGGCGTGATGCTCTGTGTGTTGTCAGCCTTTGGCGACAAGGCCGCCGTCGACGAGATAGTGTGAGCCGGTGACAAAAGATGAGGCATCCGAGGCGAGGAAGTAGATCACCTGAGCCACCTCGTCGGCGCGTCCCATGCGGCCGAGAGGAAACAGAGCATCTTCTTCGCGACGATATTCCTCGACACTTTTGCCCGTCTTTTCCGACAGCCGTTTGAAGACGCTGTCGACAAGCGGGGTGTCGATAGTGCCGGCGCATACGGCGTTGACACGTATGCCATACTGTGCCAGATCAATGGCAAGGCTGCGTGTTATCTGACCGAGAGCGCCTTTGGTAAGACCATATGCAAAGCTCTCGGACTTGCCGACAAACCACTGGTCGGAGGCGTTGATGACAACAGAGCCTCCGCCCGAGGCTATCATGACTGGCAAGGCGCAACGCAGTGTGTTGACATTGCCGTAGATATTTGTGTCGATCATCAGGTCAAGTTCGTCGTCGGTGATGTTCAGGATGGTATTCTTGCGGTGTATGCCGGCGTTGGCGACGATGCTGTCGATGCGTCCGAAACGGGCTACAGCGACGGCGACAGCACGCTCGATATCGTCACGGCAACGTGTGTCGCCCTCGACAAAGACCGTGTCGGCGCCACATTCGTCAACTAAAGCTGACGCGGCTCCGGCATTGACATCGAGGATGACGACAGCCCAGCCTTCGCTATGGAATTTGCGCACCGAAGCCGCTCCTATGCCTGTGGCTCCGCCGGTTATGAAGACGGTTTTCATTGTTCTGCAGCAGGGTCTGTCTCTTCGTCGTATTTCTGGAAGAGGAAATCGTTGTAAGGGAATCTCGCCATGTGTATCTCACGGGCCTTTTCATAAATCTTCTGCTTGAGCTCGTCGATGTTTATGCCGCGTTTGGCGGATATGAAGACACAATTGTCGTTCATTTTCGCCATCCACGTGGCTTTTAGTTCGTCGAGTGAAATGTTCTCGCGTGTGCGCGGCGTCAGGTCGTCGGCGTCTTTGGGTTTGTAAGAGAATGCGTCGATTTTGTTGAAGACGAGTATAACGGGCTTGTCGCCGCCGTCGCATATCTCGCGCAGAGTTTTGTCGACGACCTCTATCTGCTCCTCGAAATTGGGATGAGATATATCGACGACATGAACGAGAAGATCGGCGTCACGAACTTCGTCGAGGGTCGATTTGAAAGAGTCGACCAGGTGTGTCGGCAACTTGCGGATAAAGCCGACTGTATCGGTCAGCAGGAAGGGCAGATTGTCGATGATGACCTTACGCACGGTTGTGTCGAGTGTGGCAAACAGTTTGTTTTCGGCGAAGACATCGCTCTTGCTCAGGAGATTCATCAATGTCGATTTGCCGACGTTTGTATATCCGACAAGAGCCACACGGGTCAGTTTGCCACGGTTTTTGCGTTGCATCGACTTCTGTTTGTCTATGGCGACAAGTTCGGCCTTCAGTCGCGAGATCTTGTCGAGGATGATGCGTCGGTCGGTCTCTATCTGAGTCTCGCCCGGACCACGCATGCCGATACCGCCGCGCTGACGCTCGAGATGAGTCCACATGCGGGTCAGACGCGGTAGCAAATACTGGTACTGGGCCAGCTCGACCTGGGTCTTGGCGTTGGCCGTCTGGGCCCGTTTGGCGAAGATGTCGAGAATGAGGCTCGTGCGGTCGAGAATCTTGACGCCAAGCTCACGCTCGATATTGGCGACCTGTTTGACAGTCAGATCATCGTCGAAGATGACCATGCCTATGTCGTTGGCCTCGACATACTGCTTGATCTCGTCGAGTTTGCCTTTGCCGACAAAGGTGCGTGGATTGGGGTAGTCGAGTTTCTGGGTAAACATCTTCACGGTCTCGGCTCCGGCCGTATCGGCCAGAAAGGCGAGCTCGGCGAGATATTCACCGACTTTAAGCTCGCTCTGCGTCGGAGTCACAAGGCCGACGAGGACGGCGCGCTCGGTTGTTTCCTTACTTATAACGAATTCTTTCATTTGACTAAAACGCGGCGTGTAAAGTCGCCTGATGCTATAACATACAGTCCTTTCGGAAGGTTGATGACGGTCTCGCGTGCCGAGATCCGGCCGTTGAACCAAGTGATGCCGTCGACACCGTAGACAGCGACCTCACGCGGGTTTTCGCACTCGATGACAAGGCTGCCTCCGCGGGCATAAGCGTCCCAGCGGTGATAATCGGCGTCAGGTTCGAACAAACCGCTCTGACGGTAGTCGGTCATCTCAAGATTGTCGATCATCCAGCGCTTGCCTGCGGTCTGCTCGACGCGCAGCCTGACAGGACCTGCGACATTGGCCGTAAAGGTATATTTTGTATATGCTGTTGATGTGACCGAACCGGTGCCGATGCCCTTCCAGGTAGTACCGCCGTCGGTCGAACAGCTGACAGTGAAGCCTGCATCGCCGTCTTTGTTCCACAAGGCCGCATAGAACGACACTGTGCCTATACCGGCCGCGCGATCTTCGTCAAGTTCGAGATAGCTCGAGGCGGTCTTGCCGAAGCGCACCGACTGCAGCCCTTCATATTTGCTGTCGGGAGTGATACCTGCATCGTGTAGATACCATTTAGCGGCAGTTCCCTGATAACTCTTGTCGGTATAATTGTTTACACCCTCGGCCTCGAAGTCCTCAAAGAAGGCAACCGGAGCCACAGTTGCGCCCGACACCTCGACGTCGTCGTTGACATAATCGCCGGCGACGGCTTTGAGCGTCGTGGTGAAGTTGCCGGCTTTGTCACTGTTGAGACGCATATATACGCGGTCTTCGTCAGGCGAGAGTTTCACAGACAACGTCCAGTCGCTTTTGTCGGTCGACAGCTCGAAAGGCGCTGTTACACTTACAGTCACGTCTGTCTCGATATTCTCGATCTCTACGAGAAGCTCGGCTGCCTCCGAGGCTATACCCGGCTCGGTCAAGAAACGCAGTTCACCGTCATAGTAGAAATTGACCGATGGTATTGGGTCGGCTGTTCTGACAGAAACAGCCTGCGAAGTCATTGTGCGCGATTTCAATGTGTAAGTGTATGTCGTAGACGGCATAAGACCGTCGACTATATATGACCCGTTTTTAGCCGTGACATCACGGGGATAGCCGTCGAGGCTGCCGTCGGCGTCGCAGACGTCGAGCTTATAATAACCGCCGTCAAACTCGTCGCCGACATAAATCCAGTTGGCGACAAACGATTCGAGTTCTATGTCTGTCGCATCGGATGCGGGCAGACCGTCAAGAGCACGGACATGCAGGCTTACCGAACTCTTGGCCGAGCCTGAGGTGACGGTAAGTGTGCCGTTGAAATCACCGGCTGCCGTCGGGGTGGCGGAGACTGTGACAGTCGCACCGGCGGCACTATTGGCGTCGGCGGCACTGACCATCGACGGCGATACGCTGAATCCGCCGTTTGACGAGAAGGTAACATTGCCTGTGAGGTTAGAGCCCTTGACAGATACAGGAATGCTGCGCACGACATTTACAGCAGTGACACCGAGATCGATGGTGCTGCCGTTGACAGGCTGATTGATGACAGGGGCCGTAGTGGCCGACGACGACCATTTCTCACTCTTGCGGTCTCCCCAGATATATTCGACCAGCTCGGGATGGTCGATAAAGGGATTGCGGTTGCGCTGATGTGCATAGACCGCGTCGTTGCGTTTTGTCTCCTTGTCGCTGACTGGATCCATGCGATGCCACTTCAACAGCAGGTCGAGTGCCCACGACGAGAAAACGGGATAGCTGTTACGGGCAAGCATGTCAGACGACCATCCCGATATGCGGTCGTTGTAGCATGCCGCCATATAGAAATAAGAGCGGGCGAAATCGCCTTTGTATTCATCGTCGGGCTCGAAGACAGTGCCGCTGTAACCGGGGAAAGTCGAGCGGCCGAGACGACCGAGAGCCTGGACGTTACCATTGGAAGACAGGCGAGTACCGCCGGCGCATTCACCGAAGGGGTAGTTGCTGCGCTGACCGTTGACCTTGCCGTCGGTAGGGTAGATATGGAAGGCGTCGCTCATCATCGGAGAGGCGTCGTTAAACCAGCTTTTTGGAAAAGAGTGCTCGCGGTTGATGCAGTCGCCGACAAGCTTGTAGTTGCCGCAATGCTCGGCGCCGACACGCCAGTGTTTGGTCGAATACATGTCCCAGACCGTACCGTCGGTGCGGATGTCAGAGGTCTTGTAGACATTCCATAACCCGTCGTAGCTGACACGAGTGTGGTCGGTGATCGTCTGACATAGGGACGAGAGCAGGTCTTTGCCGCCCTTGTTCTCGCATTTTCCGTAATATGAAGCCGGAGCCGCGGCATAGGTATACATCGTCGCCACACAGCAGAAAAAAATAGTGGCGGCGCTTTTAAGGTTATTTATATATGACATTTTTAAGGCTTTTATTTTTCTTTCAGTAACATTTCGGTTAAAATCTTCACACCATCCGATGCTTTAGCTTTGATGACGGTAACCGACGGGGGCACACCGGCCGGGTTGGGGTCAATATAATAGACAGGCACACCGGGGCGGACGTAATGAAGCAGGCTCGCAGCCGGATAGACGGCGAGACTTGTGCCTATGATGACGAAAATATCGGCCTCGGCCACAACCTGTGTCGCAGGCTCGAAATTGGGGACAGCCTCCTGAAAGAAGACGATGTGAGGTCTGACATGATGACCGTCGATGACCGTATCGGGAGTCGTCTCACAGGCCTCGGGACGCAGAGTGTAGACACGCGAGTCGTCGTCGAGCGCACGCACTTTCATGAGTTCACCGTGGAGATGGAGCGTCCTGGCGCTGCCGGCGCGTTCATGCAGATCGTCGACATTCTGAGTGATGACTGTCACATCGAAATATTTCTCAAGATCGACGAGTCCGTAGTGGGCGGCATTTGGGTTGCATGATTGTAGCTGTTTTCGGCGTTCGTTATAGAATTGGTGGACAAGCGACGGGTTGCGAGCGAAGCCATCGGCGCTACATACATCCATGACGGGATATTGTTCCCAAAGACCTCCGGCGTCGCGAAAGGTCGAGATGCCGCTTTCGGCGCTTATGCCTGCACCGGTCGATATGACGAGTTTTTTCATTCTTCGAGCGAAAAGTCTATTATATTATCTGTATCTCTGTTGTTTTTCGTCTGTGACGGACGATCGGTCTGCCGCTGTTGGCGACGATCGTCTGAAGCGGCTTTAACTTTGGCCGGCTTCTTGTTGCGGTTATAGGCCGGAGTGCGCTCGAAAGTGTCGAGAATCTCGTCGTTGTCGAGCTGATCGGCCTCGAGAAGTATATAATGGCGTGTGTCGTTGTGTCGCTGGAGGTCGTCGATCTTCTCCTTGCCGTAATATTCCTTTATGACATCGTTGTTGATAGCGGTGTCGTCGTCGTTTTTGCGACCTTCTATGATGATGTCGCCGACACGCTCGTCGTTCTCGCGGACTGTGACATCGAAACCGGCGGCGAGGATGGTGAGTTTGACTTTCTCGCCAAGCGTGTCGTCATAGGTTATACCCCATATGACGTCGACGCCCGAGTCGATTTTGGTGACAAAATCGTCGAGCTCGCGCGATTCGTCGGTACGGAATTTATGTTCGGCCTTGCGTGAATAGCTGAGATTGAACAGCAATTTCTTACTGCTGAAAACGTCAGTGTTCTTGAGCAGTGGTGAATGGAGGGCGTCTTCGATTGCAGCTGAGACACGGTTGTCGCCTTCGCCGTAACCGATAGAGATGATTGCCGTACCGCCGTTGCGCAGAGTGGTGTCGACGTCATTGAAGTCGAGGTTGATATAGCCCGGATTGGTGACGATCTCGGATATGCTCTGTGCGGCGATCGACAGAGTGTCATCGGCTTTGGCAAACGACTCCTCGAAGGCGAGGTCGGGATAGATTTCTGACAGACGTTCGTTGTTTATGACCAACAGTGCGTCGACATATTTGCCCATCTCCTCGGCGCCGGCGACAGCCTTTGCTATCTTCTTCATGCCCTCGAAAAGGAAAGGAATGGTGACGATGCCGATGGTGAGGAGGCCGCGTTCGCGTGCGATTCGTGCCACGACGGGAGCTGCGCCGGTTCCGGTGCCGCCGCCCATGCCGGCAGTTATGAAGACCATGTCAGTCTCGTCGGTAAAGAGGGCGCGGATATCCTCGGCGCTTTCCTCGGCGGCCTCACGGGCGCGTTCGGGCACGTTGCCGGCACCGCGGCCGCGGGTCACGGTCGGTCCGATTAGAAGTTTACGCGGTACGGGCGAACATTTGAGCGCCATGTCGTCGGTGTTGACCACGACAAACGATACACCGTGAATGACGGCCTCGTTATACATGTGGTTGACGGCGTTGCCGCCACCACCGCCGACGCCGACGACCATGATGCGGTCGGGCTCACCGGTCGTTTCGGTGTATTTATTTAGATGTTCTAAATCTTCTGATGTCATCTATGCTGAAGTTTTTGTATTTTCAATCTTTTGGGAAATCACTCTGTCGGCTCGTCGAGGTTGTCGCCGGCGCCTTTGTCGGCAAAGAAGCTTGCCAGGCGCTCCTTGACTTTGTTGATGCGGCTTATCAGACCGCTACCCTCGGTATCATCACTGTCACCGTCACGATCACCATCTTCGCCGTTATCACCGTCGAGCACTTCGTCGATGTCATCGACGGGTTGTTTTGGCATCTGACGGCGCTCTTTTTTCTTCTTGGGTCGATAGTGGCGGTCGTCATCGTCGTCATAATCGTCTTCGAGCAGGTTTTCATCGTCTTCTGAAATCGAACGTCGTGTTCCGCGGGCGATATTTCCGGCACGGGCGACGTAGACCTCATCGTCGGTGTCGTCATCGGGCTCGGCGACGACAGGACGTGTGATGCAGTTTAGATCGGAGTTGACGGCTGCATATTTGGCTATGGCGATGATGTCGATGTTCTCGTTAAGGTCTATGCCGTTTGCTTTGACGGTGATGCTGCTGTTGATCTTGCCGGCGCGTACAGGCATCTTTGTCTGTGCTTCGGCGAGTTTGAGGAAATTGCTCAGTTTGGCGCCTCCACCGATGAAAATAAGTCCGCCCGGCAAATCCTGACCTTTGAAGCCGACTGCTTCGATCTGATGTACGATATTGGCGATGATCTCGCCGGCACGTGCCTGTATGTAGTTGTTGATCTCGACCTTGGCGTTATCGGTCTCGGTGCCGGTGTTCATGGCGCTGCCGACAGAACTTTTGGCTATTTCGGCATTCTCTTCGGTCATGCTCAGGCCTACCATAAGGTCGCGCGTGATGTTGCGCGAGCCCATAGGAAGTGTTACAATAGCCTGTAGCACATCGTTTTTGTAGACCGAGACTGTCGTCGTTTCGGCACCGAAATCGACAAGAGCACAGCCGATCTGCCTCTCATCGGGCGACAGGACAAGGTCGGCCTGGGCTATAGGACGGTAGATATATTCGCGTTTTGGCTGTTGCTCGGAGGTCTCGATTTTGATGCGCTCGAGATTTCGTTTGTTGTCCGGAGCACATACGAGTGCCAGAAACTCGGCCTTGATCTGGCTGCCGATAGTGCCGACGACATTCTTTACCTCGGTGTTGTCGACATTGAAAGTCTTCGGCAACAAGGCAAGCGTCTCCTTGTCGGTGACGACGAGACCAAACGATGCCTCGCGCTTTAGGCGTTCGACCGTGTCGGCCGTGATCTCGATGGCCGACGGCAGTTTTGTCGAAGCCTGGACGGCCATCGTCGCAAACGAACGGCCACCAAGGGCAAGATATACTGCCGAAACTTTGCCGGGACTGACGGCCGGCGAGTTTTCGAGTTTTCTGATTATCCGGTTGACATGCAACGTAACCTCCTGAACGTTACTGATGCGTCCGTATCTGACACAATTGCTGACCTTGATTTCCTCAGCGGCGAGGAGTGTTATGTCTCCGAGCTCGCCGACAGAGGCGATGAGTCCTTTGATCTTGGAGCTGCCGATTTCGATAGCGGCTATATATCTTGTATCCATGAAGGTTATATATTATTTAACGGTATTATGATTTCTTTTTATCTTTTGGCGAAATCTCGGTTTCGTCAGCGAAGCCTTCGTTTTCGGGACTCATAGTCTCGACGTCGTCGATAAAGTCAAACTCAGACTCACGGGTGTCGAGAGCGATGTCGCCGAGTTTTTTCTCGCGTCGCGAGGCAACGATCTGCCCGCGCCATTTTACCGAAATGGTGTCGTAGAAGTTCCAGCCCTTGACGGGCATCACTTCGCGATAGAACACTTTCAAACGGTCAAATTTATTTGCTATCAGGGTGGTATCGCCGATATTGACGACGTGGCCGCGTATGACAGGCACAACAAATATGTCGCCTCGGCCGTCGGTAGTGACTGTCGAGACGAGGGCGTTGAGTGTCGGATCGGAGGCCACATATCTCAGAATGGGCAGAAGCCGTGAGGCAGGCTCGCCGGCATCGAAACGCCCGACAACTACGGGAACATCGACATGATATCTGACATCGGCGTCGACGCGTTTGCCTTCGGTATTGATGTAATATGAACGCCCCGAGGGCTCAAAGACACGGGCAACGGGAATCATTGGTGTCACCTCGACGAGGAGGCGCCCGTTGTTTAGCTCGGCGACGTTGGCATGCTCGATCTCGGGCATGCGGGCAAGACGCATCTCGAGGTCGTTGATGTCGAGCGAGCCGCGGGCGACACTGTCGATGCGGGTTGTCAGATCGCCACACTCGCGCGAGATGTCGGCAGCAGAGACAAAACGGGTGTTGAGGCTGTCTGTGACAACAATGTCAAGGCCTTTATAGACATCTGACAATGAGCGGCTGCGTGTCATAGACATGGCAACGACAAGATAGACTGTCAGCACGACAGTCATCACAAGTTTAATCATTGTCTTCTTTTCCATGTCACGGTTTCAGTTTTTATCGTTTGAGATGTCGCGGCACAGTTCGGGCAGATAAAGGTTCAGATCACCCGCACCGGCAGCCAACAGGATTTCAAAATTAGTATTTTTCATCGTTTTGACAAAATCATACTTAGAAATCATCACTTTATCGTCGCATTTTATGCGATCGAAGATGATTTTCGATGAGACTCCTTCGATAGGCTCTTCTCGAGCCGGATAAATGTCGATGAGCACGACAGAGTCGGCGGCAGAGAGCACCTCGGCAAATTCGGGGGCGAAATCACGAGTGCGACTGTAAAGATGAGGCTGGAAAGCCACTGTCAGACGGTTGTCGGGATAAAGAGACCGCACCGAAGCTATGCTCTGACGTAACTCGTCGGGGTGATGGGCGTAGTCGTCGATGACGACATGTCCGCCGGGCATCTGCTGTTTGAGATGGAACTCGAAACGGCGCTCCGGTCCCATGAAACTCTTCATGGCCTCGCGGGCGCTGTCGGGCTCAAAGTCGCCTGTCAGCCAACATGCACCGAGGGACGCGACTGCGTTGTCGATGTTGATCTCGACAGGCACACCAAGCTCAATGTCTTTGACCGAACCGCCGGGGTAGACGAAATCGAAGACTATCGTGCCGTTGCCGCGACGGATATCGGCGGCATGAAAGTCGCCGGCATCACGCGAGTATGTATATGTCTCAACCTCATCACCGGGACGCGGTTTAAGTTTGAGGTCGGTGTGTATCAGCAGTTTGCCGCCAGACTTAATGAGTTCGGTGAAGTGGGCGAAACTCTCGAGATAGGCTTCCTCGGTACCGTAGATGTCAAGATGGTCGGGGTCGGTGGCCGTGATAACGGCTATGTAGGGCGAGAGCTGATGGAACGAGCGGTCATATTCGTCGGCTTCGATGACCGAATAAGGCGATGTCGCTGACAGTAGCAGATTGCTGTGATAGTTGCGCAGGATGCCGCCGAGAAAGGCGTTGCAACCGACGCTGCCGCAGTGGAGCACATGGGCTGCCATCGACGATGTCGTGGTTTTGCCGTGTGTGCCGGCAAAACACAGGCCTTTGCTTTCGCGGGTGATGTTGCCGAGGGCGGCGGCACGTTTGAGCAAAGTGAAGCCGCCTTGACGGAAGAAAGTCAGCGGCACGTTGTCGGCCGGTACGGCCGGGGTATAGATGACTTCGGTCGTCGACGGGTCGCGGAAGGCCTCCGGCACGGCATCCATAGAATCGTCAAACGATATCGCCACTCCTTCGGCGGCGAGAGCGTCGGTCAGGGGTGACGGTGTGCGGTCGTAACCGGCCACGGCATAACCGCGCGACAGATAATAGCGCTCAAGGGCGGCCATGCCTATGCCACCGGCGCCTACGAAATATATTTTGTCGACATTACGCGACAGTGTCTTGTCTTCAACCATTTTAATAGTCATTTTATGAGTTCGAGAACGGCATCGACGATTTTTTCGTCTGAATCGGGAAGGGCCATGGCAAGGATGTTGCGACTTAGTCTGTCGCGAGTCTCGCTGTCGTCAGAGAGTCTGACAATGGCCTCGGGCAGTTTTGCGGCGGCATCGGCGTCGAGAATCATCACGGCGGCGTCGCGGTCGGCGAGAGCGAGAGCGTTTTTGCGTTGATGGTCTTCGGCGACATTGGGCGACGGCACGAGTATGACAGGTTTGCCGAGAAGCTGGAGCTCGCTGATGCTTCCCGCGCCGGCGCGGGAGACGACGAGATCGGCGGCACGGTAGGCGACATCCATGTCAGAGATGAAAGCCGTGGCTTTGACATCCTTGCGTCCGGCGGCATTGCGCACGACCTCGGTGTCCGCATAGTTTTTACCGGTCTGCCAGAGCAACTGGCGACCGTCGGCTGTGATGACGTCGAGGGCGTTGCCGACAGCCTCGTTTATCGTGCGGGCGCCGAGGCTGCCGCCTACGACAAGTATTAGCCGGCGCGCGGGGTCGAAGCCAAGGGCCTTCTTTGCTTCGGCCTGCGTCATTGTATTGGTAAGCAAATTCTTGCGCACGGGATTGCCTGTCTTTATGATGCGGTCGGCGGGGAAGAAACGTTCCATGCCGTCATATGCGACACAGATTTTCCCGGCTTTGGATGCCAACAGTTTGTTTGTCACACCGGCATAAGAGTTCTGTTCCTGGAGCAATGTAGGCACGCCCATACGTTGTGCGGCTTTGAGTGTCGGACCGCTGGCGTAGCCGCCTACACCGATGGCTATCTGCGGCCTGAACTCTCTGACAACGCGTCGTGCCAGACGTATGCTTTTCCACAGGCGCAGCAATACCTTGACGTTTCTGACCGGATTCTTACGGTCAAAGCCGCTTACAGGCAAACCGATTATCTCATATCCGGCCGCCGGTACGCGCTGCATCTCCATGCGGTTTTCGGCACCTACAAATCTGATGTCGGCATCGGGGAAACGGTTTTTGATGGCGTTGGCGATGGATATGGCCGGGAATATGTGTCCGCCCGTGCCACCGCCGCTGATAAGTACGCGCTCGAGTTTTATAGTGTTGTCTGATGTTTTCATAATCATAATTGTGAGGGGTTATCACTCTGCATGTTTTCGGGCAGGGCCTCGATTTCTTTCCTGATGGCTTCTTTATCGTCCTTAAGAGCGGCATGGCGACATGTCGAGAGCATGATGCCGAGAGCTATCGAAGTTACTATCACCGATGTTCCACCTTTCGATATAAGCGGCAACGGCTGCCCTGAAACGGGGAAGACTCCGGTGACTATAGCCATATGGAACAGAGCCTGATAGACTATATATATCGCGCAACCTATGACAAGCAGACACGGGAATGTCTGTTTACACTGTGTTGCCACCCAACCGGCTCTGGCCAGTAGCCACAGATAGCACACCAACAGGAAGATGCCGGTAATGAGACCGAGTTCTTCGATGACGATTGCATATATATAGTCTGAGAAGGCGAGCGGCAGACGGGCATTCTCGCGCGAGTTGCCGGGGCCTACACCCAACAGGCCGCCGTGGGCCTGGGCAATATAGCTCAGCTGCTCCTGTTTGTTTTCGTCGGTAATATCGTCGTTATATTTGTTGAGCCGGAAATGGCGGCTGAAACGTGCTTTCCATGTGCCCATGCGCTTTATAGCCTCGCTTTCACTGACTTCTTCCTGGTTGAGTCGCGCGACCTCGATGGCGGCCTGGCTCGGTCCCTCCTCTTTGGTAAACTGTCTGACTGCAAAATATCCGCCGGCAAGTATACCGTAGACAAGGAGTACGGCACCGAACTTTTTGAGGCTGACGCCGCCGATAAGCATCATTGACAGGCTTATAGCCATCAGCAGCAAGGTGTTGGTCAGACCTTGTTCAAGCAGAAGGCCGCAACAGAAGAGAATCAGCAAAGTGCAGTAGATGACACCTTTTGTAGTGACATCGCGTTTGCCGGGCATCTGATTGCGGCTCAGAATCCAAGCCACGCCGAGAGCTGCGCCGAGTTTGAGAAATTCGGCGGGAAGCACCGTCAGCGGGCCGACCTGCAGACCACGCATCGTACCGTTTATCTTGACTCCGGCGACAAGTACCAATATCATGGCGCCGATACTGCCTATGAGATACCACGGCACGGCTTTCAATATGTAGACATAGTGAAACTTCTGTATGACGAGCATCAGCAGAAGGCCTATACCGAGAAAACGGGCATGCCGGATGATAGGGCCATAGATGTCGTCGGGCGATACTTCCTGACTCGAGGCACTGAAAAGTTCGATGACAGAAATGATTAGCAGGGCTATGTATATGCCCCAGACATGGTGGTCTGTACGCAATTTAGGTGTAAGGCGCTCGGCATCCTCGATTGCGGTTGTCGCGGCGTCGGTTTTCTGCCCGATGTCGGGTGTGATGTCAATATCAGCTTGCATGTGTCTTTCTCTTAAAGTGTTTATTTTTCAAGGTTTCTGACGGCCTCTTTGAAAAGTTCGCCTCGGTTCTCATAACTTGTGAACAGGTCGAAGCTGGCACAGCATGGCGACAGCAGCACGGCATCACCGCTGACGGCGAGACGACGACAGGCTTCGACGGCTTCGTCGAGTGAATGTGTGTCGACGACGGTGTCGACCTCGCCGCCGAAGAAGTCGAGTATCTTTTTGTTGTCCTTGCCCATGGCCACGATAGCTTTGACTTTCTCGCGGACAAGCGGCAGTATCTCGGTGTAGTCGTTGCCCTTGTCTTTTCCGCCGAGAATCAGCACGACAGGCTTGGTCATCGAATCGAGCGCATACCAGCACGAGTTTACGTTTGTGGCCTTGGAATCATTGATCCACTCGACACCGGCGATGTCGGCGACGTGTTCGAGACGGTGCTCGACACCGGCGAAATCGCTCAGAGCGCTGCGTATATCGTCTTTGCGGATATTCAGCAGGCAGGCCGATATACCGGCGGCCATAGAGTTGTAGAGGTTGTGGATGCCGTTGAGTGCCAGATCGGCACGAGGCATAGACAAGCTTGTGCCGGGGGTGTTGATGATCATCTCGTTCTCGGCATCGATATATGCGGCTGTGTTTTCTTCACGATGTTCGGCAAACGGATACAATGTGGCCTCGGTGCTGATGCTTTTGAGCTGTGCGGTCACTATCGGATCGTCGTGCCAGTAGATGAAAGCGTCTTTGGGCGTAAGATTCTGAAGAATGCGAAATTTGGCGTTGACATAGTTCTGCATCTTGTAGTCATAGCGGTCAAGGTGGTCGGGGGTGATGTTTAGTATCACGGCGATGTTTGCCTTGAACTTATACATGTTGTCGAGCTGGAAACTGCTCAGTTCTATGACATAGACATCGTGTGGGTCACGGGCGACCTGAAGCGCCAGACTGTTGCCGACATTTCCGGCAAGACCGACGTTAAGCCCTGCACGGCGGAGTATGTGATATGTGAGCAAGGTCGTGGTAGTTTTGCCGTTGCTTCCGGTGATGCAGACCATCTTTGAATCGGTATACCTACCGGCGAACTCGATTTCGCTGATGACCGGTATGTTTTTCTCCTTGATGGCCTTCATGACGGGAGTCGTGTCGGCGATTCCCGGGCTTTTTATTATTTCGTCGGCGGCAAGGATGCGTTCGAGAGTATGGCGGCCGTCCTCCCACTCGACGCCTTCGGCGTCGAGTATGGTACGGTATTTAGGTGTTATGTGTCCATAGTCGCTGACAAAGACATCAAAGCCTTTGTCTTTGGCGAGTATGGCAGCTCCGGTGCCGCTCTCTCCGGCGCCGAGTATGACGATGCGGCGGTTATTGTTCTGTTCTTTCATTATATATGTATAACTGTGTGTCTTTATCTGATTTTCAATGTTACAAATGTCACAACGGCGAGTATTATGCCGATGATCCAGAAACGTGTGACGATCTTGGCCTCCGGAATCGGCGTGAACGGACGCTGTATCAAGGCGTCGATGCCGGCATTGCCCGGTTTCTGGAAATGATGATGCAATGGCGACATCTTGAAGATGCGCTTGCCGCCGGTTTTCTTGAAATATGCCACCTGAAGCACTACCGAGAGGTCTTCAATATAGAAGAGTGCGCAGAGTATCGGCAGCAGCAGTTCTTTGTGTATCAGTATGGCAAAGACGGCGATAATGCCGCCGAGAGTGAGGCTGCCGGTGTCACCCATGAATACCTGGGCCGGATAGGCGTTATACCATAGGAAGCCGACAAGGGCACCGATAAACGCCGCCATGTAGACGACGAGCTCCTCGCTGCCGGGTATATACATTATATTAAGATATGACGAATAGATGACATTTCCGCCGAGATAAGCCATGATCGCCAAGGCGACTCCTATGATGGCCGACAGGCCCGATGTCATGCCGTCGAGGCCGTCGTTAAGGTTTGCGCCGTTGCTCGTTGCCGAGACAAAGAAGATGACAAATATAAAGAAGATGACCCAGCCGCCGGTCTCGGCATGCGAGCCCATCCATGATGTCAGCATCGAATAATCGAAGTTGTTGTTCTTCACAAACGGAATGGTTGTCTGGGGCGACTTGGTGGTCTCGGTGTCATAGATGACCTGCTCGACTTCGTTGGTGGCGACATTGACGACCTCCTGATTCTCGACGATTACCATATCGGGATTGAGAAACATCGTCACGGCGACGATGACGGCGATGCCCACCTGACCGATGATCTTGTATTTGCCTTTCATGCCGTCTTTGTTTCGGTATTTGATCTTCTTGTAATCGTCAAGAAAACCTATTGTACCGAGCCATAGAGTGGCGACAATCATCAACAGCATGTAAACATTTGCGAGATTGCCGACAAGCAACGCAGGCACCAATATCGCAGCTATTATAATGATTCCGCCCATTGTCGGCGTACCTGTCTTTTTCTGTTGGCCTTCGAGGTCGAGATTGCGGATTATTTCGCCGACTTGCATAAGCTGCAGGCGGTCAATGATCTTGCGACCGATGAAAATGGCGATCAGAAGTGCCAGCACAAAAGACACGCCCGAACGGAAGGTGATGTAATCCATCAGTCGCGAGCCGGGAAGGCCATATTGCTTTAATATCGTAAAAAGATAATATATCATTTTGTTTTATGTTGTTTATCTGTCATTTATGTTCGGACAAAGCTTTGGCTACCTCTTCGCGGTCGTCGAAGTGCGAGCTGACGCCGGCGATTATCTGATATGTCTCATGTCCTTTGCCGGCGACAAGTACGACGTCTCCTTCCCGGGCAAGAGCCACGGCTGCGCGTATGGCTTCGCGGCGGTCTGTTATGGCGATGGTGCGACGACGGGCTTCTTCGTCGAGGCCGGCAAGCATGTCGGCGATGATGTCTTCGGGTTTCTCATCGCGCGGGTTGTCGGATGTGAGTATTACACGGTCACTCCGCCGGGCCGCTTCGGCGGCCATGACGGGGCGTTTGCCACGGTCACGGTTGCCGCCGGCGCCACAGACGGTGATGACCGAGTGTGCGCGGCCGACGACGTCGCGTATGGTGTCAAGAACGTTAACGAGGGCATCGGGCGTGTGGGCATAGTCGACTATAGCCGTGACACCGCGGCCTCTGAATGTCTGAAAACGCCCGGCAACAGGCACGAGGCGGCTCATGGCGACAAGAAGTTCATAACCGTCAAAGCCCATAAGCATTCCGGTGCCATAGACGGCCGTGAGGTTGGCGGCGTTGAATCGGCCTGTAAAAAGAGTCTCGACTTCATTACCGTTAAAGGCGACGAGCATGCCGTCGAGGCGGTTCTCTATTATACGGCCGCGGAAGTCGGCGTCATTGCGGGTAGAATAGGTATATACGTGCGCCATGGTGTTCTGCACCATGATCTTGCCGTTGCGGTCGTCAATGTTGACAAGGGCGAAAGCCTCACGGGGCAACATATCGAAAAATGACTTTTTTGCGTCGAGATATGCGTCGAACGTCTTGTGATAGTCGAGATGGTCACGTGTGAGATTGGTGAAAATGCCGCCGGCGAAATGCAGACCGGCTATGCGATGCTGTGCGGCGGCGTGACTGCTTACTTCCATGGCGGCGATGCTGCAGCCGGCTTCGACCATGTCGGCAAGGAGACGGTTTAGTTCGATGGGGTCGGGTGTAGTGTGGGTCGACGGTATATCCGTGTCGCCGATCTTGTTGACAACAGTCGAGAGCAGCCCGGCTTTGAGGCCGAAGATGCGGGCCAGTTCGTAGATGAGCGTGGCGACGGTGGTCTTGCCGTTGGTGCCGGTAACACCGATCAGACGCAGTTTACGCGACGGATTGTCATACCATTGCGACGCCAGACAGCCGAGCGCCACGGAGGCGTCGGCGACCTTGACGAAAGTGACGTTTGCGGTGATGCCGACCGGTATGTTCTCGCAGACAACGGCCGAAGCACCGGCCTCGACAGCATTGGCGATAAAATCGTGACCGTCGACGTTATATCCTCTGACGGCGACAAACAGCGAGCCGGGCCCGCACAGTCGCGAGTCTGACGTCAGCTTGGAGATGTCGACGTGCTCGTCGCCTATTATTTCTTCGGTGATGACGGCCGAAAGTAGATTTGACAGTTTCTTATACATCAGTTTTGTGTCAGATTGATTGATATTTTAGTACCGCGCGCGGCGATAGCGCCGGGTGCCGGAGACTGACTTGCCACGTAACCCACGCCGCTGAAGCCGACATTGAACCCGCACTCTTCGAGACGCACGACAGCCTCGCGTATGCCAAGTCCGCGCACATCAGGAACATGGCCACTCTTGACTGCGGCCGGTGACTTTATCTCGACACCTGAGGGAAAACGGAGTCCGGAGGCGAGAGTCTTGTTGCGGTCGGGATTCGACGAGGCGTAGAGCGTCGGGCGTGTGCCGGGATGCGATTCTTCGTTTATATCCGAACTATTGTCGAGCATACCGCGCGAGAACAGTTTAAGAGCTACGTTTTTGACAACGGTGCCCGATGTCGTGGCCGCGCCTTTGTAGGCCGGCGACGGGTCGCTGATGACGACAAAGCAGGTGTATTTGGGCTTGTCATATGGGAAGAAACCGCAGAATGCCAGGCGGTAGCGGTTTTCGAGATAGCCGCCGGCCTTGACTGCGACCTTGTCGGTCTTGCCTTTGACAGTGTCGTTCTTGACTTTCTTTGGCTCGGCTATGATGCGGCACGTGCCTGTCTTGCCGGCGATGTCGACGATCTTGCTGCGCACGGCTTTGGCCGTGCCGCCTTGTCCCCAGACCACCGAGTGGAGCATCTCGCGCAGGATATTGGCATTCTCGGGGCTGCAGATGCGGTCACGCACATAGCTTACCGGTATCACAGAGTCTGTGCCGTCGGGAAGGCTAAGCCCCTTGACCAGACGCGGACGGACGAAACGGCCGCCGTTGGCGATGGCGTTATAGACGGCGCACGTATAAAGAGGCGGTATCATCGTCGAGTATCCGAAGACCATACGCGACAGAGCGATGCGTCCGCCGCGGTTGTTCTCGAGTGTGGGGAAATAAGGTGTGCGCTCACGCTCCATGCCGGTTTTGAAGCGATCGAAGAAGCCGAGGTCGCGCAGACGTTGGCGGAAAGCATTGGGATTGTTCTCGAAGTGTGAGGTCATGAGCTTCGTCATGCCTATGTTTGACGAGTATTCGAGAAAGCGGTCGACCGACAGCGACGAAGGTGAGTGGGTGTCGTTGATGGGACGGCCTCCGCAGTAGCGGTAGCCTACACCTTTGGGTTCGATATGGTATGGCCGCGTCAGCGGGAACGCAAAACCGTCTTCGAGGGCGACGAGCATCGAGATGGTCTTGACGACCGATCCCGGTTCATATGCAAGGACAATGCGGTTCATGCCTTCGATATATCGGTTTGCGTCGAGGGTGTCGCGCTCAAGGTTGGATATGGCCTTGATGTCGCCGGTGCCGACCTCCATCAGTATGGCCGAACCCCACTCGGCGCCTGTCGTCAGGAGCATGTCGCCGAGTTCATGCTCGAGGATGTCCTGCATCGTGATGTCAATGGTAGTCGTGACAGTGTAGCCGTGTCGCGGCTTTTGTATCGTCCAGTTGCCGAGACGGTCGGTAAAGAATACTTTCTTTGCCTTGCCCGGAATGCCGTAGAGCAGTGAGTCGAGGGCGCGTTCGAGACCCGAGGCTCCTCTGACATCGCGCAGACCGACTTCGCCTACACGGCCAATGCTGAGATGAGCCATGTCTCCGTAGGGATATTTGCGTTTGAGAACCCGCTCTTTTACCAGGCCGGTGCGATTGGCGTTTTTGGTGCGTTTGAAAAACGGGAAGGCTTTGACGCGTTGCACGTCGTCGTCTGAAATTTCTTTCAACAGCAGAAACGAGCGGCTGCGGCGCGATTTGGGCTTCTCAAGCTCGCGACAGAGATATTTTTTCCACTCGTCGCGGGTGCGCACGGGGAAGTATACGGCGAGACTGTCGGCGAGGCTGTCGACAGCCGCGTGGTATTCCCGTATGAGGAACTTCTTGGTCCTGAAGTCGATGCGCAAGTTGAAATAGTTGAGGTTGGTCGCGAGTATGCTGCCGTTGCCGGCGAGGATATCACCGCGCAGTGGTTTTATAAGGACGGTGTCGCCGAGATGACGCTCGCCTTTCTGATTCCACTTGGCGGCGTTGACGACAGTTGTGTCGACGGCCATGAAGATTATTGCCCCGGCGAGGAGCAATATCATGAACGATATGAGCCCGAGGCGACCGAGTATATGGTTGCGGCGGCTGATTATCTTGGGGCTTTTTTTGCTATTTTTTGTCGGCATGGTTTGCATAGCTTAGTTTAAAAGGCGGACGGTCTTGAATGCCAAGCCCGAGACCGAGCGTGTCAACAAGATGCTGCATCGACGACTCGCGCGTCGACGACATGTAATGTGAGCGCTGATTCTGAAGCTCGGTCTTGCATATCTCGAGCTCGGAGTTAAGCGCTGTGATGGTCTCCATTGCCGTGACACTGTCGTAACGACATGAGATGTAAACGAGTATGACGGCCACGATGGCTGTTGTCTGCACGAAATAGCGCTTAAAGAAGCGGCTCGACAGCACGCGGCCGTGCGTGGTGACATCGATGGCGTTTTTGATCTGCCGCCGGGTATTGGCCTGTTTGTATTTTTCAAAGATTCCCATTGCTCTGAGGTTTATGATTGTGTGTTCTCGTCGGTTATTTTTTCGGCCACACGCAATTTTGCGCTGCGGCTGCGCGGATTTCGCTCTATCTCGTCTTCGTCGGGCACGACGGGTTTGGCCGTGACAAGGCGCCAGGGTGTGGCGACGCGGCCGAAGAAGTCTTTGTCGACGTCGCCTTCGAAATTACCGGTGCGCATGAAGTTTTTAACCAGACGGTCTTCAAGGCTGTGATATGTTATGACGGCCAGACGTCCGCCGGGTCTGAGTACGGTGAGGGCGCTCGTCAGGAAACGGCGCAGAGCGTCGAGCTCGCCGTTGACCTCGATGCGTAGGGCCTGAAAGAGGCGGGCGAGTTCGTTTTTCTCTTTTTTTGGGTTGACAAGCCGGCGCACCGTCTCGAGAAGATGTTCGATCGTATTTACAGGCGCTTTTGTTCGCGCGGCGACAATGGCCGAAGCTATGCGGCGCGATTGTTTAAGCTCGCCGTAGAGATAGAAGATGTCGGCAAGCCGTTTTTCATCGTAATTGTTTACTATTTCGGCGGCGGTAAGGGCGGCGCGGCGATTCATGCGCATGTCAAGCGGACCTTCGGAACGAAACGAGAATCCGCGCTCTCCGTCATCGAAGTGGTGGAACGACACGCCGAGATCGGCAAGGATGCCGTCGACATGATCAACTCCATAATAACGTAGAAAGTTGGTGAGATATCTGAAGTTGCCATAGACCATGGTGAACCGATCGTCGCTGAAAGCTCGGCGCACGGCGTCTTCGTCCTGATCGAATGAGTAAAGGTGTCCGTCACCGCCAAGTCTCTCTACTATGGCACGCGAATGGCCGCCTCCCCCAAAAGTGGCATCGACATAAATGCCGTCGGGCTTAAGATCCAAGGCCTCAAGGCACTGCGGCAGTAGGGCCGGAATATGGTAAACTTCTTGGTCCATAGGTGATTATACTTTGCGCATTTTACAACGTAAAATTACTCAAATTTTTGCATAAGTTTACAACACCAAACAGTGTTTTTTGTGATATTAACACCAAAAAGTTATTAACATTGCTGTATGGTATTAGGTGTTAGTATCTTACGATTAACGGTCGTCTGTTTACAAACGCAAACAGACGACCGTAATCATTTAACTGCCATATATTTCAAAGTCTGACCGGCCTAAGAGCGCTACAGTTTCTTTTTCCAGGCGCGGCGGCGACGGTGCTGCCGACGTTCAAAATATTCCCATTGCTTTTGAACATTCTCGTTGCCTTCGAGTTCGACATTGCTCTCGGCATATTTATAGCCATTTGCGATATAGTTTGGTATCAAATAGGTAAACATCAGGGCATTGACGCCTTTGTTCTGATACTCGGGTTTTACGGCTATAAGCAACAGGTCGACGACGTCGGTCTTGCCGCGTATGGCCTTCCACAGATGCCACCAGCCTGTGGGAAAAAGCTTCCCACCCGAAGCTCGTAGCGCTTTAGACAGTGATGGCATGGAAATACCGATCGCAACGAGTTTGTTGTCAGAATCAACCACGACACAGACATCTTCAAGACGTATGACTCCGAGATAGGCATCGATATAATAATCGATCTG
Source organism: uncultured Muribaculaceae bacterium (assembly GCA_910576935.1). Classification (GTDB taxonomy): domain Bacteria; phylum Bacteroidota; class Bacteroidia; order Bacteroidales; family Muribaculaceae; genus CAG-873. The sequence goes on from CAJTKG010000001.1 coordinate 55,311, forward strand.
CTTGTCGGTAAGCTCAACATAACCGTAAAGGCCTGAATAAGCTTCGTTTATAAGTTTGAAGAGCGCCCGCCCGTAACTGTCCTTAAGTTTTTTGCGTGAAGTGGCCGGCACAATGCGAAGACCGAATTTTTTTCTGACTATATCGGCTATGCGTTTATGCTTGTCGGGGATACCGTCGGGAATCTTGATGCGATACTCGATCCAGTCGGCATCTTTCCCGAAGCCCATGCGTTCCATATGTTCGGGATAGTATGGGTAATTGTATATTGTAGCCATTGTGCCCATCTCGTCGAAGCCTTCGATGAGCATGCCCTCGGGATCCATGTCGGTAAAGCCCATAGGTCCGACAATCTCTGTCATACCGCGCTTGCGCCCCCATTCTTCGGCGGCGGCGAAAAGGGCGTCGACAACTTCAGCGTCGTCTATGAAATCTACAAAACCGAAGCGCAAGGTCTTGGTGCCTGTCTTTTTATTATATGCATCATTTATGATGGCCGTTATGCGTCCGACGGGAACGTCGTCACGATAGGCCATAAAAGAGCATGACGTAGAGTAATCGAATGCAGGGTTTTTGGTCGGCGACAATGTCGCAATCTCGTCGACAATCAGCGGCGGCACATAGTAATCGTTGCCTTTATAATGGTTGATGCCGAACTCGACATAACGTTTCAGTTGGTCTTTGGTCGGTTTGATGGGTTTTATTGTAACTGACATGAATTCCTGGTGTTAATTTGTAGTGGGAAAAGCCGGAGCGTAAGGCGACGAGAGCCATGCGAGTATGGCTACCATAACAATTAGAAAGGCAATGATTATTATATACAGACGATTGCTTCGGTGTCCCTCGAGAGCGGCCCGCAGAGCATGTGCGTCGCGATAACGACGACGCGAGTCGGCATCAATGCAGCGGTTGGCTACATATTCGAGTTGAGAATCGTGATGGCCCGTCTTCTTCAGCACCTCAAGTATAATGCGGCCATAGCTGATGATGTCGTCGCCGGCTTGCGAGGGTGTAAGCGCCGGCCGCTGCTCGAAGCCCACATCGATGAGTTTGAGATTGCCGATGTTCTCGGTGAAAATGATGCGCTCGGGGCGTATCGGGTGGTGCGCGATATGGTTAGACTGAATATACTCCAGCGCGCTGACAAGCTGATTTCGCAACTGAGAGATATGGTGATCGGTGACTTTTCCCTCGTCAAGTAGCGTGCGGAGCGAGTCGCCGTAAACGTCGTCGGTAATGATGCAGCGGCCTACGCCCGGTACATCCTCAAAGTCGTTGATCATAACAATATTGGGATGGGCCAGATTATACCTGACATCAAATTCGCGCTCGATCATCCGCTCATATTTCTCATCATCCTTAAACTCGGGTTTAAGAGTTTTGAGCATGACCCATTTGCCAAATTTTTTGGCAGTGTAAACATCATAAAACTCCTCGTCCCATTTGGGAAGATGTTCGATCTCTGTCCAACGCGGCGCTGACTTTTCCATTAACTATTTATTATCAATTATGTATTAGGCTGCAAATTTACACAAAAGCAACGAAAAACCGCCATTGATTTTTCAAATTATAATTCACATCTGCGAAGTCCCGACTTTTACAAGCGTCGAACAGACTATTTTATTGGCAAATCAGGCAAACATTTGGCTGTTGCAGAAGTCAATTATTCGTTGTATTTTTGCAGACTGTAATAATTCCAATCATTTCACCGACATGGCTGAGATAAAAATAGCGGGTATTATGCGGGCGGGCGCATATTCACCCAATCATATAGGCAACGACGCCGCCATTCTCAACATCGCCGCCGAGCAGTTGCGCAAACGCGGCTGCGAGGTCAACATATACAGCGAAGAGCAGTTCAACGCCGGCGCTGTCACAGAAGACATCATAATAAACATGTGTCGCGAACTGCGTTCTATCGACCTGTTACAGAAACGCGAAGACGCCGGGGCGCTGGTGATAAACTCGGGCTACGGCATTGAGAATTGCACCCGCGAGCGCATGACCCGAATACTTCTCGGCAGCAACATACCCCACCCCGAAAGTCTAATGGTAAATACTGACGAAGCCATAAAAGACAACCTCATAAAGGCCGGCATCACCCGCTGCTGGATCAAACGCGGCGACTTCCACGCCATGCACAAAGAGGATGTCAGCTATGCGCGACACCCCGAAGAGGCCCAGGAAGTGCTTCAGGAGTATTTTCTACGAGGCATAAAGCGCGCCGTCATCAACCGCCATCTCGAAGGCGACCTCCTGAAGTTCTACGGAGTCTGTGATACTCAGTTCTTCTATTGGTTCTTCCCTTTCAAGTCTCCACAGGCAAAGGGAAGCGTCGACAAAGTTCCCGCCGGCTTCAATCCCGAATACCTCAAGACCATATGCCGCCGCGCGGCCGACGTGCTTGACATAAAGATTTACGGCGGCGATGCAATTCTATCGCCCGAGGGCGACTTACAGATAATCGACTTCAATGACTGGCCGAGCTTCGCTCCCTGCCGCAACGAGGCGGCGCCATATATTGCCAAGTGCGTTATGTCGGCGATAAAAGAGCACTTAAACAAAAAATCATAATCCGGCATGAGACGCATCGATCCAAGCGGCGCGCCGCGCGCCGGTCAAAAATTCCCGCTTTTCCCGAAGCTTATAGCGACATCGTTCGGCTTCGGCTTCCTTCCCGTAGCTCCCGGCACATGGGGAGCGATACTCGCCATAATATTGTGGCTGCCTCTTTATCTCTGGGCTTCATCAGCTGTTACATTCGGTGTAACCGTCGCGGCGGTAGTGCTTTTCACTGTCGCCGGTACATGGGCCAGCTCGGTCTCGGAACTTTACTGGGGCAAAGACCCCGTCGTGGCCTGCGTCGACGAGACCGTCGGCCAATGGATATCACTGCTGCCTGTCTTCGCCGGCTGCCCGTGGTGGGAGATTGTATTGTCACTCGCACTCTTCCGCTTCTTTGACATCGTCAAACCGTTGGGTATCCGCGCTATGGAAAAATTGCCGCGAGGATACGGCATGATGGCCGACGATATTTTAGCCGGTATATATTCTGCCGCGATAATTCTTGTTATCAACCTCTTTATTTTATGACTATGGGTAAAATAAAGAAAGCAGGTGACAAGATTCTCAACAACGACTCGCTGTTTTTCACATTTCTGAGATCTATAGTTTCATCTCAGGCTGCATCATGGGCCGACCTTGCCACACGCATGCTGATGTTTGCTTTTGTCTTTGCTGCCCTCGATCCGTTCTATCGTTCAAACCTGTCGGTTGCCTGCGGCGCCGCTGTCGGCGGCATCGTCAACTGCACGATAAACTACAGGTTTACATTCCACGCAGCCGGACAGAGCGTCAAAGCCGTCATCGTCAAATATATCCTCGTATGGACCGGCAGTCTCCTTCTTAATATGTACGGTACCACATTCACCTGCGAGGCGCTGGCACACTGGCAATTCCTGCTCGACATGGGCTTCACGCCCGACGGCATATTCGCAGCATCGACCCTCGCCGTGTCACTGCTCGTCTCATGGTTCTGGAATTTTGCCCTCCAACGCTACTTTGTCTACAGACCAACGAAGTTTGACCCATATGCCATTGGCTTCGTCAATTTCCTCGGTTTCAGAAAGCGCTGAGGCCGAAACAATATTTAAAGCAACTATTCAACACAAAATATTTTTGAGATGGATATAAAACATACCGCAAAACAATCGCGTGACTCTCTCCAGCAAGGCATCTATGCTGTCATCAATCCTTTCGTACGGCTGATGATCAAAGTCGGCATCACGCCCAACATGGTGACCACCGTCGGCCTTCTCGGCAATATAGCCGCAGCTGTTGTGTTTGTCATCACTGGCTACCGTGTCGCCACCGGAGGCGACCTCGACTTCTCGCTCGTAACTTTGGCCGGCGCCCTCATCATCGGCTTTTCGCTTTTCGATATGCTCGACGGCCAGGTGGCGCGTCTGGGCAACATGACATCGACTTTCGGGGCCATGTATGACTCGGTGCTCGACCGCTACTGCGAGCTCTTCACCCTCGGTGGTATAGCCTACTATCTCATACAGCTCGGTGACATTATCGGCGCCCTCATTACATTTATAGCCCTCGTAGGCAGCATAATGGTAAGCTATGTACGCGCCCGCGCCGAAGGTCTCGGCCTCGAATGCAAGATAGGCTTCATGCAGCGACCCGAACGCGTCGTCGTCACAGCCGCCGCCTCTCTTGCCACAGGCATCACGGGTCAATGCATAAGCCCCGAGTCTGACTTCGATCCCAACATCATCCTGGTCATCGCCATGGGCATAATCGCCGTCTTTGCCAACCTCACGGCGTTCGCCCGCATCAACCATTGCCGCAAACAGCTCACAGCAAAAGATAAATGATGAAACTCCGGACTCCAAGCCTCAAAGAAAGCGCGGTCTGTATCACCGCTCTTCTGCTGTGGCTCGCCGTGACGGCCGCTTTCATAGGCTTTCGCCCCGAACATCCGGCGATGGCGGTGCTCATCGCAGCACTGTTTTTTGTCAACGACGCTACCCGACGGCTGATCGTTGCCCTTATTCCTTTCTGCATCTTCGGCATCTCATACGACTGGATGAACATATGTCCCAACTATATGGTCAACCCTATCGATGTCGCGGGGCTTTATGAAACCGAAAAATCGCTCTTCGGCATTGCCGCGGCGTCGGGCGCGACAGTCACTCCGAACGAATTTTTCGCCCTGCACAACTGCCCGCTGATGGATTTTCTCGGCGGACTGTTCTATTTGTGCTGGGTTCCCGTCCCTATCATTTTCGGGCTGTATCTCTACTTCAAGGGCCGCGAGGAGGCCTATGTCCACTTCTCGCTCGTCTTCCTTTTCGTCAACCTTATCGGTTTCACGTTCTACTACATACATCCGGCTGCTCCGCCGTGGTATGTGGCTCTTCACGGACTCGAACCCGTGCTTGACACTCCCGGCGATGTCGCCGGTCTAGGACGTTTCGATGACATGACAGGCCTCGGTATCTTCAATGCGCTTTATGCCCGTAACTCAAACGTCTTCGCAGCACTGCCGTCGCTCCACTCGGCCTACACCCTCGTCGCTCTGATCTACGCCCTGCGCTATAAGACGCCGACGGCATGGCGCATCGTTTTGGCCGTCGTGACTCTCGGTATATGGTTTACAGCTGTATATACCTCTCATCATTATATTATAGATGTATTGGGTGGCATTGCTTGTGCCTTCGTCGGCTATGCTGTTTTCGAATACGCCATGATGCGCCTTCCGGCCTTCGGCCGCTTCATCGCCCGATACGTCGCATTCATAACCCCAAAGAAATAATCTATGTCAGATAAAGAAACACCGGCCGAAATAATACGCCCCGACGTACTGAACTACGACGACATACGTCAGATGGTGCCGAAGCTCGACGGCCACGAAAAACTCGTCAACAGACTGCTCAGATTCCTCTCGGTCGACAAGGTCAACGCTGTCCACGCCAAATGCTGTGACACACCCGGCCCCGAATTTGTCAAACGCCTCCTTATCGACGAGTTTAAGATAAAACTTCGTATCGACAACGAAGAGATACTCGATCATCTTCCCGAAGGCGCGTTCATCACCGTCAGCAACCATCCTTTCGGCGCCCTTGACGGCATTGCCCTTATATACCTCATCACGCGTAGGCGTCCCAAGTTTAAAGTCATGGTAAACATGATACTCAACCGCATAGGCGCCATGCGGCCCAACTTCATCGCCGTCGACGCCTGGGCCTCAAATGACCCGGCCAAAAGGGCTGTCTCCGTCAACGGCATACGCGAAGCTCTGCGCCAGATAAAAAGCGGCGAGCCAATAGGTTTCTTCCCCGCCGGCGCAATGAGCAAGACGACTCTTTGCCACGGTCTGCAGGACCGTCCCTGGCAGAAATCGATCCTACAGTTGATCGAGCGCGCCAAAGTGCCGGTCATTCCTATTTTCTTCCACGGCAGTAACAGCGCCTGGTGTAATTTCCTGGGACACGCATGCTGGCCCGCCCGCTCGCTACGTCTTCCGGCCGAAGTCTTCCGCAAAGTAGGCACAGAGATGCATATTAGCATCGGCCAACCCATATCGCCCGACGAACAGGCACGGCACTCCCAATCGCCCGAAGCTCTCGGCGACTTCTTGCGCCAAAAAACCTATGAACTTAAAAAATTCAAGTAAAAATTATCTCGACTCACTCAAGTCTCTTGACACAGAGGAGCATATCGATCTGGCATTCTACCGTCCGATCGGCTATCTGTGGGCATGTCTGGCACAACGGCTCGGCATAACCCCCAATGTCATAACCGTCGCTGCCATATTCATAGGCATAGGCGCGGCCGTGGCATTCTATTTCAACAGCCTTACGATCAACATCATCGGCATGCTGCTGCTCGTCTGGGCCAACTCTTTTGACAGCGCTGACGGGCAGCTCGCCAGAATGACACGGCAATACTCGCGGCTTGGCCGGATTCTCGACGGTCTGTGTGGTGATATATGGTTTGCAGCCATATACATAAGTATCATTCTGCGTGAGATAGCGACATCTCCTTTTTTTGCAGCTCATACTTGGATTATCATAACTATGGCTGTTGTCACCGCCGTCTGTCATGCCCGTCAGGCGGCAATGGCAGATTACTACCGACAGATGCACCTATATATCATCAAGGGCGAGAGTGGGAGCGAACTCGAATCATCAGCTCGGCTGCGCCGCCGCCTCGCCGAGGCCACAGACTTCAGGAAACGACTTATTCTTAAGGCATATATCTGTTATACTGTTTCACAGGAGGCTGCAACGCCGAGTCTGCAGCGACTACGCCATCTGATTGAAGAACGCTACCCAGTCGGACTGCTGCCCGACAAGCTTCGCGATGATTTCAGGCAACTGTCGCTCCCGCTGATGAAATACACCAACATCCTGTCGTTCAACTGGCGCACCATAGTGCTCTTCGCCTCGTTGCTTGCCGGACACCCCTGGGTCTACTTCGCTGTCGAACTGACCGTCTTCAACCTCATACTTATTTATATGGTGCGACGCCATGAAAAGATCTGCCGCATAATGACAGCCGACATTGAGCATGGGATATACTGACATAAAGGCCGTCATCTTTGACTATGGTGGCACACTCGACACCGGAGGTGTGCATTGGTGCGATGTGTTCTACGACGCTTGGCGCGCCGTTGGTCTTGACATCGACCGCACCGACTTCTATGACGCATATGTCAGTGCCGAGCGTGCGCTCGGCTCCGGTGACCTCATTGCCCCGGGCTTCACATTCGCCGACACCCTCGACGTCAAAACCGCCCTGCAGTTCGACCGTCTCGCCTCCCGTGGCCTTCTCCCCGACGGCGCCGACAGCCTCGCGGGCGAAATCACTGATATTTGCTATGGCATAGCTCGCAGCCACATCAACCGTGCCGCACCGCTGCTGCGGCGTCTCGGCGCCGTATACCCCCTGGCTCTTGTCAGCAACTTCTACGGCAACATCATGGCTGTCCTCGGCGATTTCGGCATCCGCGACTGCTTCCGCTCTGTCATAGAGAGCGCCGTCATAGGCATACGCAAACCCGACTCCCGAATGTTCGCCATTGCGGCGACTGCCCTCGGCTTCAACCCCGGCGACTGCCTTGTCGTTGGTGACAGCCTCGACAAAGACATAATCCCCGCCGCCTCTGTCGGCTGCAAGACCGCCCTACTTGCCCCGGCGCCCATATCGGCAGCAAAAAAACAGACTGTAGCATATCAGACGTTCGCTACACTCGAAGAAATCGCAGAAGCCATATTAAATCCGTTTAACATAAAATGCTCTAATCTCGATTAAAATTAACCTAATTTTTCCAAACAGACCAACTATTAACTAAAGTTTGCAAAAATTTCACAACTTTATACTATAATTTTTTTTGCAATTAAAAAAGTATATGTACTTTTACACACTTTTGTGAAGCGTAAGCCTCTTTTTGAGGCTAAAAAATCGAAAAAAACAAAAAACAAAAATAAACTAATCAAAACACTCTTAAAAATGAGCAACTCAAATGTTAAGCCTGCTGAAGGCAAACTTGGTGTTATGGTTGTCGGCCTCGGAGCCGTCACCTCTACTTTTATGACAGGTGTTCTTATGGCCCGCAAAGGCCTCGCCAAACCCGTTGGCTCGATGACGCAATACGACAAAATCCGCGTCGGAGAAGGTGCTGACAAAAAATATCTCAAATATAACGAAATCGTACCCATCGCCTCTCTCAACGACATCGTCTTCGGCGCCTGGGACGTTTATCCCGCAAACGCTTACGAGTCAGCGATGAACGCTGAAGTCCTCAAAGAGAAAGACATCAACCCCGTCCGCGACGAGCTCGAAGCCATCAAACCCCTAAAAGCCGCTTTCGACCACAACTATGCAAAACGTCTCGACGGCAACAACGTCAAAGATGTCAAAGATCGCTGGGACATGGTCGAGCAGCTTCGCGAAGACATCCGCAACTTCAAAAAAGAAAAAGGCGTTGACCGCGTTGTTGTCCTCTGGGCCGCTTCAACCGAAGTCTACGTACCCGTTGACGAGAAAGTCCATGGCACACTCGCAGCCCTCGAGGCCGCAATGAAAGCCGACGACAAAGAGCATATCGCACCTTCTATGTGCTACGCTTATGCAGCACTCTCGGAAGGCTGCCCCTTCATCATGGGTGCTCCCAACACCACCGTCGATATCCCCGCAATGTGGGAGCTCGCCGAGAAAACAGGCATGCCCATCGCAGGCAAAGACTTCAAAACAGGCCAGACTCTCGTGAAATCGGGTTTCGCACCCATCATCGGTACTCGCTGCCTCGGTCTCTCGGGCTGGTTCTCGACAAACATCCTCGGTAACCGCGACGGCCTTGTCCTTGACGAACCCGCCAACTTCCGCACAAAAGAAGTCAGCAAGCTCTCTACACTCGAGTCTATCCTCGTTCCGGAAGAGCAACCCGACCTCTACACCGACTACTTCCACAAAGTGCGTATCAACTACTATCCCCCGCGCAACGACAACAAAGAAGGCTGGGACAATATCGATATCTTCGGTTGGATGGGTTATCCTATGCAGATCAAGATCAACTTCCTCTGCCGCGACTCAATTCTCGCCGCTCCTCTCTGCCTCGACCTCGTGCTCCTGAGCGACCTCGCCGCACGCGCCGGCCGTCACGGCATACAGCGCTTCCTCAGCTTCTTCCTCAAGAGCCCGATGCATGATTATACCAAAGGTGAAGTGCCCGTCAACCACCTTTTCCAGCAATATGTCATGCTCAAAAACGCCATCCGCGAAATGGGCGGTTACAAAGCCGACGAACTCATCGACTAATACCGCCGATAAGCGATATAAATTTTTTATAACTGTTTTCAAAAAAAGTCCTGGCGGTTTCCGTCAGGACTTTTTCGTTATAATACACACTTTCAAACGGCAAATTTGCATTTTAACCATTTTGTCATTACCTTTGCAAAAACCAAAAGGCTGTATCTCCGTTATCACTTGACAACATATTTCACCAAACACAAACCTTTAACAGATAATCAATGTCAAAAGAATATGATTTTTTAATTGTGGGAGCCGGTCTCTACGGAGCCACATTTGCCCATCGAGCCCGACGCGACGGCCTGCGTTGCCTTGTCATCGACAGGCGCGAAGTAGCCGGCGGCAATCTCCGCTGTGAAAACATCGAAGGCGTCACCGTCCACAGTTACGGTCCGCACATCTTCCACACATCTGACCCCGAGATATGGAACTATGTCTCGTCGCTTGTCGAAATGCAACCCTATGTCCATGAGCCGATGGCGCTCGACGTCAACGGCGAGTTGCGTCATCTCCCTTTCAATATGAACACCTTTGAAGCCCTGTGGGGCACAAAGACGCCCGAAGAGGCCAAAGCCGTCATCGACAGCCAGCGCAGCAGTGCCCCCGAGCACCCGCTCAACCTCGAAGACCAGGCCATAGCAATGGTGGGCACAGACATATATAATCTGCTAGTCAAAGGCTACAACGAGAAACAATGGGGACGTCCGTGCACAATGCTCCCCTCGTTTCTGATAAAACGAATTCCGCTGCGGTTCACATACGACAACAACTACTTCGAAGACGCCTATACAGGTGTTCCCGTCGGCGGATACAATAAATTGATCGACAAACTTCTCGAAGGCACCGAGGTGCGTCTTGGTGTCGACTATTTCAAAGAGCGCGACACCTACAAGGACATCGCCCGCCACACCATCTTTACCGGCAAGGTAGACGAATACTTCGACTACCGCTTCGGCCGTCTTGATTATCGCTCGATACGCTTCGAAACCGAAGTCATCGACAAACCGTGGGCGCAGCCATGCGGTGTCATTACCGACAACACAGCCGACCACGATTACATACGCGTCTGCGAGCACAAACACTTCCACAAAGAATGTGCCGACGCACCCAAGACAGTTGTCATAAAAGAATATCCCCTCGAATACCGCGAAGGCATGGAAGCGCTTTATCCCGTCAATGATGTACGTAACACCGCCATCTATGCCCGTTACCACGACCTCGCCAACCGCGAGCCCGACGTTACCTTTGGCGGCCGTCTTGCCGAATACACATACTACGACATGGCCCCGTTGATCAAAAAAGTACTTACAGATTACGACAAAGTGTTGTCAATGATGCAGTAACACCGGCTATAACCAACTCATAGCACAGGCATATCGTGTAATTGCGGTATGCCTGCGCCGTTTTTTTAAATTTAGCCGTGGATAATTTTTGGCATAGCTCGGAAATTTGTAATTTTGCTTACATTAAATTTTCAACGAATGGCATCTGACTCTTACGGCAGTACAAACTGGCTAAAGCGCTATTTCTCAGCTGTGACACTCATTGTCATCGCCGGCATAGCCTATATGATTTTTTTCAGTGACACCTCGATCATGAAAAAAATCGAATACCAGCAGGTCATTGACAGCCTTGAACAGGAGGTCGCCGTCACACGCGACTCTATAGCATATTACAAAGACCTCAACAGGCGTCTGACATCAGATCCCGAGGTGATGGAACAGGTCGTGCGTGAGCAACACAATATGAAACGTGCCGACGAAGATGTCTATGTCTTCGACGATTAATTTTCAAAGACTTTTCACACATGAATAAAAAAAACAATAAGGCGCGCTCGCTCGATAAATGGGCACCCATAGGCCTTTTGGCTATCGCCGCCGCAACGGTCGTCCCATTACTGTCAGGCCCTGCCGCACAGACAGCCGTATGGTATCGCTACCTCTTCGGCGCAGGAGCCCTGTGGCTGCTGATCTGCCGTCTGTTCAGCCGTTATAACGACAACGACGACCGTCTTAAACGCCTGCGTCGCATCGAATCGTGGAGCGCCATATTCTTCTGCGCTGCAACATTCTTCTTATTTTGGCCCGACGCCGCGATGCGCGACTGGCTCGCCTTTACGCTTGCCGGCGCCGCGATACAGATCTACACGTCGCTTGCCATCCCGGCACGTCAGAAAAAGATAGCATCAGGAGTCAAATAGCAATGGCCAAGAAAATAGTAGAAACACCCCTGATGAAACAATACGTCGAGATGAAATCGAAACATCCCGACGCCGTCCTGCTTTTCAGGGTCGGAGACTTCTATGAGACATTCTCAGACGACGCTATCGCAGCATCCGAGATTCTCGGTATTACCCTCACACGTCGCGCCAACGGCGTGTCGCAATATGTCGAGCTCGCCGGCTTCCCCCACCACGCCCTCGACACATACCTGCCGAAACTCGTCAGAGCCGGCAAACGTGTCGCCATATGTGAACAACTCGAAGACCCCAAGCTGACAAAAAAACTTGTCAAGCGCGGCATCACCGAGCTCGTCACCCCCGGCATCGCCATCAGCGACAACGTCCTCAACCACCGCGAGAACAACTTCCTCGCCGCCATACACTTCTGCAAGCAGAGTGTCGGCGTGGCCTTTCTCGATATCAGCACCGGCGAATTCCTCGCCGCCGAAGGCACAGCCGACTATGTTGACAAAATCATGTCTAACATGGACCCCAAAGAGCTCATCGTCGAGCGCGGCAACAAAGAGCGCGCGGTCGAGATGCTCAGTGCCAAACCCGTGACATTCGAGCTTGACGACTGGATCTTCACCGACGATGCCGCAAACGAACGCCTGCGCAAGCAGTTTGGTACCGCCTCTCTCAAAGGATTCGGCATCGACCGTATGCACGAGGCTATAATCGCTGCCGGCGCCATACTTCACTACCTCGACATCACGCGCCACACACTGACATCACATATCACCTCTATTTCCCGCATCGAAGAAGAGAAATATGTGCGTCTCGACCGCTTCACCGTGCGAAACCTCGAGCTGATCGAACCGCTCGATCCCGACGGCAAAAGTCTGCTCAATGTCATTGACCGCACCGTCACACCCATGGGCGGACGTCTGCTTCGCCGCTGGCTGCTCTTTCCCCTGAAAGACCCCAAGGCCATCAACGACCGCCTCGACGTCGTAGACTACTTTTTCCGCGAGCCCGATGTGCGCGACCGTCTGCGATCGCTACTCGAAGTCATCGGTGATGTCGAGCGTCTCGTCTCGAAAGTAGCCACCGAACGCATCTCGCCGCGCGAACTTCTGCAACTTCACGCCGCTCTCAAGGCTGTCGAGCCCATACGTCGCCTCTGTCTCGCCTCTGATCAGCCCGCACTTGCCGGTATCGGCGAACAACTCAACCCTTGCCAGACCATATGCGAACGCATCGGTCGTGAGATACGCGAGGACACTCCTATTGCCCTAAACCGCGGTGACGTCATCAAAGACGGCATCGACACCGAGCTCGACGAGCTGCGTGAGATAGCCTACCGCGGCAAAGACTACTTGCTCAGACTGCAGGCGCGCGAAAGCGAGTTGACCGGCATCCCGTCGCTCAAAATAGGCTTCAATAACGTTTTCGGCTACTATATCGAGGTCACGAACACCCATAAAGCCAAAGTGCCCCCCGAGTGGATCAGAAAACAGACCCTCGTCAACGCCGAGCGCTACATAACCCAGGAACTCAAGGAATACGAAGAAAAAATACTCGGAGCCCAGGAGAAAATCGAAGTCATCCAGGCCCGGCTCTACTCGGAACTCGTAGCTGCCGTAGCCACTTTTATCCCGGCGCTGAAACTCGACGCCGGGATGCTGTCGCGCCTCGACGTCCTGCTGTCATTCACCCGTGTGGCAGCCGAGAACCGCTATAACCGTCCAGTCGTCGACGATTCGCTCGTCCTCGAACTCGTCGAAGCTCGCCATCCCGTCATCGAGAAAGAACTGCCGCCCGGCGAACCATACATATCCAACAGCGTCACCCTCAACAACGAGTCGACACAGATAATGATGATCACCGGCCCCAACATGTCGGGTAAATCGGCCCTGCTGCGCCAAACGGCGCTCAACGTCATCCTCGCCCAAATCGGCTGCTTCGTCGCCGCCGAAAGCGCTCATATCGGTATCGTCGACAAGATTTTCACCCGCGTCGGCGCCAGCGACAACATCTCGCTCGGCGAGTCGACATTCATGGTCGAGATGAACGAGGCTGCGTCGATACTCAACAATATGAGCCGCCGGTCGCTCATCCTCTTCGACGAGCTCGGCCGAGGCACATCAACCTACGACGGCATCTCGATCGCCTGGGCCATCGTCGAACACATCCATCAGACCGACGGGCTTCACCCCAAGACTCTGTTTGCCACCCATTATCATGAACTGAACGAAATGGAAGCCATCTACGGACGCATAGCCAACTACAACGTCTCGGTCAAAGAGATCGACGGCAAGGTCGTCTTCCTGCGCAAACTCGCCCGTGGCGGCAGCGAACACAGTTTCGGCATCCATGTGGCCAAGCTCGCCGGCATGCCCCGCAGCATCGTCAGACGTGCCGGTGCCGTACTCGAGAAACTCGAGTCGGGACGCGACCGCGACGAAGCAGCCAAAAACCTCGGTGCCCTGACCGAATCGACAGGAGGCATGCAGCTATCCTTCTTCCAGCTCGACGACCCCGTCCTGGCACAGGTACGCGACGAAATCATCGGCACGGACATCAACAATCTTACCCCGCTCGAAGCACTCACAAAACTCAACGACATCAAAAAGATCCTTACCGGCAAATAACACCCGACGAAAATCGATACATTACTATCTATTAGCATACAATAACGAAGGCGACCCGAAAGGGCCGCCTTTGTTATACAAGGGATGTTTGTTGAGCCGCGATTATTTGACCACGACTTTGGTGACTGTCTTGCCCTGACGACGAAGGTAAACGCCGGCGGGGAGGTTGTCAGACGGCATCTCGATGCCCTGAAGGTTGAAATACTGCACGGGGGCATTATTGTCGATATCGGCTGTTATGATATCGCCAACACCGTCCATCTTGCCGTTGATCAGGTATTCGGCCTTGGCCGGGGTGGCTGTCTGCTGTGCGGCGCGCGGGAGCGAGAAAGCTCTCATCGACGCGCGGCTGGCGACATAGAGGTTGCCGGCGGGGTCGAAAGCGGCCTGATAGCTGTTGGCGTCAGAACCGTTGCCGCCGAGGACGTCGAATGTATAAAGCTCGGTGAGTTTGAATTCGGGCTCCCATTCGACAGAGCATACGTGCATTTTGGTGCCTGCATCCTGAACAACGAAGATAGACGCATCGCTGTTGAGACCGATAAGGCCTACGCTGCCGTTGAGTTCGCTCCAGTCATTGCCCGAGTTGTAGATGATGTTACCTTCGGTGTCGGTGACGATGAAGGCCGGTACACCTTTGGTGTTGTTGCCGGCACCGCGTACCTGGCCGAGAGCCATGCCCTGCTCGCGGACGACAACGTCGACATTGCCATTGACGAGATAGCGCGAAATCTCTTTATATGTATCGGGTTGAGTGGGCTGGAAGTCGATCTGCTCTTTTGTGCCCAGATCATAGTAGACAAAGTTAAGCTGATAGTCGGTTGGCCAGTCTTCCTGGAAGCTGACAATACGCGTGTCTTCGCCTGAGCCGACAACGGCCATGCCTGATGTCGAGCCGCCTATGGTAGCGCCGTCATAGATCCATTCGCCGCTCGACTTTTTGATTGTGCCGGCGAAGAAGTTGCTGCGACCTGCAGAAGGATTGGCGGGGTCGAAGAGATATAGGCCGCCGTTTGCGTCACTCCAGTCGCTGATGAGTAGTTTGCCTGTGGGCAGCACGGCCAGACGCCAGGGTGATGCTCCGACGCTGAGATCCCACATCGAAGGCAGATAGGGCGAACCTGCGAGAGGCTCGAGAGCTGCGTTGTAGCCGCAGATCTGACGGACGCCTTTGTCTGCGACATAGAGGTTGCCGAAGAGGTCGCTCTCGGGGTTGAGGTCGATGGTGACACCGCTCGAGACGATGCCGCTGTCAAAGATGCGGCCTACTGCAGGCACGGCTTCATTCTCGACGACGACACGCCAGTTGTAGTTACCGACGATTTCCTTGCTGTCGACGGTGACGCTGTTATCACCTTTTTTGAATGATTGTGCGGCGGCGACGGTCACGACTCGGTCTTCGGTCGCGTTATCGTCGGTGGCGACAAGTTCGACAGACGCGATGGCGTCGTCGGTGAGCTTGAACGAGAGTTCGTAGATATCGCCGTCGATTTTCCGGGTCAAGCCGTAGGCATAGTTGCCGCGGACAACGGGCTGCTCGACACCGGCGGTGGTGAAACGGCTGACGAGATTGCCGCGCACGGTATAGAGATCGATGTTGCCGGCTGTGATCTCGTCGTCAGAGTTGCGGAGAACGGTTGTGCGGCCTGCGGCTGCAAATGAGGTGTTCTCGACGGCTTCCATGGCCGTATTGGCTGTCTGCACTGCGGCGAGTTTGTCAAGGCCGTCGGTGATGTCATAGAGGCGTACGCCGGCGTGCTTGCCGTCTGCGGCTATGTCTGCGACAGCCATCATCGAGTGACCGGCAAACTTGAAGTAGCCTTCACGACCGGCAAAGTTGTCGGCAGCTGCTTTTTCAAGATTATAGTCTGCACCGTTGAACTGCATCGGAGCCACTTTAGAGCTGTTGACAATAAATGAAGCGCTGTTGAGAGGCGAGACAGAGACTGTGACATCGTCGCCGAGAGCGTCCATGTTCATGTTGTCGCGTGTCTGGTTGACAAAACGTGTGCCGGCGACTTCTCCTTCCATGATGTCGATTACGTTGAGCCATACTTTGCGCTCGTAATATGTTGAATACGATGGCAGATAGATGACACCTTCGGTCGTGCTGCCCGAATAGCCGAATGTAAAGCCGGTGACGGCGCGGTAGAAGTTGGCCGTGGCTGTCGTGCCGAACCACTTGACGGGCTTGCCTGTCGGCAGACCTGCATCATTGTTCTCCCATTTGTAGAAGTTACATTCGCCCATGACTTCGCCCGGTTCGACCTGGTCGGCGTTGATGAAGTTGAGTTGTTCGCCCGATGCGACAAGTGTGCCGTCGGTAGTGACCTGAATGTCGCCGATGCGTTTCATGGTGCCTTCGGCGCCTTCGGTGCTGACTTCAGCGACAACGTCGAGTTTGGCAGCGTCGATGACATAGATATAGGGCTCTTTGGCAGCATCGTGTGCGAGGACATAGAGTTTATCGCCTTTGGCGATAAGACGGCGAACAGTCTTGTCGGCAAGCTGGGCGATTTCTTTGTCAAGAATGGAGCTGTTGAAGTTGTAAGAAGAGGCGGCACCGATGGCCGGAGTCGTGATTTCGTCGATATAATCGGCGGCTACGACAGCCGGTGGCTCGTAAGCTTCGTTTTCGATATAGACACAGGGGAAGACGGTCTGGGCGGCTTTGACTTCAAACGGACCGCAGTAGAGTTCGTCGGCGGCCTTATAGCCTTCGGCGGTGACTTCGATAGTGTATGTACCGGGCTCGAGTTTGCGGAAAACGAAAGCGCCGTTATATTCGTCGTCAGTAGTATATGTGTCGACTACATTGCCGTCTTTGAGCAGCTTGACTGTTGCGTTGTTGATGGGCAGGAATGCGTCGGGGCTTGACGACGGAGCGGTGTAGAACTGATGACGGAAACGTTCGTGGAGGTCGCGGACGATGCCGTAGATGTCGCCGGTCGATTCCTGTGCCACGCCGAGATAATCGGCGATGCCGCGTGCATATGCCTCACCCTCGATCTTGCAGACGTCGGGGTTCATGGCGCGGTGGCGGGCAGGCTGATAGGTGTGGAAGTATCCCTCCATGAGCAGGCCCGGTACATTGTGACGCAGAACGGCGTAATAGCCTTTGACGACATTGCCGTTGCCGTGGTCGGTCAAGGCATAGTCGCCGTTCCAGAAGTCGACGTCGTAATTGAGACTCGGATTTGTCATCGAGTAGTTTGACCACTGAGAGTGAGTGTTTGCGAAAGCATAAGGCCATATGGCGCGCGAGATATCGGCAGAGCCGGGTGAACCTTCGACGCGGTTCTCGCCACGGATAAACATCGCAGGGTAGTTTGATGTTGCACCGTCGTAGTTGGCGTTGGAGTGGACCGAGATGAAGAGGTCGAAATTATTTGCCTCGACTTCCATGGCTATCTCGTTGATGTCGCGGCTGACACCGTTTTTGACATGGCTCATCACAAGGCCTTGGCTCATGTCGCGCGCGGCTCCATAGCGGAAGTCTTCGTCGGCATTGGTCTGAATGTCGTGGAGCTTATCTTTGCAGTTATAGCCTACAAAGTCAGCGGGAAACGGGTTGAGGGTCGGGTCATATTTGAAACCGTACTCGGCCAGACGCTGGAGCAAGGCAAGGCTTTTCCAGGTATTGGTATTGGTCTCGAAGAAACCGCAAGTGTCGAGATATGTTGCCGGGCCGTGTTTTACAGTGCCCATGTGACGGTCACCGCCGTCCCAAGCGCCGTGGCCGGGATTGATATATATGCGGTAGTCCTCGATATTCTTTGCATCAACTGTGGCTGCGGCACATGCCAGCGCGGCAGCGGCGAGAATGATATGTCTGAATTTCATGACTGACTTACTTATTTGAGGTTAATGATATAGAATTCGCCCTGCGGTGTAGTGAAGCCCACTTTGTTTTTGGCGACGCTGGGGAATACCGCCACTACAGAGTCTGCCGTGAGGGCCACTTTATCTGAGCCGTCGGCGGTGATGGCCATGATTGTCGACTTTATTGTCACGACACCGTTGTCATGATCGTCCATGGCGACGATAACATTGTTGTCTAGCCATTTGGGAGCACGATACATGCCGAGTTCGTGCACGTCGCTGCCGTCGAGATTGCAGGTGAAAGCACCGGTGCCGACGCCGAAAGCGACGATACGTTTGCCGTCGGGCGAAAGCGACGGCCAGAGATAGCTGTTGCATCTGTCACCAAGCGGAGCGATGGCCTCTGTCTTGCCGTTGCGGCTGACACAAAGCTTGCCGAGATCGATAGACAGCACTGCTCGTGTAACGGGTGTCTTATGTCCGTAAGCTTTTGAACGCATGCGGCCGTTGTCGACGGCGACAGCTGTCGTACCGTCGGTTGCAAAGCCCTGCAGGCGTCGTGTCGGCTCGACGATGGTCTGAATCTTCTTGGCGTTGACGTCATAAGATTTCAGCGCCACCATGCGGCGATGGTTTTTGTCATAGCTGCTTTCGCGGAAGATAACATTGTGGCTGTCGGCTGTGAAGTCGAGCAGCAGCGGGCTCGCCGTCTTCGAGATCTCTGTGATCTCTGACGAGGCAAAATCAAGTTTTGAAAGGCCGATGCCTGACAGCGGAGACACCACGGCATAGCTGCCGTCGGGGCTCAGCGCCGCCATGCTTACGTCTATCCCCGCCGGGAGGGCAACACGTTCAACCGATGCCACCTGCGGGAGCTGACCCCAGCATAAAGAGGCAAAACACATTGCAATTGATGCGCATAAGGTTTTTTTCATGGAGTTATAATATTAAGTTATCAAGTGTATATTGCTGTCCTTTGGATGTTTGAATTTCCGTATCAAGTCATGGTATTAATTGCGTTATAAAATTACGATTAAAAAACTTAAAAAGTATTTTTTTAACAACTTTTAATCCGATTATGCTTTCTATCGGCCGGATTTCATTATCTTTGAAGATAAAAATTCCCGGCCATGACACAATCTTCACTCACACTGCTCACATCCGATATATCGCAAGCCGATCTCGACGTAATCAAAGGTATCTACATCAGCTCGTTTCCCGAGGCGGAGCGCCGTCCATGGGAGCTGATCGTCAAACCCGAGACACCGGGCGAGCCGACTCTATACGGCATTATCTGCGACGGGCGTCTCATAGGCATGGCAACATTGTGGCATTTTGAAAACTTCGTTTATATCGAGCATCTCGCCGTAAGCAACCTATGCCGCAACAGTGGTAACGGTGCCGCGGCTTTACAACGCATTCTTGAGATTGCCGCAGACAAGCCCGTCGTCATCGAGGTCGAGCCGCCATGTAGCGATGACCCTATGGCAGCCAGACGCATAGGCTTCTATCGTCGCAACGGTTTCGAGATCATCGACCGCGACTATATTCAGCCGCCTTATTCATCCGGACAGCCCGAAGTCAGACTCTACCTTATGTCAACGACCCCGTTTCCTCCTCACACAGCCACCCAAACCCTCCATAGCCGCGTCTATCGCAAAGCCGATGAATAAGGCCACGCGTTTCCATTATTTTGTGTATTTTTGCAGTCATGAAAGACAGCGAAAAGGTAAAACTGATCAAACGCATACGTTCGGCCTCTGGCCTCGACGACGATGACCGCGCCACACTTATCGGTCTGATCAACGAGTGCCGCTCATACGGCATGGTCTGGGAAATGCAGCCCGAGGACGCCGAAGAGCATCTGCGCCGCCGATTACCCGTACTCACCGAAGTACCCGACATGGCGATAAAGTCAGAGAACGCCGACGCCCCGCATCATGTGATAATCGAGGGTGAAAACCTCGAATCGCTGTCGGTGCTCGCTTTTACCCATAGTGGCAAAATCGATGTCATCTATATCGACCCGCCTTACAACACCGGCAATAAAGACTTCATATATAACGACGACTATGTCGACTCCGACAACGACTACCGCCACAGCAAATGGCTGTCGTTCATGAAAAGACGGCTAAGCATCGCCAAAAGGCTTCTCTCTGACGAGGGAGTCATATTCATCTCGATCTCAGACATCGAGTATGCCAATCTCAAGGTGATGTGTGACAGCCAGGAACTCTTCGGCGAAAGCAACTACGTCACCACACTCCACGTCGAGATGTCGGCCACCCAGGGTATGAAAGTTCGTGCGGCCCAGAACGGCACCATCGTCAAGAACGCCGAGTATATTCTCATATATGCCCGTGGAGGCCGCAAACAGATAGCCCGCAATCTCCTCTACGACTATCGGCCCGACTATGACACCCATTATAACATCTACCTCAGAGACGGACGCCGCAATAGCGTCAGAGAGATGTTCAAGGCGGCATATCCTGCCGTCAGATGGCGCAAGATGACCGACCTATACTATCAGTCGCCTGAATTCAGGCGCTTCGTGGCCGACAACGTCGACTATATCTACGCCGACGATAAAATCACCGGCTTCGACGACATAGCGCTTGACGAAGGCGAGATACGCAAAGTCGAGCGTGACGGCAAGATCTTTTATATCTATCATAACGGCAGCCGGCTGCGTCAGCTGCTGCCGTTGAAAAGTTCGTTCGGCCCTTGCGACGACTTCGACCGCAGCCACGGATTGCGCAAGATACGCGGTGACTGGTGGAAAGATTTTTACAAAGATATGGGCAACGTGTCAAAAGAGGGTGATGTGGTATTCGAGAACGGCAAAAAGCCCGTGCGACTCATTTACCAGCTGCTCAAAATGGCTTCGCGGCCCGACTCGACCGTGCTCGACTTCTTTGCCGGTTCTGGAACGACACTCCACGCCCTTATGCAGCTCAATGCCGACGACGGCGGACGGCGTCAGTGCATCCTGTGCACCGCCAATGAGAACAATATCTGCCGCGACATCACCTACCTGCGCGCCTGTAATGCCATAAAAGGAAAGGGCGAGTCGCGCAAAGCGTTGCCGACAAACAGTCTGCTGTTCTTCACGACCGAACTCACCGACCGGCATCGCTCTCCGGCTGCCATGCGCCGCCTCGCTTATCTCGCCACCGACATGCTCAGGGTCAGGGAAAACATCTTCGACGAACAGTCTGAATTCTGCGGACTCAAAACCAACCCCATGCTCCTCAGATGTTTCAGCGCCTACGGTCGGCTTATGGCCGTGATATACCGCGAGGAGATCATACCGAAAATTGTCAGTGCCATAGCCGCACACAGACCCGACAGACCCGTCACCCTCTACGTCTTCTCACCGGGTGAAAATCCGTGGCGCGAGCAATTCGAGTCGGTCGCCGACTATGTGCGGCCCATTGCTGTCCCGGCCGTCATATATAATTGCTACGACAAGGTACTTCCCGGCGAAAACGATACAAACAACACCCGGAAATGAAAGAATTAGACTACCAGAACAAAGCTGTCAGAAATCTGACAGACAAATTGATATATCAGATAAAAGATAATCCGGGACGACGCTGCATCGTCTTTGAAGCGCCGACAGGTTCCGGCAAGACTGTCATGACTTGCCGTACTCTCGCAGGGCTATCCGAAGCCATGCGCGACCGCGGTTATGACGGTTGCTGCGACTGTGCTTTCATCTGGATAGCTCCGCGCGACCTCCACATACAAAGCTACAACAAACTTAAGAACATTTTCAGCGACACCAACCGATTGGTCACACGCGTCTTCGGTGACATCGACCCTACGGAAGGCATCAAAGGCGGCGAAATACTCTTTGTCAACTGGGAGAGTGTCAACCGCAAGAAAAACCTCATCGTCCGCGACCGCGAGAACTCCGTCGGGCTGTATGAGATCGTGCGCCGCAGCCGCAATGCAGGCCTGCCGATAGTGGTTATCATCGACGAGGAGCAGATGTTCTAGACCGGTAGTGCCGACAGATCGGCACAAGTGCTCGAACGCATCAGCGCCGACGTCGAGCTGCGGGTCTCGGCAACGCCGAAGACACGGTCGTCCGACGACATCGAAAAAGTGCAGCGCGGCGAGGTCATACGTGCCGGCATGATAAAGGAAGAAATTGTACTCAACCCCGATATCGATGTCATAGACAGCAATGACATGACTCTCGACGAGCGATTGCTAAATGCGGCTCTCGAACGCCGTGATCGCCTTGCCAAGGCATATGAGGCTCAGGGCGAGAACATCAATCCGCTCCTACTCATACAATTGCCTAACGACACCTCGGAAGGCATGACAGCCGAAGACACGGCCGTGGCCGCGAAAGTGGTAGATATCCTGCGGCGTAAATATGACATCACCGAGGAAAACGGGCGTCTTGCCGTATGGCTGGCTTCGCGCAAAGTGAATCTTGAAAGGCTCGAAGACGACACCAACATGGTGAAAGTACTCCTTTTTAAAGAAGCCATTGCCTTGGGTTGGGACTGTCCGCGTGCCGACGTCCTGCTGATATTCAGAAAGTTGCAGAGCGAAGAATTTACCGTCCAGACTGTCGGACGCATCATGCGCATGCCTCGTCAGCATCATTACCGCAACCGGTCGCTTAACCTCGGATATGTCTACACCGATATCGCCAAAGACCGCATAAGGATTGTCACCGAAGATCAAAGCTATATACTGCGCGACACCATCGCTGCCACACGCCGCGACGGTGTCGGCGATTTCTCGCTGCCGTCGGTCTACTATGACCGTCCCGCCGGCTCACGCAACCGTCTGCGCTCGAGATTCCGCAACGACCTGTTCGACACAGTCGCCGACAAATGGCATCTCAGCTTCGACACAGACTTGACAGACACTGTCGACCTTGGCGATTTTGCCGATATACCCGGTCTGGCCGAAGCCCTCGCGCAGAGCAGCGAGACAACCGTCGGGCGCAACCGGCGCATTGCCCGCAGAGATGTAAAGCTGCGCCTTGACGCTGATGAAATCGAAGCGGCTATACCTATGAATGTGCGCTTTCAGAACGACATACAGGAACTCGAAGTCGAACAGGTGAGATTTGCCCGGACCGATACCGAGATCGACACCGTCTTCCGACGTTTTATCAATACATTCGGCTCTTCATTCGAATCAAACGGCGGTAACCGCTCCGATATGATCGCCACATATCTTCTCGAGATGATCGACCGTTTTCTCGGCGTGACCGGCATCGCGGCAAAAAAGCTGGTACTCGCCGACGATAACCGCGATAAATTCGCCTTCATCCTCGACAGTGCGCTCGAACGCTACGGTAGCACTCTCGAGAGTGTCAAGACCGCCGCCGCTCGCAAAGTGGCGCCGATCGAATGGAGTCTGCCTACCGAGCGCTTTTACGACGATCGCACCAACGAAGCCGTAGCCGGTTTCGGCCATCACGCTCTCCTGCCATTTGTTAGGTTCATCAGCAACACTTCGACGCCCGAAAGAGAATTTGAGGAATATATCGAAGAAAATTCCCGCGATATTGACTGGTGGTATAAAAACGGTGACTCGGGTATGCAGCATCTCGCCGTGCCCTATACCAAAAATACAGGCGAAAAATCACTGTTCTATCCCGATTTCATCATCAGAATGAAAGACGGCCTCACCTATATCTTCGACACCAAGAGCCCCGGCAGCGAACCTGACACAGCACACCTAAAACACAATGCGCTGCGAGACTATATCTGTCGTCTCAATGCCGAAGGCTACAACCTCGACGGTGGCATTATCATAAAGCCCGATGGGCATAACTATCGGATATATCCGCGCCATGCCATAACGAGCACAGCCGGCCCATATGCCGACTGGACACAGTTTTGTCTTTAAATTTTTATGAGAAAGCTGTGAATCATGAGATTCGTTTTCAGAGACTTCGTTGGAATGCGATACGCGGTGTGCCGTCCTGACAGTAGATAACTCCGCAGCGCTTGAAACCAAGTAGTTTGACGGCATTGAGCATCGTAGTGTTGTCGGCGTGGGTGTCAAGTCGCAGATTGGAAATCTGCCGTGAACAGAAATCGACACACCGAGCAAGCATACCTCTGTATTTGCCAGTCGAACCGAGACGGTGGATAGTGCCATACGCGCTGTCGTCGAGCCATCGGCCGTTCTCTATAATGTCATATGTCGGATCATCGCCGATGATAAACGCAAAGGCCATTACCGCCTCACCGTCGGCGTCTATGGCGATGTAGCATACCCCTCGGCCGATGTCGGCAAGTATATGGTCGCGCGAGGGATAACCGTTGACCCATTGGGTCATATTTCCCTCTGACCGCATATAAATCCGTGCCGCCTCATAGATGCCAAGAATCACATCGACATCATCCACCTGAGCCTTACGTATTATAATATCAGGCATATCTTCAGGGCCAACCATTGACGCGCATATTGAACATATTCGACTATAATCTGTGACTCAGTTAGTTAATCGAGTCTTTATCATCATCTGACGACTTGCCTTCTGCTAGTTTTAAAAGATCGGCCTGAAGCGCTATAGCCTCAATCAGATCAAGAGGCCGATAGTCGCGATATATTTCGCCGGCACCTACCGTGTGCGTCGCGTCGAGAATGAACGGCGACGTGTTATACCAATCGATAAAACTGTTGAAAGCCTCTCTGTTACCGTCAATCCACGCAGCAAATTCATCAGTAAGGACCCCGCTGAAAATAAAATAATTGTACGCATCCCAGTGTCCGGCGTCGATAACACTCTTCCAGAATGGCAGGAGATACATGGAATTACCGTAAAGATTGTCGGTGGCCTCGAAATAAGATTCGGTGATACTGCGGCGCAAACCGACAAGTTGCGCCATCGTAGCGTCAAATGGCCTTCGGGCCACAGCCATATCCGTGACGGCGGCAGTCGTGCAGCCTTCAAAAATACCTTGAAAATCAAGATACACTTTTCCTGTCTTCTCATCGACTGTAATCTTGCGTTCCTTGGCAAGCGTTACAGAAGCCTTGACAGAGTCTCCCTCTGTCGCAATCTTGATATTGTCGAGCATACACTCGCGTATACGTCCGCTCATATCAGCCTTGCGCTCATCATTATTAGGCGCGAGGAGTATCGCAGTCTCGGCATATATCAGTCCCCACACTTTGGCTGACTCCGACGCCAGACATATCATCGCCGCACGATAATAATTTGATGCGAAGGCAGGAGAAATCGAGATGCCATTGTTATAATTGTCGAGAGCCGCGACATAATCGCCCGACATAAAATCGATATTTCCAAGCTCGAGACAGAGGAATCCGGCCTCGGGAAAACGTTTCAGTCCGTCGCGATAGACCTTTCGGGCCTCATCGGATTTACCTGTAATATCAAGTACGTTGCCATACATCTGGTAAAGCATCGGCGAGGCATCTTTGTGTTTTAAGAGCTTCTTGGCGCCTTTTAGAACCTCCTCGAATCGCCCGAGATGATAGAGAGAAAACAAGCGTTCGTATTGCACGGTATAATTATCGGGATAACGCTCGGCGAGACTGTCAAAATCAGTCAATGCGGCCTCATACATACCCTCGTCGACAAGAGTAACCGCACGTTTCAGCGTCTCAAAAGCCTCATCAGGCAGACCGATTGTATTATTTTGGGCCGAAGCCTTGCCGCCGACAAAAAACGACATAGCGGCAACAACAGCGATTAAGAACAGCTTCATGGCATAGAGTTTTAAGAGATAACAAACGCAAATATAGCATATTTTCCTCAACCACAAAAAAATTCAACCTGATCAATGAACCCAATTGCTGCGATTACGTTTTGTTAGCCTTCATTACAAAACCGCCACTCTCTGAAAAAAAGAGAATGGCAGTTTCTTGAATTTTGTATTATCATAAAAACTCTAAGTAGCCGGAAAAATCATCTGTTTGAGTCGGCCCAAAAACGACGAACGATGACCGTATGGCGGCCCTTTAACTATAAGGGTGACAATTGTCGTATCATCATCGCTGCCATTATCATATGCAAGTTGCGATAGCTCCTGCGATAAATCTTGTCTATTGCGGTTTCGGGATATGCAGACTTTGATGTCATCGATTCTGCAATATCCTGACAGTCCATCGCTACAAAAAATCATCACATCACCATCGTTTATTTTATGAGTCGTAAATTCCGGCAAACAGGTTTCATCACCGCCTCCGATATACCTTGTGATCAGGTTATTGTCAGGATGTGTGAATGAATCCTCGATAGAAATCTTTTTGGCGTCGATCAATTCCTGCACATAAGAATGGTCTTTTGTCAGAGATTTAATATCTCCGTTATTAAACAAAAAGCAATGGCTATCTCCACACCAGGCAATATTTACGATGTCGTTTATAACCATACCGATAAGTATAGTCGTACCCATTCCATCGAAATCGGGATGATTTTCAATATAATTTGTTATTGCGGTATCGGCCTGCAAGATAGAATCAAACAGCAACTCGCGTATATTTATGACTGACAAGTCATCGGATATATACTGTCGCAATAAACCCGATATGGTCTCTACTGCAATTTTGGATGCAATGTCTCCACCGGATTCACCGCCCATTCCATCAGCTACAATTATTAACCTCTCGCTGACAAAACACGAATCTTCATTATGTTCATGATAACGGCTTTTATTAGTCGTCGATTGAACCATTAAATTCATATTGCTAAACGGGGTTCGTTTTCTTTAAACTCAGGAGCTTTTTTCCTGATTATTACTCCTTCTTTCTGTCTCTTCTTCGGCACCGGTTTGGTATAATAAATCTCAAACGGGAACACCGATGGCGGACATCCTTTCTCAGTTACCAAGATATTGAGATTATTTACCCCTTCCTTAAGATTTGAGACAAGAAATTTACGTCTGGTCTCTGATAATTTTTCAGATACGACAGAAACAGAGTCTGCTTCAATGGTAATTTCAAACGGATAGTCACTTTCTCCGATATTGCGCTGTGCATTTATATTTATCGTAAAGGTGGCCACGCCATTAGATATTGAAGTCTCGGATTCAATAGGATCAACATTGTAGTATTTTAAATGCCAAGCCTTCACAGAAAGCGGGAATTCAAACAACAAGATGCCATCGTACGAGACTTGAACGGGAGAGTATGTTATAGTGGTGATCGTATCGGGGAGTGCCTCGGGTATATTCAGCACACAATTATATATGACAAAGTTTCCGCTCTCAGTATCCTTCGCCTCACGAGAGGTTTTGTCAATTATGCAGCCGGTGCTTTCGGGTATGTCTATCCGTGCATTTTTGGCCGATATCGCCGCCGGCAAATCAAGACGAATCTGAGTTTCAAATTTTTGATGTCGGAAAGCAATGTCTTCGCCTTTATTCAGTTTTACTGAATAATCAATATCGGGAATAATTTCAATAACACCCCATTTGCCATCTGTTTTCACGAAAGCTTTGTCACCATATCTCAATCCTATTTTTTCAAATTGTTCGGGCAATATCATATGGGTTCTTCGGCTCAGTCCGTATATATCAGAGCCATAAGATGATAATTCAGAGCTATATTTATATGCTTCAGGCTGTTTATTCTTAAAAGAGAGTGTATCGTTTCCGAATGCGAAGACAATTGGTCGAAGCTCCTTGTCAAATTTCAGATTGGCAATTCGGTCTTTACCATATTTGGCTTGGAGCATTATTGTGTCAGACGGAAGATTAAAAACAAAATGTTCGTAGTCTCCCAATAAATTCAGATGCCGTTTTTTCTCTGAATCATCATCGCCCCAAAGGAGAGGTTCAAAAGTCTCTGTCTCGGGAATAAACCAATAAAATTTGTTTTTGATGACAGCGACACCTTTGCCATTGGCTCCTATGCTTGATAGAAAATTGATGTTTTTGACTTCAAACGGCTTAATCTCTCCATTTGATATCAGTTGATATTGCAGTGATTGTCCATCGGCCTTATGATAGGCATAATGGGGATCTTTCCTTTTCTCAAACTGATCATATGTCAGATATGGGGAGTAACCCCGATGAAAAGGGTATGCTTTCACAGCCGCGGGATAGGACGCCTTGTTTCCATCTTTTTTATAGAATCCAACCACGCCATCATTATTGTGACAAGTGAGATATCCGTCTTCAAAATATGGATTATCAAATGCGATCTTGAGATTTGGAAGCGAAATAAATTTTCCATACAAATCCACAAAGCCGATAATCGTGTTCGTATCTTTGTTAATAATGGTAGCGACTCCATCTTTAAAGGGTTGTATTATATGCTCTGTTGAACAGAGCATTTTGCCGTCCATTGTCCATAATGTCGACCTGCCGTCAGACTCGCTTTGAATTATACTATTGTCTATTTTTACAAATACCGTATCATTAGTAGGAGGTATAACCCATTTGGGAAGTTGGGCAAATCCCGCTACAAACGGCAAAACCAGCAGTGTCAGAATGAGTGTTTTCTTCATATTTGGTAAAAATTATTTATTCATTTTATCGAGTCCGGCGATAATCCTGTTCCTGATTTTTTCATCATTACATTTTTGAGCCCATCCCAAAGCTTGAACCAATAGTGCCTCGGCACGTTTTTCATCCTTTACAACAATCCTGCTGTCGCTGACCACGTCGTTAGCATAGTAACATGCCAGGCGATATATGGCATCGGCATTGATACATGGATATTTTTCGTCCTGTAGATCTTTAATGCGAGAGAAAAGATTAATCGCTTTATCATTAATGTCTTTTGACTTAGGCATATATTTTACAGCGGTAGTGTCGGGATATATATCTATACCCAACAATCTCTTTCTCGCGACTGAGATACTGTCTGAATACCATCCATATGTCAGTACCTGTTCATACAGAGCCGGAACATAACTCATCTTCCCGAGACTGTCAAGTATCGAAAGTCCTGTTTTGAGATTATCAGCATTATCGGAATCGACAAGTTTCATAGCATGCGTATATCTTTCTTCCATTGAATTTACAGGCGCAGGCTTGTCGGGCAACATGATAAATAATATCGCTGCCACAATGACAGCAATAATCATCATCCCACCGGCAATAAATATTCCGGTCTTATTTTTAAGCGGATATTTTTTTGCTTGAGCAGCTTTGCATATATATTCGGCAGATGGCCGCTTTGTAATGTCGAGAGATAAACAATCGCTTACGAGATTCTTTATGTCTTTAGGTATAGGCTGTTTGACAGGCGCACATGATTTATGGTTCTGAAGTTGCTCCAGACCTCCGTTTTCACCAAAAGGCATCCGGCCGGTAATCAATTCGTATAATGTCGCACCGAAAGACCAAATATCACTTTCAGGAACAGATTCATATTCGTCCCTGAATCTTTCAGGTGCCATATAGGCCATCGTACCACTTTGGTTTTCATCATACCCTTCACGGTTAAAACCTCTGTGTGAACTGATGCCAAAGTCTGTTATGGCAAAATTGCCGGTATCGTCGACAAGCACATTTGCCGGCTTTATATCATGATGGACAATCGTCGGATTAAAGGCATGAAGATATGCCAATCCGGCCGAGACGTCAGATATATATCGCCATAATTCATCGATGTCCTTAATTTTCCCTTGCAATTTCTCGGAAGAACCTTTTTGACAATATGGCAAAACCAGATATGGAATGCCTTCATAAATTGAGAAATTTATGGGCTGAACCAGATTAGTATGATGACAGTTGAATACAATCTTGAACTCTTCGCGAAATCTTTGTTCGCCCAAATCCAATGCATTTTTCGGTCGATATATCTTTATTGCAACCTTTATGCCGGTTTCTTCGTCGGATATGATTTTATCAACTTCGTCGTCATACACTTCATCTATGGTGTTGGTATCCAACGCAAGCCATACGTCAGCCGTACCACCGTCAGAACTCAACGGCCGCAGAAGTTTATATCGGCCATCGAATAATATGTCATTTGCAGCTATGCTGTTTATGTCTTTCATTTATTTGAAATCCGGGTGAAGAGGTATATTAATCCTCCTCACCCGGTTTATTATTATCGATTAATTGCTTTTGCGCGTGCTCTCAACTTGGCGACGACAGCCTTTTTTGAATTCGATTGTGAGGCTGATGTTAAAGGGAAATACATAAGCATCTTGTCCTTAGGTGTATAGAATATCGCTATAGATCTGTTTTCAGTGATAAAGACATACTCCGCTTCAGAGCTTTCCTCAGGATAATACAGATATTTCTTTTTCAGATAACTGATAATATCTGTTTCATTCATCGTGTCATCGAACATTGTAACGACAGAGTGAACCGTATCATAATCTTTTACAAAATCGGTGTAGTATGCACTTACAATGGCAATGCCTTTTTTATCAAAAAAGAAGAAACTCTGAGACTGATCATTGACCACATCAGGCTCTTTTCCCATTTTGCTGACGACCTGAGGTCTTGTCATGCCTATCAGAACGCTGTAATCTGTAAATAAATCTGTTGCGAGATTGACATACGTGAGAGTCAGCTTGGTAATATCCCAAGTCACACCGACAGTGGCATCACTTCGGTTTTCAGAATCCATATAAGCCTTAAAGGTTTCTGTAGTCTGGCTCGTGAAAGGAATGAATGTCGCATTTAAAATAGAAGTTACCTCTGAGGTGTTCACTGTAGATTTATACGTGACAACTATGCCTTTGACATTACCTGTCCATGAATCGAGAGCAAAACCGATCATATCTATATCCGGTGTGAAATCTTTATATAAAATCGTGGTTTCATCCTCATAATATATTTTGTCGCCCATAAGTTCACGAACCTTAGAGGGATCTTTACCAATAAACTCTTCAAATGCCACAGGTATCGCACCTCCGTCAACATTGACTTCAATGACGCCGGCACCTTTGTTTGTGGCAACTTCTATATAGGTACGCCCTTTTGATCGGGCTGTAATCTCGCCTCGGTCATTTACTGTGGCGACAGCGTCATTGTGTGATTTATAACCTTGGATCACGACGTTGTCAACCAAAGATTGATAATCGGGTGTTATTACGTCTTCGGGTGAAAGGGTAACGGATTCGAGCAACCGGTGAACGGTATATTTGCCGTTAAAATGGGTGTCATCATATGCATTATAAGTCCAGTCAAAGTCACTGATGGCTTCTGTCTCGAATCTCATGTTCATCTGACCGGCATCAACTTTGACAGTGAACATCACTGTTTCACCTTCGATTCTATATTTCGCGTGTTTAGACTCACTCATCTCGAATGATGTTGTTTTAGTCTCCCACTGAACAGCCACGTAACCATTATCTGCAAAGGTACACCGCTGCCATTCATTTTCGGCCGGGACATCATAAATCCAGGTGCCGACAAGTAATTCGGCAAAGGTCTTTACACTACCGCTGACTGTTATCTTAATCGCGGCTGTGCCGTTTGGAGTCTTGAAGGTTGCAAATGTTGTACCTTCTTTCAGGCCCATCAATTCGCCTGTTGCATCATCGACAAGTACGATGTCGTCATTAAGTGAGTAGAAATCTGATACACTGCTTGTGCCGCAGATTTTCTTGAAATCGGGGGTAATAGGTATCCCTGCTTCAATTGTGATATCTGAAAGAATTCGGTAGATCTTCGCATCACCGAGGTATGTATTATCATCATAAATATCGACTTCTATCTCAAAAGGATCAATTTCCGTTACAGTCCAGTCAAGGTAAAATGTATCGCCTCTATCGGTAGTATAGCTGCCTGATATTTTATCATTTTCTATTGAATAAAAACCTGTTCCCGAGTTATAATATCCGTTTTGTACTAATTGTGCATTGATGCGGGATGTTTCGGTAAACTCATATGAAATCCAGTTTTCGGCATAGGCGGTTGAAAGCAACCATTTGCCGACAATGTTTTTTGCAAGGTTTTGTGTTGGAATTTCCGGCTCATTTTTATCATCATCGCTGCAAGATGCCATAAGCAACGGGCAAATGATAAACAAGAGCCATTTTAATGTCTGTTTCATTGTGATTGGATTGGTTATTTTGATTAATATCTAAAAGTGTATCCTAATGTGACAAGTAATAAATTGTTTCTTTGTGAATAACCTGTCATATGATATTCATCGTGGCTTTGGAGTATGCTCCAACGGTTTCCCTCCCAAAAATTCTTATTGGCCGTGTTGGTAATCATATATTGATAATGCAAAGAGAGCGAAATACCCATATATTCATATCCGACGCCGAAGCGTAATCCGAAATTGATGCGATTCATGGGCGAAGCATCCATTTTATCATTTGATTTCGCATCGTCACCGTTGTATGAACTTGTCCTCGTCAGTTTTGCTTCGTCTGAGAAAAGGTTGAAAGTGCCGCTATAATTCAGATGGGTTTTATAAGAAGAATTATCGTAGCGTTGATTAGTCTTATTGCCATTAATGATTTTATATCTGTAAAGGGTTTCGCTATTAATGCGCCCCGACAAATCAAGTTTTGAAGACAGGCCCAAATCAAATACCGGACCGGCATTGACCCTGATATGACTTTTCTTTGTGATCGGAATTCTATAGGACGCAAGGACAGGTATATCCAATGTCATCATGGTATAATCTTCCTTAAAAGAACCGAGTCCGTCACCTTTCAGATAATAATTAGTGGTTTGGGGCAGTTCAAGTTTCATGTCCCCGGCAAATTCATTCTTATATTTGTAGTATGTAAATTCCAGACCTGCATTGAGATATAAGTTTTTATAGAGACGTATGTCGGCAAACGCGCCTATGTTGAATCCGGCGGATGATTTATAGTCGGCTGATTTTGCATCAGATCCCTGCATATAATTTACCGGGCTCAATATACGGTCAGAGGAGGCACTTGTGCCTATCATTGGGTAAATATATCCCGCAGAGAAGCCGAATGATATACGCCGTCCGCCGATACCGTCGGTAGGTATTATATGTACAATCGGCTTCGGCGCCTGAAACACATTGATTCCCAATGTCTGCGTGCCGGTAGTAACATTTACACTCGCCTCTCGAGGCATATCGACCGGCTGGTTGGGTGTACAATGCACATGTATTGTATTGTCATTGACTCTCTCTAGCTGACACCAATGGGGAAAATCACCGAAACGCCAATCATCTGCATTGGTCAAAACATGGATGTATTCGTCGCCGCCGTCCGGACCGAATTGAAGGTTGTTTTTATTAAAGGCAAGAGAGTCGAGCGTAGCACCCTGTATGATGTTGATGGTTATCTCCTGTTTTGAGGGAGTCTCTACCTTTACCTGTGCGATACGATCTTTATTCTCGTCGTTGGGTTTGGCGGTAAATCTGATATCCCCAATGCCTTTGACTGCTTGGAGCCAGCCGGGAACACCGGCAATACTCCAGTCTGTATTTGCATCAATGTCAACTACGCTGGTCTCTCCGTCAGGGGTGAAGACAAGGTTTTGGGCTGAACTGCGGAGAATCTCCGGAGAACCTTCATTGATTACGGCAACAGTTTTCTTTTTGCCATTACCGTTGGTTATGGTAACGTATGTACTGCGATCATACACCGACTCGTTTTTGGAACAAAAAATCTTAACAGTCCCTCGTTTTCGGTCTACCTCAATCTTGCACCAATCGTCGTTGCCGGGAGTCATTGCTTTCCAATTGGCTCCATCAACATGAACCGGATAATCGCCGCCGAGATAGTTGATTTTTACAGTATCCTGCGAAATGGTGAAAACCGTTCCTTTCGGACGCCCGCTACCGAGAAGATTGTTGATTATATTTAATTGCGTTGTGCATTTTTTTGTGAAGAATGTGTCGCCCGTTGCAAGCGCCTGTTCATAGAGGACTTTTGCGTCGGCATACTTGCCTTTTTCATAAAGAGCGTCTGCTCTGACAACCAATTGTGTACATTCATCAGTACCGTAATTTTCTTTCATTGCGGCAAATGATGTGAATATACAACCGGCGAGAAGCAAACAGATAAAAGTTAGTTTTAGTTTCATTGCAATTGCTGTATTAATTGATTTATTGTAATTTTATGATTATCAGCTACGAGAGAATATCTGACAAATTCCTCGTCCATTTTGGTCAGATAAGCTTTATCTGCCAGATCTCTTGCGCGATCATACTCTTTGATTTCTTCGATAAGATTGTTTATTGTCGCAATCTTCGATGCCACCAGATCTTTTTTTGAGTAATTTTCAAAGGCATCTTTATAAGCCTTGGAATAAAAAGCTTTTGCTTTCTCAAAACCGAAGATGTTCTCCAAGCCCGGATTGCCCGAATTGTCTTGAATATTATATATCTCCGTCATTATGATTGAGTCTCCGCTTGCGATCAATGAGTTTAGTTGTATCTCAGGTGTAATAGCATTCTGATTTGTGAAATAAAATGTTATTCCTATGGTTGCCAGTACTATTGCGCCGATAATTATGGCAAGAGTCTTTTTATTTCTTGAATAACGTTTTGCTAAAACCGTATCTACAATGCTCCGCGCCGAGGGCCTGTCTTTTGGATCGAATGAGAGGCAATCATATACCAATTGTTTTAGAGAATCGGGGATTGCTTGTTTGATAGGAGGAACGGGGATTCCTTTCTCTTGTTTACAGCCGCCATCATTCCCGAAAGGGGCATCGCCGGTAATCAGCTCGTAAACTGCCGCACCAAATGCCCAGATATCACTTTCAGGCATGGGGGGTGTATTTTCAACGAAACGCTCGGGAGCCATATAAGCGAACGTGCCGCCGGTCTCATCTTCAGAATCCGGATCAGCACCGCCCATCTCCGCGCTGATACCGAAATCCGTTATGGCATAATTGCCGTTATCATCTATAAGCACATTGGCCGGTTTTATATCCTGATGGATGATCTGCGGGGTATGTTCATGTAAATATGCCAATCCCGACGCAACATCATAAATATATTTCCACAGGTCATCGTCCGACTGCATCTGGCCAATCAACAATTCGGAAGAGCCGGCCGGACAATAAGGCAGAACCAGATACGGCATCTCCTCATATATCGAAAAGTAAGTCGGCTGTATAATATTCTCATGATGACAATTAAAAACCTTTTTAAACTCATTGCGGAATTGAGACTCGCCCTCGACGTCAATGAAATTTTTGGGGCGATAAATCTTGATAGCCACTTTGGTCGCCTTAGCTTCGTCCATAGACTCGTCGATAGTGTTGATATCGATAGCCAACCAGACATCTGCGGAGCCTCCGGCCGTGCTTAACGGGTCGATGAGTTTATAATGTCCGTCGAATAGTTTACCCTGTTCAAATAAGTCGTTAACGTCTACCATGCTATTTCAAATATATTCGGGCTCCTTCATCGAGGATGATATAGTCATACATATTATTCAGTTTTGCCAATTGATGTAATTGAATCCCAAAAGATTGAGAAACTTTATATAATGTATCGCCGGCTTTGGCGATGTAGACATCCCGAGGCCCTCCATATTTCTTTTTCTTCTTGGTCAGGAAAACAATGTCACCTTCTTTGATCTGAATTTCGGATGCGATTTCATTAAATTTCAAAAGATCGGCTATAGATATATCATATTTGCGAGCGATCGATGACAATGTTTCGCCTGGCTGCAATATGGTGCAATGAGTTTCATTTATTTCCACCGCATAGCGATTGATTGCGTCGGCGACCATTGCCTGTTCCTCCGATGCCTCATTTTCGTCCATCACAGACTCTTCATCAAATATCGGTTTTTCGACCTCAATGTAGCGGGTAATGACAACCGTTTTCCCTGGTTTCAGTTTTACGCCGCCATTAATTTCGTAGAGTTTATATTGATCTATAATGCCGATAAGCGCCTGCGCATAATTGGGTGCGGTGGCATATCCCGCCTTTTTCAAACCGTGCGCCCATCCGCGATAGTCATAGATATTAATTGAAAATAAATCTTTATAACATGAATTGGTTGTCAAAAGTTTTGCATGATCACCATATGATTCGGTGGCAGAATCATAGCACCTGAAGCGGCTCTTTTGAGGCTCATCGTCCCATGCGTTATGTATGCGTCCTTTCCATTTAGATCCTGCTTTGATGCCGAAATGGTTATTCGATGCGCGCACCAGTGTGCTTGTGCCGGCTCCTGACTCCAGTATACCCTGTGCAAGGGTGATAGGGGCCGGTATTCCGTATTCGGTCTCATTATCTAATGCGATAGCCTTAAATTGTGCGATATATGATTGTACCACAGCAGGAGTGTAAGCAACTGTGAATAATGATGACTGCAAAATGATAATCATCACTATGATTTTGATCCTATTTTTTTGAAGTAATGACATACTTTGGAGGCGCGGCATAAATTTCCATTTCCCTATGCTGTCGTATGTATTGTTCTAATTTTTGTTTTTCTGCCGGAGTAAGAGGTTTTATGTTTGACACTCTGTTGACATTCCAATTCACTATTTTTTTCCAGCCGTCAATCGCCACAGCAATGGCGTTAGGCCCCAAGGTCTTATAAGGGTGCTCCCATGCTTTATCGATATAATCGTCAATAACGTCTTGAATGCATAATCCGTTACCGATGGGAATATCTCCTATCAACTTCCCGATTTCCCACCCCAGCAAAAAAGCTCCGATGCATGCTCCGACCGTAGATAGGGCGGAAGCTCCGGCCATCGAAAAAGCAGCGCCTGTTTCGGCGACGGCATAACGTCCGGCGATTCTTGCTGCCAATTGCTTGGTCGCAGGCAAAGACAAAAGAGTATCGACTGATGATGTGCATAACGAAAATATATCTGCTCCGAGTTTCAAGGTTTCACCGGTAGTTACATTGGTTGCAATACGTTTCTGATTATATTTCCTGATATCTTCTGCGATGCTCCACCATCCCCACGCCAGACCGATATTGCCTAAATATCTTGACACATTCTCAGGTATATTAAACCTCGCATATTTAGCCCCGCTGCGATATGCCATTTGCTTTGAAAAAACAAATAAGGGCTTGTCACTTAGACTTGACAACCGCTTAAACGCAAGCGGGAAAGCTTCTTCTAATTGTTTATAGATCGGACCGCCTTCATTAGACAAAAGTGTAATCAAATCAAATGCAACTTTAGATTTATTGATGCCGTCAGTTCGTTTCCTGTCTATTGAGGTAATAGCTGGAGACCAACAGGATAAAGTCGGTATGGTATTATACTCTTTGCGAATATATTCAATTGTCGTATCTCCCAATATCACTCCGGAGGAAGTCATTGTATAGGATATCCCGCGATATATTTGAAATGCTTTTACTGCATTTGCCGTATCTTTTCCATATATGCCGTCTTCCGATAGATGTTTCCATGTATGATGATAATTAATACGTATGGCATTAAGCATGGATTGGACTTCACGTACTTTTGAATCGGGCTTGTTTTTTGAATCGGGGGCGAGATACATACGTTATTCTGATTCAATATTTACGAGATTGACAATAACCGGCATGGAGAGACATGATTTGTCAAGAAGCAGCTGTTTCAGTCGACGGTCAAAAGACGAGCTCAGTGCTTTTCCAAAATTTTTTTGATCTTTAAACCTGATGTCAATAAAAAGCCCGCGCATTAATTTTTCAGCTCCGCCGACCCCTTGAACGGTGATTTCATAACATATTCTTTTTATTTCATCTTTCCCGAACTCTTTTAGCAGTTGCATCCTTAAAAATGCATCGATGTCCATTTTGGTAAAGAGCCGGTCTGAAGTCAATGTATAGTATCTTAGCATTTCGTAGCGCTCATCCGCTCCGGCCATGTCTTCTCCCCCTGTTGCCGCAACAATCACTTTTATATCTTTTTCTATCGCAGCATCTTTCCTGTTCTCCATCACATCGCCGACTTGAGGTTTATTACCCAACCGCCCGAATGAAGTCAGATAGGATAGTTTTATTGATGATATCTGATTCCCGATGCCTATACTACGCATGGCGTAAACACCGGTATCATATTTATTTTTAATCTCTTGCGGCAAAGTCACGCTTTTACCGATTTTATTTACAATCTCGCGTAAAGATCTAACCAATTCACCATCCTTAAGATCATGATAATCAACAAACGCATGATAATCATCAACAAATCTGTTGTATAGATTTCTGACGTCACGATACAGAACGCTTGAATCATAGCTCTTGCAGTCAAAGTCTCGGATTATGACTTCATCTCCGACAACGTTAAAACCCTGCTTTCGGGCAGGCAGAGATGTCTCTATCACATTCAAGAAAAACGAACCGTCAGCCTTTGTGAGCTTTGCAATAGGAGAAGACCGTGTCAAAGTGACCGAATTGATGTTTACATTGACCACAGGCACAACATTCGGTATAATTTCAATGTCTAAAGGGACTTCGCAGGCCTCACCGAAATCGAATAAAATCCAAAGTGTATTGTTTTCGAATTTGTCCAAATCATTGCTTTCAAGTAATTGCTGAAATGATTTGGGATAAGCCTTACATTTGAAGATATCACGATCTTTTATGGACTCGGTGATATATATTAATCTACCTCCTTCAACTCCGGTCAATATCGATTTCCAGCTTGAAAGGGTTTCAATAGATGATGGTGTTGTCTGTTGGGCATCAAAAGGCTCCATCATAGGAATTTCAGAAATATTATCACCTGTCGCATATGACAGTTCAGTCATATTATTCCCGATATAGATTTTTTCCGGCAATAGCCCTGATGTGCCTTTGATATAAAACGACATGTTTTCCAACGTGTCGATTTCCGCAGGCAATTCCAAGCCGATCCAGACCTGACCGTTTTCAGGCGCATGCAAGTCAACTCTTGAGTCCCTTGAAACAAGAAATCTTGATGTCAATATATGACTTGTGGTAAACGGAACGATATTATTCCTAAATAAGGGATAATATGACAAAGTCAGCTTAGAGTCAATCTTGTATGTAAATGATATACCATCTATTAAAGTGTGAGGTTCGATATCTTTCTTATTCTTTAGTGACGGCTGCACAAAGCAAAGAGCCGGCATCGCATCAAGTTTGTTTTTGGGAATGAAATAAGAGCACAGCCGATCTAAAACTTTTGCCGGAATATTTTCAATTTCATCCCTTATTTTTTGAGCCTGATGTAACAACGTGCTAACCATCAGCTTTGAAACCGGATCGTCAATATTCATATCCGTTTTTTTCAATTCAAGGATAAGCTCGTCTATATTTGTCCTGACTATTGGATCCATTCTAAATTCTTAATTTTTTAGCTATCGGTTCCACCATGAAAGATATACGTTTTTCATACGGCCTGAAAACACCAAGACCATCATCTATTGAGCCTGAAATCAAAATCCTCATTGCATATTTAGACTGATAATTTCTATTTTGCAATATGTTGTTTATTTCAAGCTCTATTTTCACTTCGGGTGACAGGAGTCGCGGTTCATACGCGAGAATACTGTCATGTATGCTCTGTTCACATTGTTTTCGAGAAATATCATTGAGCGATCGGGTATTATCCATAATGCCGATATAGCTGTTATTAAACTCGCGTACATTTATGTTTGAAAATTCGTGATTCCAATATTCAAATCCAAATTCAGGATCCGCGCTAAACGAACCCTTTGGAGTGAACACAATCAAGTCTATGATACTGTCGATACACTGCTCGATACCTCCGGTTTCTTTTTCCAATGCCGGTTTTCCTTCAAAACTGATCGATAATGGTATAGATGTATAATCTGACATACCGGCCTATTATATTTCAACACCATCCCACCGCTTTCTGCCGGTAGTCGGTTTGTGTTCTATCTGCGGTTTTTCAACCGTTACTTCTTTGACACCCGTCATATTGCAGACGGCATCCATTTTTATAGAGATTTCGGCCGACAATTCAAGTCCGGTTTCTATATCGCGATATAGAAACCGGGCATCATAGGGCTTTTGGATATACATTACGAACGGATCGGCATTTTCGAGGCTGACATATTCGTCAACGGTGCATCCTATGACGAAAGCGCCAATCACTTTCTGAATTGACGCGTATAGTCGTTCCGGTGAAATTGAGCCGCCTTCGTGGTTAAGTGTGATATATGTTGATAATGATTCGTGCCAGATCAACGAAAGCAGGTGTCGGGCAACACAATTTCGGGTAGTCAGGCATCTGTCGGATATTGATTTGAGAATAGCTTTGGCTCGCTCATGAAGTTCTATATATTTAGGGTGGGCACCGATATAGAGGCATGGAGGCACAAAGTCTGTCTCGTTCATCCGCCAGCCATACTGATTTACCACGCAACCTATCGGCAAGGAATTATCATCGATAATACTATTTCGGCCAAGTAACTCAAACGTATATAACGGTTCTGAGTACATATCTGTCACCTCGCGCCATTCCTTGTCTTTCATCTTGACAATAAGTGTAAATACCTCGTCACTATTAACAGCCGGTATGGAGACTCGCGTATCGAAAGTGACGGTATAGGTAGAGTCAAGCTCTATGTCTACTAATTTCCCGCTTTTGGTTATTCCATGGCAAGACAGTGATACCACCTCAAGAATATTATTGTTGATATTTACAGACAACTCAAACGGTTTGACCGTCGGGAACAATCCATATCGACCCTGTGAACCGACAAGAGTTGTCAGCCTGATATTTTCGTCTATGGTAGAGTCAAGCGCATTGAACACATCAGTGCCTAATCTCATACCTTTTTTCCATGTAACTTTCAGTGGCATATTGATTATAAGTTTGTGTTATATCCTAAATAGTTGTAATATAGGTCATCAGCCAGTCTCGTGGGGAGAGCGATAGTCGAAATATTGAATTTTACCGTTGCTTCAACACCGGTAAAATAATCGTTTATAAATCTTTCGAGAACTTTCATTTCTGAAATAAATGAGAGGAACAAACTGTTGCATTCATCATCACTCCAATACTTTATCTCATATTCCGTCACTGCCTCGGTATACTCGTTTCCCAGATACAAATCGCCCGATTGATCTGTTGCCGGATCAAGAGTGGAATTATATCGCGGAAGCGGATCTACAAAAGTTTTTGACACATGTAGCTCTGTCATAGTAATACCTTCGTCGAGAA
Source organism: uncultured Muribaculaceae bacterium (assembly GCA_910576935.1). GTDB lineage: Bacteria > Bacteroidota > Bacteroidia > Bacteroidales > Muribaculaceae > CAG-873. The sequence goes on from CAJTKG010000001.1 coordinate 96,252, forward strand.
GAATCTTGCGGAGAATCAATGTTATAAGATCTTTGTTCCCGCGTATTTTGCTACACAGCGGCGTATAAGGAATAATTTTTTTTATAAAACGATTGTTACGATATTCTTCGGGCAACGAGTCACAGATGATTTCACAGAGAATAGAGTTGTCATTATAGTCGTCATTTTTTATGCGATTGATTTCACAATCCAAGCCCAGAATAAACTTGTCGAAAGGCGCAAAAAATTTACGTGCGTTTGCCTCTTCAGTTTGCTGAGCTTCGTATTCTTCGGCAAATTTTTCTTTATATTCATTAGCCGATATATTCTCAAATCTGTCTACCTGATGAAATAGCGCTTCGGGGAGAATATCATAAATGCCGGCCCGCGACAATTCGACTGTCAGATTCCCATCTTCCCGGGCGATCGACAATATCTCCTTATAGGCATTACGTTTATGCGTGCCTTTTAAATCCACGATACGCCCCGCGTGTGGCAGATAATTCAAGAGTGTATCAGCACATATATCTCCGGGTATATTAAACGCCATAGCTATTCGAAGAGAACTTTATCTCCTGATAATTCCACGAAAAACTCGCCCTTCTCGGTAGAGACTTTTATAATATCGTAATAAGGTATGCCGATTTCCACCAGTTTAAGGTTTTGAAAAGGGAAATCGCAATCGATATTCTCATAAAATTTTTTATGAAAGATTGTTTTATAACTCAGCCTGCGCATATCGGCATCTGACGCCATTACTTCATCAAGTCGTGATTCCGGAACCATCACGTTGAATCCCTTTTCGGGATTATCTGAAATGACAGCTTCAATGAACTTATTGTTCATTAGGTTTATTTCAATGGCATTGACCGAACACACCTTTTTCAATTCCACTATCGCATCTCTTACGGTCATTTTGGCTGTCATGTTGTCTCCCATTGTTATTGGTTCCCACTGATCATGTGCGGGGCATCCCTTTTTCCATGATGAAAACTTATAGAGATTGGTAGTATTGGTGAGACCTTCATATCTCCACATTTTACCTTGCAACGTAGTAAACGGCAATGCCCCGTCGCTATAGGAATCAAAGTGTATCACTTTCATTGCTTCTTGAGCCTGTACCGCACCAACGATAGAAGCACTGATAGGAGTAGTTGCTACCCGGCCTTGTGAAGTCTGCGAGCGTACCACATCGGCACAACCCGTTCGAAGCATAATGATATTAAATTCTTCTCTTGACAACCCGCATTCATAGCAGCTGATCCCCGGTGTATAAACTTTCACAACGCCGGTGAGATTCTCGATGCTCCCGTCAATCCATGTTTTATTGGCCCGCATTGCCATACGATTCAACTGATAACGTGCGAGACGGCTGTCAAGACAACCGATGATTACATCTACAGATTTATATAATGCGAGACCGACTTCCGAGAACAGATTACCGACAATCGGGGTCACTTTAATCTGAGGATTTATTTCCATAGCGCGCTCGGCTGCAACATTAGCCTTGAAGCGGTGAGCGTAGGCGTCTTCTTCTCTAAAAAGAACAGATCGTGTAAGATTACTTAGTTCAATTCTGTCAAAGTCGACGACAAAAATATGTCCGACTCCAAATAAAGCCAAGTCCTTTATTACTTCATTGCCGAGAGCGCCGGCTCCGGCAACCAGGACTCTGGCATTGTTCACTTTTTCTTTCTTGAACCACGAAAGAAGAGTGAACACGCCTTCGCCCCATTCATATTTTATGTCTTTTGTCATTTAACGTTCTTGTCAGAGGACAATACCGATTTTAGCGCCGAGAAACATGCGACCGGCAACGCTCTTATACACATCATAATCTGAAGTTGTGCAGTTGATTTTGTATGTGCCATACACACCTATGCGCATAATAGTAGGCCCAACAGGAATATTGCCGCCGAATTCTAATGATGGAGCCACAAGGAACCCCGTTTTTTTCACATCATCGACACGTTTGCCGGCAGCTGCATCCCATTTGGTCGCACTCATAGTTGTATATACGGTAGGGGTGATACCGAATAAGCCGTAAAGTGATGCGCACTGATGATTAAGCTTGCCAAGCTCGATCTGAAGAGGAATCCCGACCTCAAACATATTTCGCTTAGGAGCTGTCTCTCCAAAATTTGAATATCCGATAGCAAGTGATAAGCCGCCGTTAAAATAGAGGTTGTTGCCGATATTTTGTTTCCAGACACCGTCAAGTCCGAATTCTTTCGAGGCATAACGATTGGCACCCACGTCTCCCGAGATCTGAACGGCATGTTTCAACGGTTCCTCTTTAGTCGCCGATATAATGGTCGTATCCATCTTAAGTTCAAAAAACTCATAGAGATCGATATTGTCACGCAGGCGATATTTTACGTCGCCGCGACCGTTGTAATCGACGATATACGGTCCTACGTTGAAGTTGTCAACGACTGTTTGTGCATTCCCGGTTATTACTCCGGCAATAACCGCACATAGAAAAAAGAAATGTTTCATCTTGGTTAATTAAATAAATAATAGTTGAATTTATGCTTCTTCATATTTGAATATCGTATCACCAATCTTGAATGTATCGCCATTTGTCAATACAACCGGTCTGTTAACCGGCAGTTCGGCGCGAGTATTATACAACACGCCGGTTGCCAATGGCTTGATAATCGGTAGAGACTTTTCATGGTCGATATATAACCGGGCGTGTTCTTTTGCGACCTTGTTGCTTTTCTCCCAGTTCATCTGTATTTCGCACTCTCCGGTCATGCCGACAGAGACTTTGTTGCCTCCACCGGTTGCATTCATCCATTTATGGATAGGAATACGTTGTCCGGCCTTTACTCCATTCTGAATCACAAGGAAATATTTTTCGGCAAGCATTCTCACCGTAACAAGTGACGCGCCAAGACCACCGCCATAAATGATGAAATCAAGCAACATATTAAGCCATTCGTATTTCCCGCTTGTAAACTTGGTGAAGTATAGAACCAGAAACCCGATCACGGCAGAAACAATTCCCCCGAGCAATGCACTTTTCACCGGAATGGACGATTTGATTGTCAAGGCTAACGAAACGCTTATCGAGAAAAGTATATATGCAGGCAAAGAGCAATACCATGGTATATAAGTCTTACCGGTCCATGACAGAATCAGACAGAATAGATCGGCACCGATCGCAAATGCAAGCATGCCTATGACACCGGTCAATATCGAAAGACCGATTATCTTCAGCCAGATTCTCCAATTTTTGTTTCGTATGTCGTCTTTATACCTGAATACCACCGATATAAAGAACCCCAGAAGCAAACCGATCATCAGGAAAGAAGATGTTCGCATAACGCAGTCTTGAATAAGTGACGCCTGTTCATCAGTCTCATTGAAAACCAGTCCGACTATAAATTTTGAAATGCCGGTGAAGCCGCCGCGCCCGCATACTTCATAAACAATCCAGCTGACAAGGCCGGCAACAACTCCGGCTATGGTCTGCGAACACTCTTTAAGTGAGCTTGGTTTGAAAAGCTCTTTCCATTCGATATGATCCTGTATGCCGGTTTTGCAATTTTGGCCAAACTCGGCACATTTATACCCGTTCTCTTCCCAACAGTGCTTATGCATCCAATGATTACATTTCATGACAACCACTTGTCCGGGACGCAAATCCTGTTTACAGTAATGGCAGATTCTGCGCTGGACATTAGCCTCAGGTTGATACTGTTTATAATATTTTGATTTGAATGACAAAAACCTGATATATGGAACAATAATCTTCATTACCAGGAAGAAAAAACCGAATGTCAGAATTGTCACGAGTAGCGCCACAAGCAATTCCACAAAAACATTTGTCGGATTCTGTATCCGTTCGGGCCATGGACGTTCTGCCGATCCGATCGTGAACATGCCTTCGCCGATTACGGGTTTACCCCACTTGGCTTCATAGAGTACATTATCACTGTAACTCTTATCTTCAGGCACTTTGTATACTAACTCATAATCATAGGCCGCATCTTCTATGATCGACGCAAAAGACGTCAGCACTTCACTCATGTTCGCCGATGATTTTACATCTCCTCTCAAATTATCGATTATATTGTCACAGCTGTCTTTGGGATGAGTGATGACATCAAGTGTGGTCTCGATGTTGGTATCCGCGCCATCGGCGGTATAGTAGAATGCGTATACCTTTGGCAAAGACGACGAATATTGCTCCTGAAGATCATTCACCGAGAGGATTTCAAGAGTCTCGTCATCAGGCCGGAGGCTTCCTTCTGCGAAAACCATCAGGATATTCTTTCCCGGATGATTTGCGGCGCGGGAACTTATAGCCGGATTTGAACGATAATCTGACGCTTGCACATCGGTCAGATCGGGTTGATTCAATGAAAATTCCGCGAGCTTTGAATAAACGCCGCTATAAAATTTCTTCCCTGTCGTTTTTGTCATAAAAGCCTTTTCAACCTCAGGAAAATTGTGTGTTGTGGCCTTGACGCTGTTTGTGACTTCATCACCATAGAATGAAATATACACGCACGAATCAGGAGTGATTTCCAGAAATTGCCTGATGGCGGTCAGTATCTGCTGTTTGCCGTCATCGGGTATGCTTTGGTCAAGAAGGATTGAGAATGTGTTTTCCTTGGGAACACGAATGCCGGTATTCAGTCTCCGTATCCCCGCATTTGCTATATCTATGCCGTTTTCTTGTAACTGAAAATATTTGCCAAAATCATCAGCGGTAATATCAGAAATACGTTTTCCGTCTTCGCCAAATATATTGAAGTAGATTTTGATTGAGTCATTCCCGATTCCATAGTCATAGCTACGATCGCAGAATTGTAAGCGCGCAGGGCTTTTTGCCGATACATCGGCGCCGAGAAATATGAAAATTCCCAGCAGAAATAATGCTGATATCAGCGTTTTCGTCTTGTCCATATTTTAAGGTCGTCAATATTTACATCTCCATAGAATCGTTCGTCGGTAAGCAACACTCCGTTAATAACCGGTATTGTAGTAAGAGACAGCTGTTTTGAGGAATATACCATCACGAACGATAAATTACCGCTCTCATGAGATACGAGTCGCTGTATTGTAGGCAGACTCATGTGTACTTCATTTATAAGGCACCCGATCACGCCCGTCTTGGGCTTCTCGGAAGCTTTTGTTATGCCTGATACAATGAATTCGACCCCCGCCTTTCCATCAATTGTAGTTCCTATTACCCAGCCTACAATACCGGTCGCCGGATCTATTATGATCTGCGTAAGATCTATAATCGAACTATTGTTCATTTCGACTCCATTACAGGCAGGCATTTTAAGGCAGGCATTCCTAAGCACATTGAAGCAGTTATCGGGCGAAAATGACTGCCGCTCGCTTTGTAAAGCCCATTTATACATTTCTTCAAGAGAGTACATCTTTGTAATATCTCCTTTTGAATTCATGGAGCCGTCCCGACGGAAAGTAAAGATTCCGGTTTCTTGATCCGAGGTCAATATGTCAACAACAAAAGCTATAAGAAAATTGGGGTGCTGTGAGTGCTTGAGTTGCATCTGAACATTATCGTCCGAATTGCTGAAAAATACGCCCAGACCCGGGTGTGAATGAATCCAGCAGACAAGATCATACTGGAGGTTTGTATCTCTTCTAAGTTTGCGCAGCTTCTCGGCGACACGCAGTTTTATCTTGCCTCCAAAGTTGAGTTCATATTCTTTAAATACGGCATCATCACCGGGAAAAACCACTTCCTCCAAAGAAATGTCATATGTATTGTCCGACTCATTGTGTACCCATCGGCCTAACACCATGCAACCGTCTTCCTTGGGTTTGTCGGTGTTGCGCAGGTCGTCTGCATAGAGATTATATACTTCTTTGATGCAGCTGTTTTTTATATAGATCTTCTTTACCGCTGAATCGGGCGTGAAATCAAATGTATTGATAACCATATATGCCGGATTGTCAACCACGTCGTCAATACATTGTTTTTTTAGAATTGATGTCGTTCGACGGCGGACAACAATCGCCGGACTGTTTTCGCCATCTGCCTGTTGAGCAGCCTTTGTAGAAGAAGCGGTCGCTCCTGATATTTTTTTCTTCCTGCTTTTTTTTCGCACAGTTACAACTGTCAATATCAGAACAAGAAGGATAATTGTTCCTACTATACCATAGTTGATTATATTTTCTTTTGAGCCGGGTAGCGATGACCCGTCGGTATCCTCTATTTTTGTAACAAGACCGTAAAGCTTGTCATATGCATTTTCTCTTGACGTCAATCGGCTTGTTAAAGCATCGACAATCAATGAGACGGTTGACGCCTGATTGGCATCGTCGATTTTTGCGGCGGTTACCAGATTTTTTGCCATGCGTGGAATGTCGGCTTTCTTTTGATCCAGCTCTAACTTCGACTGCTCAAGTATCTGATTTATATCATGATCTATTATAAACTGATGTTTATTAGCCGATGCTTCCAATCCGGTATAAAGAATATCGATTTTCTTTACATATAGGTTGATGGCATCTTGACTAAAGAATGGGTCGTTATTGAGCTGACTGACAAAATTGAAGTTGTCTGCCACCGCCTTGACTTTTCTTCTCAATACGATGTCATCTGCCGGAATTGCCGTTATTTTTTTATCATCATCATTTTCCGCTTCGATAACGTCATGCGAGTCTTCCTCCGACTCGGGTTCGATTTCTTTAACGACCTCTTCGACCGGCAGGGGCTCCCATAACGTAGCGCCGTTCTTCGACGGATAGGAAAAGCTCACACGGCCTTTTGTATAGCGATTTGGTTGTGCACTTGAATTTGCATTGACGGTTATCATTTCGTTATTAATGTACAGGTGGATTTTAAGGTCTGACTTATTCCAGACATTTATCACCTTAATGCCACCGTCAACCGTCGGTTCATATTCGATTTTCACTTTACCGCTTGAAGCGGTTTCGGCACTGGCGGCCATGGCAAAAAACGCAATAATAACCGCGATAATGCAATGACGGTATTTTGCTGAATTTATAATCATATCGATTTTATGTTTGAATTTGTTTTGGGTTTTGACGAGCCTTTAATTGACTCTCGCAACTTGCTTTTACCCTTATTGGCCATCTGATGTGCTTTATTGCGTACTATTTCGCGAGAACGCCTGCCGGCTTCGTTTTGCGCCTGTCTTGTCAGAGATTCCTGCATCTGCATAATGCTCTTTTGATTGTTGACATCTCGGATATGTTTGAATACGGCATTGCCGATAAAACCTACAACAGCAAGCAGAACACCTCCTATTATCATCAGGAAAGTTCGTTTCTGTTGTTTCTCTTCCCGCATGCGGGCTTCCTCTTCAGCGGCTTTCTGCCGTTTCTCTTCTTCCTGCAGTTGTTGGGCCTGTAACGCCTGTTGTTGGGCCTGTGCCGACAATGACGCCTGTCTCTGTGCCTCTTTAAGATCTTTTTCTTTCTGATTGAGATCTATAAAAAGTGTGTTTATCTTTTCGATCACAGCATCATCATTGATTCGATCTTTCAGCGCGCGTAGACTTTGAATTTCCAATGTAAGTGTCTGGGAGAACGGCAGCTCTGTTTCGGATTCAAGGAGCTGTCTGATTAATCCGATGCTGCTCAAGGCCTTTGTCACATCATCATTGTCGGCTTCAAGTTCTTCATCTGATCTGACAGCTATTTTTTCAATCTCCGAGCCGGGGCGCGTAACCTGCTGACCGCGTGGTGCGACACCACCTATTGATATGTTTAAAGTCTGAGAACTGCTGTTTATGATACGATATGTCCTCTTCTTCTCGTATAAAACTATATATACAGGGAACTTAACGATTTGTGCGCCATTGCCGCTTTTTACAAACACGATTGGAGCGGATTCACCCAATATATAATATCCTTCATCCGATTTATCATGTGATAATCCTGAAGGAACCATAAATGCCGACGGCGTGATGCCATTCCATTTTACATTCCCGTAATTGCCTACTTGGTCGAAAATCACGATTTTTAACTTTGTAAGATCGCCCTTACACTCCTCCAAAAGCTTCTCCGACGGAATGACTCGAGATGTGCCGAAAATATTCACAGATATCCGCTCGCCTTCAGTCGCAAGGCCATATGATAAAATAATTTTATCACCTTGCCGGGTGTAGAGCGTATCTTTTACCTCCTTTGAAAAGGCAGCCAAAGAGGTAGATATTAGAATGGCACAGGCTATAAAGCGATGCATCTTACTTTATAATTCTGTTGTAGAATCGTGATATTTTCTCGGTATAAAAGCTGTCCTTTTTGCGTTTTGTCGAATTCCGGTAGCAATTATACAGCGAACCGGCCTTTTTTTCTGCCGCGTCTTTGGTTATTTTGCCGGCACGAAGCTGCTGATATAGGTCGTCAAGTTGATGATAGACCTGTTGTGCGCTTAATGAACAATAGTGGCATGAATGACCCGGTTTCACCACCTTGTCACGTCCGCAATCTTTATTGTAATCATTAAGATCGATTTCATTCAAGCGCTGAAGCAGTTTATCGTATGCTTTATATGGTTCATCGACTGACGTCCATCCTAAATCGTGAATAATATCCGATACCATCCCGATCAGGCTGTCTTTCTCCATCTGATATGGTTTTTGCTGGAGAGCGAGTGAAGGTTTATGTCTTATATTCGGGCAAAACGATACTTTTTTTAACGAATCAATGAATCCGTCAACGGCTTGCTTTGTTTTTACATAAGTCGGATCATCCTCGCTCCATGCTTTTACAGCGATATTGAATGCAAGTATATCTTCTCCTAAGATTTTGTATTTGATACTATTCTTGCCCGATTTTTGCAAGTCCTTAGGCTTGAATTTAGCATGATAAAAAGGCAGAATGACCGCATTTGTTGTCGACGCGTCAATTGTAAACAATGTGGTGGTTTCAGCCGGCGTGATTGACTCGAAATAATTTGCGATCTCTTTACTGCCGGTTACCCTCCGATAACCTTTCTGCCCCGGATAAGTCTTTTCAAATTCAAATTTTGGCTTATGCTTCTTTAAGGTTTTCTCATCCTGACTATATTTGAAAAGAAGAAGAGCGTGATCGGGTGTTGTGTTTTCAACAGTTATCTTTACGCGGTCTTTATACGAATATTTTGTTGTATCCACTTCAAATATGACTCTTGCATAGCCCAGTTCGAAAGCCTGTCGATAGCTGTTTCCTTTTTCAAGATTGACAGTATGCTCCTGGTTTGCCCAAGCAGAAAGGCAAAGGCCTGAAAAAAGGCATATCAAAGAAAATAATCGTTTAATCATATCTTTCGGGCTATAATTTTTGAAACGGTTTTTGCGGTTTTACCATCTTCTTTGTTTTCGGTCGGTTTTGTCGGCTTTTCAGATTCACTTTCAGACATATCCTGACCGAAACGGACCCATCCGTTCGGTTCGCCCTCTTCCCGCACCCATTCGGCGACATTCTGGTCCTCGGGATAAGGGTAGGTGTTCTGTGCATGATACAACTGATATTTAAGATATCGTTCAACCCTGAGAACCAGATCTTTTAATGACGCCAAAACGCCCATTTCCTTGATTGTCAGACATACATGGCCTTTGAAACTTCCCGAATATCGGATATTGGGATGCCATATGTCACTTCGGAAGGTGAAGATAGGGTTTCCATCTGCTGAAGGATAGTTGTTGGGGAGAACTATACTCATTTTGTGGAGATAGCCGAAAATCGGTTCTCTCGGTACAGCCGTGTCTTTTACGCCGACGATAGATTTGACACGATACCATATCTCATATTCTGTCGGCAGCCCCATAACATTCTTTCTTCTGATAATATACGACAGCGAAGGTTTTCGAGGGTTTTCGGCAGCAGCTTTACGCTTGGCACAAAGCGAATCGAGCTCTTTCCATTCCTTCCAGAGTCGGGCATCGCGACCCGACAACTCTTTCTGATTGAAATTATTTATTGCCTCATTCATTTGAATTGAGTTTATACAGACCGTTAACCTGCTATAGGCACTGAAATAAGATGAAGGTGATCGCCGGGTTGGATATTGTAATCAATTAGAGCCTGCTCGCGGCCGTCCTCATCTTCAAATTCAAGTATTTCAGGTTCTTCGCCATCTTCCATTATTTGACCGAGCAGATATTGGATGGGATTGCCGCCATTGTCGAGCTTGGGAAGCTCAAAGACAGCGACAATGCTCGAAATCTGATCACGAATAGTCTTATTCGGGTCTGTCACTCTCACTTCGACCTCTTCATATGAGGTCCCGTCGATTGTTAAATTGATGATAAACTCATCATCTTCATAAATTTCTTCGTTTGCCATTGTATTTAGTAGTTTTTAGTTCGTTTATATTCTTTATTACCAAATCCAAGCTCCGCGCGGTTGGTCGTAATTCTCGGAGCGGAAATCTTCAAACTTATTCTTGAACACTATCAGTTGGTATGCCGACTCGGGAATGGCAACAGGTTCTTTCAAACCTTGCCTGAACAGAGCCAGCTCATATTTCTTATTCTCTGCATCAATCCTGATGATAAAATCGGTCTTCGTGTCAGGATGCGCACCATAGAATTTTTCAAAAACATTATATATGTTATAATCAATAAAATACAAAAATAACATATATTCTTTCTTATGAATGCCCCAGTTAATATTTAATCTTTCAGGAATTGAAGTTTCTCTAAAATTCATTGAGTCAAGGTCATTTTTACGATTATATGACCCATCGGCATAAGACGTTTGCGTTGAAACTATCGGGATTATTTCATCTTCGTTCTCCGAGCCAATGCAACTAATGCAGAAACGATAACAAAATTTCTTCATTTTTTTGCCGAACTCGAAAAGCTTAGATAAATCCCCTTTGGCATGATCGCTTTCTATAAGTGTCTGCTCGCAATAATGCTCTAAAGAATGGTGATAATCATATTCTAAAAACTCGGAGATAGAGATCTCCACTTCTTTACATTTTGTATAATATATTAGTCTTGAACTATATCCATTATTCGCCCATAATGCCAGATTGCCGTTTGGTGCTAGTCCGATTATAAGATTATCATAAGTTTTGCCATCATCCGTCAATGGACTCAATATATTGTTAATATTGAGTTCGCCAAAATAAAATCGACATTCATTTAAAGAAAGCCATGCAACTTCCAATCTGTTAAAACCATTGTAAGTATTCAGGCATACCTGCTTGCCGGACCCTTTGCCCCATCCGGAACAAAAAGGATGTTTCGGCATAATTGTATATGGATTACTTTTGTCTGAGTATAACAGACAAAAGTATATTTCCATAGGAAAGTTATAATCAGCGCTTATTTCAGCACTTGAAAATTTAAAAGGCATTATACTGTATATAAAAAGTCACTTGAATTGTCACCCTCGTTCCCGTGATAAACTATTCTATTAAGAGCGCGATTGTCTATTGTTGGAGCATTTACAATTGCATCAATTAATGAGTCATTTGCTGAAAAATGCAGATAATTGGCTCTTATATATCTGTATGTCTCAAATCGTGAGGGAGTTATTTCAAAAAGGCCGTTGACCTTATCCTTTATTTTTCCCTCGATTTCTTTTTTAAAATTATCTAAGTCAGAATCAATCTTAAAAAATCTGGATTTTTCGTCCTTGACAAACATTGAACGCTTGGCCAATTCTTTTGCTTTGTCCATCATCAGTGATAATGTTATATTACTATATCCTCTTTTTAAAGGTCTTGTTATGTTTAAAATGCAGTTATTCGAGTCATTCAAAAAACTATAACCTGCGTTTCCTTTATCGTACCATCCAAGATGATTTAACCAATCAATGCTTATCGGATTTTGTGTTTTGGTTGAAACAGACTCATATATACCTATTGGAAGTAATTTAAACTTAACAGAATCCTTAAGTGAGACTCCCAATATATTTTGGGGTATTTTAACGCCATATTTAATTCTCATTTTTTCATTACCATCTTTATATCCGCCTCCGATATCTGAGTGGCAGCCGGGCAGATATATTTCGATAGCGTTTTCATAGATTGATTTGCCGACATCTGTCAATCGAAAATGATCTCTAAATTCATCAATAGCGCATATATGGCATGTATGCTCCACCCAACTTTCATTTGGTGAATAAAGTCCGTATTCGATGTTGTTGTTATCATAATTTATCCCAATTGAACTTACCGTGTCATATATGCCTAAAAAAGAAACCTTCCGATTGGTTGCCTTGAATTGCGTCAAATAGCTCTTTTTCAATCTCGTCAACTCTTTATAAGATTTTGTCAGATTTAAATCACCATTTACATAATGACAGAACATACGGGCACATGTTGCTCCACGGCTAAAACCGAAGACATCAAAAAATATATGGTTATCAAGACTATAATTCATTTGTAGACCCTTAACCACAACGTCTACAAGATGCATGGCTTTTGTTACTAAAGAAGTGACACCTGTATTTCCTAACCCAAACCCCAAACCGATCCAATTGGACGTATCAGTCCAGACTTCATTTGTGCCGGCTCCTTGTACGTATATATTAAATATATATACCTTTTTTGGTGAAGTTTCTATTTGCTCCCGTTCATCCTTAGAGAGGCCAATATATGCATTGTGAAGTGCCGCGATATTTGAAAAGTCGCTGTCTTCATCTTTCACCAATTGTTCATCAACTGAGTTCGCGCCATTGTCTGACAACTCTAATGCTTGATTGGAATCAATAAGTTCGTCTTTACTAATGTCTTTATCACATTTGTCAAGTTTTTCTTTAAGAGCTTTTGCACGACGAGATTGGATCATGTTGTTGCCTGTACCGTCAAAGAAAATGCCGAAATAAACGTCCACAGGTATATCTGCAATTTCACCCGGAGCCGATTTATCAACATTTCTACCTTTTATTTCGCCGATACTTGCCATTACAACTTTAAAACCTATTATAATTAATCAAATTCTATAATTGTCAAAAATCATATAACCATATGTAACCATCTCTAAGCAAATGTTATCTGTCATAACAACGGGCATATAATCTCAAATGCTCTCATTCCGTCAACTACTTCCACTGCATCTGTAGTTGAATCGTATAGATATACGATCGGAAAGCCGTTTTCCTGATTGGCCGGAAATCGGAACATAAACACCATCCGGCCCTCAGAGCCACCAATATACTCAATTCTGTCACCGAATTGTTCAATTAGGTTTTGGGCCCGCTGTTTTACTGCCTTTGGAACTTCCATTAGGTTTCTCAAATAATGAAACATATCGGGTATCGAACATTTTATTGTCTACTCTCATGATTCCACGAGACGACGATGGGTTCTCATCCATATTTGCGACAAGCTTGTCTATGCTCTGTTTTACCCCGTTTTCCTTATTATAGACCTGTGGCTCGATGTATGAGAGTTGCAAATCATCTCTTTCATCGCGCCATCGCTGTATTATTGTTGCATGTCCGCCACCTGTTTTCCACCCTACGGTTATAATATAGACACCTTCCTCCTTGGTATTATCCTCGATAAATCGTTTATAAAGTCCGGGAGTCATTTTTGTAATCGGCTTTTTATTGATAGTATGAGTTTTCATCCAATCTCTATATGTCGATGGTTGAGCTTCTGTGCCGTCTACATTTTTCCATACTTTGAATGAATTTCCCTCTGACAACCAGACATTGAGTTTGTTTTGGCTGTTTTTGGGCTTTGCTGTCAGATTTAAACCTTGCAGTCTCAAAGCATATGTTGCTGCAACCGTAGCACAATTTATACTATAATCATTGCCGGCTTTGAAATTTGGATTTGCCGACTGCTCATCAGCTTGTTCGATAGACATCGGAGCATTTATTGTCATTTCCAAAGCCCGGGCAATTTTTGTTGTATGCTCTGCCAATTTAAGTCTCTCATCTATGTTTATACTGTCGGGCAAAGCATTCGCACCACGGAGTATTCCTTGCTTTTTGTTATCACTATAATTATCAAACTCCTTCAACACCAGTGAGGCAGTCTTGTCGTTAATTAGAGTCTTTTTATAGAGCGGCTTGGGTTGTGTCGGTGTTTGTTGAGCAACCATCTTTCGGGCCGGCTTATATTCACCTCGCAATATATTTGTGCTCAATGGACCGTCGTCTGTTTCGTTAATACTAAAATCCTGACGTGGTATAGTCTGAGGTGCTGTAGTGTCTCCTTCTGTTTGTCCGTCAAATGTGATGGTTATCGTCCCGCCCCAGACACATTTGCAAGTCGACGATTTCAGTAGCGCGGGCTGTCCTTTCAGCAATACATCGTTTTTGCCGCCCATCCAGGGAAATGGGGTATTGGGCACACAAGGCATCGGGGTCAGTTTGCCGTGGGCGGCTGCCGTGGCCGCTCCTGTTGCCGGATAGGCTGTTGTGTGACACTTGCCAAACGGCGCGATGTTTCGCATCGATATATGGTCAATTATATTAGCCTGGGGCTCGCCGGTCAAAAATATCGTACGATCAGGAAATACCGTCAGTGTAGAAATTTTATCTCCACACGAACATTTAATCTTAGCTTTTGAACAAACGTAAGAGTCTGCCATTATGCAAACAAATTGTATAAACCTGTTTTAATTTCGATGTAGCTTTTCGATTGAGATTTCAAGATGCTCAGATGCTCTTTAAAATATATGACATCAAAGCAGAAAGCAGAATCACTGACGGTCATATTCATGATGTGAAAATAGATTTCTTTCCTTCCCAGACCGTCAAGTCCCTTTACAACCTCACAAATCTTTTTGAAACATTGTTCTTTCGTCCCGGCTACGATTGTTTTGCTCCTATAAACGACTTCTACATGTGCTCCTTTATGAATAAGGATGTTGAATTGAAGCTTGTTCTCAAAAAAATTAACAGACAGCATAATCAATCAGATTAGTTTGTTTTAACTTGTGATGCTTTAATGTCAATGCGGTTTGACGCATTGACCGCAAGGTCCTGAGATGCTTTCATATGATGCGTAGACGAATATTCAAGGAGTTTATCTTTCGCTTCTACTCGTATGTTTTCAGCGGAGACCTGCAATTTGTGAGTCACTTCTTCGTCTTTATTTTCTTCGATTCTGACAAATTGGTTATGTGATACGGTCAGAGAATCGTTTCGATCGACAGACGTCGATCTGTCATTCCCGGCGCGTTCGCGTATATCATTATCGGCCGTGCGTTGCATATCATGACCGGCTGCTATAAAGAAGTCATTATCGGCTGAAGCATTGATGTCGTGACCGGCATGCATAATGATATCATTCTGGGCATACAATTCAATATTGCCGGTAGATTCCAGTTTTATGAGTTTTTCATCCGTCGAGAAAGTGAGAATATAATTCTCTTTTTCATTGTCATAAATGCGGATATAGCCGCCTTCTCCTTCATCACATATTTCAATTGTATGACCGTTGCGTGTGCGGATGGCTTTTACCTGATTATCTCCGGGAAGCCATGCTCCGTCAGGATCGTTTACGCCATTGTATAATGTACCTTTGACGAACGGACGTTCGGCATTGCCGCCCTCAAAATCAATCATGACTTCTTCGCCTGTCTCGGGGATGAAACTAAAACCCTTGCCGCCTCCGGCGTAAGGTTGAGAAAGACGTAACCACGGAGTCGTCATGTTTTTATCCAATTGCGCCTGCCAGTCAAATTGAACGCGTATGCGGCCTAAGTGCTTTGGATCTTCGTTGTCTGTCACTTTTGCCCGACAAGAGGTCGCTATGGGGAATACATCGCTGTTGGCATAAGGAGGGTAATCACACGCTGCCGGGATTCCTATAAATGAATTGGAATAAGTCTCGTCAGCAGAAAAGAAATGCACCAGTTCTGTTATCAGGATTTCATCCTGATCAACTTCGCTAACGTTCCCTATCATATCATTTTGGAGGAAATTATCCTTAATTATCAGAGTATTGCCGATTTTAAGACTGGAGCAATAGGTAATGCCTGAATATGTGAGCATCCCCGCCTTCTCACCTCTCGCCTGTGTTTTGGTAGAGATATTTAAAACGGCCGTTTTGCTGTCTTTGTCTGCAAAACCTCCGGAATGAAGATTTTGGAGAGTGTTTTTTTTCGACCTTTCACGAGCGATATTAAACACAATATCTGCAAGATTATTGTATTCGCGCTCCATCTCTTCAACGCCTTCTTTCTGAATTGAGTCATAAGAGTTATATGACGAAGCAATATGGCTGAATGCCGTGTGCATGATCTTTAAATCGACATTATACGACGGGATATCTTTATCGGGGTAGCCTAATGTCACAGGTTTCCCCTGAGGTAGATTCCCGAATATCAGACGTTCGCCATCGTTATATATCCATTCGCCGAATCTTTGCGCGAGACGGCTCAGAAACTGATAATTATTCTCGTTGTATTGGACTGTATAAGGCAGAACTTCTGTAAATCTTGCATCAATGGCGGCATTTATATCATCTGAATACTCCTCGACGACATCGCCGACAATATCGTTGAGCGTTTTATTCTCAAATGATTTACAGCTTGGATTATCGATCAAAAGAGCATCATAAGTTTTAGCTTCGACATCGACGCAATATTCTGATTGTGATCTCGAACCGCTGATTGAAGTAATGATACCCTTAAACTTTATCTCCTCTGTTTTCTCACTATCCGGATTAATCGATGAGAGGCGTTCAACATTTTCTGTTTCCAGGCTAAGTGTGATGTCTTTACCTATGATACTGCCACAGACTTTGAATTGAGGCTCGCTACTGTCTTCTTTAGGCCCTTTGCGCATTTTAAAACGCAATACATTGGGTTGCATCAGATTCTGAGACAAAATAAAATTGTCTGCTTTAAACAGCTCTCCGTCTATCTCAATCAGGAAGTTCTCTGACTTTGCGTCATCGATAGTAAGACTGATTCCTGAAATCGTTGTTGACATGAATTCTTACAGTGGATTTATTATATCGGCAATAGAGTCTCGTACATACTCGCCAAGATTCGAGGCAAGTATGTCTGCCGGAGAATTCGACCATGCGTTGACGAAAGTCGACGAATTTGCTGCGCCGACCCGAATGACCTGTGCAGAGATCTTTATGGTCGTATACATAAGTTTCTCGTCGTGGTCATTGAAAAAATCGTGGAGATATATACAATAAGCATTAGCAAAACTTATCGTTTTGTAGCTGATCTTATTTTCGTTTGAATACAATCTGAATCGTATAATACCGGCCTTGACCTCTGATTTGTGAAACATCCAGTTGTAAAAGAACATATCGTCATCATTAGTAGACGGTATAACTATCCTGATGATGCCTCCGCTTGGTCTTGACGTAGGTTTCCCGGTGTCATCGACTGCTTGTGTGAAACTGTATTCGCATTCCACAACACCATAGGTTCTGCCGCCGATCTTTAAACTTCCGTGTAATGCCATGTGATAAAGAAAATCTCATCGGGGGCGGTTATTGCCGCTCCCGATGAGAGATGTGATTAGTTGTCGATTGTCCAGCGGTTGTTGTGACGGGCATTGCCGATGGCGATCTCTTTGGCCGAAATAGTAAACTCTTCGTATTGGAGAATACTGTTGGTCGAATCATAAGTCTCGGCATACTCCACTACATAGCCTTCTTTGAATGTGAGCTGTTTCATCTCGCCACCCTGACGGTTGGGAAATGAGATTGTACCCGATTTGCTCATGTAGGTGTCTATCATCCATTCGAGGATGTCAGTGTTGCCATCGTCGTTTGATTTTACCTTAACGCTGATTTTGCCGCCGCGTGTAGTGCCTGTCGGTTGTCCTTCAACGTCGGTCTGCTGATTGAGTTCGTACTTTACAAATAGCACTTCGCGCTCCTGGATTCCATCGGCGGAAATGGTTGCAGTTCTTGTTGCCATGATTAAATTGATTTATTATTTTAATTGAAAAAAACGGTTTTATTTATATTCACTTTACATTCTGCTCCCAATCGACGCCGGCTGTTCCATTGTGTCCGGTCAATTCGATAAGGAAGTTTTTGGCTGCAAAGAATGGTTTCAATTCTACCTGCACAGATATGTCTTTTGTTTTCGGATCCTGAGTGATACCCTTGAGGTTATAGTTCTCTATGAGTTTGCCGGGACCCTTATAATCACTCAGAAAATCATGAATAGCCTGCTGTAATTCCCCTTTAACGGCAGAGTTCCAATTGATAAAAGCTTCGTCATTGAAAAAGTTCTGGAACACTTTGCCGATCCAGTCGAATACTCGCACAATCGGATATTCCTGAAGGCCAAGAGTCGCCCCGTTATACAGCGACCGGTTTGAGAAAGCCATTACGCGGCCGTCTTCCTCCACAATAGGCACGACTCCCTGATCGATGATCGCAGCGATCTCGGATTTACGCATTTCCATGCGTGCACCTTTGACATTACTGAGCGTACCGTATTTTTTGCCCGCTACACCTTGAGCGATGACAACTTCATCGGTGTTTGTCATGCGGCCTGCCAAAGCAGCCGACGCGGGGACATAAGTGTCGTCATCTTCTTTGGCAAGCTCTGATTTTTTGCGGCCCAGAATGTAGTTGCATGTCATTATGACATTGGCGAGTTGAACGTCCTGTCCCTGAAGGTTGGCATCATCCAGCTCATCTTTCAGCATACTGAAATTGAGGCTGTCTTTAAAGTCTGTAACCATCAGCACTTTGTTGCGATATGCCGTATTAGCCCACATGCGTATTGCGTCACTATCGCCCATATAGCCCGGAATAACCATCAGACTGTAATTGTTTTTGAGGCTGAGTCTGTCATAATATTTTTCCAGCTCGTCTCTCACGGCTATAGTATCTTCTGAATCATGAGAAGCAAGCTCCTCTTTGTCAACGTTCATCAAAGTGATGCAGTCGATTTTTGATTGACCTGCATTGGCAAAGAATGAATCAAGTGCGCGATATGTCACTTCAAGTGCTTTTATCTCCTCATGTACGTTGAAAAGATTATTACTGAGGTTTTCTTCTGCTTTATTGCATTTCTCAGTACACATCTCGATGATTTCCATAGGATCTTCGCCGCCGTTCTCGAGAACTTCAATCCACATCTCAAGTTCATTCTTGAACTTCTTTCTGGTCTCATCATAAGTCGAATCTGTCAGAAAGATATTCTTGACGGCCTTACGTCGGGGATCCATATTCTCCGCACCTTTGATAAGACCCTTGATCAACTGGAAACCGCCAAATTTGTCAAGGCCTTTCAAACCCGATTGAAGGAGATCTGAAGTATTTAGAGAGGTTTCCGACTCTTTGAATTGCAACAGTTCTTCCGCTGCGTTATTTGTAGTTTGTTCTTGTGTTGCCATATTCTTTGGGAGCTTATTCAGCTTCGTCAATTTCAGCTTTGAGTGATTTTAATACATTTAAGAGGCTTGCCTTGGAAGGAGCATCTTTAAGGGCGTTTCGCAGCGGCTTATTCTTTTGCAGCTGACGTATAATTGCGTTATACGCATCGATCTTCGCTTTTTTATCAGAAAGCAACGCACTTTGTTCAATCAGTTGGTCATCCTCGAAATCTTTAATCTGGTGGAACACGAAGTCTTCATATACCGATCCGCCCTCTTCGGTCTCAAGAGTGACTCCTTCTTTTGAAGGACGATAATGTTCAAAAACCTCATTGAGGTTTTTCGGTTTGAATCCTTCGCGTTCCTCGTCTGTGTTCGGCGCATTATCGGTAAACTGGTCGACATAGAGTGTCCGGTTCTGAGGAAACTCTATGACGCCATCCTGTGCGTTAGCATCGAGGACTTTGGTGATAACAGTTTTCTTTGCCATGATCTGTGTTTTATAATGTTTGGAATTAAATTCTTGCGCAGTTGCCGATTTTTCGGGTGATTCTCGCCTTATAAAGCGATTAATCAATTTCCCAAACCATTTCATTTTTTTTCGAATCGTATTTCATGATGACCGTATCGCCCGGTTCGATATCGCCTGCAATGATCATTTTCGATAACGGACGTCTGATCTCTTTACGGATTATGCCCAATACGGGCCGCGCACCGTAATGCGTATTAAAGCCGACTTTGGTTATATATTGTTTGGCTGAGTCATCAATCTTCAATGTTATATCTTGACTGTTGAGAGACTTTATAAGATTCTTTATATGTATGTCAAAAATCTTATAAATCATTTCTTCTGTGATCGGAGAGAATGGTAGAATCTCTGTCAGGCGGGCAAGGAACTCGGGTCTGAATTGGCCCTGCATTACTTCAAGCATTTCATCATGCGTAGGTATATGTTTGGCTTCAAACGATTTGAAGATATATTCGCTACCTATGTTTGATGTAAATATTATCAATGCATTTGAAAAATCGCCGACACGGCCCAGTCTGTCGTGCAACTTGCCTTCATCAAGAATCTGGAGGAATAAATCGAATACCGACCTATGAGCTTTTTCAATTTCATCAAACAACACAACAGAGTAGGGATGCTGTCGTATTTGATTGACCAAAAGACCGCCCTCTTCATAACCGACATATCCCGGAGGCGCACCATAAAGCAGTGCTACCGAATGTTCTTCTTTATATTCAGACATATCGAAACGCAGAATCGAAGTCTCGTCATTGAAAAGAAATTCGGCCAATGATTTTGCCAGTTCTGTTTTGCCGGTTCCTGTCGGACCGAGAAAGAAAAACGACCCGATTGGCTGGCCTTTCTTGTTCAAGCCTGACCGTGATTCATATATAGCGTCCAAAATGCTTTTAACAGCGTGGTTTTGACCGACAACTCTTCGATGAAGTATTTCCTCTGCATTCGAGAGCTTTTCTCTCTCTTCAGATTGTATATTTCCTATGGGTAGTCCTGTCATTGCAGCGACGACATCCTTGACATACTCCTTATCTAAAACCGATTTGGCAGACTCCACCTTTTGCTCGGCGTTAACCTTTATTGATGCCAGAGCTCTGTCAAGTAAATCTATTGCGGAAGATGGCAGACATTTCTCCGGCATATATCTTTTTGCGTATCGTACAATATCGCTCGTTAAATTCTCTGAAAGAGATATCTTATGAAACTCGCTGTATATCGGCACCTTGCTGTCGAGAATTTCAACAGCAACGTCTTCGGTCGGCTCTTCGACGGTTATTTTCTCACAATATGACGTCAGCTCTTTATCCTTTTCGATGTCTTTTGTAAAACCGTCTATTGATGACGTCAACACTACCTGAACTCGGTCCTTTGCCAACAGACGTTTGAGCAATGGTAATAAGCCATTGAGAATAGATTGCTTATCCATGACCCGATAGAAGTTTTCTATGATCAGAAGAGGCTGTTGATGTTTCTGTATTTCATCACAGACTTTTTTGAATCTGTCTTCAATCTCTCCCTTATATGATACACCTTGCGACAAAGCGATTATATCAAGTTCAACCGGATATAAATTTTTTAAAGACACGGGCAGATCACCGCCTTTTATCCTTTTGACGAGAGCATTGATCAGACTGGTCTTGCCGACACCGGTCTCTCCGATGATGATTAGATTCGCTTTGTCTTTTCTTGACAGAGTTTCAATCATATTCCGCACCTTGTCATCAAGTCCGATTATATCGCAGGTAACATCTTCAGAAAGCAATGAGATGTAATATCCGGTCGAATTGCCTGTAACATTGTATGATCCATGTTTCTCATCCGTTGTTAAGGTTGCAGGCACTCCATCCTGACTTCCCGCTAAATAACTCAAAATGCAATTATAAGACAGTGGGAATGTCTTTAGCTGATCTGCCGAGAAGCCCACTCCCGGTGAAACAACCGCTGCAAGCAGAGTTTTCACATCAATTACTTCATTTCCCAACTTTTTACTTATCCGCAACGCTTCTCTGACAACACTTTTTGACGCTTCAGATAAAGACATCTCACGCATAGGATAGGGAGACTTCGCTGCCTGGCCCATTCTCACATCGGCCCAATCAAGCAGATAATAATAATCCGAATCCAACGTATTTTCTATAAAATCGACAAGATTCATGTTTTTGTGCAGAAGAGCACGCAGGATATGAGCCGGTTCAACCCTGGGTGACCCGTTATCAACCGCATATGACTTGACTATATGCAAAAAATCATTTGGAAGCAATGAAAGTTGTTCGATATATTTATCCATGGTATGATAGGAGCATTTTTTTAATTTTAATTAATAGGCTCAACATTTATAGTTTCGATAGCCAGGCTTGCGTAGCCTAAAAAATCAAGGCAGACCGTTAATTCGCTGTGTTTGTCATCGATCTTTTGGACTTCACCTACTAATCCGAGTAATTTTCCTCTGATAACTCTGACAATGTCACCTCGCTTGTACGGTATAGCAGAGAAAGAGACCGGCGTGTCTGAGTTTCCCAACATAAATTGAAGCCTGTCGATTTGTTCGTCAGGTATCGAAGCTATCGGTTTATGACCTGCTTGTGTGACAATACCGGCTTTATTGGTCATAAAGCGGGAGATATAAGGAAGGTTGACAATCTCCTTTCTGTTATTCTCAGTGCATCGTACAAAAACAACCGAGGGAATAACAACTCTACTGACAACTGTCTTACGGCCATTTTTCCAGATACGCATTTCATTTTGCACGGGGACATAGCAGTGATACCCCAGTCTTGTTAATTTCTCACCTGAAGATTTTTCAGTATTTTGCTTCACCAGAGCCACAAACCAGCGATTTTGCTTCATGCCTACGGCGCCGCCAGCGCCGGATGGCCCTGTCGTAACGCCATTTGATTCATTATTGGCATTCATAAAACTGAATACTTCATTTGCACACTATCTCTTGGTGAGAGATATGGATTATTTCTAACTTATTAGATAACAGGCTAAAAAAACAACCAAAATGGCATATTTTCAAAACAAATTTTAAATGATACTCTATAATTTGGAATGATTTTGAAAAAAGCCAAATGAAAGTCTCTGTATTTCAGAATTTATTTATATCTTTGCGATGATATGAATATCTCTCACCAAGAGATATGGATTAATGCTATAACCTAAAGGCCTCAGACGTAGCTGATTTTGAGGCGATATATTTTTATAATCACGCTTTGGTTCGCGCTATTTGAGTGATTTAATTATTAGATTGTTCGCTTTATCTATAACTGAGGTGTCAAGGCCGGCAAGATATATTTGAGTTGTAGCCTCGCTGTCGTGTCCCATCCCTTCACTGATCACAGACACCGGTATACCTTTAGCTTTGGCGGCCGAGGCCCAGCTATGGCGGGCTACGTACAGTGTCAGAGGAATTGTTACGCCTACCATCTTGGCTATTTTTTTAATATTGTGATTTATGTTATAACCTACATTACGGTATGTGCATCTCTCGTTAGAACCTGTATTGCGTATTATAGGTAGCAGATAACAACTTTCATTCTCAGGATATTTATTAAGTATTATCTGCATTTCTTTTGTCCACTTAATGGTAAGTTGTTGACCGGTTTTGCGGCGTCGATAAATGATATAACCATTTTTGAGATCTGATTTTTTTAGAAAAGCCATATCTATAAAACTCATTCCCCGCAGATAGAAACTCATCAGAAACATGTCGCGTGCAAAATCAAGAGTTGAGCTCTCCGACAGGTCTAATAATTTGATTTTTTTGATGATGTTCAGTGGTAAAGCCCGTTTGACGGTCTTGTCTACACCGGTATATACCCGCCTGAACGGATTTTGATTCTCGATAATACCATCTTCTACAGCCCGGTTGTAAACGGCCCGAAGAATACGAATATAAAAAGATATGGTATTTAGGGCAACACCTCTTTTTTTATGCCAGGCCTCATAATCTTCCATTATTTCCGAAGTTATACAATCAAGCATGATATCTTCATTCTGTCGAAATTTTTTGAAACTGTTGAGCGCGGATTTGTATGTTTCATATGTCCCGACTTTACCATTTTTCTTTAGCTTGGCTATAATACTTTCCATAAAATTGAATATTGTATATTCGTGAGAGTAGCGGTTGAACTCATCTATAATATCATCGACAGTGTAACTGACGTTATTGGCTGCCAGTTTACGGTCAACCTTTATCAACCACTTTATGTCTCGGCAGATACGTTCGCGTATTGAATTGACAATCACACTACGCTCATTATTGTAGGACGTCACAACCATTGCGCGTTTTTTATTCCACTCAGACAGAAAAACCTTGTAATCGGTTATAAGTTGCCGCACCTTTCTCTTATGGATAATCTGATAGTAGATACGCCCTTCATTATCAGCCACAGCAGAGGGACGAAACTTTACTTTTATTGAAGCCATTTTATTAATACTAAGTTAGATTTAAATTACCATTACTGAAAGATAAATATATACGGCGTGTATACAAAAACAAAGTGCGTCCGTTAAGGGGCGCACTTTGCAATCGGCGTATAGGAGTTGGCTGTTCTAAATTTCTTTGAAGTGGGAGCGGTCGGCGCCGCAGACGGGACAGATATAATCGTCGGGCAGGTCGCCGTCAACTTCGGCTACATAAAGGCAGATGTCACACTCATAACGGCGTTTGGGCTTGGCAGTCTTTCCGGCCGTCGCGTGCGCTACATATGTCGGAGCATTTTTTGGCGCTTTGCCTTTGATGACGTTGTGATAGTATGTATAGGTCATCGGGGTGCCTTCGCCTGCAATTGTGTCGACAAGGCGTGCAATAACGAGGACGTGTGTATCGCAGTCGACAAACTGTTCGGCCTCGAGTATCAGACGCCCGGCGAAACTGCCTTTTACAAGTGGCGCTCCATCGACGATATCATAGCCGAATCCGACATATTTGTCTGTGTCCCGGCTGCTGAAGAATCCGAATTTGCCTATCAGTGCCGGATCGCTGTCTTCCGACAGGATTGACAATGCAAACCGGCGCGTCTTTTTTATTGCATCGAGCGTGTAATTGTTTTTATTAAGCGACACTGTCAGCAGGGGATTGGCCGATGTCACCTGAAAACATGTGTTTATGACACATCCCGTCGGACGCGCTCCGTCCATCGCTCCGACAATATACATGCCGTAGGTCAGCTTGAATAGAACTGTTAAATCCATAATGTGTAGGTATAAAAAAGATTAGCTTATGTCAATTACTACGTATAACAGGCAGATAATGTTCATAAACATGTCTTATAGGGAGATTCAGGGACGGTTTGAGAACCAAATTACCGGCCGAAAGGTGTCCGGCAGGTGGGTTGACAGTACGCGCCAGTTCGGGGGATAGAGGTTGTTTGAGCGGTTGCCGAGGTTTTTGACAAAGCCGAGAGGTCGGCCGCCGTATGTGAGCAAGACAAAACCCCGCTCTGCGTCGACGATGACAGCTTCGCGCCTGAGATATGCCATGGCTGTCTGATAATCGACCTCGACCTCCGGATATGCGCCGATACGCAGGGCTGTCGACAGGGCCAGCGGCTGAGCCGGTATCATATCCTTACCCTTGATGGTTGCAACAGTCACGCCTGCCGATATGGCATCAAGAGCCTTGACTATGGGTGCAGCCTTTGCGGCTACTGCAACCGGCATGGCTCTGATCGTGTCGGCTGCTATAGTAATTTTATATTCTCCGTCGAGGAGCGTCGCGACTGTTTTTTCGACGGCATGGTCTTTTGCCTTCTTCCCACCGTCTTTCTTGAGGTTGCCGGTGGACGGCAGGTCTGATTCTGCGCGGCCGTCTTTACGGATGACGGCTATAAACAGGCCCTCGCCGCGTATGCGGCCCGGGATGAAGCGGTAGCAATGATGCGGGGTGTCGATGCCACGGGCGATACCGTCAAAACTGTCAAGAGGCGTGGCGACGGTCTCACCGCCGAGTTCGCGGCAGATATAATCGACCATCTCTTCGTTTTCAAGGCGGTTGAAGGTGCATGTGCTATAGATAAGGAAGCCCCCGGGTTTGAGCGCCGTCCAGATATTGTCGACTATTTCACGTTGACGGGACGCGCATTCGCGCACGAGCGTCGGCGTCCATTGTGCTACAGCCTCGGCGTCTTTGCGCATCATGCCTTCGCCCGAACACGGCACGTCGGCGGCGATGATGTCGAACGTAGACCGTAACTTTCTGATCCGTGACGTGTCACCTCGGGTGACAATCACACCCGGATCGCCCCATTTGGCAATGTTTTCTGCCAGGATGGCGGCACGCTTGAAGTCATATTCGTTGGCGACAACAAGCGATCCGTCGGGCAGGGCGTCGATGGCGGCTGTAGTCTTGCCTCCGGGTGCGGCACAGGCATCAAGATAAGTGACAGGCCTGCGCCCTTCCGTAAGGGCCGAGACAATGGCCGATATGGCCATCGAGGAAGCATCCTGTACATAGTAAAGCCCCTGATGGAATGCCGGGTCAAATGTAAACGGCCTGCGTCCGTCAAGATAGAAACCCGACCGACACCACGCGACACAGTCGGCTTTGTCGGGTACTGCGACGCCTTTGCGCCGGTTGACACGCACCGACACCTCGGGCGCGGTCGATGCCAATGCATCGCACAGCCCCGAGAGGCAATCGGCACCATATGATTCTATCTGTTCGATAAATTGCTGCGGAAGGTTCATTTCTGTCTCGGATATAGCAGTTTTATGACTTCGTTGCGAAGATAGGGCAGCCCGACACGGAACGGCACCGGCAGATCGGGGTGAAAGACCCCGAGATAGGCCTCGGCGACGTCTATGCCGTAATGTTCGGCGAGGATGAAGCGGTAGATGCTGATCTGAAGGGCATAGTGGACATAGACGGTGTCGGGCAGATTTTCGAGCGGAGCAAGACCCGTGCGGTTGTAGCTGTTCATGTATATGTTGCCTGAGGCGTCGACAACCTTGTTTGATCGCTTCCAGTCGTAGATGGTGAATTTCGAGCCGTCGTACTCGAGAAAATCGAGAGTGCCGGCCACGCCATACCGACGGCTGAATATGCGCCATTCGGTACGGTAAGGCGTCAGATGATAATGGCGCGCGAAAGTGGCGAAGCGGGCGAATGTAGGGTCACCGGCTACTTCGGTCTCGAGAGATTCGCCGAGATAGTGCCGTTCGATGCGTTCGTGCATCAGCGTCCCGAGTTCGCGGGCCTCGCGACCGCGCCGTTCCCACAGATCGAGCAGGCGTTGCTTTTCTTCCTCCCGCCCGAACGATTTTCTGGTTGCCCAATATTCGGCGTCAAACTTACAGAAACTGTTATCGACCAAAGTCGTCACCGACTCAAGCTCTTCCTCGCCGTCGAGAATATATTTGTGTGTCTCGGGATAGAAAGCGAGGCGGCAGTCTCGTTCGTGACAATTGAGATCGTTACAGGTCATGGATGTCAGTGTCTCGGGCTTGTCTCGTCCCAACGGTACATTTTGTCGCTGGGTCTTATTTTGGCCGGCACGGCTATCGAGAAGCTGTCGCCCTTGACGGCTCTGTCGACAGACTTGCGGGCCACATAAATCTCTTTGACCGTGATGATCAGCGCTCCCGTCGTCGGGCCGGTGATGACCACCTCGTCGCCGACCGAAAGCTCGCCGGCCTCCATATGGAATTCTGCTACTCCCAGCTTCGAGAAATACTTGACGCCCTTTGCGATATAATGTTTGACGCGTGTCGCCGACGAACCGTATTTCGCCGACCATTCGCCGAGGCGCCGGCCGAGGTAATAGCCGTCCCAGAAACCGCGGTTGAAGATGAGCCGCAGGCGTTCGTCCCACGCGGCGATTTTCTCGTCGGTGTAAGTGCCGTCGACGATAGCGTCTATGGCTTGCGAGTAACATTCGACGGCAATCTTGACATACTCGGGCCCGCGTGCCCGGCCTTCAATTTTGAAGACGGTCACTCCCGAATCAATCATCTTGTTGAGGAAGTGGATGGTCTTGAGGTCTTTGGGCGACATTATATACTTATTGTCGATATTGAGTTTGTCGCCGGTCTCGAGGTCGGTGACTTCGTAACCGCGACGGCATATCTGGGTGCAGGCCCCGCGGTTTGCGCTCGAATTCATCTCGTGGAGACTCAGATAGCATTTGCCCGACACGGCCATGCAGAGTGCACCGTGGCAGAACATCTCTATGCGTATCAGGTTTCCCTTCGGGCCGCGTATATCCTCGCGGTGTATGGCATCGCTGATAGCCTTGACGCGGTCGAGACTCAACTCGCGCGCAAGCACGACGACGTCGGCGAAGGCGGCGTAGAATCTGACAGCCTCGATGTTAGAGATGTTACACTGGGTCGAGATGTGTACCTCGACTCCGCGTGAGCGGGCATAGCTTATGGCGGCGATGTCACCGGCGATGATCGCCGATATGCCCGAGCCGGCCACTGCGTCGATGATGCGGCGCATCTCCTCGAGGTCGTCGTCGTAAAGGATAGTGTTGACAGTCAGGTATGACTTGACACCGGCGCGGTCGCAGGTATCGGCGATTTCGTGAAGATCGTCAAGGGTGAAGTTGACGCTCGAACGCGAGCGCATGTTAAGCTTCTCGACGCCGAAATAGATGGCGTCGGCGCCGGCGTCGATGGCTGCGGCAAGCGACTCGTAGCTGCCGACCGGAGCCATGATTTCATAATCGTGTCGGTTCATATCGGGTGATGTAGATATACAACAAAACTTATCCTCGGGCAGCAGTTATATCTGCGCTGAGGATAAGCTGTGTCCTTTTTTATCCGGCGAGACGCTGTGATTATTCCGCGCCCTGGTTGTCGGCTGCGGGAATGACCGGAGTCGACTGCGAATCAAACTGGTTGGCGGGAAGAGCCGGTGTCTCGGTCTGCTGTGTGCGGATAGCTGTGTCAGCGCTCACTTTGGGCATTGTGAAAGCTGAGATAATCGACAGAAGGACAATCAGACCGGCAAGTGTCCATGTGAGATTTTCAATGCCTGATTTTGTCTGACGGACACCCATGACAGCATTGGCGCCGGCAAACTGAGATGACAGACCGCCGCCTTTAGATTTCTGAATCAGTACTACGCCGATAAGCAGAATTGCGACGATCACAGTGGCTACGATGATAATGATATGCAACATAAGTTTTTTAAATATATCTGATTTATGCGGCCTATTTGGCGGCCTTTAGTTTCTGAATTTTTATAAGTTTCTGCAAGAAACGCAATTGGTCTGCAAAGTAAATACTTTTTTTCGGATATTTCAAGCTTAAATTATAAATTATTTCATGTGCGCGTTCGTAACGGCCCTGTTTTATGAATATTTTTGCCAGACTCTCGCTTAGAAGCGAGTCGTCGTTGACCGTCGGCGCATTGACTGGCATCTTGGGCTTCGACGGATCATCATCGGCGACTTCGACATGGCGACGTGGCGCGGCTGCTTTCTGTTGTGATTTGATGAAAGCATCAATCATGGCGTCCTGCGGGTCAGGCTCTGTGTCGTTGATGCTCAGGTCGACATTGTCGGCTTCGTCGGCAAGGATTTCGGCATAGTCGGGCATCGGATTGAAAATCAGGCGTTCGAGCAGAGCCACCTCTTCGTCTGATGTGTTGCCGTAGTTCGACAGAAAGGTATCGATTGCGCTCTCGGTGCTTAGATCGGGATTTTTCTTCGGCTTGTCGCCAAGGCCGGCTGTATCGGCGGCCGCCGGAGCCAGAAGGTCGAAAAGCGCCTTTTTATCGGCCGAGGCTACCGCGAGGCGCGCCCGCAAAGACTCGCGACGGCTGTCGTCAAGACTATTGTCGTGGCGTTTGAGCAGCAGCATGGCCGGTAGAGTGAAATATGGATACCGCTCGTCGAGCGCGACAAGCTCTTCATAACTCAGCGACTCGCCGTCATCAAGCAGACGGTCTATTAATTCCTGTGACATCAGTGGATTTTGCTGTTTTGGTTTACCAGTCGCCGAGCGTGGCGTTGAAAATCAGTTCGACAAGCTCCTTGGATATCTGCTGGCAAAGATCATCCTGAACATCGGTGAGCATCAGCGAGCTGTCGAAGTCGCGGTAGGCGCTGAATGTTTGGTCGACGTTCTTGTTGTCCTGCTTGTTGTCTGTATATTTGAGCCTGACGGTAATCGTCAGTCGGGTCTGCGAGGCATAGGCGTTTTCAGTAACGGCCTGCGGCGTGAGGTTATAGCCGGTTATCTCGCCCTCGATCTGGAGATCCGAGGGCCCGTCGACGGTTTGGAGACGGGTATTGCGCGCGATATAGTCGAGAAGCTCGTTCTCGAATGTCTGTTGCAGGGGTGGGTAGACCAGCGCCGCGCGTATCGGAAACTCGGCGACACGTATTGTGCGGTAGACTGCGTAGTCTATCGACGAGCCGTTGAATTTATAGCTTATGCATCCGGGCATGGCTATGGCGGCGAGCAGTGCCACAAATAACAGCCGCAACACCGGTGATATCGTTTTATTCGAGGCCATATTCTTTTATTTTGCGGTAAAGTGTACGTTCCGAGATGCCCAACTCGCGGGCGGCGATCTTGCGGCGACCGCTGTTGCGCTCGAGTGCCTCGGCTATAGCCTCGCGCTCGTTGTCGACAAGCGACTGAGGCAAATCCTCGCGAGATTCGTTACCGCCAACGATAGGACGATTGAAGTCAGAGAGCTTCACTATAGCCGTACCTGTCTTGGCTGTATCGCTGTCACGCGTGGCGTCAGACTCGACCTCGACAAAGGTGTCGACAAACTTGCCGCTCTTGTCGTTAAGTTTGTCGGTCAGTTCCTCTATCTGGTTCTGGAGTCTGAAAATCATGTTGAAAAGCATCTCGCGCTCACGTTCGTAGGTATGTGTGCGCTCGCCGCTTACCACGGGTGAGAAGACGGTGGCGTTTTCGGGCAGATACTGACGCACAACACCCCCGGTGATCTCATGCCCCGACTCGAATATGGCCATCTGCTCGACGACGTTCTTGAGCTGGCGCACGTTGCCCGGCCAACGGTAGTGCGACATGATGACACGCGTCTCGTCGCCGAAAGTGATTTGCGGCATACGATAGCGCTCGCTGAAATCTGACGCGAACTTGCGCGCCAGAAGCATGATGTCGCCCCCACGCTCGCGCAACGGCGGTATCGTGATGACGACGGTCGACAGTCGGTAGTAGAGATCTTCACGGAATCGGCCCTCTTCGACGGCCTTTATCAGATTGACATTGGTGGCGGCGACGATGCGCACGTTGGTCTTCTGCATCGTCGACGAACCGACTTTGAGGAATTCACCGGTCTCGAGCACTCTGAGCAGGCGTGCCTGCGTCGTCAGAGGCAATTCGGCCACCTCGTCGAGAAATATCGTGCCGCCGTCGGCCTCCTCGAAGTAACCTTTGCGCGAGGCCACTGCACCCGTGAACGACCCTTTTTCGTGGCCGAAAAGTTCCGAGTCGATTGTTCCTTCGGGTATGGCGCCACAGTTGACGGCTATATATTTTGAATGTTTGCGCGCGCTGTAGGCATGTATTATCTGGGGGAAAAACTCCTTGCCCGTGCCGCTCTCGCCGTTGACGAGCACCGACAGGTCTATCGGAGCCACACGTATCGCCCGCTCGACAGCGAGCAACAGCGCCGGCGCGTTACCGACGATGCCGAAGCGCAATTTGGCCTGCATCACATCTGCCGGAAGTTCTGAGGGAGTTATCTGCATTGATCGAGTCGTTTTGATTTTAACAGACAAAATTACAAAAAATCACCCTAACCCGCAAACTGCATTTTTTAGAGTATGTTTGGGTTAGAGTATGTTTGGATTTAACTTCTATTCACTCGAAGAGGATTTTTTGAGATGTATCCGCAAGTTGAGGAGGGCGCGATGCGGGCATCGCAACCGACGAAATCTTGACGGAGACAGCCAAAAAGGACCTTCGAGGGGATAGAAAGAATCCATAACGCAGTCACATACAAATAATCTGTGTTAAATTCAAACAAACTCTTAATCATGAACTTGGTCGTATGGCCGTTTTTTTGTTATTTTGCGTTTTTAATGCGTAAAAACACTTAATAAGTCTGATGTTTCTTGATATTTTTTGGCTTGTTGTCGGTCTGGTGCTGATACTGGCTGGTGCGAATTTTCTGACCGACGGGGCTTCGTCGGTAGCCAAACGCCTTGGCGTTAGCGATCTGATTATAGGTTTGACCGTCGTCGCGTTCGGCACATCGGCTCCCGAGTTGTCAATAAGCATCGTGGCCGCCATCAACCGGAATGCCGAGCTCGCCGTCGGCAATGTCGTCGGAAGCAACATATTCAATATTCTTGTGATCATCGGCATAACGGCGATGGTGCGACCTATTGTAATCCAAAAATCGGTCATGACCACCGAATTGCCTATGGTACTGCTTTCGTCAATTATAGTGCTCATAATGGGGTGCAGCGTCATGCTCGACGGTGCGGCGGCCAATGTCGTCACTCGTGTCGACGGCCTCTTTCTGCTGATATTCTTCCTGCTCTTCATGCGCTACACCTTCGCAAGCGCGCGCCACAGCGACCCGGCCGAGCGCGACCCGCAGAGCGCCGACGGCAAAAAGCTGTCTGGTGTGCCTGTCGTCCGTGCCGTCATATATATCGTCGGCGGTCTGGCCGCACTCATATGGGGCGGTGACAGGTTTGTCGACGGCGCCACCGGTATCGCCCGCGGCATTGGCGTCAGCGAGGCAGTCATAGGTCTGACTATCGTCGCTGTCGGCACATCGCTGCCCGAGCTGGCCACATCTGTCGTCGCAGCCGTCAAAAACGAGCCGGGGATAGCGATAGGCAATGTTATCGGCAGCAATATCTTCAATGTATTGCTCGTGCTCGGCACCTCGGCGACGATCGCCCCGCTGCCCTTCGGTAACATCACTGACATCGATCTGCTGACACTCGTCGGCGCAAGCGTGCTTTTCTTGATTTTCGGACAGTTTTTCAAGCAACGCACCATAACCCGGGCTGAAGGCTCGGTGATGTTTGCCTGTTATGTAGCTTATACAATATATCTTATTGTCAATATATGATTGGATTTAATTCTTTCGGGCGATCGGTTTTGCTTGCTTTCGCAATTCTATGCAGCATCTTCAGAGCCGGCGCTGTCAACACCGATGCCGAAGGCTATCCGGTAATGTATCTCCGCGGCGAGCGGATATCGTCGCCGTGGTCGGCCGATGACAGCTACCGCTTCACCCGCTCGGGCGATGTCTACACGATTTATGTCACGCATCTCGATGGCGAATTCAAGATTTCCGACAGTGACTGGCAACTCAATTATGGCTCTGCCCCGGCCGGCAAACAGACAATAAGCGGCGACTGCGCCGTCACCGGTTATCAGGACGGTCCGAATTTCATCGCCGACGACCTGCGCGACTGCACTGTCAGCTTCACCCTCGACCGCAGCGGCTCGACGACAATAACTTTCGCCGTCTCGGCCGTGCGTCCGCCTGTCGAAGGACTCTCGGGCACACTCCCGGTGATGTATATCGACGTGCGCAACGCCGACGGTACATATAACGACGAGATTATCTCGAAGGATCTCGCACACAAAGATTACTTCGATGCCGAATACCGCCTCGACATCAACGGCTGCAAATGGCTCGAAGATCTTGGCGCCGAGTCTGTCGGCACGGCCGATGCACCTCTCAAAACCCAAATAAAAGCCCGTGGCAACTGGACACGCAAAGGCTTCGCCAAAAAACCGTTCAAACTCAAACTCGCCGACAAGAAAGCTCTGCTCGGACTCTCCAAAAGCAAACACTTCGCTCTGCTGGCCCACGCCGACGACACCCGCGGCTACCTGCGCAACTTCACGGGCTTCAACCTCGGCCGGCGCATAGGGCTGCCATGGACACCCCGCCAACAGCCCGTCGAGGTCGTCATCAACGGCGATTACCGCGGTCTTTACTTCCTTACCGAGTCGATACGCATCGAGAAAGACCGAGTCAACATAACCGAACTCGATGACAACGTCTCTGACGCTTCGCTCATATCCGGCGGCTATCTTGTCGAGCTTGACAACTATGACGGAGACAATCAACTGCGTCTCACCGAAAAAAGCTGCGTCGGCGGACACTCGCTCGACGTCTTGCGCGTGACATTCGATACCCCCGAAGAATACTCCGATCTGCAGCGCCGCTTTGTCAGCGACCAGTTCTCGGCCATGAACGATGCCGTCGGCAGTTGTGACGACGCCCTCTGGAGCTATCTTGATCTTGACGACGCCGTGCGCTATTACCTCGTCAATGAGATCATAGGACATGTCGAGGCATATCACGGCTCGACATATCTGTTCCGCGACCGCGGTGATGGCAGGAAATGGCATTTCACGCCGCTGTGGGACTGCGGCAACGCTTTTGTCGCGCCGACCGACGGTTTTTTCTATGACCATGACCCCTATGGCAATACCTGGATACCGTCGATACGTCGCAACACTCGCTTCAACGACAAGCTCACCGCCACCTGGCAGTGGTTTATGTCGACATGCTACGACGGTCTTGTCAATGACATAAACGACTATTGCGACCACATCGCCGATGCCGCCGCAAGCGACCGCCGCCGATGGAAAGACCGTCCGGTCCCCGCCGGTGGTCAGCCCGTCGCCGACAACAGCGACATCGGCTCGCGGCGCGACGAGGTCATCGCATATCTCTCGAGGCGTATAACATGGCTGAAGGAACGTTTCGGCGACTATGACACCGCCCGTCCCGCAGCCGAACCCGTCCGCGATACCACACCGGCCGCCGCTCTTCCCGATTATGCCGGTATCGAAGACATCATCATCGGGTGCGACTACGATACCACCCCGAGATATTTCAATCTGTCGGGCATCGAGATTCCCGGTCCCGACACACGCGGCTATTACATCGAACACCGCGCCGGCAAATCACATATCCGTCCGCCTGAGAGAAATTGACCACTCGCCGGAGGAACGAATGCGAATTTTACCCCGCCGTCCCGTTTTTTGCCACTGAGTGTCAGATAATCGACGAAATTTGTTTACTTTTGCAGTCATAAAACAATAATCTAAAAAAGATATAGACATCATGGATCTTTTTGAAACTGTCAGCGCCGACATAAAATCGGCTATGCTCGCAAAAGACAAAGTGCGTCTTCAGGCACTCCGCGGCATAAAGAAAGAATTTCTCGAAGCAAAGACCGCTCCCGGCAGCGATGGCACTTTGAGCGACGAAGCCGCCACAAAAGTGCTTGTCAAAATGGCTAAACAGCGTCGCGAGAGCGCACGCATATATCAGGAACAGAATCGTCCCGAACTCGCCGAAACCGAGCTTGCCGAGTGTGCCGTCATCGAAGAATACCTGCCCAAACCTCTATCTGATGAAGAACTCGAAGCCGCCCTGCGCAAAATCATCGCCGAGACCGGCGCAACTTCTCCCGCCGAGATGGGCAAGGTGATGGGCGTAGCCACCAAAGCTCTTGCCGGCAAAGCCGACGGTCGCGCAATCTCAGCAAAAGTCAAACAGCTCCTCGCCGGAGCATAACCTTATATATAGATATGCTTACCTTACAGCAAATAAAAGAAAATCCCCAATATATCGTCGAGCGTCTTGCCGTCAAAGGTTTCGACGGCAAAGAAGCCGTCGACCGCATAATCACTCTCGACGAAGACCGTCGTAAATTTCAGCTTCAGAACGATAACCTCGCATCGGAGCTGAAAAAACTCGCCGACAAAATCGGTGCGCTGATGAAAGCCGGCGAACGTCAGCAGGCCGAAGACGTCAAAGCCACTGTCGCCTCGCTCAAAGCCTCGCAGAAAGAAATCGCCGACAATCTCGATGCTGCAGCCAGAGAGATAACCGAGATACTCCTTACCGTGCCAAATATCCCTTGCGAGATGGTGCCCGAAGGCAAAACCGCGGCCGACAATGTCGTCGAGAAAACAGGCGGCCCCATGCCCGATCTGCCCGAAGACGCTCTCCCCCACTGGGAGCTCGCCAAGAAATACAACCTCATCGATTTCGACCTCGGTGTCAAGATCACCGGCGCCGGTTTTCCCGTGTATATCGGAAAAGGCGCCAAACTCCAGCGCGCTCTGATCCAATTCTTCCTTGACCGCGCCTCAGAGGCGGGTTACCTCGAGATACAGCCGCCTTATGTCGTCAACGAGGCTTCGGGCTACGGCACAGGACAGCTTCCCGACAAAGAGGGGCAGATGTATCACGTCAACCTCGACAACCTCTACCTCATCCCAACGGCAGAAGTGCCCGTGACCAACCTCTACCGCGACGTCATCATCACCGACCTGCCCGTTAAAAACTGCGCTTACTCGGCCTGCTTCC
Organism: uncultured Muribaculaceae bacterium; assembly: GCA_910576935.1. Lineage (GTDB taxonomy): Bacteria > Bacteroidota > Bacteroidia > Bacteroidales > Muribaculaceae > CAG-873. The sequence goes on from CAJTKG010000001.1 coordinate 132,266, forward strand.
GCCGCGAGGCCGGCAGCTACGGCAAAGACGTCCGTGGCCTCAATCGACTCCATCAGTTCGACAAAGTCGAGATCGTGCGCATCGAGAAACCCGAAAACTCCTACGCTGCTCTCGAGGAGATGAAAGCCCATGTGCAATCGCTTCTCGACTCGCTTGGCCTCCCCTGGCATATACTCCGTCTCTGCGGAGGCGACATGAGCTTCACCTCAGCCATAACATTTGACTTTGAGGTCTTCTCGGCCGCGCAGAAACGCTGGCTCGAAGTGTCGTCAGTGTCAAACTTCGAGACCTATCAGGCCAACCGTCTGAAATGCCGCTATCGCGCCGAAGACAAGAAGACACGCCTGTGCCACACACTCAACGGCTCGGCTCTCGCCCTGCCGCGCATCATGGCGGCCCTGTTGGAAAACAATCAGACCCCCGAGGGCATCATAGTCCCCGAATGTCTGCGCCGCTACACAGGCTTCGACATCATCGACTGAAAAATCAGCCGTCACGATATAAACGCTACGCCCGGCCTTGCATCACCGCATCGCCGGGCGTTTTTGAATCCCGATAAACATACAAACACTTCAATAGCTAACATCCCTGATTCCACGACAACTAAAATCGTCTCACCACACCCTCAGCTCCATACACCAAAAATTTTGCAGGCGACATGGATCGACGGCCTCCCGGCCGTCGGCTAAACTCCCTAACTTTCATTAATTTAGCTACGACCGGGAGGTCGTAGCTCCATACGCCGCAGTTCCACACCGATAATTGTGAATTATGCATTGTGCATTGTGCATTTAACACATCCAAAATTGCAGCCACCTGCAATTTTAGTGATAAACCCGCCCCAACCGTGCCTTACCTTTGCAACGCAGATGAAAACCGCCGTCTACACATACCACTTCCGACGCTACCTCGGCCGCAACCTCACCCGCGCCGAAGCCGCCGTC
>CAJTKG010000002.1 GCA_910576935.1 uncultured Muribaculaceae bacterium
TACCACAAGGTCGAATATCTCGGAATAAGGACTCAGATCAAGACACCGTTGTTGTTGCAGCATAGTTGTGATTGATGTTAATTATACTGCTAATATACTGAAAATGCATGAAATATGCAACTTTTATCAGATAAATTCCTCAACAGCACATCTCCTTTTTTCAATATCCTGCAAAGACTCATAAAGTCGTATTCGCATAAAATATGAAAATCGTAGAATATACCGATTTAATCCGGTTTGGGAGGCCTTTAATCTCTGTGACATATTATTTATTATTGCTCTGAGCTTAATCGCCCATTTCTTCGTCAGCCTCGGCCTCCCGGTCATCACTCAAAAACACAACAAAATCAAGCAATTATGCGCTACTCCCCATCCTCATCCCCCTAAAAATCGTCCCCGACACCGATCCCCCGCCACGACCACGATAGCGGCAGACATCCCCGCGCGTCTAAACCGACCAAACCGATGTCAAACGTACATTGACATCGTTGTTACTTATTTTATATTCTCTCTTATGCGGTCGAGGAAGGCTTTGAGGACGGTGCTGTCGTGAGATTCGATGATTGAGCGCAGCTCGGTTAGACGTTCCTGTATCAGGTCGAGCTGTTGCGGAGTGTTGGGGTTGAAAAGAATCTCGCACAGCAGGTAATCGTCTTCGCTCATCAGCCCTTGTGCGATGGCCATGTGACGTTTGAATGTCGTGCCCGGTGCCGACTGATGTTTCATCACGGCGCCGAAGACCAGCGTTGATGCAAATGGTATCGACAGCGAGTAGGCTATTGTTTCGTCGTGTTGGGCAAAAGTATACTCCTCGATGTGCAACCCGAGACGGCTGTAGATGTCGCGGAAGAAGACTTTGCCGAGATGGTCGCCCTCGCTGATTATGATGGCGTTTTCGTTCGAGAGATTGCTCAGAGAGGCGAATGTCGGGCCAAACATGGGGTGGGTTGATACGAAAGGATGACCGCACGTGGCATAGAACTCCGGCAGTCCTGTCTTCACCGACGATATATCGCTGAGTATGGCGCGTTTCGGCAGATAAGGCATAGCCTTCTCGAAGGCGTCGACGGTATATTTGACTGTGGCGGCGTTGATGACGAGCTCGGGAGCGAAGTCTTTGACTTCGGCGAGGTCTTGAAACCGCTCTGCGTTGAAGGTGAAGCGCAGGCGTCGCGGATCCGGGTCGTAGACGGCAACCTCGTGATCGAATGACAGCAGGTCGCAGAAAAACGACCCCATTTTGCCGGCTCCGAGTATAAGGATTTTCATGTCGTAAATCGTTTTATTAGGCCTTGGTTTAACTATTATTATCCTCCTCTAAAGCGGGCGTCCGTTGACGACCTCGATCTGCTGGCGCACCGACTCTTCGTGTATCGCGGCAAGCACCGTTTTCATGAATTCCGGGGCCATGCCGAGGCTTTCGGCAGCTTTGACACGGCGTTGCATCAGATCGCTGTAACGTCCCGCCTGGATGACAGGCATGGAGTGCTCTTTTTTATACTGGCCGATTTCGCGTGCCACGTGCATACGTTTGTCGAGTAGCTCGATGAGGTCGTCGTCGATGCGGTCGATCTGCTGACGGAGCAGTGCAAGACTCTCGGTCGACGTCGACTTGTCGCGCAGCACGAGGGTGTGAAGTATGAAGTTGAGCACTTCGGGCGTTATCTGCTGGGCCTTGTCGCTCCAGGCACAGTCGGGGTCGCAATGGCTTTCTATGATCAGCCCCGAGAAGCTCATATCAAGGGCTTGCTGCGATATCGAAGCTACGAGCTCGCGTTTGCCGCCGATGTGGCTGGGGTCGCAGAACACGGGCAGCTTGGGGTAGCGGCGTCTCAGCTCGATGGGTATGCGCCATTGAGGCATGTTGCGGTAGAGGTGCTTGCCGTATGCGCTGAAGCCGCGGTGAATGGCGCCGATGCGATGTATGCCTGCGTTGTAGATGCGCTGCATTGCTCCGATCCATAGTTCGAGATCGGGGTTGACGGGATTTTTGACCAGAACGGGCAGGTCGGCGCCGGTTTCCCTGAGGGCATCGGCTATCTCCTGCATGGCAAATGGATTGGCTGAGGTTCGTGCGCCTATCCAAAGCACGTCAACTCCCGCGGCTACAGCCTGTATGACATGCTGGCGCGTGGCTACCTCGGTCGCGGTCATCATGCCGGTCTCGGTCTTGACCTTCGCGAGCCATTCGAGACCTTTCTCGCCGACGCCTTCAAAGCCCCCGGGATGGGTGCGGGGTTTCCAGATGCCGGCCCTGAAGATTTTTATGCCGTTTTCAGCGAGCCGGTGGGCGGTATCAAGTACCTGTTCTTCGGTCTCGGCACTGCACGGGCCGGCTATTATGATAGGTTTGCTGCTGTTTATTTCGGGAAATAGTCCTTTTAAATCGTCCATATTGTCGTTATATTTTACGGTTTCGGGGATTGAATTCTTTTATGCGGTCGAGGGCACGCTCAAGATTCTCGGGTTTGGCGCATAGCGATATGCGTATATAGCGTTCGCCGTTTTTGCCGAAGATAAACCCGGGGGTCAGAAACACCCGAGCTTCATAGAAAAGGGCGTCGGCAAGAGCCTCTGACGAAGATACGGCCTCCGGGATGCGTCCCCACAGAAACATGCCTCGCTGTTGCGGGTCGTAAGTGCACCCGAGTTCATCCATGATCTGTTCGGCCAGACGGCGGCGTTCGCCATAGACGCTGTTGATCTGCGCATACCAGTCGTCGCCTGCTTTCAGGGCTTCGGCGGCAGCGAGCATCACGGGTTTGAACTGCCCCGAGTCGATGTTGCTCTTGACCTTGAGCAGCCATGAGATAAACTCGGCGTTCGATGCCACCATCGCCACACGCCAGCCCGCCATGTTATGGCTCTTGCTCAGCGAGTTCATTTCGATAACGATGTCTTTTGCCCCCTCGATCGAGAGCATGCTCATAGGTTTGTCATTGAGTATGAAGCTGTAGGGATTATCGTGGGCTATAACGATATTGTGGCGCCGGCCGAAATCTACAAGACGTTTGAATGTTGCGAGGTCGGCCCGGCGTCCCGTCGGCATATGTGGATAGTTGACCCACATGAGCTTGATCCTGTCGAGCGGCAGGTGTTCGAGGGCGTCGAAGTCGGGCAGCCAGTCTCCTTCTTCGGTCAGGTCATAGTTGTATATCTCGGCTCCTACCAGACGGCTGATCGAGGTGTAAGTCGGATAGCCCGGGTCAGGCACCAATACTCCGTCGCCGGGGTTGAGGAAGGCGAGCGATATGTGGAGTATGCCCTCTTTCGAGCCTATGAGAGGTTGTATCTCGCCCGACGGGTCGAGCGTCACGCCATATCGGGCCGCATACCATTCGGCAAAACTTTTGCGCAACTCCGGCAGACCTATGTGGGGCTGATAGCTGTGGCTGTCGCTCCGGCGTGCCTCACGGCAGAGCGTTTCGATGACGGCATCCGACGGCGGACAGTCCGGTCCTCCGATGCCGAGCGAGATGATGTCGCGGCCCTCGGCGTTGAGACGGGCGAGTTCTTTGAGCTTGCGCGAGAAATAATATTCTTTGATGCGTCCGACACGGTCAGACGGTTGGATATTCAACGAAGACATATATAGAAAATTAATTTTTAGTTCGTAATTCTTATCTCGTGGTTTTTACTTCTTAGCTCTTGGCTATCCCCTCGCAGTATTCGCCGAGCACGGTCAGTTCGTTGGTCAGCGGCCTTACGGCGTCGATTGCCTGATGGTAGCGCACGATGCTGTTGAACGTCAGGTCGACATAAAAACGATACTCCCATTCGCGTCCGATTATCGGCATCGACTGTATCTTCGACAGATTCATGTCATAGAACGACAATATCGTCAACACTTTCGACAGTGCGCCGTTGCTGTGGGGCAACGTGAATACTATCGAAGCCTTGTCGATCAAGCTTTCGGCCGGACCTATCTCCGAAGCCAGCAGGGCGTTTGTGACTATCAGAAAACGTGTGAAGTTGCGGCGGTTGGTCTCTATGCCGCGCTCAAGGATTTCAAGACCGTAGAGACCGGCGGCATATTCGCCGCAAACGGCGGCATGACCCGTCAGAGAGTTTTCGGCGATCTCGCGGGCACTTCCGGCGGTGTCAAACTTCTCTATCATCTTGAGATTGGGGTGGCGGCGAAGATATTGCTCACACTGCATCAAAGCCATGGGGTGAGAGTTTACTTCGCTCAGACTGTCGATGCTCTGCCCCGGGAGAGCTGCCAGCACGTGCGATATTCTCATCTTATATTCGCCTATGATGCGCTGGCTGCTCTGACGCAGCATCTCGTGATTTTGCAGAAGACTGCCGGCGATAGTGTTTTCTATGGCGACGATTCCAACGAGCGACGCGTCTGAGTCGAGGGCGTCAAACATCTCGGCGAAAGTGTCGAAAGGTAGAGTCGTCACCTCCCGGCCGGCGAAATACTCTCGCGCGGCAGCGTCGTGGAAGCATCCCGCCACACCCTGTATCGTTACTTTTAGATCTTTGGTCATTGAATTAAAAATAAAATCCCGTCATGAGCATTTCGTGACGGGATTGATTATACTGTTGATTTGTTGTTGTCTCGGATTATTCGCATATTAAAATCCCGTCCTGACTGCCGAGTAAGGATAAAAAGAATAATAATATGCGTAAAATCGTGTCATATTGTCATTGATTTGCTTGCAAAGCTATGATATTATTTCGTAACAACCAAATTTCTTTTCAAAAAACTTGATAAATAATATATAAACTCTTGACAAAAATGTCTCAAAGTCACTGTCCTCGCTGACATTATCATCGGTTAACATAAGTTTTTGTCGGAACATCCAAGCTCGAGAATCCCAAGGGCGAGGTGGGGCGCGTGGCGGCGGCCGTGGAAGTCGTATTCGTCACGGCCGTCGGCGCCGAGCCATTCTTTGCCGCCGTAAAGCCGCTGCATGTCGGCGGGTCGCCGCCACGGCTGACTGTAGGGATAGTAGCCGGTGTGACTGACGATGTTGCCGCGCGAGTCGACGACGCCGGTGATGTTGCCCTGATAGTCGGCCAACTCGTAATGCGCCGTCCGCGGACTCTCGGGCCAAACCTGACGGTCAGGCCACGGTATGGTAGGAATGCTGCTGTCTTGCGGAGACGCAAGATTGGCGAAAAACAGACAGGAAACGACGGCAAAGAGCAGTTTCTCCACGGCAAGAAGGCATAATGTGGTTCTATCTGCAAATATAAACGCTTGGGCCTCAATTTGCAAATATTTTGGTATTTATCTTGAAATGCTCAATCCAAAATTGCCCTGTCGAGGGTTATCGCAGGAATTCGGGGGCGAGGAGGTAGATGCCGAGTGAGATGCCGACGTTCCAGTTGCGGGCCGGATAGCTGGCGTAGTTGCAATAGCCTGTGAGGGTGGCGAAGGGGAATTGGTAGCAGATGTCAAGTTCGCCGTAGAATGACGGGTCGGCAAACGGTTTGCCGTAGTGCGGACGACTCTCCGTGTTGCCGAGTATCTTTTTGTAGGGCAGGAAACCGTGGAGATTTAGTCGCGCCGATATGTTGTCGTTATATTTGTAGACAGGCACAATGCCGGCGGCGATGAAGCTGTTGGCTCTGAAGGCGGGGTTGAAGCTGTTGTTTGACGCCGGGGTAGGGTTGTAGGCCGTCGCGGTGAGTATAGAGGCGTCGTAGCTGTCGGTGAGTTTGCGTGTCGATATCATGATGTCGCTTTCGAGTCCGAGCGAGATGTGTTGTCCGATGTCGAGATAGTTGCGTGTCTGTATCTCGCATTGCAGCCATTCAGGGTCTGATTTGGCAGCCGGAGCGTCGGCGGGAGTGAAGTGCGCTTTCGAACTTATGGCCTTGAAAGCGGCTCTATAGTATGCGCCTGTTGTTGGGAAATTGATATCATTGAGCGTGTTATGTAGGAAAGTTGCGCCTGCGGCAGCTGCATTCCGCGAGTAATGCGAGCGTCCGTTGATATAGCTGTCGAGCCGGTTGTTGCTGTAGAAACTCGACTCGGTGCGACCGTAGCCTGCCGTGATGTCGACTTTGGCGTGACGGCCTGTGGCGATGCTCCATTTGAGGTTGCCGTAATACTGTTTGTCGAGTATGAACGTCGGTAGTTTGTCTTCGAAGAAGAGTCGGTCGTTCTCATAGAATTTGCGGCGGGAGACGACAGCCTCGATGCAGAGCGACGAGGGTATGCCGGTTGCGAGTAACAGGCGTCCGTTGGCCATGGCGGCCATGTAGCTTTGACCTATCCAGGCGTTGATATCGGCACCTATCGATCTGAAACTCATAGTCGAGTAGCCGGCCGAAAGAAACAGATAGCTGTTGCTCGACGATGTGATATAGCCGCCGAAGCCGGCTTTGAAGTCGTCTTTGACCGAAGCTTTGACGTTTAGGTCGAATAGACCGGTGCTGTCGTCATAAACGGCGTTGAGAGCCAGATCGCGTATTTTTCCCGACGATATCGCGCGGTAATATGCCTCGCGCGCCTCGGTGATGCCGAATGTGTCGGCCTTGTGGTTTCGGGTAAAGAGATATTTGAGATATTCGTTCTGATTGGGCGTGGCGCCGGTTACGCTCACCGAGTCAAATCTAAGATACGGACTTTGAGATTTGAATACGGCGCGACGCAGGCGACGGTCGGTCGGGTCGGAGCGCGTCGTGATGCGGCTTTTTATTGAGTCCATCATCGCCATGGCGTGGCGGTATCCTACGTCATAGATGCGTTTGGCCTTGGGAAAGTCGAGCAGGCCGAATTCGTTGAGGTCGATGCGCAGTTTGATGCCCTCGTCGGCCGGCAGATTGTAGTCGTTGTTCTGGACAATCATGTTGCTCAGTTGGTCGACAATCGATGTCTGTGGACCGGTTTCGGCGGTAGAGACATCGACGCCTATCATGATCGACGGGGCGAAAGTCTGCCGCATGACGTCGACAGGAAAGTTGTCATAGATGCCGCCGTCATAGAGCAGGCAGCCGTCAATTTCTGTCGGCTGGAAGACGGCCGGGAAGCTCATCGATGCGCGTATGGCATCGCCAAGCGACCCCGATGAGAGCACTTTCTTGTGTTTGGCCGCTACATCAGAGGCCACGCAGCGGAAGGGCACCATCAGTCTGTCGAAATTGCCGCCGCATTGTGCCGTATAGGCCGAGAAAAGATCCATGAAGGCGAAATTCATAGGCAGCGGTGAGATAATGCTCTGTGGTACCGCCGATTTAGTCGCGGCCGAGTCGCGTCGCAGGTTAAGGTTGACGCTCAATGACGTCGGCGTGGTCTTTTCGTCGGTGAGCAGAAATGTGAGGCGCGGGTCTATTCGGCCGGTCGACCAGTAGCTGAACGGCCGCGAGAGTATCAGCCCGAGCATTTCTTCGGGCGTATATCCGGCAGCATAAAGGCCGCCGACGATAGATCCCATTGATGTGCCGGTGATATAATCTATAGGGATGTCATTTTCTTCGAGAGCCTTGATGACGCCGATGTGGGCAATGCCTTTGGCACCACCGCCGCTGAGCACCAGGCCTACCGACTGATGGCCTTCCCGGGCCGGCTCTGCAGCCGCCCCGGGAAATGTGCCCATCAAAAGCAGTAGAGCCGAGAAGATCGCAGTAAGACATCTCATCGTCATTGATCGCATGATTTTAAGCTCTGTGAGAATAGTTGAAATTATATTGATAACGCCGCTGCTACGGCTTTTGTTCATCTTTTTTCGTTGCCGTCGCTGATAAACGAATCTTTGAAGCCGATGAAATAGAGTACACCGTCAAGGCCTATGGTCGATATCGATTGGCGTGCGGTCTGTTTTACTTTAGGTTTGGCATGGAAAGCGATTCCAAGTCCGGCAGTGGTCAGCATCGGCAGGTCGTTGGCGCCGTCGCCGACAGCGATGGTCTGAGCGATGTCGATGTTTTCGACCTGAGCGATGATTCTGAGCAGCTCGGCTTTGCGTTTGCCGTCGACGATGTCACCGATATAGCGTCCCGTGAGTTTGCCGTCGACAATCTCGAGTTCGTTGGCATAGACATAGTCAAAGCCGAAGCGTTGCTTGAGTCTGTTGCCGAAATATGTGAATCCGCCTGACAAAATCGCTGTCTTGTACCCTGTGCGTTTAAGCACGGCCATCATGCGGCTGACGCCCTCGGTGACGGGTAGATTATCGGCTATCTCCGCCATGACGCTTTCATCGAGGCCTTTGAGCAAGGCGACTCGGCGCTTGAAACTCTCGCAGAAGTCTATTTCGCCTCGCATGGCGCTCTCGGTTATGGCCTTGACCCGGTCACCGACACCCGCCCGCATAGCCAACTCGTCGATGACCTCGGTCTCGATCAGGGTCGAGTCCATATCGAAGCATATCAGTCGCCGGCAGCGACGGAAGACATTGTCCTGCTGGAGCGAGATGTCGAAGTCGTCGGTGTTTGAGATCTGCATCAGGCGCCGCTGCATCTCGGCTGTATCGCGCGGATTGCCTCTGACCGAAAACTCGACGCACGATTTAGACTGAGGCGTCTCGCTCTCGTCGAGAGGCATGCGGCCCGTCAGACGCTGTATCGCGTCGATGTTCAGTCCCTGACGCGCAATCTCGTCCGAGACCAGAGCGATGTGGCGGGCCGTAAGCTTCCGACCGAGTATGGTGATGATCCAACGGTTTTTACCTTGCATCGACACCCACTCTTCGTAAGCCTCGACCGTAATGGGTGTGAATCTTATCTTGACGCTCAATTCGTATGCCTTGAAGAGGAGTTCTTTCATAATGTCGCCTGACACATCGCTCGATGTCTTGAAGAGTATACCCAGCGACAGAGAGTGATGTATGTCGGCCTGGCCGATGTCGAGTATCTGTGCGTCGAATCGCGCGAGGATTTCGGTCAGAGCCGATGTGACGCCGGGGCGGTCATAGCCCGAGATATTTATGAGTATTAATTCGGTTTTCATTGTTCTTTGCCTGACAGACAATTGTATAGATTTTCACATCCCGATTCGAGAAGGTCGAGTACAAGCTCGAAGCCTTCGGCACCTTCATAGTATGGATCGGGTATAGCGTAGCAGCGCATTGCTTTCGAGACAAAAGCAGCCATCTCCACGATTTTGTTCTCGGCTTCGGGGTTTGGCGCCAGCCGTCTCAGATTTTCGAAATTCGAGCGGTCCATGGCGATTATCATATCGAAGTCGTCGAAGTCGTCCTCAGTGACTTGGCGGCAACGGTGGGTCAGTTCGTAGCCGCGGCGGCGTGCATGTACTCTCATTCGGTGGTCGGGCAGGTCTCCGATGTGATAGTTGCCCGTGCCGGCCGAGTCAAGCATGAAACGGTCTGATGCGTCCTGGCTGTCGACAATGGCCTGCATGACGCCTTCGGCGGCAGGCGAGCGGCAGATATTACCCAGACACACAAAGAGTATGCCGACTCTGTCCTTGCCGGTTAAAGACTCTATAAGACGCTGTGTCCGCCTGTCGGCGGGAGTGAAAAGTGATGGTGTTGACATTGGCGTTTCTTTGGTGTTGCAAAGGTAGCCATAAAAAGCAAAACCGCCCAATTGACGGGCGGTTTTGTTATTGTGGCTTTATAAACCTTCTGGTTTACGGACTGAGTTATTTCTTTATAAATTTTTTGCCACCTGAGATATAGATGCCGGCGGGGAGTTTGTCGGCCGAGGCCTTGTCGGCGACGCGGATACCCTGCAGGTTGTAGACGGCGTCGTCGGCCTCAGCGTTGTCAGCGGCTATGTTGCCGATGCCGTCAGACTTGAGTGTGAGCGACACGGTTGTGTTGCTGTCGACATCGAATGTGAAGCTGCCGTCTTCGGCTGGTGTTAGTTCCGCGTCATTGACTTTGACAACGAGTGCCTTGGAGTCTTCGGTGGCGGGAGCTATGGTGAAGTTTGTCTTGCCTACGGCTTTGACCGGCGATACGGCGGCATCGACTGTGGCAAGGATATCCTTCTTGACGATATATTCGGCGAGATCAACGCCTTCAGCCTTGTCGAATGTCACTTCATAGGCCGGGACTTCGCCGCCTGCGGTTTCGAAGAAGAAGAGCTTGATTACGTCGTTGTTGACTGCGTCTATCTCGACGTACGACGAGATAGATTTTTCCCACTTGACATCGTTGACATAGAGAACGGGATTGCCGTATATCGAGTTGATGTTGAGAGTGCCGTCTTCCGTACGGAAGTTTACGATGTTATAGCCGTCGACGAGCTTCACTTTGGGGTCGTATTTGAGCGACCAGCCTTCACGGAAGTCGATGTATGTCGACGACGAATACTTCAGATCACTGATGTAAAGGGCGAATTTGTCTTCGCGAACTATAGGAGTTGCCACTACGGTCACCGGCGAGGCATCTGAAACGGAGACGGTTGAAGAAGTGCCATATAGCATATTCTGTCCGTTATATTCGACTTTCGACAGTTCGTAGCCCTCCTTGGCGGTGAAGCGGAATGTCGCGGCGCCTTCTTTGACAGGGAATTTGTTTTCACCTTCGGTGATTGTCTGGGCGATCTCGTTCAGATAACAGTTGATGCCCTCTGAGCCTGTAATGTCGATGACTGCATCGAAGGCTTCGAGTTTATGGGCTTTGATGTCAAGTGTATTGTCGCTTATGACGGGATTGATGACACAGGCCGGCCCGAAAAGAGTCTTTTTGGTGCCGTTGATCAGCACTTCGTCAATCTTATAGTCGTTGGCGTCGAAGTATATGCGCAGATCTGCGTTCGGACTTACCTCAAAGCCTTCTTCTGAAAGATAGTTCTCGACAGCTACTTCGTTGATTTCCACTTTGGTGATGGCTTCTGCAGGACCGTCGATATTTATCTTTGTCTTGAAAGTGAAGCCTTCGGGATATTTGGCTGTGACGTCGATTGTCTTGACGTAGACGGGAGCGTCACCGCTGTTGTCGACGAGGTTGACGACATATCTTTCTCCGTCGGGAGTGATGTCGACGCCGTCGGCTGTCACTTTATAGAGCGACATGTTGCTTGTGCGGGGCGATATGGTCAGTTTCGATTCATCTTCAGGATTGTATGCCACTGTCACAGGCGACTGGTCGGGCTTGATGTCGGTGCGCCCGCGGGTGATGGTCACCAGTTCGGGAGCATCGATATTGACAACCACGCTCTGCGAGCGATATTCTTCTTCGCTGATAGCGTTGAGGTTATATGTCATCTGCTCCGGATCCCAGCTGTGGTGATAGATGTTGTAATAACCGTTATAGTCGGTAGATTCGGCATATCCGTCTTCATCGGTGAAAGTGGTTATGGCCTCGGGGGCCATCTTGATGTAGACTTCTTCGTCAGAGGTGAGGGTAATCTTGTTTTCACCATCGGTGAGGTCGAGGGGCGTTTTATCGCCGCTGTAGAAACTTGTTGTTTTGAATGCTTCGGCGATGTATTTTGCGCCTTTGACGTTGAGAGTGAGCTCCCACGCCGAGGCAGTTGTCACGGCGGCAATGAGAGCAAGCAGTAATAGACTTAGTTTTTTCATAAGAATTGTAAAATCAGGATTTATTTGACATATATCTTTTTGCCGCCGGTGATGTAGATGCCTGCGGGCAGTGTGTTTATGAGATCTGCGTTTTCGGCGTCAAGCACTTTGATACCCTGAAGGTTATAGACATCTGCGGGTGCGTCGGTCGAGTCTGCTGTCACGGATTCAACTCCAGCCTGATCGACTTTGAAGCTATAGGTTTCAGATGGCTCGCTGTAGATGTAATAGTCTACTGAATAGCCGTATATGTCTCTGACCTCTTTTACTGCCGTGACCGTATATGTGATTGTCTCGTTGTCGAGCAGGTCGGTCATCGGAAGTGTGACGCTGTTTGTTTCGATTTTGGCATTGAGCAGCGGTGCTGACATTGTTTTGCCGGCTTTAAGGTTGCAACTTACTTCGACGTTGTCGATGTAGAGCCAGCCGCCCATGGCTGCAAATTCGATCACTGATGTGCCTTCGCCGCCTTTGAGCGTTGCTTCGACGGTTTTCCATTCGTCGAAGATGTCGCGGTAGCTTTTACTGTCAGCAAGGTTTAATGTGTTGTTACGGAAGTTGTAAAGGCGTATTACCGGTGAGTAGTGTGCACCACTCAGTTCGTCGACGTTATAGAGATCGGCCTTTACTGTTATCTCGCCGTCTGCCGCCGCAAGATTCATATAGTTGCTCTGGAGATAGACGTCGTGGTTGTAGGCTGATTTTGCCGTACCGTCGAGGCCGATGGCTCCTTCGATGGTGAGACTGTACTGAGCGATCCAGTCGGGCAGACCTTTTGTGCCGTCAAATTCCATCTGATCATCGAGATAGGTGGGGCTGAGGTAGGAGCCGCTAAGTCCGATTTTGTCGAAATTTTCGCGGCAGATGACGAATTTTTCGTCATTCGTTGCAGTATGGTTGCGTTTTACCTCGACGATGTAATACTGTGTTCCGTCTACTGCATTCCATGAAAGGCTGACATTTTCTTTATCATATTTGGCCGCGAGTCCGGTTGGTGTGAGTAGCGCCTCGACCTTTATTTTATTTGACTCAGGCGATACTTTACCGGCCTTGACGGCTTTGACTACATAATGATATGCCTTGCCGTTTGTCTCGATATTTGTGAAGTTATATGATGTGCCGTTTACTTTCAGATCTTTATGAATATATGTGCGAGTTTTGTAGCGGTCTGTGCCGACGGTAAAGAGATCTATCTGATAGCCGTCGACGCCAGTGACGGCTTCCCAGTTGGCTGTGAAGCTGTTGGCTGTGAAATTGCTGTGAGCTTTAGCGACAGGGGCATTGACGTAAGGTTCGAGAAATTTTATTTCGATATCGTCAATGTAGGCACCTGCGTCATAGCCATAAAACTGGAAAAAATATTTTTTGTCTTTCTTGCGTTCGAAGTTGTAGTAGAACTTATATTCGTTCCATTCGTCATAGCAATTGCCGTAATCACGCTGGAAGTAGCGGAAATCATTTGGATCATTTGGGTTTACCTCATACATGTCGCAGCAGATCCAGTCTCTTGTCGCTTCAGGATCGTTGCCCTTGCCTTTGCGGGCGCGAAGGGTGATAATAACCGATCCTTCGTATTTTGAAAGGTCAAGGTCCGGCGATGTTATCGCTCCGCTCAATCCGTTGCAGCCGATATAGGCACAGCCTCCGGCCTGATAGAGTTGTTCGCCGCCCCATTGGCCGCTGTTAGGGGTGAAGGAGGTCGGAAGCCAACCGGCTTCGGTAGAAACCGGAGTGGTGGCCGGAGCTTCAAGGCTGCCTTCGGTGAAGGCTGCGAAATCTTCTTTGAGCACGAGCGACACTTTAAATGTGTCAGCCTCGTTGGCGACGACATAGCCGGGGGCTTTGAGAGTCAGCTCTTCGGCTGACTGAGCCCGGTGTTTGAATCGTAATGTGTTTGCCGGAAAAGCGCTTGAAGCGCTCAGCAAAATGAAACATAGAATAGCGTAAATTTTTTCCATTGAAAGTTATTTAAGTTTAATGCGTGACAAAATTACTCAATTTTTGCAAATTGTATATCTTTTTGAACTAAAAATGTAATCCGTCTCGGTGTTTTTTAGCCATAAAGCATACAAAAAAAGCACCGTGACTCATGCCACCGATATTCGGCGCTGTAATCACGGTGCTTATAAGGTATTTGTAGGTGTTGCAGATCAGCGCTTTGCCGATCTCACTCCATCGGTGTCATATCAGTTGTTGCCTCCACGGTTGCCTCCGTCGCGACGGGGACCGCGGTTGTCGCGGCGCGGACGGTCACCGCCTTCACGACGGGGACGGTCGCCGCGCGGGGCGCGCTGTGGTTCGGTCCAGCCTTCGGGTTTGGGAAGCAGGGCTCGCATTGACAGGCGGTATTTGCCGGTTTTCTTGTCTATCTCGATAAGCTTGACATCTACCTCGTCGCCTTCCTTGAGACCCGATGCCTCCATGTTCTCGAGGCGATCCCATGAAATCTCGGAGATGTGAAGCAGACCGTCGCGGTTGGGCATAAACTGCACGAATGCTCCGAAGTCCATGATGCTGGCAACTTTGCCGTGGTAGACTTTGCCTTCCTCGGGAAGTTCGACAATGGCGTTGATCATAGCCAGTGCCTTGTCGATCGACTCTTTGTTCGAGGCTGCGACTTCGATATAGCCGCCTTCGTCGATTTCGTCGATAGAGACGGTAGCGCCGCTGGCTTCCTGAATGCCTTGGATGACTTTTCCGCCCGGGCCGATGACAGCGCCGATAAGTTCCTTGGGTATGAGCATGGTGACGATGCGGGGCACATGGGGTTTATAGTCCTCGCGGGGAGCGGGTATTGTCCGGTTGATGATGTCGAGTATGTGGAGACGACCGTCGCGGGCCTGCATGAGGGCTTTCTCGAGTATCTCGTAGCTCAGGCCGTCACACTTGATGTCCATCTGGGTGGCTGTGATGCCGTCGACGGTGCCGGTGACCTTGAAGTCCATGTCGCCGAGGTGATCTTCGTCACCGAGGATATCGCTGAGTATAGCATATTTCGGGCTTTCGGTGTCTGTGATAAGTCCCATGGCGATGCCGCTCACGGGCTTTTTCATCTTGACGCCGGCGTCAAGCAGGGCGAGAGTGCCGGCGCAGACTGTTGCCATTGACGACGAGCCGTTTGATTCGAGAATGTCGCTGACAACGCGGCAGACATAAGGGAAATCGTCGGGGAACATGCGCTTGAGAGCACGGTGGGCGAGATTGCCGTGGCCGATTTCGCGGCGGCCTACACCGCGCACGGCTTTGGCTTCGCCGGTCGAGAATGGCGGGAAGTTATAGTGGAGCAGGAAGCGCTCGCGACCCTGATTGAGTACATCGTCGAGAATCTTCTCGTCGAGTTTGGTGCCGAGAGTCACAGTCGAGAGCGACTGGGTCTCGCCGCGGGTGAAGACGGCCGAGCCGTGAGGGCCGGGAAGATAGTCGACTTCACACCAGATCGGGCGTATTTCGGTAGTTTTGCGACCGTCGAGGCGGATGCCTTCGTCGAGGATGCAGCGGCGCACGGCTTCTTTCTCGACGTCGTGGTAGTAGCGTTTTACCAGCGGGGTCTTCTCTTCGCGCTCGTCTTCGGGGAGCGATTCGATATATTCGTCGCAGATGGCGTCGAAGCTGTCCTGACGCCAGTGTTTGTCGGCGCAGCCTGCTTTTGCCACCGCGTAGGCTTTGTCATAACATTTGGTTTTGACGTCGGCACGGAGCTCTTCGTCGTTGACTTCGTGGCAGTATTCGCGTTTGACGGTTTTGCCTGCGGCTTCGGCCAGTTCGATCTGAGCCTTACATTGCACTTTGATGGCTTCGTGAGCGGCTTTGAGAGCTGCGAGAAGGTCGGCCTCGCTCACTTCGTTCATCTCGCCTTCGACCATCATGATGTTATCATAGGTGGCACCTACCATAAGTTCCATGTCGGCGCGCTCGAGTTGTTCGAAAGTCGGGTCGATCACAAAACGACCGTCGATGCGGGCGACACGCACCTCTGAGATCGGGCCGTTGAATGGTATGTCGCTGACAGCTAATGCTGCCGATGCTGCCAGCCCGGCGAGAGCGTCGGGCATATCCTCACCGTCGCTTGAGTAAAGAGTTATGTTGACAAATGTATCTGCGTGATAATTGTCGGGGAAGAGAGGGCGGAGCACGCGGTCTACAAGACGTGCAGTCAGAATTTCATAATCGCTGGCACGGCCTTCGCGTTTGAGGAAACCGCCGGGGAAACGACCGGCAGACGAAAATTTCTCTTTGTATTCTACTTGCAGGGGCATGAAGTCGACGCCTTCGCCGGCTTCCTTTGCCGATACTACGGTTGCCAGGAGCATTGTGCCGCCCATGCGCAACTCTACCGCTCCATCGGCCTGCTTTGCCAGTTTCCCGGTCTCAAGTGTGATTGTACGACCGTCAGCCAGCTCGATGGTTTTTTTGATTGGATTCATAAAACGTTGTTAAATAATGTATTTTGTATCTTCGTGATAATTCGCGCAAAGATACGAAAAATCATCGAGACCGCCAAACCTTAATTTTTGGATGCGGTTTGGCATTCTGACTTTAACAGTATATTTGCTCTCAACTTATTTTGTATCTTTGCAGACGTGCGGCCCGCATTTGCCGCTCGCTTTTCGTTAATTATCAAGTTTCGCTTAAAAACAGATCGATGAATATTGAAGATTTTCGAGAATACTGTCTGTCGTTTGACGGCGTGACAGAGAAAATGCCATTCGGCAAATTTGCGCGACGCTATGACTCGGTTTTAGTGTTCTATGTGCTTGACCATATGTTCTGTTTTACCGATATTGATGACTTTACGTCTGTAACCGTCAGATTGACCCCTGATGAAGTCGGGGAGCTCAGAGAACGCCGTGTGTCGGTGAGCGATCCGCTCAACAGCAGTCTGCGATATTGGATTCAGCTCAATTTAGGCGGTGATATCGGCGATGGTGAGATTCTCGCTTTTGTCAGTCGTGCCTATGATATTGTAAAGAATAAGTACACTCCTAAGGGATTGCAACGAAGACGGTTATGCTGATGTGGAATCCGTGGCACGGTTGCCACAAGATAAGTGAAGGTTGTCGGCATTGTTATGTCTATCGCGAGGATGCCGCATTCGGGACGGCTGTGTCTACGCACGAGGTGCGTCGAACGGCCTCTTTTGATTTGCCGATGCGGCGCGATCGAAGTAAGAATCTCAAATATCCCGCCGGTACGGAGTTTGCGCTTTGTTTTACCTCTGATTTCCTGATTGAGGAGGCTGATCCGTGGCGCAATGCGATATGGGATATCATTCGACGACGACGCGACTGCACATTCTTCTTTTTTACCAAGCGCATAGAGAGGCTTGCCCGCTGTCTGCCCGATGACTGGGGAGACGGATATGATCATGTGGCTGTCGGTTGTACGGTCGAGAACCAGGATAGGGCCGACCGGCGTATGCCGATATTTCTTTCGCTGCCACTCAAGCATCGTCTTGTTATCGTGGCCCCGATGCTCGGACGTATCGATTTGCGCCAATATCTGGCACCGGGAGTGATAGAAACGGTGTCGGTCGGCGGCGAGTCGGGCAAATATGCCCGCACGCTTGATTATGAGTGGGTGGTTGATGTCCACCGTCAATGCCTTGAGGCAGGTGTCCCTTTTTGTTTTCATCAAACCGGTTCTTATCTTCTGAAAGATGGTCGGCGATATCATATACAACGCGGGCTACAACATTCTCAAGCCCGTAAAGCCGGCTTGAACAGTGGCTCTTAGGGACTGTCGTCTGAAAGAAGAAAATCCCTTACGACTATTGCATTGTTGTGTTCTTGGTCGTGCGATGAATATAGCAGGGTAACCGTCGTGTGCGCTGAAAGAGTTGTGGCAAGTGTCGCAGCGGCGGGATTGCCGGCCAACTCTGCGGCATATTTTTCTTTGAATGAATCCCAGCGATTGTCGGGGTCGGCGTGAAACCATTCTCGCAGTTCGGTCGACGGCGCAATTTCTTTATCCCATAGATCGTAGTGGAATGTTTCGTGTGACATTCCCCGAGGCCATAGGCGGTCGATATAGACTCTGTAGCCGTCGTCGGGCGACGCGGCATCATAGGCGCGTTTAAGTTTGTATGAAGTCATGGCTGATAGCGTTGATTAGTGTAGTATTAACGCTTGTCGGTCAATAAAGTTGGATGGTCTTAATGACACGTGCGGGATTGCCTCCCACGACCGAACGCGGTGCGACGTCATGAGTGACAACCGCGCCGGCAGCAATAACCGCGCAGTCGCCTACCGTCACACCGGGCAGTATTGTGGCACCTCCGCCTATCCACACGCTATTGCCTATAGTCACAGGCTCGGCCCATTCCACACCGGTGTCGCGTTCTACAGGGTCGAGGGGATGGCATGCCGTATATATGCTTACATTCGGACCTATAAACACGTTGTCGCCAAAACTTACGCGTCCCTCATCAAGGATCGTAAGATTGAAATTGGCGAAAAAGTTTTCTCCAATGCTGATATTGCAGCCGTAATCACAACGAAAAGGACTGTTGAAATGAAACCGTTTGCCACAGCTTCCCAACAATTGCCTGATTATCTCGTCACGTCGGGCTGTATCGCTCGGACGGATCATATTGAATTCCCACAGAAGCTCGCGTGTTACCTCCAGACGTCTCAAAAACTCGGGATGTACAGCGTCATATACCTCACCGTCAAGCATCTTCTGCCATTCTTTTTCAAAATCTTTATCCATAGCGTATGATAAGTTTGAGATGTAAAATTACTAAAAAAATATCTAAAATCGGAATCATGCTTGTTCGGAACGAAAAAAAGTTGTAACTTTGTCGTCGGGTAAGTCCTACACGACCAGCTCCCCGAGAATCCCCCAGGTCTTGACCGAAGCAAGGGTATCGGGTTGTAGCGGTGCGATGTAGTAAGCTTACCCTTTTTTATTTCCGCAAGCCGGCTGTGGGGGTGAGGGTAGAGCCGAGGAGGACGAGTGTCGGTCGGCGTTTATAGTTTTGAAAATACGCCGCGCACTGACATCTCCGTCTCCATATCGTTCTCTTTGAGTTCTCCGGTAGACATATCGATGCAGATAGGCTTTGATTTGAAGCCGTTCGACCAATATAAGCCGTTTGACAACTCCTTGCATCCGAATTCTCTTAACGCTGTGTTTATCGAGATCGAGTGACGATAGATATAGGTCATTTGTTCGGGCGAGGGATAATAGTCCGAGGGAACTTTGTGCCCCCATTTTGTATTTATTGAATCGTTTAGAAAAAGCAGGAAACAATTGTTGCCCTCGTTGATTACGAGACCTTGCTTGGTTGCTGATGATTTGAAAACATCATCAGCCTTCTCCCATTCTTCAATTGTGAGATAACGTGTTGCTTCGCCTTTAGAGGTGACTTTAAGCGAGAGATTCCGGGGCTTTGGTGTCGGCGTGTTGTTGCTGCCTCACTCAACATTCTTTAGAGAGACAAAGAAAATCAGAGTCGAGTTAGGCTCGATACTGCCAGGTACGCCGGCTGCTCCGTAGGCGAGCTCGGCAGGTATGTACAGCGTCCATTTCGAGCCGACGGGCATGAGTTGCAGCCCCTCCGAAAATCCCGGTATAACAGCGTCTAAAGGAAAAACGACATTTTCGCCTTTGTCGAAGACTGTACCGTCGGTAAAACTGCCCACATAATCGACCTTTACATTTGAGCCCGGCAACGGCCGTGGGCCTTTGCCATTCACGTGTATTTCATACTGTAACCCTGAGGCTGTCGTGGTTACCTCAAAGCGCTTGCCGTTTTGGGCAAGATATTCTTTGCCCGGGTCGGTAGGCTCGACTGCTTCTGTGACCTCAACCGGTGGCTCGGCGGGCTTGCTCGTTGTTGTCAGCATTACCGATGCGATCACGGCTGCGACAATGATTACGGCTACAGCGATAATAATACCTTTATGCTTGCGCTTGCCGTCGTTGGCGTTGATGACGACGTTGTCATCTTTGACTGTCTGCCGGCCGATTTTTTTGTTATTCTTTGATTTTGTTTTAGTTTTATCGTTTTCGTCCGGCTTGTCGGGTTTATTGTCGGGTGTTTCGATCATTTTGACAACTTCGGCGGCTGTGGGACGATTGGCCGGATCTGCGTCGAGGCATCTGTTGATAACTTCACGCACCGTAGCCGGGATGTTGTCGGGCAGTACGGGCATTTCGGCTCCGTGGAGTTGCATGACACCTCCTTGCCCGATAAAAGGGAGCTCGCCTGTGGCGATTTCGATGGCAGACGCACCAAGAGCCCAGATGTCAGACTCCGGGCCATAAGCCGGCGAGGCCTTGAAAAGCTCTGGCGACATATATGAAATAGATCCTGAAACTTGTTCCGACACCACAGAGCGTGAGTTGCGTCGCAGCGTGGCGCGCATGTTGCGGCTGAGGCCGAAGTCGGTGATGACAAAGCTGCCGTTTGTTGTGCATAGCACGTTGTCGGGCTTGATATCGCGGTGTACTATGCCTGCTGCGTGAAGATATGACAGTCCTGCCGCGACATCGGCGATGAAACGGCGGAGGGCTTCCGGCGTGCACGAGCCGACAAGGTCGGCGCTTGATGCCGGACAATAGGTCATGACGAGATATGGCCGCGAGCCATCAACGTCGAAATAGTCAGGCCGCAGCAGATTAGTGTGGTTGAGATCGTGCACGTTGCTGAACTCACTACAGAATTCTTTTATGCCCTCGTCATCAAGGTGGATATATATTTTGATGGCTACATCTACGGCTGTACACATATCGGTGGCGTGCCATACCTCGCCGAAACTGCCGCGCCCCAGCCGGCGGTTAAGGCGGTATCGGCCGGCAAAGATGATGTCTTCTGCTATCACGTTATTGTCTGTTGTCATATTCAAAGCATTTATTGCAAAAGTAGTGATTTTGTTCGTCATACATTCATCTTCCCTTAAAAAACTATCGGCGACCTCGCAGAGCGGGGTCGCCGATAGGCTTATGAAGCAAGTTGATTGTTACTTAGAGAGTTTCTCTTTGAGAGCGGCAAGAGCTTCGAGGTCGCCGAGAGTTGTTTTCTCGAGCGGAGTGTTGAGAGCGGGAGCGTCTTCAGCTTTCTTTGTCTGACGACGTGCTTTGCGCTCTGCAGCTTTCTCTGCGCGTACTTCGTCTTCGAAGATACGGCTGTGAGATAGGATTATGCGCTTGCTCTCCTTGTTGAATTCGATTACCTTGAAGTCGAGCTTTTCATCAACTTTGGCGGGCGTACCGTCTTCCTTGACAAGGTGCTTGGGTGTAGCGAAACCTTCAACACCGTAGGGGAGGGCGATGACGGCGCCTTTGTCAAGCATCTCGATGATTGTGCCCTGATGAACTGAGCCTACAGTGAATACGGTCTCGAATACATCCCAGGGATTCTCCTCGAGCTGTTTGTGGCCGAGGCTGAGACGGCGGTTGTCTTTGTCGATGGCGAGGACTTCGACCTCTATGTCAGCACCGATCTGAGTGAATTCGCTCGGGTGTTTGATCTTCTTGGTCCATGAAAGGTCGCTGATGTGGATGAGACCGTCGACGCCTTCTTCGATTTCAACGAATACACCGAAGTTGGTGAAGTTGCGCACTTTGGCTGTGTGGCGGCTGCCGATGGGATATTTGGTCTCGATGTTTTCCCACGGGTCGTTCTTGAGCTGTTTGATGCCGAGGCTCATTTTGCGATCCTCGCGGTCGAGGGTGAGGATGACGGCTTCAACTTCGTCGCCGACTTTCATGAAGTCTTGAGCGCTACGGAGGTGCTGCGACCAAGACATCTCGCTGACATGGATGAGGCCTTCGACACCGGGAGCGATTTCGAGGAATGCTCCGTAGTCAGCCATAACGACAACTTTGCCTTTGACTTTGTCGCCGACTTTGAGCTCGGGGTCGAGAGCTTCCCAGGGATGGGGATGGAGCTGCTTGAGGCCGAGAGCAATGCGTTTCTTCTCGTCGTCGAAGTCGAGGATGACGACATTGAGTTTCTCGTCGAGCGAAACAACTTCGCTGGGGTGGTTGACGCGACCCCAGGAGAGGTCGGTGATGTGGATGAGGCCGTCTACGCCGCCAAGGTCGATAAACACACCATAGTCGGTGATGTTCTTGACGATACCTTCGAGTATCTGGCCTTTTTCGAGTTTCGAGATGATTTCGCGTTTCTGCTGCTCGAGCTCGGCCTGGATGAGAGCCTTGTGTGATACAACAACGTTCTTAAACTCTTCGTTGATCTTGACAACCTTGAATTCCATTGTCTTGCCGACGAAGATATCGTAGTCGCGGATAGGTTTGACGTCGATCTGTGAGCCGGGGAGGAATGCCTCGATGCCGAATACGTCGACGATCATGCCGCCTTTTGTGCGGCATTTGATATAGCCTTTGATGATCTCGTCATTGGCGAGAGCGGCATTGATGCGCTCCCACGAGCGAGATGCGCGGGCTTTTTTGTGAGAGAGGATGAGCTGTCCCTTTTTGTCTTCCTGGTTTTCGATAAACACTTCTACGACGTCGCCGACCTTGATGTCGGGGTTGTAGCGGAATTCGTTCATCGGGATGATGCCGTCGCTCTTGTAGCCGATGTTAACCACTGCCTCACGTTTGTTGAGAGCGATGATGGTACCTTCGATTACATCTTTGTCTTTGACGGTGTTGAGTGACTCGTCGTAAGTTTTGGTGAGCTCTTCGCGAGACTTTCCACCTTTGTTTTCGCCGTTTTCATAGGCGTCCCAGTCGAAGTCTTCGATAGGGCTGTTTTTGAGTTCGGTCATTTAAAAAAGTTAATAATTAGGTTAATTAAAATCGTGATGCCGTCGGCATCTGTTTATTGCGACCGCAAAGATAATAATAATTTTCTTGAATACAAATAACTTACATTCTATTTTTTTTGAAAAATTATCGGCAAAGTTTCCAATAAGAAGTGCAACGGCGATACACGCAAAATCCCGATGAAGTTCCCGCAGGGCTTATCCGATATGATCGCTGCGGCATTTTCGTCCGGATCTTGCTTATGGTTAATCTATGTTAAACCGTTTGCAGATTCTTGGATAAACCACTACCTTTGCAGTCGAAAAACATCGCGGGGTGGAGCAGTGGTAGCTCGTTGGGCTCATAACCCAAAGGTCGTAGGTTCGAGTCCTGCCCCCGCCACCAATTAAAAAGCTGTCATAACAATGACAGCTTTTATTTTTTCAGGGGCTATACACCGCCTGGCTTTTCCGGCGCTTGTCGCGTAATAATGAGTGCACATCTACTCTAACTGACTTTAATAACTTCTCCACCGAGGAAAGTTGTTGATCTCTTTTGCCGGCAGTTGACAGGCTGATAATGATAGTGATATATAAGAAGCTGCGGCCATGACTTTGATGTTGTGGCCGCAGCGTTGTTTTATCGGCTGAGGTATGATGGTTACTTATGAGATTTATTCATCTCCGCCGAATGTCCGGCGTAGTTTCGGATTGACCGGGCCGAAGATGCAGCGCTCGTATTTGGTTTTGTAGATTTTGAAACATTGGTTGCAGCGGATGCAGCGTGAGCGTTCGAGTTCACCGGCTTTAAGCTTTGAGACAAAATCGGGTTGAGTCAACAATGTCCGGCCCATCGCTACCATGTCGACGCTCTCGAGTGCGCGGTCGATCGTCGCGCGTGAGTATATTCCCCCTACGAGTGCCACTGTAAGCCCGGGGACGGCCTCTTTGACTGATCGCGCCGAGTCGAGGAAATAGCATTCGGCGTCGCGCGGTTGTTTTGTAAAACTCATGCCGCTGATATCAAGCAGGTCGATGCCGGCATTATAAAGCGCTTGGGCATACGTGATCAGCATGTCTGTGTCGTTGACGCCCTCAAGGGTATTGTGGGCGTTTATCTTGACAAAGACACCGAGTCCGGGGCATGCGTGACGTATCTGTTCGACGATGCGGCAGACTATGGCTATGCGGTGCTCGTCAGAGCCGTTGTAGCTGTCTGTGCGCCGGTTGAGATCGGAATTCAGCATGGTTGCCAGCAGATACCAATGGGCGGCGTGGATCTCTATAGCGTCGAAGCCGGCGCGTCGGGCCCTCACTGCCGCATCGACAAACCATTGTTCTATCTGTTTGAGTTCGTCTATAGTGAGGGTGTTTATATCGGTAGGCATCATGCCTCTCGGGCCGGCATGTGATATCTGTGCGACGGCCAAGCCGCCATATCGGTGTATTTGTGCCGGGATGCAGCTGAGACCTTCAATTTTCGAGTCGTCGCCGATGCTTGGCTGAACTTCGTCGGCGCGCATGGCTATGTCCGGCACGATGCTGATATGTCCGGTGATAATTGTGCCGACATCGTGTGAGGCGAGTTGACCGTACATTTCAATCTGTGCGTCGCTTATTGTGGCGTCGCGATTGCCGAGATGGTCGTTTGTCGCGCTGCGTATGATGCGGTTCACGGCTGTAAGAGGGCCTATTCTGATGGTGTCGAATGCTGATTTCATGTATATATAACGTTGTGCAGGTATAATCGGTTCAGTGTCCGCGGCGTGTGACAGTGACGGTCGAACTGATATTGTTGCGCGAACGTACTTCTATAGTCGTCGGAATACGGTCGCGCAGTGATGAAACGTGGCTTATGATGCCAACACGGCGTCCTTCGCTCAGCCGCAGAGCAGCCAATGTCGATGTGACCTGTTCAAGACAGTCTGCGCTTAGCGAGCCGAAGCCTTCGTCGATAAAGATGATGTCGGGCGTGGTGTTGACAGACTGCACGGACGACAGGCCGAGCGCGAGAGCAAGCGACACCATAAAACTTTCGCCGCCCGATAGGGTGTTGAACGGCCTGATTTCATTGCCACGGTCGCGGTCGCGTATGTTTACCTGAAGGTTGCCGGGTGATGAGAACATACGGTATCGCGGCGTGAACAGTTCGAGATAGTAATTTGCGTTTTCAAGCAAGAGTGAAAGTATATGCGACTGGGCTATCTGGCTCATGCGATTGCCACCGTCGCCGCCGAAGAGACGGTTGAGGTTGTTCCATCGCGAGGCTGTACGCTCGAGTTCGACGAGGCGTTCGAGTGATTGTCGCTGCCGTTCATAGAGGTTGCGCGCGTTGCCGAGAGTCGCTTGTTGTTCGCCTAACGATGTGCGGGCGCAGGCAAGACGTTTGTCGAGATCGATGACAGCCTCGGTTTGTTTTTCTATATCGGTGTCCCGCAGCGTATTTATTTTGTCGAAACTGTCAAGGGCTGCCACGGCGTCTCTGACGATGGCCCGCGCTTCGGTCAGACGTTTGTTGAGACTGTCGATGTATGAACGTGCGCGGGCTACTTCGCCTTTGGTTTCCGGGCTAAGGTGATGGCGTAAAAGCTTGAGTGTTATGTTGTCGGTTTCATTGAGCAGATTGTCGAGAGCCCGGTTGAGTTGCGAGCGTTCGTCTGACAGACGGCGGCGATGACCGATATTGTCAGAAATCTTCTCGAGCAACGTCGAAAATTTTTCGGGCAGTTCTTCGGCCTTTATGACTGTCTTGTCAGGTAGTTCTGATTCAAGACGGTCAATTTCGGGAAACAGATTCCTGATGCGCTCATACGGTGCAGTGGCCCGGGAGACAAGAGCATCTGTTGTGTCAAATTGCGATTTAAGCGCGGAATAACGATCGGACAGCGCTTTATAGTTTTTCGCCAGGTCGTTTATCGAGCTTTGTTGTTGTTTGATGCCCTCGACGTCATCAGCGGCGATTATATTGTTGGCGGCGAGTTGTAATTTTGTTTTTGACGCAGCTTCGGCGATAACGGCATTATCGTCCTGCAGACGCTTTACGGTCGCCCGGTTTTTATCTCTGTCGGCTATTATTCTTTGCTGTCTGAGAATGGCGGCGTTACGCTCGCGTTCGATTCCTGATAATTCCGAGCGGGCCTTATCGATGGCCGATCGTTGTTTTTTGAACTCTTCCATTGCTTTGTCGAGTTTTGTGCGCTCGACTTCGAGGTTGTCGCCTATATCTTTGATGCTTGTGCCTATGTCGGCACCGTCGGCTATCGCTAAGCGTACGGCCAGTTGCTTGACTATACTGTCGGTTTCGGCAATTTCCTTGGTGAAGCCGTCGAGCGAGGCGGTTGTCTCATCGAGTTTTACCTTGCATATGTCTATGAGACGCCGATAGCGGTTTACTGTGGCTGTGGCTCGCTCCAGTGTTTGGTCGGCATCTGACTCCAATGCCTCGAAGGCCTTGCTGCGGGCGATTAGTTCGGCCTGTTGCGGCAATGACGTTATTGTTGAGCCACAGACCGGACAGCTGTCGCCTGGGTTGAGGCTGGCTCTGACAAGCTCGATGTCGGCGGCGGCAGCGAGGCGGGCTTTGTCGAGAGCCGTTCTCAGCTTGCGTAAGGCCGTCTGAGCCGACTCTTGCCTGGAACCTGCGTCAGACAGTTTTGCCGAAAGCCACACTCTTGTGGATTGAAGCCGTTTGATCTCTTTCTGACAGGCGTTTGCCTTTTGTGTGGTTGAGGTTAATCGTTCATACGCGGTTACGAGGGTGGCGAGAGCCGACCGACGGCGTTCGTTGTCGAGCATAGAGTCGCTGATGGTGTCGGAGTCGAGACCCGCGATGCAGCGCTCTTTTTCGGCAATAGTGTCATTGAGCGATGCGGCGCGTTTATCGAAACGACTGATAGCGGCCGCTATTTCAACGCCCTTTTTATCGCTGTCGGCGATAGCATTTGCCAATGCATTGATTTCGTCATTGTTGCGTGCTGTTGCTGAGATGCCTGTCGCTATGTCGCCTAACATTCTGATGAGCAGCCCGGCATTGTCGATTTCGCTGCGACTCGTCGAGTATGCGTCGAGTTCTTTGGCTGTTTGAGCCATGCCGGCGGCCATATCATCACGTTTGACGACAAGATTGCCGTAAACCGATTTGCACTCTGAATATTCTTTGGCAAGTGTACGGGTCGTTTCGTCAGATTCGTTTATCTTTTGGCCGAGTAGGTCTATTTCGGCAAGTTGCCGGCAAGGTTCGGCAAGAGCTTCGGATTCGTCGACGAGGTCGCAGGCCTTTGATGTCGCAGGTGACGATATTTCGTGGTTTATTGACTCGACATGTTGTTTTGATGTATTTATTCGGTCGACAAGGTCTTTGCGCTGCAGCATTAGATTGAGCATCTGTTTGTCGCGATCGCGATCTCTGACGAGTGTCTCACAGTCGGTCGTCAGTGTTTTGACCGATTGCTCTAACCGGCTGATATCATCGGCAGTGATACGTTCAGAGTCTTTGAATGCCGCCGCGGCGATGTTGTATTGCTCGTTGTGAAACTTGAATTTGGTGTATATCGCATTACCCACTGCGGCATAACGGTCTATGCCTGTGAGTTTTTCGAGTATCTGCGCTTTGGTTGCATTGTCGGCGGCGAGGAAGCGCGAGAACTCGCCTTGAGCGAGAAGTGTCGTGCGGCAGAAACGTGGATAATCGAGGCCGACAATCTCGGCCGATTCGATGGCTTTACTGACTTCGTCGCGAAGTCTGAGGGTATGTTTTGTCGTAAGGTCGGTGAGCGTGTGGACGACTTTGTCGAGCGTGCCGAGACGCTTTTTGCGCCTCACATCCCAGCTGGCACGGTAAGGTAATCCGTTGTTGCCTGTGAAGCTTAGCGATACCGAAGCCGATGCGGCACCACGTCTGACGAGTTGGCGCGTATCGCTCAGACGCGATATGCCTTCTCTGTCTCCGTCGTCGTTGTCATCGTCGAAGCCTATATTGCGCCGGCGTCCCATTCCCTCGATTCGAGGCGCGCGGTTGAACAGTGCCAGTGTTATGGCGTCGAGTATAGTCGATTTGCCGGCGCCGGTTTCACCGCATATGAGGAATATTGTCGAGTCGCACAGAGGCTTGGCAGAGAAGTCGATGATTGCGTGTTCGATTGAAGCTATATTCGTTATTTCGAGTTTGGTAAATTTCATGGCTTTGTCATTGTTCCCGGTCGGAGTCGATCTCGCGGGTGATGTCGTCGATTATTTCGAAATATTCCTGTGGCATCTCACTGCCGAAACGTGCCGAGTAATATTCGGCGGCAAGGTCAGATGGTTCTTTGACGCTTATATCCTCGCGGGTTATTCGTCTGAAACCGGTCTCGATGCCTGATGCAGCTGTCGCGGGAGTCAGAAGACAGAAACGGGCCTTTTTACCGCCGAGAGCCTCGGCGAGTCTGATTTTGGCATTGCCGGGAATGCCGTCATTGCAGTTGACCGTCACTCTCAGGTAACAGTCGTGGTCGGCCGGCAGATTCTTTTCGAGTAGTCTTAGAGTCTCGTCAAAATCGGCGGGACAGTCTTCGGGAAAAGTTTCGAGCGGTCTGATGGCAGGAAGTTCGAGCAGAGTGATTTCGGGTTTCAGACCGTGTTTCGCGATGTCTATGAGCGTGAAACTGTGGGTCGGTTCCTCATCAAAAGAGACAGACAGAGGTGAGCCGCTATAGCGAGCTATGGCATTGCCGGGCTGCATGGTGACCGATTTATGGATATGTCCTAACGCGAGGTAGTCGTAACCTTCACCCATTGATGAGAGCGGATGATATGACAGATATCTGTCTGATAGTGTTGCAGATGATTTATCGCTCACTGCAATATGGGCGGTCATGACAACAGGGAGTCCGTCGGCATTTATCGCGGTTATATCGTCGAGTATTTTTTGATGGAAGAGTCTGATGCGTTCGTCGCTATGGTGCTCGTTTTCGTCTTCGGGATAATTGCCTTCGTATATATATGGTATCGCTGCTATATAACCTTTACCGGGAATCTCGATAATGCGGCCTTCGGGAATAAGTCCGGTCACGATCTCAAGATTGAAATGTCTCCACAGCTGCGATGAGACCTCGAGTCTCGAAGCACTGTCGTGATTTCCTGCCGTGACGATGATTTTCATCGCCGGAGCGGTCTCGTGCAGTTCCATCATGGTCTCGTTGTAGATTCCCAGGGCTGCGATCGACGGGTTCGGCGTATTGAATACATCGCCGGCGACTATCAGCGCGTCAGGCTGATGCGAGGCGACAGCATCGATCAGACACCGGGCTATATGTCGGTGTTCGTCGATGCGTTCGTAGCCGTAAAACAGTTGGCCGAGGTGCCAGTCGGCGGTATGGATTATTTTCATCAGAATAAAGAGAGTTGGATGCCTTCGGCCGGAGCGGTGACGAAAAGTCTCTGCTGTGAAGAGTAACCTTTCGACAGATTCCGAAGCGAGATCTCAATCAGCCCCGTAGTTGCGCCGATGTGACGTCGTATCGTTGCCAATAGTTCTGATAAAGATGCTATGCCGCTGAGTTTCAGGTTTACCAACTGATGTCCGTGTTTAGATGCTGTCGCGAAAATAATGTCTTCTGTTGATATTGTTGCCATGGTAGCCTCCTTTTTCGATTATATCGCAAAGGTAGACTTATGGTCGGGCGCTATTCTTGCACAGTATCTTTAATTAATTGTTAATTGCTGTCGTTTAACACTGTCAGACAGACGTCTGCTATTGAGCATAGAGCGGTACACAGCGCATCATATAGTCGCGCGCGATACCCCACGGCAGATAGACAGACCCATTGTTTGGAATGAGGTTGACGGGTTTTTCGTTGAGGTCGACGCGGAGATAGTAGTGCCCCGATTTCTTTGCTTTGAAGAGTATCATTCTGACGTTGGCGGCCATGGGTACGACGTCGAAATCACGCCAGTGCAACCCCACCGTATCGAAATAGTTGGTCATGTAATAACAGCCCGGCAGCTTCAGCAGAGACACGAGCGGCATGACTGTCTCGGCATGGCCGAAGCGCAAGTGTACAGCGGTCTTGTCGGTACCCTCGATGAAGTTGTCGGTCGTCTCTATCAGATTAAGCACAAGGTCGGCGGCGATATCAGCCGGTACGGTCGATATAGTCGTCGCTGTGCGTTGAAGATATTGACGCAGGTTAAAGCATGACCAAAGAGCGTTGAGTTCGTCGGTAGTGAGGTATTCGCTTATGTCGGCGTTAACGCTCATACACGAGAGTCCGGCGAGCACATAATACTCGGTTATTGCGAGGTCGCGCCAGTGAGCGGCGTTGTCAAAGGGAAAGTCTTTGCCAAGGACGCGGGTAATGGCTGCTGTCGGACACACTTGCTCGAAATATGCGTCATAGGCCGGTTTCCACAGATTGTCGCGTCGGAAGTCAAGATAGTCGGTGTCAGTGTCGAACGGACGCATCAGATAAGAATTGCCGCGTCCTGTCGATGTCTTGATTTCGAGTTTGTTGTCGAGGCGGTCGAGCTGGTGGACAAAAGAAAACATACTCATCATCGAGCGTGGCGAGTATGATGACAGGGCATTGACGCTTGCGTCTTTGAAAACCGTCGGAAAATTTTCATACATTCTTTGTGCCAGACCTCGTTGCTCCGCCATTCCAAGCGAGTCGAGCGCGCCCCACTGCCCGTTGCTGAGATTTATGACATCGAGATTTAGCGCCATGAGCTTGCGACCGAGGGGTGTTATTGTGCCTAAAGAATCGGCTGTTGCGAGCGCACGGGCGAGTTTATAGCAATTGGCGCCGGACGCCGGATAGCGGGCGCCGTGACGGCCCACATGGTTAATCATCACAGCCTCGAGCGAATCGGGTATTGCGACAGTGCTGATTTTGGTAGGGTAGGGTGTTAGCGAGCCTTCACACTGAGTCACGCTATAGTGTGTCGCCGTCGGATCGGCGGCATAGACACCGAGGCATAATGACAGACATGTCAGACAGCCAATGATTCTCTTCATAATCGGAATTTTGTTATATATTTGTAGTGTAGAAATCTCTTAAGATATGAACGATAAAAACCATGTTGAAGTTGACCTCGACGATGAGCTTTCCCGGCTTACGGCAGAGATAGATATGAATCCGGCCGACGACAATTTATACTATCTTCGCGGACGCCTCTATTGGCGCTTGGGGTATAGGGCCTTGGCTATAAGTGACTATGAATGTGCCGTGGCGCTCAATGGCGAGTCGCCTGCGTCGGCTGCGCTGAAGATAGCCCGCGATATCATGGATTATTACAACAAAGATATGTATAACCCCTGACAACGCTTGGCTTAATCTTTGGAGGACGTTTTCAGCGCTTCGTTCATCACTTCTACACTCGGTATGGCGATAGCGTCGTCAAAATATTTCTTGACGTCATTCCAACGGTAGAAAGGATAGATATCACTCTCTATAGCGAGCGGCACTTCGCGCTCATTGAGCATGAATTTGGCAATCACCTCGCCTTGTTTGTTCTTGAAAAGCACCATCTGGAAATTGGCGCCCATCGGGCAGATAGTGAAATCACTGTAGCCTTTATACAGTTCGTAAGGATTTGTGCAGTAGGTCGCTTTGCCTCCGAGGCGCATAAGTGCGATGAAAGGTATGATATTGCCGTCGTGTCCAAACCTGAGAGTGGCGCCGTTTTTGCCTTCAGCGATATATCTTTCGGCATTTCCGAGAATGTTTGATGCGAGATTTTTGGCATTGTCGACCATAAGCCCGTTGGCGGGCGGATATGACGAATTGCGTGAATAGAATCTGAAATTGGCTACCTGCCACATATCGAAGAGTTCCTGAGGCGTAAAGAGATCATCGAAGCTGATGTCGCTGTCGAGATTCTGCTGACCTACTGCCACATAATAAAGGTCAGCGGTAAAGTCCTCCGGATCGATAAATCCACGCACGAATGTGCTGTCACAGAATATGGTATCGATCAGGCGATCGGGTTTTACCATCTCATGGCGGAATGTGCGGTAGCTTTGATACCACTCGGCGTCATGGCTGGTGCACGGCCATGATTTTTTGTCGTTGTAGCTCAGGTAGACCATATTGCGCTGTGACGACTCGCGAGGTATCTTCAACTCGGGATTGATTTCTTTGAGGCCTTCGATAAATGCAAACATCGAGTGCGCGCAGCGCATGATCACCGTCGATGCTGCTGTGATTTCAGGTTCGCCGGCAAATACTTCGGGAAAAGAGTTATACATGCGTGTCGATATGCCGCGGTGTTGTTTGGCACCGAGTTCGGTCAGCTCGCCGATGCGTCCCTCGGCCATTGACCATACTGATTCGAGACGATCGAGAATTTCCTTGCCGTATGGTGTTAGAGCATTGCGCTCTTTGGCGAGACGCAGTTTGCCAAGCGGGCGAGTATAATCTTTGTCGCTTGTAAGATAACGTGAGCCGTGACGACCATAGTGGCTGATATAGAAAGGCTTGAATCCTTTGGGCGCAGGCGTGTTGAGCGATGATTCGACAGGGTAGGCATAGTAGACACCACCGGCTTTGGCGGGTGTATCGATGACTTCGGCGGGTGTAGTCTGAGCTTGTGCGATCGAAAACATCGATGCCAATGTAAACGCTAAAAGTATTGTCTTATTTTTCATGATTGTAATTGGTTTGCGCAAAGATACGAATAAGTCGAGAGCAAAAGCAAATAAAATTTGATTTTGCCGAGCGAGAGTATCTAAGACGAAGTCAAAGATACGAATAAGTCGAGAGCAAAGCCAAATTTATTTGATTTTGTCGGGCGAGAGTATCTAAGACAGAGTCAAAGATAATCAAAATATCTCTAAAACCAAACAGGCCGCCTCAAACGGGGCGGCCTGTCGGTATCAAGCGGTGCGATTGATTATTTTGTTTCTTCGATTGTGACAGCGCGATCAAGAGCGACAAATTTTTCGCCGAGGTCGCAGAGGCTGCCGTTGTTTGTTGTGGCAGTCAGCTGAGAAGCGGGAACGCCGTTTTTGATAAGCTGTTTTTCAACACCGGCAACACGGTTTTTGCGAAGACGGATGTTGATTTGTTCTGTACCGGTGTAGTTGTCGGCCCAACCTGTGAGAGTATAGTGGGTGTTGGGGTTGGCGATCATCACGTTGGCGATAGCGCCGAGGATGTTGCGGTCTTCACGGGTCAGACGGGAAACGCCGATGGGATAGTAGATAGTGGCGAGGGGGCCTTTCTCTGTGACTTTCTCAACGGGGCGGTTGAGGCAGTCGCGGAGCTGTGCTTCGAGATCGGCGATGCGGGCGTCAGCTGCAGCGAGACGTGCGCGCAGGGCGTCGCAGTTTTCGGGCTCGGGGCAGACGGGAACAACGGGAGTGCTCCATTCGCGGTTCTTGAAGTTATATGTTACACCAAAGTAGGCTTGAAGGTCGCCATAGAATTTTGAACTGCCGTTCTGGAAGTTGCTCGGGCCTTTGAAACCGCTGAGGCGGAGGTCGAGTGACAGCTGCACTTGTTCGCTTACTCTGAATGAGTTGATGAGACCGGCGCGGACATCAAGGAAGTCGTCGCTGACATGTTTCCATTTAGCCTCTTTGTTGCCTTCGGCGCGTTTGGCAAAAGTGAAATAGGCTCCTGCTCCGGCGTAGACAGTTGCGTTGTAGACGCGTCCGGGACGATATCCACACCACCAGTTGGTGAGGTTGATCATTACGTCGATTTGCGGACCGAATTCGTTGAATTTCTCTTTGTAGAGACCGTCTGTCATGTGCTCGTTTGTAAGGCCATAAGCACGATTTTCTGTCAGACCTTTGAGACCGAGATAATTGACGCCGGCGCGGAGACCGATGATCGGGCTGAACCATTTTCCTACATAGATTGAAGCGGCGGGAGAGAAGCGGTCCATGAAGCTACGCTGTTTGTCGAAACTTGAGAAGTAAACACCCGTACCACCTTCAACTGTGATAAACCAGTTGTCCTGGAAACGGTTCAACAGATAGCCTTGCGAGGGATCGTTGACATAGGTAATCTCCTTTGCAGATTCCTGAGCTACAGCAGCCTGTCCCATGAAAAGGGCGCAAGCAAATGCTAA
Organism: uncultured Muribaculaceae bacterium; assembly: GCA_910576935.1. Lineage (GTDB taxonomy): Bacteria > Bacteroidota > Bacteroidia > Bacteroidales > Muribaculaceae > CAG-873. Next base: position 33,223 of record CAJTKG010000002.1, read on the forward strand.
GATTGTGGCTTTTTTCATAAGATGATGAATTATTTAGAATTGATTTAATTATATTTTAAGCCTGTTTTGAGGCGCTAAGTTAACACTTTTTTCTTATTTAAACTAAAAAATAATAAAAAATGTTCGTCGGAGATATGCCTTTTTTATATAAAAACAGCTGTTTTTCAGCGTCCAAGATATTTTTTTACCTCGTGGAGGATATTTTCGGGTGTGAAACCGAATTTTTCGTCAAGTATCTTGTAGGGAGCAGATGCGCCGAATCGGCTCAGACCGTAGACTTTGCCGTTGAAGCCGTTTATTAGCTTGAGTGTGACGGGCAGGCCGGCCGTTAGGCCGAAATGGGGCAGGCCGGCAGGCAGAACAGACTGACGGTATGCCTCGTCCTGAATGTTGAACAGACCTGACGATGGCATCGACACGACGTTGGCATTGATACCCTCTGCCTTCAGCAGTTCGGCGACAGTGCAGAGTAGCGACACTTCCGAGCCGTTTGCCACGAGTATGATATCCGGGGCGGCTGTCTTGATGACGGTATAGCCGCCGCGGCGTGTACCCAAAGCGTCAGCATAGCGGTCGCCGCCCTGACTCGGCAGGTCGGTCACATCCTGACGGGTAAGAACGAGTGCCGACGGAGTTTCATTATTTTCCATTGCCATTTCCCAGGCTATCGTTGTCTCCGTGCTGTCGGCGGGACGGAGAGCGAGTATGGCCGGATGGCCTTCAAAATTGGTGATCTCTTCGAGAAGACGCAATTGTGCCTCCTGCTCGACGGGCTCGTGGGTCGGACCGTCTTCACCGACGCGGAAAGCGTCGTGCGACCAGATATATTTGACCGGAAGCGACATCAGAGCAGACATACGCATCGCCGGTTTCATGTAGTCCGAGAAGACGAAAAATGTGGCGCAGGCGGCATATACGCCTCCGTGGAGGGCGATGCCGTTGCAGATGGCGGCGAGCGTCAGCTCTGACACACCGGCGTGGATAAACGCGCCCCTGAAGTCTCCGTTGGCAAAGGCACCGGTCTTTTTTAGAAAAGCTTCGGTTTTGTCGCTGTTGGCCAGATCGGCCGAGCCGACGATCATGTTGCCCACTTTCTCGCCGAGCACAGAGAGTACGTCGGCCGAGGCTGTACGTGTAGCCACATTCGCTTTGTGGGCGATGGCTCGGTAGTCGATTTCGGGGAGGCGGCCTTCAAGGTAGGCTTTAAGCGTCATTGCTTTGTCGGGATTTGATTCGCTCCAGCGGGCAAACTCCTCGCGACGGCGTGCGACAATCTCGCGCAGCTCGTTTTTGCGTTTGGCATAAAGCTCGGCGACATCATCGAAGATGACCCAGGGATTCTCCGCGTCCCCTCCAAGATTTCTTATCGTGGCGTTTACATCTGCGCCCGATTTGCTCAGCGGCTGTCCGTGGGTCGAGCATTGGCCCTCGAAGTTTTTGCCGTCGGCGGTGACTGCGCCGAGGCCCATACGGGTATTGCCGATGATGAGAACCGGCTTCTCCTTTTCATTATGCGCGCGTGTGAGAGCGTCGGCAATTGCGGCCGGATCGTTGCCGTCGATTTCGATCACATGCCAGTGCCACGCACGGTATTTGGCGGCGTAATCTTCGCGATCGACCTCGTCGACGTCGGTCGAGAGCTGCACCTTGTTGCTGTCATAGAACATTATCAGGTTTGAGAGTCCGAGGTAACCGGCGATGCGGCCTGCACCCTGCGATATCTCTTCCTGAATGCCTCCGTCGGAGATGAATGCGTAGGTCTTGTGGGCTACAACCTCGCCGAAGCGGGCGGCGAGGAAGCGTTCGGCTATTGCCGAGCCGACGGCCATCGTATGACCTTGACCCAGAGGACCCGATGTGTTTTCTATGCCGCGCGAGGGGTCCACTTCGGGGTGACCGGGGGTGACACTTCCCCACTGGCGGAATTGCTGGAGTTCGGCTAACGTATATTTACCACTCAGGGCGAGCACCGAGTAGAGCATCGGCGACATATGGCCCGGGTCGAGGAAGAATCGGTCGCGTCCGAACCATGTCGGATCGTCGGGATCTGTTACAAGAAATTTCGAGTAAAGCACATTGACAAAGTCTGCGCCTCCCATAGCTCCGCCGGGATGACCTGATTTGGCTTTTTCGACCATGGCGGCTGTCAATATTCTGATATTGTCGGCCGCGTGTGTTAATACGTTGGATTCCATTAAAATTAACGTTGATGTGTTAAAATTTTGTTCAAAATTACAACATTTGCCCCAATGAGGCAATTTTTTAACGCTCGATTTTATAAACAACGTCTCTCCTGATGCTAAAGTTTATAAAAAACGGTCACGCGACATTTCACCGCGTGACCGTTGTAGTTTCAATATCTGTGGTGTAATTACATGTTTAGAGCGTCTACATCATCTTCGACAGGAATGTCCGTGTTGACGTTTTTCGACCCTGCGACAGCGTAGAACAGCAGATATGCGAGCATGGCTACGGGAAGCCAGTATGATACCATGTAGCCCACGTTGTTGGCGATATAATTTTGTATCAGAGGCATTACGCCGCCACCGACTACCATCATCATGAATATACCCGAAGCCTGGGCTGTATATTTACCGAGGCCTTCTACCGCGAGGTTGAAGATGCCGCCCCACATCACAGAGGTACAGAGACCGCAGAGCACAAGCATCAGCGCGCTCACGGGAACCTGAGCCATGGCGAAGCCTTCTTCGACGCTATATGCCGGCATTGACACACGCAGCGACGACGGAAGAACGATGGCGAGGACGATTAGGAAGATAGCTGCTGTCGATGTGGCGATGAGCTGGGTGCGGCTCGATACTTTGCCCGAAATGACGCTTGACGTCAGACGGCCAACAAGCATGAGAAGCCAGTAGATGGCTGCCACAGCGCCGGCCACGGCGGTAGCGTTGATTTCTATGCCTGAAGCTTTAGAATCCGAGAGGTAGAAGATGAGCACACCGGGAATGCCCACTTCGATGCCGACATAGAAGAAGATGCCGATGACGCCGAGCACCGTGTGGCGGAAACTCCACGGACTGTGGGCATAGCTGACCTTCTTTGCGCCTTTTTTCTGAAGGTGAGGCTCGGGAATGTTGACACAGGCGATTACGATGAAAGCAATCACGAAGACTCCCATTGCGATGAACATCAGGGGCGATACGTCGCTCATGGCTGTCGCCGGAGTGACAGTGCCGATCAACATACCGACAAAGAGGGGGGTAAGAGTGCCGGCCAGTGAGTTGCACGAACCGCCGGCCTGTATCAGCTGGTTGCCGCGGTTGCCGCCTCCGCCCAGAAGGTTGAGCATCGGGTTGACGACTGTGTTGAGCATGCAGACACAGAAACCGCTGATGAAGGCACCGAGCAGGTAGATGATAAAATCGAGCATGACTTCGCCACCGGCGACACTGAATACGGCGACGTCAGCGCCGACGATGCTTGATAGATATTGTAGGACGATGCCGACAAAGCCTATTGCCATCGACAGAAGGGCAGTCTTTTTGTATCCGATCCTGACAAGTAGATTGCCGGCGGGGATACCCATGATAAGATAAGCGAAAAAGTTCATGAAGTTGCCCATCATGCCGGCCCATTCATAGTGGTTTTTCCAGATGGTGCCCAGCGGGGCGGCGAGGTTGGTCACGAATGAAATCATCGCGAACAGGAAAAACATCGTGATGATGGCCACGATATTTCCATTGGTCTTTGCTTGTTTTTCCATTGGTAGCGGGTGTGGTAAGTGTTTTTGGTTATTATTGTTTTGGTTTTGATCAGGCTTTGTCAGTTGCTCGCGCAAAGATAATAATAATTTTATTTTTCAGCACAATGCGTTATGATTAATTACTGCCTTTGTCCGAAAATCGATGTACCGATGCGAATCATGGTCGAGCCCTCGGCGATGGCAAGGTCATAGTCGTCGCTCATGCCCATCGAGAGAGTGTCGAAACCGACCAGGTCGGGAGCGACTTCAAGTATGCGACGGCGCGTCTCGGCCGTGAGGGCGAAGTCGGCACCCACACGGTTGCGGTCATCAGTGTTGGTGGCCATGCTCATAAGACCGCATATGTGCGTGGCTTTGAGCTTTCGGTAGCCGCCGCCGGCAAACCAGTCTACAAGCTCATCGGGCGAGAAACCGAACTTTGACTCTTCGGCGGCGACATGGAGCTGCATCAGCACGCGGGTCACCGTTCCGGCCCGCTCCGACAGCGAGTCGATCAGATCGAGCAGGCGCGTCGAGTCGACGCTCTCTATCAGCGAGCATTTACCTATAAGATGCTTGACCTTGTTGGTCTGGAGGTGGCCTATAAAGTGCCAGCGTATATCGTCGGGCAACACCTCGGTTTTGTCGCATAACTCGGTTACGCGGCTTTCACCGAAGATGCGTTGCCCCGCATCGTAGGCCTCGCGTATAGCCTCGGCCGGGTGAAATTTAGAGACGGCTACAAGCTCGACGCCCTTCGGGAGCGTTGAGTGCAGCCGTCTTATTGTGTCGCCTATCAGGCTCATTCCGCTTTGGGGGCGTTGTCGCCAAGCTTGACTTTATACACGTCAATGAGCGGAGTCTCGTTGATAGCCACGATTTCAAAATCGGCCATAGTGCCCTTCATGCCTTCGAGAAATGTGTCGAGAGAGTTCTTGAAATCTTTGGCCTGGACGAGAATCTGCGATGTCGAGCGCTTCTCGACACCCGAGCGCTCGTCGATAGTGATGAAAGCCACTTTGACCAGATACCACTTGTCGCCCTCCTCGTTCCAGAATATCTCCGCTATCTTGGTGCGTTTCACGGCCGAAACCGAAAATTCCCCCGAGATATAAGGAGTCTGTTCATCTATGATGCGGGCCTCAGCCTCCGTAAACGACAGAGCGTCGACCAGATAAGGTTCGGTTACTTTTTTTACAGCGCCGTTTTCTTGAAGCTTGTCATAGCGCACTTTACATTCAAACCAGTTTGCCATTTTTGTCTGTACTTTATTTTATTATAAAGCAAAGTTAGCTAAAAAACTCATATCCCCACGTGAAAAAGATATTAAAAATCGCCCCGAATCATCGCAAATATCTGACATAAAACGAGTTCACATATCTACGGTAGTCCCTCGTTTTGCTCCCCCCCCCCACCCACCCACCCACCATGTACCGGTGCGAATCCAAGACGCTATGGAGCGACGGCCTGGAGGTGTCGCTCCACACCCCTTCGCTCCGTAAACACAAAAGAATTGTGCAGGAGACATGGAGCGGCAGCCTCCGGCCGTCGTATGGAGCAAAGGTTTTTAACCCTTGCATCAACTACTAATGGTTTGACTATGAGTTGACTAATTTGCCTGATTAGACCAATTTTTACACCAAAAATTGTGAATTTTGCATTTATCACTAAAATTGCACCCACGTGCAATTTTAGTGATAAATCCGCCCCAACCGTGCCTTACCTTTGCAGCGGAGATGAAAACCGCCGTCTACACATACCACTTCCGACGCTACCTCGGCCGCAACCTCACCCGCGCCGAAGCCGCCGTCATCGCCCCGCTCGAGAAAATGCGCGTCCGCCGACTCGAACGGCGCTTGCTCGTCGTCGACCCACCCGGAGTCGACACCCGCGGCATCCTCTGCGCCTACGTCGAGTACCTCCGCAAGCGCTATAACCCGACGAGCGACATCCTCATCATGACACAGAGCAAAGAGATGTCCGTCTATATCGCCAGGCGCTTAAAGACCCCCGACGCGCAGACCTACGCCGCCACAGGCCGGCGCCCCGGAAACATCCGCGGCCTCACTTATGATACAGCTCTCCTCTTCGACATTCAGGACTACGGCGTGTGCAGCCCCGCAAGGAAAAACAACGACTTCCGCCGCGTCGCCACAGCTGTCTTCCCAGTCATATCGAGCAACCCCAACAGTCTGTTGATCCTCCACGCCCGCGCCGACATCCCCCACCTCCACCGCTGGCCCGGCCTCAAAGAATACACCGACCCCACCTTCTCGCCCCACCCACCGTCCGAATCCACAGCGTATGGGGCGACGCTCTCCCGAGCGTCGACAGAATCCAAGGCGCATGGACCGAGGGCTTCAGCCCTCGGATCGACAACCGATAACCTCCCCATTCTCATCCCCCTGAAAATAACACCAATATAGCTACTGCGGCAGACATCCCCGCGCGTCTAAACCGACCAAACCGATGTCAGACGCACATTGACATTGTTGTTACAAAAAATGAATCCACGGCGCATGGAGCGACGACTTTAGTCGTCGTATTGCCCAAGGCCTATGGAAGAAGGGTTTCAACCATTGCAACCACCACAAACGCTTTTATTTTACGACAGCTAAAGTCATCGCTCCATAGCTCGCCCCTGTGGTTGGTTGGGTTTATTCTATCTGTCCGACGGCGCGGACAGTTGAGGTGGGGGTGGCGGGGTCGTTGGCGATGACCGAGATGCGGGCGTTGAGGAGTGAGCCGGGCAGTTGCGACGGGTCGACCGTGACTGTCACTGTGGAGCGTTTGCCTTTTTTGATGCTTGTCTTGTCGCATCTGACGCTCACGCCGGGGTCGGTGGTGTAGATGCGACGTATCTCAAGAGTCGACTTGCCGCGGTTGCTTATCTCAAATGTACGGCTGACGATGCCTTCATCTTGATTCAGTTTGCCGAAGTCTACGGTCTTCTCTTCGAGGACTATCTCAGGGGCTTTGGCACGTTCGCCGGGTGTGAGTTTGCTGAAATCTTCGTTGACTATGGCGGTCAGGGGTATGGTGTATGCCGCTTTACCTTTGTCGGGGATAATGCTTACAGAGTCTTCGACGAGGCCGTAGAGATTGTTTTTTGTGCTGTGGTAATAGCATACGATCGATACCTGTTCGCCCGGGCCGACGGCTGTAGGCTCGAAGACGATGTCGACACAGTCGGGTTTATAGGCTACGGCCGGTCTGATAGTATCGTTGCTGCGGTTATAGCCTTCGACAAATATGCTTTTCATGTGTCCTTTAGACACCCGGCCGAACATTACGGCGCCGTTGCGGAGCTTCATGGCATCCATCTCGACGGGATAGCGTCGGGCGACAGATGCCGACGAGCCGACGACGACACCCGTGATTGTCAGCTTTGAGCGTCTGTCGGGTGTGTTGGTGTCGACCTGTATTTTTTTGTTGAAGCGACCCGGTCGTCCGGCGGGATCGTATTTGACGGTTATCGTCGCCGTGTCGCCCGGCGCCACGGGCTTTGTGCTGTAGTCGGGTGTCGTGCAGCCGCACGATGTGTGTACATCAAGCACGACGAGCGGTGCGTCGCCGGTATTGACATATCTGAACCGGCAGGAGGCCACGCCGTTGTCTTCGTTGAAAGCTCCGAAGTCGTATTTGGTTTCGAGCCATTTTATTTCCGGTGCGGAGGCTGCGGCGCCGATAGTGCCGGCAAGCACGGTGGCTAAAAGTATGGGAATATTCATAATAATCTAAAAATGGATGGTGTGCCGTGACGCGGGCACACCATCCTGATATTCGCTTTTGAATCAATAATTGTTTGCCAATGAAGGGTTATTCGGCCTTTTTCTTGCAGGAGGCGCGTTTTTTGGGCGCAGCTTTCTTGGCCGGTTCCTTGATCTCTTTGGTTTCCTTGGCGTCGGCTTTGGGTTGACGCAGCAGATGCTCTTCGTTGAAATGCTCGACGTTTTTGCGCATCGATACCACCTCTTTGTTAAGCATCTCGATTTCGGCTGCCTGATTGCGTATAGTTGTAAGCAGCGAGTTGAGCTCTTCGTTCTCGATTGAGAGGGGATACTGCTCTTCGACGCGCACGATGAAATCTGCCAGGGCGTTCATATAGTTTGTGAAAGCCTGGAACGGCGTTTCGTAGGGACTGAACATGCTGTGGGCGGCGCCATCGGCGAAGTGCTTTGTCGACATGTAGTAGAAATGGTCTGAAGCCTGGAGATACCACCAGTCTTGTTTGAGGCGGCGGTCATCGCAGAGGCGTACGCGCTCGGCGACAGAGTAGAGTTTATCGAAAGCCTCGTTCTGGAGCTTGTTGCCGAGCCAGGCCGAGGTGTCGCGTGCTTCGTCGGCGCCCGAGATGGGGTGCATGATAGAGATCTCGCCGACGGGCTTGATCTTTGAGACAGCCTCGGAGGGGGTCAGGAATTCGATGCCGCGTTCGGCAGCGAAGCGTGGCAGCGCTTCGAGGAACTGGAAGATGCCCGAGTTGGCCGGCTGGAAGCCGCCGAAGGTCTCGAGGTTCATAAACAGGTTGATGATCTGTTCGTCAGCCGGGGTAGAAGCGATCCAGTCGATATATTTGTCGGCTGTGAGCGGATATTCGCTCCACGAAGTGTCGCCGAAGCGCTTCGATATATCGTCGCTGAGTTTAGAGTTGCGCAAAAGCAGTTTGAGCTTTGGCGATGAAGCGGCGGTGTAGACATAGTCGGGCGATTTCCAGCCGAGGATATGTTTGGCGCCTTCGGTGAGGACGCCCTTGAAGCCCATGGCAGAGATCTGCGGGGCGAGGTCGTCGAAGTATATCAGCTCGGTGTTGTGGAGCACTTTTGGCTTGACGCCGAGGAGGGCATGGAGTTTGTCGCACTCGACTTTGATCTGTTCGGCAAACTCGACGGGGTCGTTGAGCGATGCCAGCGAGTGGGCGTAGGGTTCGGCGACAAACTCGACGCAGCGTGTGTCGGCCAGACGTTTGAGCAGGTCGATGAATTCAGGTACATACTGTTCTATCTGTTCGATTGCGACGCCGGTTATCGATATCGAGCATTTGAAAGCGCCCTTGCTGTCCTCGATCATTTTCAGAAGAGTGCGGGCGGCGGGGATATAGCTCTGCTCGGCGATGCGGCTTATTATGTCATCGTTGAGGAAATCGTCGTAATAGTAGTGGTCATTGCCGATGTCGAAGAAACGGTAGCGTTTGAGACGGAACGGCTGATGAATCTCGAAATTGAAACAAATGGCTTTCATATTGAGTGTTGCGTTTATTATCGGTTGAGTACTTTGTTATAGATGTCGATGACTTTTTGTCCGGCTTTGTCCCAGGTTATCTGAGCGACTTCGGCGAGGCCGTCTTCGCGCAGCTGGTTGTACATGGCCGGGTAGGTCACGATGGCGTTGATGGCGTCGGCCATGGCGTCGATATCCCAATAGTCTGTCTTGATGACGTTGTTGAGGATTTCGGCGCAGCCCGACTGTTTCGAGATTATAGAGGGGACGCCCATCTGCATGGCTTCGAGCGGTGAGATGCCGAAAGGCTCCGACACCGAGGGCATGATGTAGACATCACTTGCTTTGAGCATTTCGTAGACCTGCTTGCCCTTCTGGAAGCCGGGGAAGTGGAAGCGGTCGGCGATGCCGCGCTCGGCGGCGAGGGCGATCATTTTATCCATCATATCGCCCGAACCGGCCATGACGAAGCGTACGTTATGATTGTTTTTCAGTACTTTGACGGCGGCCTCGACGAAATATTCGGGGCCTTTCTGCATTGTGATGCGACCGAGGAAGGTGACAATCTTTTCTTTGGGTTTCTCGACCTCGACGTCAAGGAGCTCGCGGCTCAGGGGCACGACGGCGTTGTGGACGGTCGTCACCTTGGCGGGGTCGATGCCGTATTTCTCTATGACGGTCTGACGCGTGAGGTTGCTCACGGTGATGATATGGTCGGCGTGGATCATGCCGTCGCGCTCGATGTTGAACACCGTCGGGTTGACGTTACCGCGCGAGCGGTCGTAGTCGGTGGCGTGGACGTGGATCACAAGGGGCTTGCCCGTCACCTGTTTGGCGTGTATGCCGGCAGGGTAGGTGAGCCAGTCGTGGCTGTGTATGATGTCGAAGTCGATTGTACGGGCGATGACGCCGGCTGTGATCGAGTAGTTGTTTATTTCCTCGAGCAGGTTGTCGGGATAGCGGCCCGAGAACTCGATGCAGCCGAGATCGTTGGTGCGCATATAGTTGAAGTCGGCGTAGATATGGTCGCGCAAGGCGAAATATAGATCGGGTGACATCACTTTGCCGATGCGCTGCTCGACATAGTCGCGGCTGACGTCACGCCATGCCACCGGCACCTGCGATGTGCCGATGATGTGGGCAAATTCTCGGTCTTCGTCTCCGTAGGGTTTGGGAATGACAAACGTGATGTCCATGTTGCCGCACTCCCACATGCCGCGGGTCAGGCCGTAGCTCGCTGTGCCGAGGCCGCCCAGGATATGAGGGGGAAATTCCCATCCGAACATTAATGCTTTCATGTTGAAGATATATCTGGATGTTTGGAGATTAGTTAATTGTCAATGCTCAGACGCTTGAGGGTTCTGAGTGTGCGGAGTACTTCGGCCACGTTTGTGGCGTGGGAGATGGCGCCGCGGCCGCTGAATGGCGGGTTGCCGTCATAGAGTTGCGACAATGAGCCGATGCAGCCGTTGGGCATCTCGTCTTCGAAGCCGATGAGCATACGGTCGATATAGCTGACGCCGCTCATGCCGAACACTCTCAGGTAGGCGTCGGCATAGAAGCCCATGAGCCATGGGCGTGCCGGTCCCTGATGAAGTGCCAGCTCGCGGTCTCGCGGCGAGCCGAGATAGTTGGGGCGATAGCCGTAGCTCTTGGGCGAGAGACTGCGCAGTCCTTTGGGTGTCAGCAGCTCGCGTGTGACGACGTCGAGCACGCTTTTGCGTTGGCGACGGTCGAGCGGAGAGTAGTCGAGGCCTATGGCTACAGCCATGTTCGGGCGTACTGACGGGTCGGCATAGTTGCCGTCCACGTAGTCATAAAGATAGCCGCTGTCGTTGAGGAATGTGGTGACGAAAGGTTCTTTCATCCTATCGGCGGCTTCGACCCATCGCTGACGGCGTGTGTCGAGGTCGTGATTGTCTTCGGTCAGCGCGGCAGCAAAACGCAGGGCGTTATACCACAGGGCGTTGAATTCGACGAGGTAGCCCGAACGCGGTATTACAGGGTGTCCGTCTAAGGTCGAGTTCATCCACGACACGGGCGATGTCGTGCCCAGCGTCATCACCATGCCGTTGTCGGGATTGACACGCAGGTTGGGATGACCGTTGTCGAGGATATAATCGATGATTTCGCCGACAAAGGCGGTGTAGCGTTCGCGTGCGGCGGCTGTGCCTATGCTCTTGGCATACTGCTGTATGGCCCAGACGGCCCAGAGAGGGATGTCGGGCAGGTCTATGCCCTGGATGCGGTCTGACAGCTCGCCCGATGCCATGAAGCGCGACAGGGCGCGGCCGGCTGTGGCCATGATGGCCTCGAAGTCGGCGCGGTGGTCGATTGCCAGTGTCAGGCCGGGCAGAGCCATGAATGTGTTGCGGGCAAGCACGACACCCCAAGGATAACCCGAGATGACATACATGTTGTCGCTGCCTTTATGTCTTAGATAGAATTGCTTGGCGGCGTTTTTAAGACAGTTGTAGAAACTTGTGCGGGCTGTGCGCGAGGCAATCTCGGCTTCATACATTTTGGCCAGCGAGCGGGGTTTGATCTCGGAAATGCCGGCTGAGAAGATTATTGACTCGCCTTTCTTGATGGGCACCTCGAAATAGCCCGGTACCCATAGGTCTTCTGTGTATGGTACGCCACGCTCGAGGTCTTTGACGTACTCTATGTCGCGATACCAGTCGGCTTTGTCGACCCACACCGGTTTGCGGCTGAACTGCATGTAGAGAGTAGGGAAGCCGTCGTAGAGACATGCGGCGGCGCCGTTGTCGCAGGGTGTGATCTCACGGTTGATGGCGTCGTTGGCGACACACAGGCTGTTGCTCTCGCGGAAGGCGAGGAACGGTTGGAAACGCAGAGTCGTCGCCGAATGAGCCTCGACGAGGGTGTAGCGTATGAGGATGCGGTTTTCCTCGGAGATGAATATTTTTTCTTTTGTGAGAATGACGCCGCCTACGCGGTAGGTTGTGCGCGGCACGCTCTCACAGTCAAACTCGCGGATATACTTGTGCCCGTTAGGGCTGTAGACGCCACCTTTGTAGCGGTGGATGCCGAGATTGAACGGCGCTCCGTGCTGAATGACCGTCTCGTCGAGCGACGACAGCATCACAAAGGGTTTGTTGCCCTTGTCGGCCAACGGTATCACAAGCAGACCGTGCTGCTTGCGTGTGTTACATCCCACAAGCGAGGTGCAGTGGTAGGCGCCGGCCTGATTGGTACGTAACATTTCTTTGGGAAGCGACTGCTCGAGATTGATCAGGAGGTTCTTGTCAAACTTGAGGTAACTCATGTCGTAAAAAAGGGGGTATGATATAGGTTTTAGTTATGTTTATTCGACTCGTTTCAGTTATTTTCACGAAATTAACAACTATTTCCGACCCCGCAAAATTATTAGTAGCCCAAAAGACTAAAACTGCTCAATAACATATAATGGCAGGGCTGCATGGAAAGATAACCGGAGAGCCGTCCCGCCGGTTAAACATCGATATTATGCATTATGAATTGTGCATTTTTCATCAAGCTTTGACGACCGAGACTCTGACGCGGCGGTTTTTGAGTTTGCGGCCTTTGACGGCTTCGAGCAGTGTGCCGGCGACGTTTCGGTCTACGGCGGCATATGAGGCGTGGTCTTTGACGGTTATGCGCCCGATGGCTTCGGGAGCGAGATTGCCGGCGGCGATGAGATAGCCGGCGATGTCGCCGCGCGAGATTTTTTCTTTTTTGCCTGCGTCGATATATAGTGTTGTCCGTGAGGCTCGTATCCGCTGGTCTGAGGGCTTTGAGATATCTGACTCGCGGTCGACGATGATATAGTCGGGCATTTTTTCGTCGGGCGCTGTTATGACGTAGACGTCGCCTGAGGCGCCGGCGCGTGCGGTGCGGCCGTTGCGGTGAGTCCAGGCTTCGGCCGAGACCGGCATATGATAGTGGATGATAGAGCGGACGCTGTCGAGGTCGAGGCCGCGAGACGCGAGGTCGGTGGCGACGAGTATGGGCGCGCTGCCGTTGTCGGCCATTATGAGAGCCCGTTCGCGTTCGGACTGGTCGAGGCCTCCGTGGTAGAGTGCGGCGGGAAAACCTTTTCGGCGCAGAGAGTTGTAGACACGCTCGGCACTCTCGCGATGGTTGACAAACACTATGGTCTTGCCGTCGGGCAGAGCTTCGAGGAGTTTCACGAGGGTTTCGAACTTGTCGCGCTCGGGTGAGAGGACGCGAGCCACGGAGATGTCGGGCTGTGTGGTGTCTGAGAAGTCGACGGTCTCGGCGCCGGTGAGGTCGACGAAGTCGGGAGTTGCGACAAGAGGTGTCGCCGATGTCAGTATTGTGCGGCGCGGATGTCCGAGACGGCGCACGACACGTCGCATCTCGTCGTGGAAGCCGAGCTCGAGGGCTTTGTCGTATTCGTCGAGTACGATCACTTCAGGCTCAAGAACGCCGAGTGTGCCGCGGTTGATATGGTCGAGCAGACGTCCCGGTGTGGCGATGATTATATCAGGTGTGACGCTCAGAGAATTGCGTTCGTCAACGAAGTTGTGTCCGCCGTATAACGCTAAGGTCTTCATTGGCAGAGCCGCTTGACGCACGACGTCGGCTATCTGAGTTACCAGCTCGCGTGAAGGGGCTATTACGACAGCCTTGACGCCCGTATGATGCGAATCGATGTCACGCAGCATCGCCAAAGTGAAAGCGATGGTCTTGCCGCTGCCTGTAGGAGCGAGTATAATAAGCCGGCTCGCCGTCGAGGCGTTGACGGCGAGCTGGAGCGGGTTTAGACTTTCGATGCCGAGGCGTTTGCCGACGGCTTCAAGTATCCGGTTTTCTGTCATGAAGATTTATGCTTTTTAAAGCAGTGAGTTGACGATAGCCTCGAATTTTTCGGCAGGGAGCAGATCGCCGGTGCCGACGATGTTGCGGTTGAGGCTGCCGTCAGCGTTGAGCACGATGACGTTGGGAATGCTCTCGACGCCCATCAGGCCGGCGAGGTCCTGATATTTGTCGACGTCGACAGAGATAAAGTCAATTTTGTCACTGTATTTCTCGGCGGCTGCTTCGAAGACAGGGGCGAATTCCTGACACGGGCCACACCACACGGCGTTGAAGTCGAGAATTATGGGGCGCTCGGGACGGTCGGTTTTGATCAGATCGGCTTCGACGAGTGCGCGGAGCACGATATCGTTACCGCTAGGTACGACTGCTTCAGAGGTTTCGGCGGGGATTTGATTGTTTTCGGCGGCTTTGTCTTTGGCGCCGCATGATGTCAGCATCGACACGGCAATAAAGGCCGCTGCGATAAATGATAATGTCTTTTTCATATTTCGGTTGTGATTGTTTTTGCTACAACGCTCTAAGCGATGCAAATGTTTTGTAAAGAGAGGCCCGGTCAGTGTCAAACCGGCCGGGCCTGTCTGGAGTGTTGATTCTGTATGAATTTTTAATGTCGGACTTGGTTTATGGCTTTGTTTCAAGCAAGTGCGGCGTTCGTTTTGTGAACTGCGGCAGCGCTTTTTGCAAAGAGTTCTTTTTCGACGTCGTTGAGGTCGAATTCGACGATCTTCTCGATGCCGTTGCGACCGAGGATACAGGGTACGCCGATGCAGAGGTCTTTTTCGCCGTATTCGCCTTCGAGGAGGGCTGAGCAGCTGATGAGTTTCTTCTCGTCGTGGAGGACGGCTTTGACGACCTGAGCTGCGGCAGCACCGGGAGCATACCATGCTGATGTGCCGAGAAGACCGGTGAGTGTCGCACCGCCTACCATGGTGTCGGCAGCTACTTTCTGAAGAGTCTCGGCGCTGAGCAGGGTAGATGCGGGTATGCCGCGGTATGCTGCGTAGCGTGTGAGAGGTATCATGGTTGTGTCGCCGTGACCGCCGATTACTATGCCTTCGACTTCAGTGGGGTTGGCGCCGAGGGCGATGCTCAGGAAATATTTGAAGCGAGAGCTGTCGAGTGCGCCGCCCATGCCGATGATGCGGTTTTTGGGCAGACCCGAGGTCTTGTGGATTAGGTATGTCATGGTGTCCATGGGGTTTGACACGCAGACGATGATTGCGTTGGGCGAGTGTTTGAGAATCTGGTCTGTGACAGATTTTACGATACCTGCGTTTACGCCGATGAGTTCTTCGCGTGTCATGCCCGGTTTGCGGGGAATGCCCGATGTGATGACAACAACGTCAGAACCTTCTGTTTTGGCGTAGTCGTTGGTTACACCTGTCAGACGGGTGTTCAGACCGAGGATAGAGGCGGTCTGCATAATGTCCATGGCTTTGCCTTCAGAGACGCCTTCTTTGATGTCGAGGAGGACGACTTCGTCGGCCATCTGGTTTGTTACGAGAACATTTGCACAAGTTGCGCCTACGTTGCCGGCGCCTACTACTGTAACTTTTGACATGATAGTTGGTTTATATTGGGGTTGGTTTTATGTATGTTGTTATGTTTTACAAAGGTAACTAAATTTTTTGTTTGGCGAGACTTTTTTGATATGGAAATCAGATGACGTCGTCTTCGATTGTCTCAAGTGCCTCCGCTTTGACTTCGGCCGGGACAGGGGTGTCTGCGGTGGCGGCTTCGAGTTTCTTCATGATGGCGAAGATGAATCCGGCCGAGAGGAGGCAGACGACGATGAGAATGCCCCACAGGAGCGCCACGTTGATTTCATTCCATAGCAGGGCGGGTATGAACACCAGATAGTTGCCTATGGCTGTGGCACCGAACCAGCAGCCCATCATAAGGCCCTTGTATTTAGGGGGTGCGACTTTGGAGACAAACGAGATGCCCATAGGCGAGAGCAGGAGCTCGGCGAATGTCAGGAAGAGATATGTCGTGATGAGGATGTTGGGCGACACGAGGGTTGCACCCTGGCCTTCGCTCGGAGCGGTGCCGAGACTGAGTGACGCTACCATGAGGAAGCCGAAAGCGATGGCGGCCACGAGCATGCCGAGGCCGATCTTGCGCGGTGCGCTCGGCTCTTTTTTGCGTTTGGCGAGCCAGGCGAAGAGCCCGACCGAGAAAGGTGTCAGCGCCACAACGTAGAATGGGTTGAACTGCTGATATATCTGGGGTTGGATGCCTGTCACGGGTGAGGGTGTGTTGTTGTAGATTGCCGCGATGCCTCCGATTGCTGCCAGGGTGACGATGATAGAGATTATGCGTCCGCGGTAGCTTGACGACTGGAAGATGTTGAATATGGCGTAGACGGCTGCGACGATGAGAGCGAGAGCCCATACGTTGAAGCCGATGCGTGTCCACGACGATGTCTCGGTGGCGGTGAATACTTCGGCAAATTTGGTCAGGGTCATGCCGTTCTGATGGAATACCATCCAGAAGAAGATGACGACGGTGAAGACGAGAAGCAGGGCGACGATGCGGCTCTTTGTCTGCGCGGGTGTGAGTTCGGGGGCTTTTGCCGCGCCGTTGCCGTTGCCGGCTGCCTGCATGGCTTCGGTGCTGTAGGTGCGGCGGCCGAGTTTATAGATGAGGAATGACAGGACCATCGAGCAGCAGGCTACGGCGAACGCATAGCTGTAACCGGTCGAGATGGCGTCCATGAAGTCGGTGGCGAAGCCTTCGAGGTTGCCGGTATATTGGCTTGCGTTGGCAGCTATATAGTTGTTGACGGTGTCGAGATTTTTGGCGTCGAGGGTGTCGCCGCCCATGATTTTGGTGCAGATGCTCGGGATGGCCGGGTTGTAGACAAAGCCGGCGCCTTTGAGGGCGTAGCTGCACAGGGCCGATGTGACCGATGGGGCAAACATGGCGCCGATGTTGATGGCCATGTAGAAGAGAGAGAAGGCTACGTCGCGCTTGTCGCTGTAGCGGGGATTGTTATAGAGGTCGCCGACCATAACCTGGAGGTTGCCTTTGAAGAGGCCTGTTCCTATCGAGATGAGCAGGAGTGCGCCGAGCATGATGATGAGCGACGAGGTTGCCAGACGCGGCGTCGGTATGGCCATTATGAGGTAGCCTAAGAACATCACGACGATGCCTAAGGTGACGGTTTTCCGGAAATCCCATTTGTCGGCGATGATGCCGCCTATCATAGGCATGAAATAGACTAAGGCGAGAAATGTCGAGTAGATGAAACCGGCGGTAGCGGTGCTGAAGGCGAATTTCGCCTGGAGGAACAGCAGCAGGATGGCCAGCATAGTGTAGTAGCCGAAACGTTCGCCTGTATTTGACAGGGCGAGTACGTATAGGCCTTTGGGTTGGTTTTTAAACATAACGTAACTGTTGTTTATGGTTTTTAGATTTTTCGCTAAGTTACAAAAATAATTCTGAAAAGCAATAAACGGTATGGGCTTTTGACTTGATTGGGCTGCCGGTGTTTATTGTCGGCCGCTATCTGCGGCCGCCGCCGGTGTTTGGACGTATGCCATGATTGCCTCCGAAGCCCCCGAAACCTCCGAATCCGTTGTTGCCCGGGCGCCGGTTGTTGAGGTTGTTGGGATTGTTGCGGTCATAGTAGCCGTCGTCGGGGTCGATCGGGTTGCCGAATTCGTCGTATTCGGGTTCTTTCGGCTCCTGCTCGCCGTTCTTAAGCTTGGGCTTGTTCTTCTTTATGGCCGACGGTTTCTGACGGTCGATGGCTTCGGCATAGATGTCCCAGTTTTGTTCGATGTCCCAGTTTTTCTTGAGGGTCAGCTTCTTGTTATAGTAGTATACTTCTTCGGGCTGGCGCTTGTCGGGCAGGTTGCCCGTGTCCCACTCGCCGTTGCCGTTGGCATCGAGATACAATCGGGCGTAATATGTGCCTGGTTCGACCCATTTGAATGAGGCTCGGCCATCTTTGACTTCGGCTGTCATAACGGGTTTGTCGCCGTTGTCAAGGAGTTCGACGACGGCTTTGTCTTTTCGGCCTGTCGAGTCTGAGGCGAGACCGGTTATGTTGAAGGCCAGATTTGAGTAGTCTTCAATCTGTTTTACTTTTATTTCCTGGCGCAAAGGTTTGTTCCATTGGCCGTAGATGCCTGTGATGGCGGTAGAGTCGACAGTCAGGCGGTATTGTGCGCCGGGAATCCAGTCGACGTCGATGTTGAAGCGTAGCAACGGCAGCAACGAGTCGGGACGCATCTCGCTCTTTTCCGAGGGCAGCCAGAGTGTATCTTCTTTAACTTCGAGTCTTATCAGGCGCTGTATGGCGGTGTCGACAGGCTGGTCGGTTTCTATGGTGATGGGTTTGTAGACGTCCTGTGTGGTGCCGCTCGCGAGTTTGAGGCCGAGGAATGTCTTGGGCTGTGGTACGCCGGCCGAGTCGGTCGTGACACTGTCTTCGTTTTCCTTGTCTTTGTCTTTCTTTTTCTTGGCAGGCTTGGGGTCGCGGAAATAGAAGCGCAGGGTGTCGGTCTGCGGCGAGAGCAGGTCGTTGGTGTCTGTCTTGAGATAGTTTACCGAGAGCATGAGCGAGTCGGTGTTGAGTACGGTGGTGTCTGTTATCCAGTAGATGAGAGAGTCGAGTTTTTCGTTTTTCTGCACGAGAGCCCACTCTGATATGTCGCGTCCGCGGTTGCGCTCCGAGGCTATTGTGATTTTGGGGAGCGAGTCGGCCGGAGCGGCGAATTTCAGTTGTATCAAGCGACGCTCGGGGCGGCTATAGTCTTTGAGGTACTGAGGCAGATAGTTCTGGTTGAACCATGAGAGCAGTATGTCGTTGGGAAGATATTTGATGCCGGGGCGTATCACCGTCGAATCGCTTCCGTCTGCGGCCCGCAAAGTGTCGCTGACGCTGAAGTTTTCGGTAGAAGGCGATACGGTGACGTCATAGAAAGCCACGTTTTCCGAGCGATCCCAGTGGTAGTCGCGGTTGAGGTCGTTGATGGCGTAGATGCGGTAGTCGCCGGGTTTGAGATTGCGTATGGTAAACTGGCCGTATTGGTTAGTGCGCGCGATGCGTTCGAACGGCAGGGTTGTGATGGCCGAGTCGTCGAGGTTTGAGTAGACGCCGACGAGCATGCCTTGCGCCGGTTCGAGATTGCGCGCTTCGAGCACCATGCCTGATATGCGCAACGAGTCGATGCTGTCGCCAGTCGAGAAGTCGACGGCAAATCCGTCGAGGATGTTGCCTTCGTTGAGATCTTTGATTGCGTCGGCAAAGTCGACGGTGTATGTCATGTCGGGTTTAAGGGTGTCGCGGAACTCGACCGTGACGCGGCGGCCGTTGGCGCTGACGGCAGGGGGCTGTATCTGTACGGGCGACACTACAACTTTATTGAACGGGTCGTCGAGCTGGACGTTCTCGTCAAAAAAAAGAGTCAGTCTGTTGCCGTTGAAATTCAGTTGTCCCGGTGTGGGGCGCGAGCTGACAAAAACCGGCGGGTCTTCGTCGCGTGGACCGCCTTCAGGCCTGCCGATACTCGCGCATGAGCCGATGACAAAGGCACTTGCCACGGCAAACAACAGATGCATATGTGAAAACTTTATTTTCATCGTTGGCAAAATTAATAAAATATCGGCAGACTGTTTCAGTGTTATCGGTCAAATTAGTGTAATTGGCGAAATTGGTGCGCAACTTTGAAGATTTTTAAGATGAATTATTTTAAAAATTCGTCATAATTACTTAATTTTGCCTAAATGCAAATATATGCGACAATCAATAATTCTTTTATCATGAAAAAACTGACTACATTTCTATCGCTTATAGCTTTGGCTATCAGTGTTAATGCACAGCCGTTGCTTGTCGGACACCGCGGCAGCTCGTATGGTGTCGAGAGTTCTCTCGAAGCCTTGCGTGCCGGTGCCGAACTCGGCTATGAGTATCTCGAGTCTGATGTCAAGGTCTGCAAGGGCGGCGACTTCGTGCTTTCGCATGATGACGACACCAAACGTCTCGGCGGCACCAAGACTATCACCGGCTCGACTCTTGAAGAGCTTCAGAGCGAGGTGCTCACCCAGACACGCGGCGGTGTCAAATATACCGGACGTCTCGCATCGCTCAACGAATGGCTCGATCTATGCAATGAGCTAAACGTGCGTCCTCTTATAGAGTTGAAATGGGCTACCGGCATTAACAACAACGACCAGTCAAACATCCCGTCGCTCATCAAGACTATCGAGGCCAAGGGTCTTCGTGACAAATGTATCATCATGACTTCGATGAAACCGTGTCTCGAATATATCCGCAAGAATTATCCCGATATCACCCTGCAGTTCCTCACCGGCCAATATTGGGCCAACCATTTCGACTGGTGTGTCGAGTGGGGTATCGATGTTGACATCCAGGCCGGATATTTTGACAAATCGACGGTCGAGAAATATCACGACAAAGGCCTTAAAGTAAATATGTGGACGACCAACAGCGCCGACGGTTATCGCACATACGGTAATATGGGTTGCGATTTCATCACCACAGACAACCTTGACCCTAAGAATCTCCCCGAGCTCGACCCGGAGATCACACGTCCGCAGAATACGGTCGACTTTCCCCGCACCTCTTACGAAGCCCGAGTCTCAGGCTACTATGATTTATTAACCGAGTCAACCGTCCCTTTCGTCACTGAGGGCGAGACAGCCGCTGTCAGAATTATCGACGGCAAACGTGTGTCGCTGGTCAAAAAAACCGACGGCACGACTGCCGTATATGCCGACGGCATCACCGACAATCTTGCCCCCGCCTCGATTGTATCACTCAATGCCATAACCACTACTGCCGACGGTCGTGTAGCCATGATCGGAGCGCCTTCCGACGCCACACTTGACATTGTTGTCGTCGACGTCTTCGGCGAGGCCGCTCCTCTTGCCATCAGTCTGACACCGGCCGACCTCGGTCTTGCCGAAGGTACAGTCATCGGCCAATCGGTGACTGTCAGCGGCCGCGCTGACGCACTGCGTCTATATATCGCCGCAGGTGACAAGAGTGGCGTCAATAATGTTGTCATGGCAGATCTCACCGCCGACGGCAAGGTTGAGGCCGCCGTGGTCAACAGTCTTGTCATTTCGTCGAACCCCGAGCTTCATATCGCAGTGACACCATTCTCTCGTGACCGCCTGCTGGTAGGTCTTAACGGTACACTTTCTCTATATGACTTCGATGTCACACCCGGCGGCACGCTTACGGCCGTAGACGCTCTTCCCGCGAGATTCACGGATGTCAATGCCGCGGCTGTATCTTTTTTGAGATATGGTAAAAAAATCTATATGGAGATCGTATCAAACGGTGTCGGACGTCTCTATGATGCCACAGACGGTCTTGCGTCGGTAACTCCGGTGTCTGACGATATCATAGCACAGACCGGTATGCCTGTCGACAAGGTTGTCTCGACGGCTCTCGTAGGTGGAGAAAATGAATCATATATATATATAATGAGTAATGACGGCAGTATGTCGACCGGTGTCATCGACCCATTCGAGGCCATACCGCCGGTTGCCGCGCAGGAATTTGAGCTGACAAAGATATGGCTCAATGCCAATACCACCGATAACGCTCCCGAACACATCGATGGTACAAACGCTCAGCAGGGTACGGCCGTCAAAGGTATTTTCTATGTAAACGACTGTGCTGACAAAAAAATCTATGTCTTTGATCAGACCGGCTGTATCGGTTCGATTCCGGGCGGTGCCGGCTGGGGATGTTGCCGTGACGACAAGGGCAATATCATTGTCCGCGATGACAAGCTTTCGGGAAATACCCATAAATTTATTGTCTACCCGGCAGGAGCAACTCCCGACAATTATGGTATGCCGCTTACTTTTGAGGTTGAAGTTCCTCTTGACGGCCAGACCAATTTCATCAATGCCTCGGGCGATGTGTACGCCGGTCGCGGTTACGTCTATCTGTTTCCCAACGGCAAAGACGCCGCCAATATTATTTTCTTCGAGGACGGTGAGTATATTGGCTCACGCGCATCCAAAGGTCTGATGCTTACAGGTTCGACAGCGGGTTATGTCATACCCCGCGACAATGACACAGAGCACTGGTGCTACCAGGTGCGCGCATCGGGTGTCTACAATTATGATGCCGCAGTCAACACCGAGATGATTGCCGGACGTGCGTCGACGTCTGCGCCGTCGCGTAATTCGACCGGCGGGTTCGCCCGGTTTGAGCTGGCTGATAACGAAATTATCGTCCACAACTCGGGAGCTAACTATAAAGGTGGTTTCACTGTAAGAAACAACAGCAATGAATCTGAGGTCATAGCCACAGTTGCTCCTATCGGTAAACTCGGTTATGAAGCAGGAGGCAACTATTCGACGTTCAACTGGCTTATCGCCGAACCAACTGACAATGATAATATCTATAATATCTATCAATATTGTCCGTCAAACGGCATGGGGCTTTATCAGCTCAGTGTCAAAGGTTCGGGCATCAGTGACATTGCGACCGGCGAAGTCGATGGCGAGGCTGTCTATTACAACCTCAGCGGTATTCCTGTCAGAGCTGACAATCTCGTGGCCGGCATATATATAAAGGTAGCCGGCGGCAAAGCTACCAAGGTTGTTGTGAAATAAACATATCTATTACATAGTGTCAACGGCCCCGCCTCAAAATTTTGAAGCGGGGCTTTTTGTGCCTGCAGGTGATGGAGTGTTGGCTTTAAAGCCGTTGCCGGCCAATTTCCATGACTCTTTCTTCAAGCTCTTTTCGGTTGCCCAATGCTTTGTTTCTTGTCTTGACACGATAATTATATATCGTGGTTACAGAATAGCGGAGAAATTGTGCGATTTTGACACTGTCGGTAATGCCAAGTCTGATGAGTGCGAAAATCCTCAGTTCGGTATTCAGCAGGCCGTCCTTGTTTAAGACGATGCGTTCGTCGGGTTTAAGCAATTTGTTGAAATCATCGACAAAAGTGGGGAAGAGTTTCAAGAACGTCGTGTCGAAATTACGATAAAACGCTTTGAGCTCACCGTCGATCATCTCTGTTGATTTCAGGTTTTTTCTGAGATCTTCGATTTTTCCGGCTGAGAGGAGTTTGTTCAAAGATTTTATGTAAGAATCGAATTTTTCGATATATAAGGAGCACTGCTCCATGAATTTGGTTATGTAGACTTCTTTTATTTTCGAGTTTTCGGCGATAGAGTGGTTGGCTTCGGTCAATCGGTTGTTGAAGTTCTCGAGTTCGGCGTTAAGTTGTTTCAATTGGTTGTTTGCGGCGATGGCTTGCCCGTGTGCGGCTTTTGTTTTTTTCATCTGTCGCCATATCCATCTGATTGCAACAAGAAGGAACACGGCAAGAATGCTGATGATTATGATCAGAGTATGCTGACGCTCACGCTGGAGCTGTATTTCCCGCAGGTATGCAGAGTTGACAATCGGGAAAATGTCATTTATTTCAAGGATGCGCTGGCGGGCGTTGCATTTCTGTGCGTCGCTCATTGCAATGCGTAGGAATTCATGGGCTGTGTCTATATCGCCTTCCTCGAACAAGAGTACGGCAAGTTGGCGGAGCGAGACATATTCGCGCACCGATGCCTGCATATCGGCGATTGATGATATCAGCAGGTTTTTTTTCTGTTTGTCGAGATTGCCGAGTTTCTTATAGGCGAAAGCCAGAGAATTGGCCAAAATGGCTCTGTCGTGGGTTGAGTATTCATTGTTGTCAATGTAATCTTCAAGAATTGCCACCGATTTTTCGCTTTCGCCTTTGCGGTTATATTTATCCGACATATCGATGACGTAGGACAAAGACCCCGGCGGACATAGCGAAAGCAAGGAATCCTGATAAGCCTCGAATACCCCCAGATATTTATCTTTGTCCTCTTTTCTGACCGAGAAATCCATGAGATAGGAGGCAACGGTGCGGTTGATATAATAGTAATATGGTCTGAGATATCCGGGCAGTGAGCTGTAGGGTATGGAATCCATGATCTCCATGGCTTCCTTATACATGCCTATGCTGCCGAGAACATTTGCCGTGTTCATGCGGGCATTTGTGATGAACTCAGGCTTCCCGGTCTTGAATGCGACGGTTTCACGCCTCTTGCAATAAGCGAAAGCCGAGTCGGTATTATATGGCCTGAATGCGTCAAACAGGTCTCCCAAAGCCAGAAACCGGGCTTCGTCGTCTGAAGCCGAATATAATGCCTGTCTCAGTTCGTCGAGACGGTTTTCTTTCTGCGTGATATAGGTCTCCCTGTTCTGAATTGTATTGAGGAGTTCAGACATCAGAGAGTCGGTTTCTGTATGCGTCGATGTGCAGCCGGTCGTTACCGTCAGCACAAGCATTATGATCAAGTCGGTAAGTTGTCCTTTAAGCTTCATACGCAAAATTAGCAAAAAAATATATAAGTAGAGCCGGCAGGACAGAATTTGGGTAATTATGTGTAAACTGACTGTTTAACATTTTGATCTTGTGTTTAACATTAGGTCGGTTTATGTTGCACTTGATGATACGAGCGGTTGCTATAATTAAGGAAATAAAAGGTAATATTACGTAATTAAAAAGCTTTTGGGGCCACCTTTGTCGAACTACCTATTTTTACATGTTATATTAATACTATTATGTTGCTATACAGTTAATTGATGTTTTCAATATGCTTAAAAACGCTACTTATTCGCTACCAATGAGCTCTTGACCTTTTAAAACAGATGGTCATTGTATATTTTTGTAACAGAGATGCCAGGCATCCATATGAGTCTAAAACCGTTTTAAACTAATCAAAAAATTTAACGTATGCTTAATTTTACAAAATTTACGGCTTCTGCCGTCCTTATGTTGTCAACCGCTTTCGGAGCTTCGGCGATAGATCATCTTGAGATTATCGGTCCGGCTACTCCCGGTGGCTGGAGTATCGATGATTGCCCTCTGATGGTTCAGGATCCTGACAACGAAAATGTATTTACTTATCTCGGCTATCTCAAGGCAGACGAAGAGTTCAAGTTTACCTCGGGAAAAGATTTCGGCGATCCCGGTAAAGAATTCCGCAATGCTTCGACCGACCCCTACGATATCTCCAAACTCATACCCGGCGGCGACGACAATAAATTCAAGGTAGCAGAAAGCGCTAACTACAATGTGGTGTGTAACGTCGCAGATCTGACGATATCTATTACCAAAGCCGAATATCAGGAAAATCCTGTCAGATTCAACAATCTTTTCCTCGTCGGCAACGCTACCGAGGGAGGCTGGGAGATAAAAGATGCCACACCTATGGTATGGGGCGGCGGTGAACATCCGTTTGTCTTTACTTACAGCGGTGAGTTGAAAGAAGGTGAATTCAAGATTGACTCCAACCGCTACAGCGGCTCTTGGGGCGGTCCGTGGTTCTTTGCCGGAGTGGACGGAGACGGGAACATCGATTATTCGAAGATATCTTCAGACGGTACCGGTGACCGCAAGTGGCAGATAATAGAGACCCATCGCTATGATATTAATGTAGATCTCCTTGCTGGCTCTATTTCCATAGTGAAGTCTGAAGAGGGTGCAGTCAGTGATATTGAGGCTGTCAATGACGAAGTTCCGGTATATTACAATCTGCAGGGTATTGTTGTAGCTGATCCAGCCAATGGCATATTTATAAAGAAGCAGGGTAATAAAGTTACAAAGGTCATATTATAATATTTAAAACCTCGAGAATCATCCCGACCGGCGATTATTCACTGCTCGGGATGATTAATATCAGTTAACCAATAAAATATCATGAAAGCAAAGCTTAGCATTTTTTATCTTTTGTTCTTCATCCTGTCGGGTGTGTTGACACTGAAGGGGGAGAACGTCGGCAATCCGCAGGCCGATCCGCGCGCTGTTGTGACAAGCGGCAATGCACGATTTACGGTATTGACGCCCGAAATGATCCGCATCGAATACAGCGATAAGGGAGTATTCGAGGATCGGGCGACATTTGCTATCGTAAACCGCAATCTTGAAGTGCCCCGTTTCACAACCGATGAAGATGATACATTTCTTTTCATCGAGACAGACAAAATACATCTGAAATATCGCAAGGGTACTAATCCCCGCACCCTTCCGGCATCGTCGGCAAATCTCTCGATAACAATGAACCATAACGGACGTGAGGTGCTGTGGTATCCCGGCAAACCCGATCCGATGAACCTCAAGGGCACATGCCGCACCCTTGACGGCAGCAACGGCCAGAACAAGCGGTCGGAGATGGAAGACGGTCTGATCTCCCGTTCGGGCTGGGCTGTCATAGATGATTCCTGGACATCGTCACGTCCAGACGGCAGCCGTTCGTTTGCTTTTGAGGCTGATGAGACGCTGGGCTATGACTGGTGGGCGGAACGTAAAGATCCCTATGCGATGGATACCTATTTCCTGGGTTATGGAAACAATTATAAGAAAGCAATGTATGACTTTACGCTTGTGGCCGGTAAGATACCCCTTCCGCCGTCGTATGTGTTCGGCTACTGGTATAGCAAGTATTCGTCATATTCGGCCGATGATTACCGTGAGATCATGAATGATATATCAAGCAATGAGATACCTGCCGATGTCATGATTCTCGATATGGACTGGCATTGGAACGGCAACGAGGGCAGCATGTCGGCCGGACGCGGTGGCTGGACAGGCTGGTCATGGAACACCAATCTCATACCTGACCCGGTAGGCCTTCTCAAAGAAATGCATGACCGTAATTTCAAGACCGCTCTGAATCTGCATCCCGCCGGTGGCGTCAACAGCATCGAGTCTCCCGAGTTTTTCACCTCTATGAACGAGTATCTCAGAGGCAAATATGATGTAAAGGAATCTTCGGGCAAGACGATCCCGTGGTATCTCGACTATCCCGATTTTACCGAATCGTTCTTCAGCACTATTATCCGCGAGCATGAGAGTGAGGGCGTCGATTTCTGGTGGCTAGACTGGCAGCAGCATCTTACAAGCCCCTATACAAACGGCCTTGGTCAGACATTCTGGTGCAACCATGTGTTCTACAATGATATGGCCAAAAATCGTCCAGACCGCCGACCGGTGATCTTCCACCGTTGGGGCGGCCTTGGCAGCCACAGATACCAGATCGGTTTCTCGGGCGACGCGCTTATCAATTTCCCCACACTTGCTTTCCAGCCCTATTTCACAGCCACGGCAGCTAACGTCGGTTACGGCTATTGGGGCCATGACCTGGGCGGTCATGCTTATTCGGGCGATGAGTCTGTCAATGATCCCGAACTTTTCCTCCGCTGGATACAGTTCGGCGTATTCACGCCGATCTTCAGAACACATGCGACCAATGATCCTCGCATCGAGCGCCGCATGTGGAAATTCCCCAACTTCTCCGATATGCTTGAGGCTGTCAGACTGCGCTATTCATTGTTCCCGTATATCTATACGATGGCCCGCGAGACATACGACACGGGTATCTCGCTGTGTCGTCCGCTGTATTATGAGTATCCCGAGGCCGAAGAGGCTTATACTTATGAAGAAGAATATTTCTTCGGAAATGATATACTTGTCGCTCCGATAGTCGAACCGGGTAAAAACGGCGTCTGCACGAAGACAATATGGTTCCCGCGTGGAAACTGGTGGAGCGTGGCCACAAACGAGCTTATCGAAGGGCCGTGTGTCATGACCATGGAGTTCTCGAAAACAGATATTCCTTATTTCTATCGCGAAGGTTCGATTGTTCCCCTCAACCCCGCGGGTGTTATGAATGTGACCGAGCGCCCCGAGCATCTTATCCTGAATATCGTGAAAGGTAATGAAGGAAGCGGAAAGCTTTATGAAGATGCCGGTGACAACAGCGATTATGATGTGGCATATGCTACCACCGCGTTCTCGCAGGTGCAGAGCGGAAACAAATATACCTATATGATACAGCCCCGAGAGGGCATCGCCGACAATCTGCCCTCAACAAGATCTTACACACTCAAGATCTATAACTCGAACACCCCGCTGTCTGTCAAAGTCAATGGCGTGGTTTCAACTCAGTACAGCTATGACAGCGAGAAGAAGTGTACGGCCGTTGAAGTACCGTCGACAGCCTGTTCGTCATCGGTGACGGTGGAACTTGAGGAAGACATGGCCGGTATAGCCGGCATTACGGTTGATATGCCGAAAGTCTACTACGACAAATCTTCAGATACTCTCACCGCCGAACTCGGTCATAACAGAAAAAATGTCGAGCTCGCACTTTTTAATCTGGCCGGTGGCGAATGTCTCAACCGCAAGTATCAGGACGTATCACGCTTTTCAGAGAAATTATCGATGCTCTCTCCGTCACAGATGTATATCTGCAAGATAATAGCCGACAATCAAATCACCGTTGAAAAGATATCCAAATAGACCATTGCCATGAAAAAAATAATATCATTACTGACTGTCTTTTTGTGCAGTCTGTCGGCTTTCGCCGGAATGTCAAATTCAATTGAATATACTCAGCTGTATATTGTCGGTACGGCCGTTAAAGCAGGATGGAATATCGGCGCCACACCGATGGACAGATTGGATAGCGGTGTGTTTACGTGGACGGGTACGCTCACAGCCGGAGAGCCGTTTAAATTCATGAACTCCAACGACGGCTGGCATAAACATGTCGTGGCCACGAGCAGGAATGAGCTGATAAAAGTCGGCGAGATACATCATCTCGATTTCTATGCCAACTGGCAGCTTCCCGATATGCTTGATAATAAATTCCGGGTTGATAAAACCGGCGAGTACGTCATTACGGTGGACCTCCGCAGTATGAGCATATGTCTTGGCAACCCCGAGGCGGCTCCGGTATATCCCGACAAATATTATGTCACGGGTTCTGCACTTGACAATCAGGTAATCGAGCTGTCGAAAATCGAGAATTTCGAGTTTAAGCAAAGCATGACTTGCAAACCGGGCAATATAATATTGATGGACACACCGGTCAAAGGTGACGACACACGTTATTTCGTTCCAGTTTTTGAAGATGTCGATATAGCGTTCGGCAAGGGTTATGTCTCGAAATTGAAAGTGACCACCGACGCCGATGCCAGAGGTTGGAGCGTAGCCGTCCCCGGCGACTATATCGTGTATATAGCTTGCAGCGACCACAGATATATGGGCAGAAAACACAAACAGCGCAAATATCTTTATATCGTAGGCGGTTGCTGTGAACTGGCATGGAACTACTGGGATGACAGCAACTGTGTGTTTTATCCCAATCCCGAGAATGCCGACGAACTGGTATGGGACGGAGAGCTGAGAATAGGATGGAAAGGCAATACAGAACCCGATCTGTTTAAAATCCTCACGGAGAGAAGTTGGACAGACGAGAATTATCATCCTTATGTCGAGAATGCATTGGCTGAAGGCACCGGCCCGATCAGAACTACCGACGGCGGCGATACCAAATGGAAGATTACCAAAGACGGTCGGTACAAGATTACTGTCAATACCAGAAACGAGACTATCACGACAGAATATCTCTCGCCGGTCACCGAGGGTGACATCGTCACAGCCGGCGTTGTCTCGGCGGATGTCGATGTCGTAAAACTGTCATGCGTAAACAACAGTGTCGAGCTCGTTTATTCTCCCGAACCTGTCAATGTCAAGGTCGTGAATATCGCAGGATGTCTGATCTCGTTTAAGAAAGGCGTCACCAAGGGCATTGTTGCCGACAATCTTGGCGGTGGCATTTATGTGGTCTCGGTCGAGGGCGCTACAGTGAGCAAATCATATAAAATAAAAATTTAAGAGACCGGCAATTATTATAATAACCAAATAAATTTATTCCAATGAAACACAGATTTTGCCCTCTAATCCTTGCGGGGATGGGCTTGGCGTCTGTATTTAGTGCAACAGCCACGGATGTGTATGTCTACGCTCCGACAGGTGAAACATTAGGAAAAGCAACCGAAGTACAGCGCATTGAGTTTAACAAAGCAGGCAAGCTGACGCTTGTCCCTGTAGAAGGAGATAAAATCGACTTCGACTTAGACAAACTTGAATGTTTTGCATTCAAGTCTATCACTGTGAGCGGCTCGGCCGACGTAGAGGCTGTGAACGCCACGGTACGCCTTGTCGGCGATATGCTTTCGGTGACAAGCGCGTCGGAGATATCTGAGATACGCGTTTACAATGTGTTGGGTGAACTGATCGGCAGTTGCACACCCGGTGCTTGCGAGGCAATCATGACAGTCAACGCACGCGGCCTTGGCATCGTGGTGGTTGCAGCCGGTGGAATTGTCCAAACCTATAAAATTGTCAGATAACCATGAAAAGACTTGCTATCATATCTTTGGCTGCCATGGGTGCGGCCGCATTATCGATCTACGCGGCAGATTTCCTGTATTTTCACTACAACGGCAAAGTGACGCAGGTTGTCCCCGCCGAGAATATCGACCGTATCAACAAGGAGGCTGACAATAAGCTGAGTGTCGTCGATGCCGAGGGCAACACTATTTATGCTTTTTCTCCCGAAGAAGTCGACTCAATCTCTTTCACAGAGCCCATGCCCAAGGCCGACCTGCTTGACGTGGTTTTCAACGCCGACGGTACGGCGAAGGATGTGTCGCCGATGAACTTCACTGTCGAGCGCGGCGGCGACGCTACAACCGAATGGAACGACCGCTATAACCGCTATGAGGCAAAACTCTCGGGTAACAAGTGGGGCGACAGCAATGTTGCCGAACATTTCTATCGTGTGGACTACAGCAACAACCAGGCGTTCAAAGATGCTTTGGCAGACGGTCATACCCTCGAAGTGCTCTTCATGCCCGAATATACAGGTGATATGCCCGATGCCGAGGCAAAGATATTTGCATCTCACGAGGCCGGCGGTACGGGCATCATGGTGAAGACGGCAGGCGCCGGTCCCAATGCATTGAATTCTCTCACGTTCCTCCCCAATGTCTCGACCGGCACTCACAGCTCATGGCAGTGGGCGGCCAGCGACGTTGTTCCCGAATCAAACGTCTACTATCACGTCGTCGGTGTTTGGGACAAAGAAGCCAAGAAGGCAAGAATCTATGTCAACGGCGAGCTCAACAATGAAATATCGATCGAAGGCGACAATTATATCCAGGCCAAGGATGGAGCAAACTTCTTCTGCATCGGCGGCGACGGCTGCGTACCCGGCGGAAGCAAGACCACCGGTGTGCAGAACGGTATGAACGGCAAGATCGTGATGGCCCGTATCTATGACGACCCCTTGAGTGCCGGTCAGGCTGAACGGTTGTATAAGGCTGTCGATGTGCCTGTTGCCGATCCGATGCCCAAGGCTGATCTGCTTGATGTAGTATTCAGGGCCGACGGCGTTGCCGAGGATGTATCTCCGATGAATTTCGCAGTCGAGCGTGGTGGCGAGGCCAATACGGTATGGAGTGACCGCTACGAACGTTATGTTGCAAAGCTGTCAGACAATCAATGGGGTAACGGCGATGTTGCCGAACAGTTCTACCGCATCGATTACAGCGACAACCAGGCCTTCAAGGACGCTCTTGCTGACGGCCATACTCTCGAGGTGCTGTTCATGCCCGAGTATACGGGCACTGTCCCCGATGCCGAGGCCAAGATCTTCGCCTCGCATGAAGCCGGCGGTACGGGTATCATGTTCAAAGGCACATGGAGCGGTCCGAACAAACTTAACGCCTTGACCTTCCTCCCGAATGTCTCTACCGGCACCCACAGCTCGTGGCAGTGGGCGGCCAGCGACGTTGTTCCCGAATCAAATTCTTACTATCACGTCATCGGCGTCTGGGACAAGGAAGCCAAGAAGGCAAGAATTTATGTCAACGGCGAGCTTAACAACGAAATATCGATCGAAGGCGACAACTATATCCAGGCCAAAGACGGCGCCAACTTCTTCTGCATCGGTGGTGACGCCTGTGTCGTTGGCGGCAGCAAGACCACCGGCGTGCAGAACGGCATCAACGGTGAAATCGTGCTGGCCCGCATATATGATGACCCCTTGACCACAGAGGATGTCAAACGTCTTTATGAAGCTGTCGATGTTCCTGTTGTCTCTCCGATGCCCAAGGCCGACCTGCTTGACGTCGTATTCAAGGCCGACGGTGTTGCCGAAGACGTGTCTCCGATGAACTTTGCTGTCGAGCGCGGTGGTGAGGCTGTGACCGAGTGGAATAATGATTTTGGCCGCTATGAGGCACGGTTGACGGGCAACAAGTGGGGCAACAGTGATGTAGCCGAAAATTTCTATCGCATCGACTACAGCAACAACCAGACATTCAAAGACGCTATTGCTGACGGTCATACCCTCGAGGTGCTGTTTATGCCTGACTATACGGGCAATATTCCCAATGTAGAGGCCAAGGTCTTTGCGTCGCACGAGGCCGGAGGCACGGGCATCATGGTCAAAACATCGTGGACAGGACCTAACTCACAGAACGCTCTGACGTTTCTTCCCAATGTTTCGACCGGTGACAACAGTTCGTGGCAATGGGCAGCCAGTGACGTTGTCCCCGAACCCAATGCCTACTATCATATTGTCGGCGTATGGGACAAGGAAGCCAAGAAGGCAAGAATTTATGTCAACGGCAAACTTAATAACGAAATCACTCTCGAGGGCAGCAATTTTATTCCTGCCAAGGACGGCGCCAATTTCTTCTGTATAGGCGGTGATGCCTGTGTTGTCGGCGGTAACAAGACCACCGGCGTGCAGAACGGTATCAACGGCAGAATAGTTTTGGCACGTATCTATGACGATCCGTTAACGACCGAGCAGGCCGAGCTTCTCTACAAAGATGTCGAAGAAGGCGTTGCCGCAACACATCCGGTAGTGGAGAATCTCATGTTGCTCAAGAATGTACAGGTAAAAGCCGGTGCAATTTATCCCATCTATGGCGCAGGTTTTGAAGAAGGCGATGTCATTGTGTTTGACGACGGTTCGGCACATTGGGAGCTGGATGCCGAGGTCAATGGCACCGATGGAGTGAATGTCAGACTCCCCGAGGATGTCAAGAGTGGCACATTCAGCGTTTCACTAAAACGTGGAGAGCGGTTGCAGAATCTCGGGTCGGCTTATTTTTTGAAAGTCAAAAACTTCGAGAGCAGAGCCAACATCGTCGCTCATCGCGGATATTGGGACAAGGAAGGCGCAGCTCAAAATTCACGTGCAGCCTTGCGCAACGCCATCGAACTGAAGGCTTATGGAGCTGAAACCGATATATGGCTCACAAAAGACAATGTCCTAGTCATTAACCACGACCCCTCGATCGGTGGTGTGACCATTCAGAATGCCAACTACGACGAGGTCAAAAACAAGACATTGTCAAACGGCGAGACAATGGCTACCTTCGCCGATTATCTGGATATACTCAAAGAGAGCGATCATTGTAAACTGATCGTCGAGATCAAGACGCATTCGACCGAAGCCCGCACCATCGAGGCTGCAAAGGCTGCAGTAGAGGCTGTCAAGGCTGCCGGACTTGAGGACAAGGCCGAGTATATAGCATTTGATTATGCGACATGCAAGGCACTCGCCGCAACTTATCCCGACATCATGGTGCAGTTCCTGTGTGACCGCTCGTCTGAAGTGCGCACTCCGGCCCAGCTTCAGAATGACGGCGGCATCTCGATTGACTACAACGGTGCGATGCTGACATCAAATCCGACATTCATTGACGATGCACACAGACGCGGACTTGTTGTCAACGTATGGACTATCAGCTCAAATGAAGAAATCGGAGAATGGATCACCAAGGGTGTCGATTTCATCACAACCGATACCCCTGACGTAGGCATGAAATATATTGAATATTACAACATCAATAAATAAAATCAGGCCGAAATCTCGATAAATACAGCGGCGTCACTTATACGGGTGACGCCGCCGCTTATATTTTGGCGATTAACTATAATTAACAGATGGGGGGGGGTAATTTAATGCTTTTTTGTAATTTTGTCGATTAAGTAAACCATTTAATCACACAAAGTATAAAAAGTATGAATTTCACCAAAACAGTAGCTGCGGTCATAGCAGTGGGCGGTATGATTGTCATCTCGTCTTGCGGTTCAAAGACTTACACGGCTGCGTTCTCGCCTGAGGAAACAGGTCTGAACGTTGTTAAAATCACGGATGAATCTAAAAACACAGTGCTCGGTCCGTCGGTAGGCGGCTATTATTATATGGGCTCAATCACAGGCGGCGGCCGCAAGAGCGGTCTGACGTGGGCTCCGATCAATGCGTTGGCAGTATCGCCCGACGGCACAGAGATCGCCTATATGACTCGCGCCAACAAACAGCAGAATATAATGGTGCGTCGTGCCGGCACAGGCGGTGCGGCAACCCAGCGTACGTTCCGGCATGTGGGCGATTTCACCTGGGGCAGCGACGACAATCTCTATTTCATCGATATTAACGATTCGCAGAACAAACTTTGTGTTGTCAACGCTCATGCCGGATCGTTGATGCGCCAGCTTACCAGCAACAACCAAGACTATGAGCCTGTGCTCACTGAAGACGGCAAGAAGATATTTTTCACCCGCAACGAGCGTGGCGCCGGTCCGTCGATTTGGAGCTATGAACTTGCCAACGGCGAGCTTACAAACTGTGCCCGCGGTTACCAGCCTGCTCTAATTCCCGGTCTTCAGAACGAATTTCTTTGTGTGAGAAATAACGATGAAGGTATGAGCGAGATCTGGCGAGTAAACTATGTCAACGGTCAGGAAACCCTTATTCTCAGTGATAAAGAACGCAGTTTCACCGACCCGCAGGTTTCGCCCGACGGTGAGTGGCTGTTGGTTGTCGGCAACAGTGTCTCGACAATAAACAAAAAGAAAAATCTCGATATCTTCGCTATAAAGATGGATGGCTCTAACATGATACAGCTCACTTATCACCCGGCCCAGGACGCATGTCCCCGTTGGTCTCGCGACGGCAAGAGCATCTTCTTCCTCTCGACACGTGCCAATGATGACAACAGCTATAATGTCTGGAAAATGAACTTCCGCAACTAAGCCGGTTGCAGCGCGATAAAACAATTGGGGCTGCGTCGAAACTCACAATTTCGACGCAGCCCCTTGTTTTATACCACAGGCAGTCGCAATGTGCTGCTACTTCTTTTCCTTATCTTCGAGTGATTTGAACGCCAATGCGAATACTTTGATCTGTTTGACTACGGCGAGAAGGCCGTTGACGCGGTTTGGGCTGAGATAATTGCCGCCGAGAATCTCGCTCACGAACGATAGATTGGCGTTGACTATCTCGTCGGGGGTATGTCCGTTGAGTATGTCGAGTATGATTGCTATCAGGCCTTTTATGATCAGTACGTTTGTCTCGGCCGAATAATATACCTTGCCGTCGACGAGCCGGGCATCGAGCCAAACATCGCCCTGACATCCTTCGATCTTGTTGGCCGGTGTCTTGGCCTTTGGGTCAAAAGCTCCGAGTGACTGTCCGTAGTCAATAACGGCCGCATAACGGTCCATCATGTCGTCAAACGAGTGGAGTTCTTCGATTATCTCGTTTTGTTTATCTTCGATGCTCATCTTTTCTTTTCTTTATATATGACGTTGAGCACGGTTTTGCCCACGGCGTCAAGTGTCTCTTTGCTTATGTTGTCGAGGTTGTCGTCATGAGTGTGCCACGTTGGTGAGAAGTTGAGCGTGTGAGGGTTCATGTTCTCGATTATGTTTGTCGTAGGTATGCCGGCGTCGGTGAGGAAAAGGTGGTCGTCTACGACCGTACCTCCCACTTTGTTGATAAACGTACTTTCATAGCCGAGCATGCTGGCTTCGCCCCAGACTTTCACTGTGGCGGCACGGGCGTTAAGATGTGAGTTGTATTCGCGGTGGAACACAGCGTCTTTGCCTCCGACCATGTCAAGCAGAATGCCGTATGCGGGCTTGCGCTCGCCGGCTTTGTATGGCATGTTCTTCACCCAGTACTGTGTGCCGAGACACCAGGTGTCGTCGTTGTTCATGAAGCCGTCTGAGTTGCCGTAGTCTTCGTCGTCGACAAGCAATATGTCTACTCCGCAGTCTGATAGCTTGATGTTGAGGTTGCGGGCGATTTCAAGAAGTATGCCAACTCCGCTGGCACCGTCGTTGGCTCCGAGAATCGGTTCCTGACGACGCTCAATGTTGCCTTCCATGTCGGCCCACGGACGTGTGTCCCAATGAGCGACGAGGAGTACGCGGTTAGGTGAGGCGGTATTGTAACGCGCCATTATATTTTTCATGTTGAGTTTGTCGCCGTTATATGCGGTGATGACGCTCTCCTGAACTATGACCGTGTCGGGATTGTATGATCTGAGTTTGTCGACAAGATAGTTGCCGCAGGCTTTGTGCCCTTCGCTGTTGGGATTGCGCGGACCGAATGCGACTTGCTCGGCGACAAATGCGTACGCGCTGTCGCTGTTGAATGATCCGAGCACGGCTGCCACTTGCTCTTTGGGCTTGTTTTCGGCTTTGTTGTCTGATGCTTTGCTCGAACACGATATGGTGGTCGAAAGCATCAATAATAGTATGTAAGCTAAGCTCTTTTTCATTTTGGCAAAATTATCTTTTTGTGTGACAAATGGTTTTGGCCCCTGACGGGGTTGCCTGTCACCAACCGTAGAGTTACGGTTGTGTGATAATGGCCACGGAAAAACGGGGCGTGAAGTAGCGTCGCGCACCCGATTGAAGAGGTCATTGCAGTGCAAAGTTACAAAAAAGTGACAGATAAAAAACACATCAAAGACAATGTCGGTCTGTTTTTAACCAAATTTAACCTGTATATGAAATCTTGATGAAGCTGCAATTTTTTATTAAAAAATCACTACCTTTGCGGTTTGATAAACAGCACTAATAAGATTATGAACAAAGAATATAAGCGCACTCTGATCACTACGGCTCTTCCCTATGCCAACGGGCCTGTCCATATCGGCCATCTCGCCGGTGTATATATTCCCGCCGACATCTACGCCCGGTATCTCCGTCTAAACGGACGCGAAGTCGCTCTTATAGGCGGCAGCGACGAGCACGGTGTGCCTATCACGATAAAAGCGCGCGCCGAAGGTGTCACTCCCCAGGATATTGTCGACCGCTATCACAAGATAATCAAGGATTCGTTTGAGGAGCTCGGCATATCGTTTGACATATATTCGCGCACGACGACCGATATACACGACCGCACGGCGTCGGAATTCTTTACCCGCTTGCATGACAAGGGAGAGTTTGTCGAAAAAACATCGATGCAGCTATATGACGACGAGGCCGGCCAGTTTCTTGCCGACCGCTACGTTACGGGAGAGTGCCCCCATTGCCATAATCCCCGGGCATACGGCGACCAGTGTGAGGCTTGCGGTACGTCGCTCAACGCCACCGACCTCATCAATCCCAAAAGCGCAATCACGGGCAATATCCCCGTTCTCAAAGAGACACGCCACTGGTTTCTGCCCCTCGACCGTTGGCAGCAGCGCCTGACCGAGTGGATACTCGAGG
The DNA here is from genome assembly GCA_910576935.1 of uncultured Muribaculaceae bacterium. Lineage (GTDB taxonomy): Bacteria > Bacteroidota > Bacteroidia > Bacteroidales > Muribaculaceae > CAG-873. Next base: position 70,387 of record CAJTKG010000002.1, read on the forward strand.
GCCACAAGGAGTGGAAACCCAATGTCTACGGCCAGTGCAAGTCGTGGCTTGACCTCGGTCTGCAACCCCGCGCGGTCACCCGCGACCTTGACTGGGGCGTAAAAGTCCCTCTCGCTGAAGCTGACGGTAAAGTGCTGTATGTGTGGTTTGATGCTCCGATAGGTTATATATCGAACACAAAAGAACTTTATCCCGAGTCGTGGGAGAAGTGGTGGAAAGACCCTGAGACGCGCATAATCAACTTCATAGGCAAAGACAATATCGTATTCCATTGCATTGTCTTCCCCGCGATGCTGATGGCGTACGGCGACAACTTCCAGCTGCCTGACAATGTTCCGGCCAACGAGTTCCTCAATCTCGAGGGCGACAAGATCTCGACCTCGCGCAATTGGGCCGTGTGGCTTCACGAATATCTCCGCGATTTCCCCGGCAAACAGGATGTGTTGCGTTATGTCCTGACGGCCAATGCTCCGGAGACAAAGGACAACGACTTCACCTGGCGCGAATTCCAGACCCGCAACAATAGCGAGCTCGTTGCCATCCTCGGCAACTTTGTCAACCGTGTCACCGTGCTGACCCACAAATATTTCGACGGAGTCGTGCCCGTTCCCGGTCGACTCGAGGCTGTCGACGGCGCGCTCTTCGCCGACATCGACGCTCTCAAGAAGTCTCTGTCAGACAATATCGAGACATTCCACTTCCGCGACGCTCTGCGCGACGCAATGTCGATAGCCCGCGCCGGCAACAAATATCTTCAGGAGACAGAGCCTTGGAAAATTGCCAAGACCGATATGCCACGTGTGGCTACGATACTCTATTGCGCCCTACAGGTGTGTGCCGACATAGCCGTAGCTTTTGAGCCGTTCATGCCTTTCATGAGCCGTCGTCTCGCCGATACGCTCGGTCTGGATGCTCTTTCGTGGTCAGAGCTTGCCGGCCGTGACACCATAAAAGCCGGATCTACGATCGGCAACCCCGAGCTACTCTTTGAAAAAATCGAGGATGACGTCATCGACGGTCAGATCAAGCGTCTTGAAGACATCAAGCGTGCCAATACCCTAAAGGCTTTCACCCCCGACGAACCGGCCGAGCCGACAGATTTCGATACTTTCATGAAACTCGATATACGTGTCGGCACGGTCATTGAATGCTCTAAGGTCAAGAAGTCGAAGAAACTCCTGCAGTTTCTCATTGACGACGGTCTCGGCCGCCGCACAATACTGTCGGGCATAGCCGAGCACTATCAGCCCGAAGAGCTTTTGGGGCGTCAGGTGTGTTTCGTCGCCAACTTCCCTCCGCGTCAGATGATGGGTCTGACATCCGAAGGTATGATACTCTCGGCCGAGAATGCCGACGGCTCGCTATCGGTCGTCTCTCCGTCGCGTCACGTTGTAAACGGCGCCAAAGTGAAATGATAACTATACCGGTTGTTGATTAATATACAGTTATGTAGCGATGAACCCCCGAATCATTATAGTCTACACCGGAGGTACGATCGGCATGATCGAAGACCCCGTCACAAAAGCATTGAAACCTTTCGATTTCTCACATCTGATGGAGAATGTGCCGAAAGTCAAGATGCTTGACTATATGATCGACAACATACAGTTTCAGCCGCCGATCGATTCGAGCGACATGAGTCCGGCCCATTGGCAGGATATAGCCCGCAGTATAGCCGAAAACTATGACGACTATGACGGCTTTGTCGTGCTTCACGGCACCGATACTATGGCCTACACGGCCTCGGCGCTGTCGTTCATGCTCGACGGCCTTGACAAGCCTGTCATCATCACCGGATCGCAGCTGCCTATAGGCGAAGTCCGCACCGACGGTGAGGAAAACCTCATCACGGCACTCCAGATAGCCGCGGCCACAGACGTTGACGGCCGACCGATGGTGCGTGAGGTGGCGATACTTTTCGAGAATTATCTCTGGCGCGGCAACCGATCGACAAAGCGGAGTGCCGACAACTTCAACGCTTTCAAGAGCAACAACTATCCCCAGCTTGCCAAAATAGGTCTGGGCATACACTTCGACACCGATGCACTGATGCGCCGCAACGTCGAGAAATCGCTCAAGCCACACTATGGTCTCGATACGTCGGTCATGGTCGTCGATCTTTATCCGGGCCTGAACGAAGGGTTGTTGCGTCACATGCTCGCGGCTCCGGGCATAAAAGGGATAGTGCTGCGCACCTACGGTACGGGTAATGCACCTACGGCGTCATGGTTTATCGAGGCGATACGCGATGTTGTCAACCGCGGCATAATCGTGTTGAACGTCACACAATGTGTCAACGGCGGAGTTCACACACGTTACCTCGCCGGAGATATGCTTGCCGCGACGGGTGTCATCTCGGGTCACGATCTTACATTCGAGGCTGCAATTACCAAGATGATGTTTCTCTTTGGTCTCGGGCTTGATAATGAAGAGGTTAAGAAAAAACTGTGTATGTCATTGGCCGGTGAAATGACATTGACATAAATGAGAGCCGGAGCCGTCATATTATTGATCGCCGTTGTCTTTGCGTCACTTGCGCCTTGCCGTATGCAGGCTGCGGTTCCCGACTGGGTGCGCGTCGACAATGCCGCCCCGGGGATGAACCTTGAGATATCGCGCCCCGAGCAGGTCGAGGTCACCGTCAATGACGGCACGGTGTATCTATATACCGCGACCGAGATGACGGTCAAGATATTTACTATTCTCGGCCAGCAGATTACGGTAAAGAAACTGACTCCCGGCCTCTGGAGTTTCAAACTTAACGCCCGCGGCATCTATATCCTCAAGGCCGGTACTGTCACCAAACGTCTAAGTGTCTGAACTTTTTATCGCCGCATGTCGTTATAGAGGCAAAGAAGGTTAATATCAATGCCTCTGTGAGTCAGTCGTCGGGATAGAAATCCCCACACAGCGGATGAAATCGCCGCCGGACGCTCTCTCCTCAATCATGCCGGAGGCTGATTATATGACACTACGGCCCTGACATCGAGCGCTCGATGTCAGGGCCGCCGGTTTTTGGACGTCAGCAATTTTTTATGTAACTTTGACCATTATTTCATATGAGACGATGAACCAGCTGCAACTGTTTATATCCCGCTCGGCCGACGGTTTCAAGACCCTTGCCGAAGTTAATGCCACGGAGAACGTCAGGCGTGAGATCACCGCCTGCTCTGCGGCGGTTCTCGATATCGTCGATTATGATCCGAAGGAGAAAAAGGTCTTCTACATACTTGCTTATATCCACGGTGGCTCGATAATCAGAATCATACGCACCATACCCGATCATGCTCCCGACTACCTCGAAGTGGCGGTTTTTGTTCCGGAGGAGCTTGTGCTCGACGGCGGTGTCTTCGGTGACATCATAGACACCATCACCCGTAAGGTGCTTAATGCCGGTTTCACCCGCGAGGATCTCGACGAACTGCGCGATATATTCTCGCTCACTTACGAGGCTGTGCCTGACCCGGCTGTGGCTTTGCCGTCTGAAGGACGTGACTACGGGCTTTACAGCTATGGTGGCACGACCGGACGAGGACTTGTCGATGTGTGGCAGTCGCTTTATCGTCCCGAATGGGCTGCCTGCCCGGCTGTCATCCTTCTCGAAGACCCGCTCACGCTCAAAAACGGCGTAAATGCCAAAGATCTCGGCAGCGACGGGCTTGCTCCGGTGGTCACGCTTTTGCCTCCGGCCGAATCGCCGTTGGGTTTTGTGCCTCATATCTTCCGCCATGTCTTCGATCGTCCATACCGTGTCACGCTCGGCAGCGAGGTCGATATCGTCTGGCATCAGCCCGGCTATGAGGATATCATACAACATTTCAAAGTGACAGCCGACCGCCTCAGACCTGAAGAACCGTCAGACTCGATATCGCGTAAAGCCGTTTCACCGGCATCGTTTCTTGTTACCTCGCGCGACACGGGCGAGCCGTTGTTTGACAGCCGCATAACCGTCAATGGCGTCGAGATCGACGAAGCACGCCGCTTCACTGTTCCCGAGCTTTTGAATGCCCGCATCACAGTCGAGGCCAAGGGATATCTGACCTTCAAAGGCATAGTCGATCTGTCGTCAAACTCACAGGTTGCTGTTCAGATGCAGAAGCGTCACAAGCTATACCGTTTCATTCTCCCTGTCAGTCTCGGCGACAGTGAGTCGTCGATAAAGTTTGAGCTTCACACCTCGCGTGCTATCACTGCGAGTCCGGTTGACGGTTATATCGTCGAGGGGCGCATAGACGAGGGTGAGAAGTCGCTAAACCGTCTGCGTCGGGAGCGTTCGTTACGTCGGCTCGTGACATTGCGCGAAGTTATTTTTGCTCTCGCCGGACTTGTCGTCGGCATCGTTATAATGACTATAGCCATGTTTGTCGACGGCGATGAAAATCCGGCCACGATAGAGACTGTTGTAAGCGAGCTCCCGGTCGCCTCATATGCCGAAGCTTGTGGTTATCTCGATTCCAACAAGATATGGAGTCGAGATCGACTCGAGGCGATTCCCGGTCTCGAAGGCCTTTTCGACGAACTCAACAACTATGACTTCGACCGCATCGTCGACTACCGCGGGCCGATGCTTTCGTCTTCGAAGAGTTTCGCCGCTGTCGTCAAGGCCGCGCGCCATGCCCGTGACAAGGGTGTCGACCCGCGTCGTGATCCTGCCGTGCACGCCCCGACATATAACCGCGACGGCGACAAGGCCATAAACTGGCGCGGATATACATATTGGATTGATCCTTGAGGATAATTCACAATGCTCAATGCATAATTCACAATTCATGACTATAATTTATAATTTTAAAATATAGCGACTTTATGTTTTCAGGTATAGTTGAAGAGGCGGCTACTGTAGCGGCTATCAGCAAAAATGACGGCAACGTCACGTTAAGAATAAAATCGTCTTTTGCCGACGAACTCACAATCGACCAGTCGGTGGCCCATAATGGCGTATGTCTCACGGTCGTGGCTCTTCATCCCGACAGCACCTACGAGGTCACGGCCATCCGCGAGACTCTCGAGCGCTCGAACCTCGGAGGTCTTCTTCCGGGTGACCATGTCAACCTCGAGCGTTCGATGTTAATGAACGGGCGTCTTGACGGCCATATTGTCCAAGGCCATGTCGACTGCACCGCCCGCTGCGAGGCTATCGAAGATGCCGACGGCAGCCGCTACTATAAGTTTGTTTATGATATAGCCCCCGAAATGGTTGCAAAAGGCTATATGACAGTCGAAAAAGGTTCGGTTACCGTCAACGGCGTCAGTCTCACCGTCTGCGACAGTGAGCCACGCAGTTTCAGGGTTGCTATTATCCCGTATACTTTCGAGCACACCAATTTCCGTGACATCAATGTCGGCAGCGTGGTAAACATCGAGTTTGACATCATAGGCAAATATATAGCCCGCATGACCGAACTGAAAGCTATTTGAGCGCGATGTACAGCCGTGATGAAATCTTCGCCAGAGAACGTCTCGTCGCCGGCGACGCCATGATGGACGCCTTGGCTCGCACACGCGTCATCGTCTTCGGTGTCGGCGGCGTGGGTTCATGGTGTTGCGAGGCTTTGTGCCGCAGCGGGGTAGGGCACATCACCTTGGTCGACAGCGATCTTGTGGCCGTCAGCAACATAAATCGCCAACTTATGGCGATGACATCGACTGTCAGCCGGCCGAAGGTGGAGGCTTTGGCCGGCCGGTTGCGCGATATCAATCCCGGCGCTGACATCGTCGCCCGTCAGGAGGCTTACACGGCCGAGACTGCCAACAGCTTCGCCCTTGATTCATATGACTATGTAATCGACGCTATCGACTCACTTGAGAACAAGGCGCTGCTCATTCTGAGAGCCACATCGGCTGAAACGGTCTTTTTCAGTTCGATGGGTGCGGCCCGCAAACTCGACATCGCCAAGATCGGCGTCGCCGAGTTTTTCAAAGTCGAGGGATGTCCGCTTGCCCGCGCTCTTCGCACCCGGTTCAGACGGCGTGCGACATTCCCGGCCCGCAAATTCAAATGTGTTTATAGTCCCGAGACTATCCCTAACCGAGTCGAGGTCACGAAACCGACCGAGGCTTCAGCCGACGACAGCTGGACCGCTTCAAAGGCGACTGTCAACGGTACATTCGCCCATACGACGGCTGTCTTCGGCATGACTCTCGCCGGCCTCGTCATCGAGGATCTATATAGACGTTTCCAATAACACCTATGAAAACAAAGGCTTATTACAGCTCGATTCTAAAACTCGGTCTGCCGATACTTGTGGGGCAGCTTGGCATGATAGTGGTCGGTTTTGCCGATAATATTATGGTGGGCCGTTATTCGACAGAGGCTTTGGCTTCTGCCTCGTTTGTCAATAACCTCTTCAATATCACGATATTTTGTTGTATCGGTTTTGCTTACGGCCTAACGCCTGTTGTCGGGGCGCTTTTTTCTCAGGACCGTCGCGAGGATATAGGAGCCACGATGCGTGTCGGCCTGTGTCTCAATATCGTTTTTACTCTGATGGTAATGGCGGTGATGACGGTTATATATTTCAACCTCGACCGAATGGGGCAGCCCGACGAACTGTTGCCGTTCATCAGACCTTATTATCTTATATATCTCTGCGGCATGCTGCCGGTTACGGTCTTCAATGTCTTTGCCCAATGGAGCTACGGCATCAAAAACACGAGCCTGCCGATGTGGATTATCCTCGTCACTAATGTCATCAATATCATAGGCAACTATATTCTGATCTACGGCAACTTCGGCGCGCCCGAATTGGGTCTCGTCGGCGCCGGCCTGAGCACGCTCCTCGCCCGAGTCATCGCTCCGGTGGCTATCATTGTCGTTTTTTTCTGTTTCAGGCAAAATGCCGGGTATCGCAAGGGCTACCGCAATGCACGCATCATCCGCGACGCTCTGTGGCGCATCTGGAAGATGAGCATACCCGTGTCGATGCAGATGACATTCGAGTCAGGCTCGTTTACTGTCGCCGCCGTCATGTCGGGCTGGCTCGGCACGGTGGCTCTGGCTGCCTTTCAGATAGTAGTCATCACCGGCACGCTTGGTTTCTGTATCTACTACAGCATCGGTTCGGCCGTGGCAATCCTTGTGGCCAACGAGGCCGGACACGCCGATGATGCCGGTATGCGGCGTGTCGCATGGTCAGGTTATCATATATTGTTGTGCCTTATGATGCTGTCGTCGGCGATATTTATATTCTTCGGCCGCACTATCATGCATGCATTCACCGATGACCCGGTGGTCCTTGCGGTAGCCTACACACTCATTTTTCCGTTGGTGCTCTATCAGGTGGCCGACGCGACACAGATAAATTTTGCCAACGCTCTGCGCGGTACGTCAAACGTTATGCCGATGTTGTGGATTGCTTTTGTCAGCTATGTCGTCATAGGCGTGCCGTCGACCTATATTCTTGGTTTCACTCTCGATATGGGTGTTTACGGCATTATCCTGAGTTTCTCGTGCAGCCTTGCCGTTGCCGCCCTCTTGTTTCTATATTTCTTCCTTCGTGCCACACCGATGGCGAAACGTCGATAATTATACGATTTATAAGGCAACAGAGGCTGAGCCGTGACAATCTACGGCTCAGCCTCTGTTTTGATGGTTTGAAGCGTATGTTTTATTTTACGATGACCTTTGTCACTTTGTTGCCCTGACGGCGGATGTAGATGCCGGTCGAGGGTTGTCCGATGACTTTCACGCCGTCGAGACGGTAGTATTCCGCTGCGGCATTGTCGTCGGCAGTTATGTCGTCGATGCCGGCCTTGTCAGAGGTGAAGGTTACATTGATGGGTATGCCGCTCCACATTACATCAATATTCATTGCCACTTTGTCGGCGGCATCGATTGTACCGTTGACGACGACGTCAGCCACGATAGCACCGCCGAGGAGTTTCATGCCGTCGACTTTGCCTGTGTAGGTTTTCACGCCGTTGCTCTCTGTGATTGTCACATCGGGCACTTCGATCTTGCCGAGCGACTGCGGGCCATAACCGAGGTCGAGCGCAAGGTCGGGAAGCACAAATGTGCATTTGTCGGCCCCGGTCTCGGTGATGATGATAGAGGTCGGCTGGTTTTCAGAGAGCAGGCCGCCGTTCATCTCGATGTTGAGATATCCGTTGTAAGTCTTGCCGGCTTCGGCGCCGCTGAAGGTGAGTGTATAGATGTGGTTTGTCTTGCCGTCGACGTCTTCTCCGTTGTCGTTGCTGACAGTGATTGTCACGATGTTGCCGTCGACTTTGACGTCTGTCTTGGCGCTTTTGCCCGAGCCGAGGACGATGGCTTCGATCTCTGAAGCGGCGGGAGCGGCACCGTTGACCGAGTATTCATACTTGTCGGCCTCAAAGCCTTCGATGACATTGCCATTGGCCTTGATGCCTTCGAGACGCGAGTAGTAGACAAATCTGACATTGTCGAGGCTCAGGGTGTTGCCCTCGACGATGTTCTCGCTGTCGAAGTAGTCGTTGGCCGCGAGTATGACGTTGATTTTCTCGGGTGTCGATGCTGTCAGATATTCGATGGGCAGAGTGTAGCTTGCCCATGTCGACGTTTCGGTCTCGATATATGCGAGCGATTTTGCAATCAGCTCGGCGTCGTCGCTGTGGGTGACGGCCCCGCCTTGCGAGGTTTCCATGCCGAGTATATTGCGGTCACGGTCTGTCATCGTGACTTTGACATTGGTGTCATCCATCGAGTTGTTGCCCGGAACTTCGGCCTGACTCCAGCTGCCTTTCCAGGCATAGACGAGAGCGGTGGCTTTCTGAAGTCCTTTTTCGCCCGGGGTCAGCATGTAGTCGAAGACGAGAGCATCAGGACGATTGGCAAATGACATGCCGCCGAATGTGCCGCCGTCTTTGTTGATGATAGAGAATGATGACAAATTCATGCCGTTTGTTGCCCAGCTCTTGCCAAGGGTGATGTATGCCGGCACGATCTGTGTGGTCATGACCGGATTGTGGTTGTTGCTTAGAGCCACAGCTGTCTCCGAGTTATTGCCGGCGATGCGTTTGCTTACTTCAGTTGTGCCGAGGGCGCCATACCCTCCACCGTCTTTCTCGGAAACTACGCCGAGCACGTTTGAGATAGTCCAGCCTTCGGGTTGAAGGCCGAAGATCTCGACTCCGAAAGACAGACCATCTTTAAGGGGGAGGTTTTCAGTTAGGCTTGTCCAAGGACAACAATCGATCCAGTTGCCTTCAAATCCCGCATTGGGGAGTTGCTGAGCGGCAACACCGAAGGCGGCCATAGCGGCAATGCTTAAAATTGTTTTTCTCATTTTTTTGTGATGATAAATGTAACTTATTCTACCTTAGTATGATATGTGGAAATGCTATCTTGTAGACTTAAAGATTCCAAAAAATTATGCTTTTTCGGTTGCAAATTTAATCAATATTTTGGGTTTATTTTTGGCCGAAAGGTCATATTGTTTGTGATATTTCCATGAAATTTCATTATTTTTGCCTTCGGTATGTCAAACGTCTCAGATAATAATATGACGTCTCCGACGCTCGATGAGCTTCAGCAGACAGTCGACCGATGGATCACGACGGTCGGTGTCCGCTATTTCTCGCCCCTGACCAATATGGCCGTTCTGGCCGAAGAGACGGGTGAGGTGGCGCGTGTCATGGCCCGTCGTTACGGCGACCAGTCGTTCAAGTCGGGCGATAAAGACAATCTTGCCGACGAACTTGCCGACCTGCTTTGGGTCACCGTCGCTATAGCCAACCAGACAGGGGTCAATCTGACTGAGGCATTCCACAACAATTTAAAGAAAAAAAACGTTAGAGACTGTGACAGACACAAGCGTAATCCTAAGCTTGCCGACGGTGAAACAGCTAATTGACTAACATATATAAACACATCAAGACTATGAGTGATAAATATCATGACACCGTGGCCGCCAGCTGCGTTATCGAAGACGATGCCGCCGTAAAGGCCGCCGTCGAGAAGATTCTTGCCGAACATTTCGACGAAAACAACAATAAAGAGGTTTATAAATTTCTTTTCAATACCATCGATCTGACGACCCTCAAGACGACCGACTCACCGGCGTCGGTGGCCGATTTCGTCGAACGTGTCAATGCTTTCGACGATGAGTATCCCGAACTGAAAAATGTGGCCGCTATCTGTGTATATCCCAATTTCGCACAGATTGTGCGCACTGTTCTTGATGTCTCTGACGTTGAGATCGCATGCGTCTCGGGCGCATTCCCGACTGCACAGAGTTTCCAGGAGGTTAAGATTGCCGAAACCCGTCTGGCCGTGGCTGACGGTGCCGACGAGATCGACATTGTCTTCAATGTCGGCAACTATCTCGACGGTGATTATGAAGCCGTCTGTGATGAGATTTCAGAACAGAAAGACGCCTGTGGCGACGCCCGTCTGAAAGTCATCCTTGAGACCGGCGCGCTCAAGACCGCAGCAAATATAAAAGCGGCGTCGGTGCTTTCGCTCTATTCAGGCGCCGATTTCCTCAAAACATCTACCGGCAAGGAATATCCGGGAGCGAGCCTCGAGGCTGCATTTGTCATGGCACATGCCATAAAAGAGTACTACGAGAAAACCGGCAATATGGTGGGCTTCAAGGCTGCCGGCGGAGTCTCGACAACAGCCGACGCTGTCAAATACTATACCGTCATCAAGGAGGTTCTTGGCGATAAATGGCTCACCAACGAATACTTCCGTCTCGGAGCAAGCCGTCTGGCCAACAATATTCTCGGCGACATCCTCGGCAGCGAAATAAAATTCTTCTAAAATCACCGATAGATGAAAATCTGGATCTACAGCAATGGCCGGCAGCAAGGCCCTTACAGCTACGACCAATTTGCGGCACTCCGAGTCGACGGCTCGACGCCGGTCTGGTATGACGGGCTTCCCCAATGGACGCGCGCCGATCTTGCTCCGCTGACGGCTCCGCTCTACAGCGCTGCGTCTGCCGGTGACTCTACCCGGTTTGCCGACCGGCAGACTTATGTCGCCGACCCCAATGTCGCGGTTGCCAATAACGTCACGTCGCAGCCGGTTTGTCCGCCGACCTACCTGTTCTGGTCGATTTTCATCACCTGTTGCTGCTGTCAGCCCGGTGGCATCGCAGGCATCATCATGGCCATCGTTGCCCGCAGCCGTTATGCCGGCGGTGACTACAGGGGCGCGAGACGCATGTCTGAGTATATACAATGGGTGCTCATCATTTCTATTGTCCTCGGACTTATGTCAATCCCCTTTGCTTTACTTTTTTAGCAGTGAAACTTAAAAAACGCTCTATAATGGCGGCTGTGGCATTTCTTGCCGCGGTCGCCATTGCTTTTTACTATCGTTTTCACGACCCGGCAGCAGGCGCGGTGCCTCAGTGTATCTTTAAACGGTTGACAGGGCTGGAATGTCCGGGTTGCGGCTCGCAGCGTGCTCTGCATGCTGTGCTCAACGGCGACTTTAGCGCTGCATGGCATTATAACGCCATACTGTTTTTTCTGATGCCTGTCGCAGCATTATATGGATTCGCCGCCCTTGACATCGCCGCCTCTCGCCGGCTTCGCCGCCACATCGAGCATCCCGTCGCAATAGCCATTATTGCCGCCGCCATTATAATATGGTGGTTTATAAGGAATATCTGAAATCGGCAAAGTCATAGAGCGCTCTCTCGGCCATATATGCCCCATATGTTTTAAAATTTTATTAACTTTTTGCTGCACAAATATTATCGAATAGTTAAAAGTTTCTATCTTTGCAATGAAAACCGATTTGGCGCTATCCGTTGTTAACCCCGACGTCTGTCGCTGTCAAATTTAAACCGGTTTCAGATTTAATTATCTCACATGGATTACAGTATTCTCGACTTTTTAGGTTTGCTTGGTGCCGTCGGTCTGTTTCTCTACGGTATGAAAGTCATGAGCGAAGGCTTGCAGAAAGCTGCCGGAGACAGACTCCGCGGCATACTCTCGGCAATGACCCGCAACAGATTTACCGGAACTTTGACCGGTTGTGCGATAACAGCTTTGATTCAGAGTTCGTCGGCATCGACCGTTATGGTTGTCAGTTTTGTCAATGCCGGTCTGATGACACTCGCGCAGTCAATGGCGGTAATTATGGGCGCAAACGTCGGTACGACGTTCACAGCCTGGATTATCGCCCTTTTTGGCTTCAAGGTCAACATCTCGGCGTTCACGCTTCCTTTGATTGCGGTCGCGGTTGTGCTTCTGTTTACCAATAAAAGTAAGACCAAGTCTATAGGCGAGTTTCTCATAGGTTTCTGTTTCCTGTTCATGGGGCTGGATATGATCAGCGCCTATGTGCCCGATCTTCAGAGCAATCCCGAGATGTTTGAGGTCCTCAAGGAATACGCTTCGATGGGTATCCGTTCGATACTGATATTTGCCCTTGTCGGCGTTATTGTCACCATGGTCATACAGTCATCGGCCGCTACGTTTGCTATCACCTTGATTATGTGCAGTAAGGGCTGGATTACATTTGATCTCGCCTGTGCCCTTGTCCTCGGCAGTAATATCGGCACGACTATCACCCCGATCATCGCATCTATGAGCGGTAATGTCGCCGCCAAGCGAGCCTCGATGGGGCACCTTCTCTTTAACGTCCTCGGCACAATATGGTGCTTGGCTGTATTTGTCCCTTTTGCCGACTTCAACGCCTGGCTGACAGAGCAGATAGGACAGGGTGATCCGACGCAGCTATATCATTATGTCACAAACCTCGAGGCCACAGCCCCCGAATTATACAATCATTTATTCGACAACTCACTGCCCGCGGGTCACGAGGTCATTGCCCGTATCGCGGCCATGCAGCTGAGTGTATCGTTCGGTCTGTCGATATTTCACACGACATTCAATCTCGTCAACCTCTCGATAATGATTTGGCTTACCAATGTCTATGTCAAGATCGTCGAAGCCATAGTCCCGTCGAAACACAAGGACGACGACGAGTTTACGCTCAAATTTATCTCCCGCGGTCTGCTCAATGCCTCAGAGCTCAATATCGCCCAGGCTGAGAAAGAAATGGCTGTCTATGCCGAGCGGGTCAACCGCATGCTTGACATGGCCCAGCAGCTTATACACACCAAGGAAAACAGCGAGGACTTCAACAAACTATATTCGCGTCTCGAGAAATATGAAGACATCTCAGACCGCATGGAGCTTGAGATAGCCCACTATCTCAACCGCTGCGCCGAAGGCCGCCTTTCAAACGAAGGCAAACTGCGCATTGCCGCAATGCTTAATATAATAAGCGAGATAGAGAGCATTGCCGACAGCTGTATGGGTGTAGGCAAGATTCTAACCCGAAAGATCCAGAGCAACGTCGGCTTCAACGACGAGATATACAAAAACATCGATACCCTCTATGTCTATGTCAAAGAGGCCATGACCCTTATGCTCGCCCTTTTGAGCAACGTCGAGAACGTCAGCGAGAAAGAGTTGATTCAGTCTTATAACAAAGAGCGCGAGATCAACAATATGCGCAACATACTCCGCAGTGCCAATGTCGAGAACATAAACGAGAAACACTACGAGTATCAGTCAGGCATCTATTATATGGATATCGTAAGCGATCTTGAGAAGACCGGCGACTATATAATCAATGTCGTTGACACGATCCGTGATCAGTTCAGACATCAGAAAGTATAATCTGATATGAAACAATTGCCGTCCGGATTGTGTCCCGATGGCAATTTGTCAATTTTTTTACCTTCGAAGTCTGTTTTAGAACAATATTCAGCCACAAAATTAGGTCAATGTTGTTACATAATTCTGTGCAATGATTCTTATTGTGTATATTCGCAATAACGAATAAAGAATATATGACAGCCGGTACGCTTGGTAAAATATTAATTGTCGACGGCGACGAGAACATCGTCGACCTCCTGCAAGTCAATCTCGATTGCGAGGGTTACACCGTGACTGCGTGTGGCTCGGCCGAGGCGGCGTCACATATAGATCTGAGCGACACCAGGCTTGTCATATCCGATGCGATGGATCAGCAGTTTTCGGGCCTCGACCTCCTGCGTGTCATAAAGGAAGACCCCATGAAAGCACATGTCGGCTTTATACTCTGCACTTCAGATGACAGCCGCGGTCTTGTTATCGAAGCTCTCGACGGAGGTGCCGACGACTATGTCATCAAACCGTTTTCGTTGCGCGAGCTGGTCGCACGCGTCAAATCGGTCATCCGCCGTCACGGCATCGCTGTCTGTGCGCCGGGCAAGACTTTGTCATTCAAATCTCTCGTTATCGACCTTGTCAACCGCAAAGTCACCGATGACGGCATGATTCTGTCGCTCTCCAAGACTGAATACGCCATCCTTGTACTTCTTATGAAAAACATCGACAGCTATCTCACCCGCGCCGAGATACACAAACATGTATGGAGCGACACAGACGATACGCCCAACGACCGCATCGTCGACACAAACATATCACGTTTGCGTAAAAAATTAGGCGAGATAGGTTCAAACATAGTCAACCGCTTGGGTTTCGGCTATATCCTTACCAACGACATCAACTGATCTCATAATAATACACCATGTTCAATGCAGGATGCATAATTCACGATGCACAATTGCATCATGGATTGTGAAGCTATGACACTTTACTCCGGATTGTTGTCGGTTTTGGGGTGGTTGTTGCGGCGGTGGTAGTATCGGCGGCGAGGTTTTTTGTCGCCCTTGCTTTCTTCAACAGGCTTGGGTTGAGTATGTTCAGGGTTTTGGACAGTTGTTTTGGCTTTATTGTTTCTGTCTTTGTGCTCATGGCGCGGGCGGTCTTTGCGTCCATTCCTGTCGCGACTTTTGCCTCCTTTGGCGCTGTTGCCGGAGCGTCGGTCGCCGCGCCTGCCGGGGGTATACTCGGGCGCTTCGCCGAGTTCGTCGGGCATAGGCTCTTTGCGTACCTCATAGCCGAGGAAGCGCTCGATGTAGTTGAATTTGCGCTGGGCTTCGACGCTCACAAATGTCACGGCTTTGCCATCGGTGTTGGCGCGGGCCGTGCGGCCGATGCGGTGTACATAGTCCTCGGCCTCGCGCGGCACATCATAGTTGACTACCATCGTGATGTCGTCGACGTCGATGCCGCGGGCAAGTATGTCGGTGGCTATGATTATGTCGATGCGTCCCGCGCGGAAGGCGCGCATAACCTCCTCGCGGGCCGTCTGGTCGAGGTCAGAGTGCATCTCGCCTGTCTTCCAGTTTGAGCGGCGTAGTTCGCGCGAGAGTTCCTTGACTTTCAGCTTCGATGAGGCGAAGACAATGACGCGTTTGTTGTAGCCCGCCTTGAAAAGGTGTTTCAGCATGCCGGTCTTCTGTCCTTCGTAGCATATGACGGCCGACTGGTCGATTTTCTCGGTCGGACGCGACACTGCGATCTTGACCTCGGCCGGATCGACAAGAAGTGTCTTGGCGAGCTGCTGTATCTTGGCGGGCATCGTCGCCGAGTACATCAGCGTCTGACGCTCTTTGGGCAACTGTTTGACAACTTGCATGATGTCGTCTGAAAAGCCCATGTCGAGCATGCGGTCGGCCTCGTCGAGTATGAAATATTGCACGTTCGATAGGTCGACGTAGCCCATTTTCATGTGGGCGAGCAGGCGGCCGGGAGTGGCGATGACAATGTCGGCACCCATTTTAAGCGCTTTCTGCTGACGCGCAAACTCCTTGCCGTCAGAGCCGCCGTGGATGGCGAGACTGCTGACATCGAGATAATAAGAGAAACCTTGGAGTTGACAGTCTATCTGTTGGGCGAGTTCGTGAGTCGGCACCATCACCACACACTTCACGCCATCGCCGTGGTCATAGCGGTTGAGCAGGTTCAGTATCGGCAAGAGGTAAGCCGCGGTTTTGCCCGTGCCCGTCTGGGCGCAGGCGATAAGATCGCGTCCGTCAAGCACATAGTCTATCGATTGTTCCTGTATCGGTGTACATTCGACGAAGTTCATCGCATCGAGCGCGTCGAGCACATCGTCATCGAGGTCTAACTCATCAAATCTCATATATCGTTGTCAATGATTGGTTTGGTTTAGCGCCGTGCCCACCGCCGTCCGCGGATGTATACGGTTATAAAAAGCGACACAAGGGCGACTGTTCCGGCCACCCTTGTCATTGTGTCGTTAAGTGTCAGTATGTCAAATAGATTTAATATAAGCGCTGCCGACGACAGTGCCAATATCGCTGAGGCTATTCTTGATGTCGTTCTCATCATATCGAGAGGCGTCTCAGTGTGTTGAGCAACTCCCGGTTGATGGGTTTGTCGTTTTTGATTGCCTTGGAGAAAGGAACATATACGATTTCGTCGTTCTTGATGCCTATCATTACATTGCGCTGGTCTTCAAGAAGGGCGTCGATAGCTGCCGCGCCCATACGCGAAGCGAGGATACGGTCGTGGGCTGTCGGCGAGCCGCCGCGCTGGAGGTGGCCTAATATCGACACGCGTACGTCATAGCTCGGATATTCGTTCTTGACACGCTCTGCCAGCCCCATGGCGCCACCGGTGACGGGGCTTTCGGCGACAAGCACTATCGACGAGTTTTTGCTCTTGCGAAAACCGTTCTGTATCAGTTCGGCCAACTGGTCGACCTCAGTCGATATCTCCGGGATGATGGCGGCTTCGGCACCCGAGGCGATTGCTCCGTTGAGGGCCAGGAAGCCGGCGTCGCGGCCCATGACCTCGATGAAGAAAAGGCGCTCGTGGCTCGTGGCGGTATCGCGTATTTTGTCGACGCACTCCATGATGGTGTTGAGTGCTGTGTCATAGCCTATTGTGGTGTCGGTGCCATAGAGGTCATTGTCTATGGTGCCGGGTAGCCCGATAATGGGAAAGTTGAATTCGTTTGCGAATATGCGTGCGCCCGAGAGCGAGCCGTCGCCGCCGATAACGACGAGGGCGTCTATTTCGTGGCGTCGTATGACGTCATATGCCAGCTGGCGACCTTCGGGTGTCATGAATTCCTTGCAGCGCGCCGTTTTAAGTATTGTGCCGCCCTGCTGGATGATGTTCGACACATTCTGGGTCTTGAATTCGACGATTTCGTCTGAGATAAGGCCGCGATAGCCGCGGTAGATGCCTTTGACTTTCAGTCCGCTGAAGATTGCCGAACGTGTCACGGCGCGTATGGCTGCGTTCATGCCCGGGGCGTCACCGCCCGAGGTCAGTATTCCGATGCATTTGAGTTGTCCCATATTCGTATTATGTTTGTAGACCGTTGATTAGTAATCACAAAATCTTATCCCTATGTTGGAATTAACATAACAAAGTTAAGCGATTATGTTAAAACTAACAAGATATTTCCGACAAATGTTTGTCTGAGTATCTGCGTCGGTGATGTTTTTTTGCCGGCGGCCGGTTTGTTTCGGGCTGTAGAGGATATTTATTCGTAGTTGATGGGGATGACTCTGTCGATAGAGTGGTCGAGCGATATCAGTGTCTCGGTTCCGATCACGCCGGGAATCATCTGAATCTTGTTGTTAAGCAGGTCCATAAGGTGTTCGTTGTCGCGAGCATAAAGTTTGATGAACATTGTGTAGGGGCCTGTCGTGAAATGACATTCGACAATCTCGGGTATTTTATCGAATTCTGAAACGACGTCGCGGTACATGGCGCCGCGCTCGAGGTTGACACCTATATAGGTGCATGTGGCATACCCTAATACTTTCGGGTTGACATTATAGCCTGAACCTGTGATGACTTTGAGGTCGATCATGCGTTGTATGCGCTGATGGATGGCAGCACGTGACACTCCACACTCCATAGCCACATCTTTCGAAGGGATACGCGCGTTACGCATCACTATCTCAAGAATCTTGCGATCTAAGTTGTCAATTTTTTCCATAAATACCTCGCTTGGTTAAAAGATTATAATTGCTGCAAATTTAATAGATTATTTGTAAATATGTCGCAATTTTCTCAAAATTTAATGTTTTTTTGTAAAAATAACGATGTCTCTTTTACACTCTGAAACCACTTTCCTTAGATTCCGCCGATTTGGCTTATATATGGCATTGTTTGTCGGTCGGGTTGTTTTAAACTTTTTTTGCATATTTCCCGATTCGATGTTTTTTGATTATTTTTTAACTTTGAGCTATGATTAATCTCACCCCGTTTTTAAGGCCGTTTTTCCTTCGTCGAGTAGCCGCGGCGCAGTCGTGGCGCGGTCATGTCGGCGACGTGCAGAGGGCTTGTCTCAATCGTCTTGTCGTGCGCGGACGCCACACGGCCTATGGTGTCGGCCATGGTTTCGACCGTATACGCTCATATGACGATTTTGCCGCTATAGTTCCTGTTGTCGCCTATGAGGACATACGGCACATGATAATGCGTGCCCTCGCCGGCGAACGCGATGTGCTCTGGCCCGGTGTGACGACGTCGTTCGCCCAGTCGTCGGGGACGTCTGACGGTAAAAGCAAATATATACCTATTACCGCCGACTCTTTCAATATCAATCACTATGCCGGCGGCCGTGATGTTGTGGCCCATTATCTCGGCTTATATCCCGATTCGCGCATTTTTGCAGGCAAGAGTTTCATTCTCGGCGGCAGTTTTGCCAACGAGGTCAGAGATCTGCGTCGGGGCGTGCATGTCGGCGACCTCTCGGCCAATCTTATTGACAATATAAATCCTATTGTCAATCTTTTGCGCGTACCCGACAAGAAGACCGCCCTTATGTCTGACTGGACCGTGAAACTTCCCGCTCTGGTCGAGGCGTCACTCAATCAGAATATTACGAACATATCGGGCGTGCCGTCGTGGTTTATGACGGTCATCGAGCGTGTCATCGAGCGTGCCGGCGCATCGACCATCCATGACGTCTGGCCCAACCTCGAGGTCTTTTTTCACGGGGGTATCTCTTTTGAGCCTTACCGCGGGCAATATCGCCGGCTGACCGATCCTTCGCGCATGCGCTATCTCGAGACATACAACGCCTCGGAAGGCTTCTTTGCCGTGCAATCATCGCTCGACAGCCGTGCGATGCTGCTTCTGCTCGACATCGGCGTCTTTTATGAATTCATGCCTCTCGATAGTGTCGGGTCTGACAATAAGGTGCTGTTGCCGCCGTGGCGTGTCGAGCCGGGCGAGACCTATGCGCTTGTCATCACCGCCTGCAACGGCCTGTGGCGTTATGCTATCGGCGACACGGTCACAATCGAGTCTGTCGACCCGCTGAAGATAACCATTGCCGGCCGTACGAAGCACTTTATCAACGCCTTTGGCGAAGAGCTGATGGTCCACAATGCCGATGCCGCTCTCTCGACGGCCTGTGCCGCCACCGGGGCGTCGCTGCTCAACTACACCGCCGCACCTGTCTTTGCCGACGGCAATAAACGCGGTCATCATCAATGGCTTATAGAGTGGCGCGACAGGCCGTCATCGCTCGCGGTCTTTGCCCGGGAACTTGACGAGGCTCTGCAACGCGTCAATTCTGACTATCAGGCCAAACGCTCGGGCGGCATATTCCTTGACCCGCCCGAGATAGTCACAGCCCGACCGGGTCTGTTTGACAGCTGGCTCGCCTCGACGGGCAAGCTCGGCGGTCAGCGCAAAGTGCCGCGTCTTGCCAACGACAGGCGTGTCATAGACCGTATGCTCGAATTCAACATAAATAACCCCGATTATTAATTAAATACAATCAGATATAGGCATGAAACTCAAAAATCTCGTTTTAGGCTTGTTTATGGCGGCATCTGTTGCCGTGACGGCGTCAGACGCCAAATATGTCTTTTATTTTATCGGCGACGGCATGGGTATGGGTCCGGTGCTGACAGCCGAGACTTATAACCGTGAGATTCTTAAAAACGACAAGCCCCTGCTGATGATGCAGTTTCCTGTCGTCGGCTGGTGTACGACCTATTCGGCTTCGAGCATGATTACCGACTCGGCTGCCGCCGGCACGGCTCTTTCTACAGGTACTAAAACCAAAAACAGCATGCTCGGCATGGGCCCCGACACTATAGCGGTGACTTCGATAGCCCGCTTGTTCAAGGATGACGGCTATGGCGTGGGTATTGTAACGTCGGTGGCTCCCGACGACGCCACCCCGGGCGCTTTCTACGCTCATGTACCCAATCGCAAGGAGTACTATAACATAGGCCGTCAGGCTGCCGAATCGGGCTATGAGTTTATCGCCGGCGCCGGCCTTCGCGGAGTCTCTGATAAAAAAGGACGTCAGACCGATCTGCTCGACGTGATGAAAGCCAACGACGTCCGAGTAGTATACGGCCCCGAGGAACTAAAGACTGTCGGGACGGAGCGCGTCATGCTTGTCAATAACCACGGCACTCCCGACTATAATATAGGTTACACCATCGACTCTGTAGCAGGAGGCCTCACCCTGCCTATGATGACCGAGGCCTGTCTCGACCGTCTGATTAAGACTTCGCCCGACCGTTTCTTCATGATGGTCGAAGGGGGTAATATCGACCACGCCCTGCATGCCAACGACGGCGGCACGGCTATCGTCGAGATATTCAACTTCAATGAAGCGCTGAAAGTGGCGTTTGATTTCTACCTCGCCCATCCCGACGAGACTCTTATAGTAGTTACGGCCGACCACGACACCGGCGGTATGGTGCTCGGTCATCCTAAAGGTAAGAAATATGTCTCGCATGTCGAATACTTCAAGAAACAGCGCATGTCTAAAGAGGCCTTCAGCGAATACTGCAAGTCGCTCATAAAAGCCGACCGCGATTATACCTGGGCCGACATGAAGTCATTCCTTGAGAAGAACACCGGTCTTTTCTCATTCATACCGGTCGATGACGACGATGAGGCCGCGTTGCGCGAAAGCTTCGAAGACTCGTTCGAGCAGCATCGCGATAGCGACCAGAAAACTCTCTACGCCAGTTTTAATGCGTTTGCCGCCAAAGTCTATAAACTCATCAATGACGCCGCCGGCATCAAATACACGACGCTCAGCCATTCGGGCAATCCCGTGCCGGTCTTCGCTGTCGGCGTCGGTTCAGACCTGTTCAAGTCGTATAACGACAACAGCAACCTTCCCCGCCTCATCCTCGAGGTCGCCGGCAAAGACCCGCAGCTTCTCGACCGCAAATGAAATACGACAAAGGCCGCCCGCGGGCGGCCTTTGTCGTATTTCACTATTCATAATTCACAATTTTTAATGCACAGTTAGTTGTGTATTGACCATTGTGTATTAAAATCAAAACTTTCTGATGCCCATTATCTCGCGAACATCGGCGAGTGTCTTCGATGCACGTTCGCGCGCTTTCTCGGCGCCTTGGGCCAATACTTTGCGCATATAGTCTTCATTGCCGAGAATATCGTTGATGCGATCTCTGATAGGTGTCGTCACTGCAAGGATGTCTTCGGCGAGCTGCTTCTTGAGGTCGCCGTAGCGAATCGAGCAATCGGCATAGGCTTCTCTGAAATGTTTCACCACCTCGGGCGTCGATGTCAGTTCGAGCAGGCTGAAGAGGTTGGCTATCGGCTCGCTCATAGGCGAGTTCGGTGTTTGAGGACCTTCATCTGTCACGGCGCGCATGACTTTCTTGCGCAGCACTTTGGGCTCGTCGATGAGATAGATGCAGTTGCCTTCGCTCTTACCCATCTTGCCCGAGCCGTCAAGGCCGGGTACTTTCACCGGAGCTCCGCCGAAGTCGAAGTCATAAGGCTCCGGGAAGAAGTCGACGCCGTAGAATGAGTTGAACCGGCGGGCGAACCGGCGTGTCAGTTCGAGATGTTGCAGCTGATCTTTGCCTACGGGCACTTTGGTCGCTTTCTGTATCAGTATGTCGACGGCCATAAGTGTCGGATATGTCAGCAGACCGGCATTGACGCGTTTGTTGGTCTCGTTGCCTATGATTTCGCGCTCGATCTGTTCATCATTTTCATCTGTGGCGGTTATACCCAATGCTTTGCGTGCCTTGTCTTTGAATGCAGTGGTGCGCATCAGTTCGCCGATGCCTACATGCATGTTGAGCAAGAGATACATCTCGGCTATTTCCGGCACGTCGCTCTGCACGAATATTGTGGCTTTGTCGGGGTCGATGCCCGCGGCGAGATATTCGGCGAGGATGGTTTTGACGCTTGCGTGAAGCTGAGTGGGGTCAGGGTTGGTTGTCAGAGCGTGGAGGTCGGCGATGAAGAAGTTGCAGTCATAGTCGTTCTGTATTCTGACAAATTTGCTCAGGGCGCCATAATAGTTGCCAAGGTGTAGATTGCCTGTAGGCCTTATGCCGCTCAATACTATTTCTTTACTCATGGTTATGCGTTGTTTCGTTTATTTCTTATCGTTATAAAGTAAAGGAGAGATGTTTAGCTATGGGGTGTGAACAGGCGTGAGGCGGCAAGCCGCCAGTCGCGCAACATCATTTTCAGCGGCGTTACAAGCGGGCGGAATGTCATTTTGTCACGCGGCGTGAACATGCGCAGGCCGCCGGGGTGACATATTACCTCGATTGTCTCGGGCATGTCGACCGGCTCGCCGTCGATATGGGCCACGCCGGTTTTGTCGCGGCTGATTGTGGCATGTGACACTCTGATAATGTCAATCAAGGCGTTTTTGCCTATATATCCCGTCATGAGATCGACGCCGACAAGCGCCTGTGCGAGCGGGTTCGCTTTGTGTATGACCGTTATGTCCATCAGCCCGTCACGTATCGACGCGGCAGGGGCTATGAATGCGTTGTTGCCATACTGCGACGCGTTGCAGCAAGCGATGAGGAATGCCTTGTCGACTAGCACTCTGTCGTCGGTCCGAAGACTGTAACGTTCGGGGCTGAACGACACAAATACGTCGATGGCGCTTTTAAGATACATCAGCAGTCCGCGGCGGCGCTGACGCGAGAATTTATGCGTCACTGCGGCGTCGAAACCAACGCCGAACGTGCAGAAAAACGGTCTGTCGTTGGCCGTGCAGTAATCACAGTCTTCAATGTGGCGCTCGCCGATGACTCTGAGAGCCTCGATCGGGTCGATCAGCAGGCCGATATGCCTGGCGAGTCCGTTTCCCGATCCTGCCGGCAGTATGCCTAAGGGTATGCCCGTGTCGCAGAGTGCTCTGGCTGTCTCGTTGACAGTGCCGTCGCCCCCGCAGGCAAGCACGCCGTAGTATCTCTTGGCAACGGCTTCGCGGGCAAGACGGGTAGCATCGCCCCGGGCTTCTGTCAGGCGTGTGTCAATGTCAAAGCCCATCTCTTTGAGCCGCCGTTCGAGCACGGGTATAAGTTTGCGTTTCGAGCGCGTTCCCGAAATCGGATTGACGATCAGCATCAATGTGGGCCTTGTTTCATTCATGTCGCAAAATTAGCCAAAATGCGCGAATCAACAAAAATGCGATTAAAAAATGAGGCGAAATAAACCCCGGCATATCGGGGTGACATCGGTTGTTTGTCTGTCAATTCTGAAATTATGTTTGCAGACTTAAAAATATTGATACTGTCGCTCAATCGATTCACAAGCCTTGTTGCATGACGGTTAAATTGGCAGTCAGAAACTTAAAGTGGTTTTCAGTGGCAATGGCAATATTAAAACCGAGCTGTTATTTTAACAGATTATTTGTAATTATTTACATAAATTTAGATTGTATATCTAAAAATGTATATATCTTTGCAATGTGAAAAACACAAGGAGAATATTTGATTTTTACTGAAATTTAGTGATAACGTTTTGTTAGACTCACAATATATACTTGAATTTTGGTTATGAGGGAGTGCATTACTGTGAAGTAGCGCACTTTCATTTTTTATATGCCTGTATGTATCGGCTGTCAAAAACAACGCCATATCGTCAAGAATGACATGACGATATGGCAATCGTTCGATTTTATGGTCAGGTATTTTTATTTCGCTTTGAGCCTGACGGCAAAGCCACCGCCGGGAGCCATTCTGACTTTCATCTTGCCGCCGCCTGTGACTTCGGCTTTCTCGTGGCGGTAGTCGCGGCCTATTCGATCGGCATTGACACCGTCGACAAACACATCAGCCTCATAGACAACGCCTCGCGGAAGGAACGAACAATCTACGTCAATCTCGCGGCTGCTCCAGTCGGTGATGCCGCCGATATACCAGGTGTCGCCGCTGCGGCGTGCTGTCACGATATATTCGCCGAGGCGTCCGTCGACGACTATGGTCTCGTCCCATACGGTCGGTACTGAGGCTATGAAGTCGGTGCACTCGCCTTCGCGGCGATAGTTCGACGGCGTGTCGCACATCATATTCAGCGGTGAGTCAAACACCATATACAGAGCCAGCTGGCGACAGCGCGTGCCCTGACTCATCGGTTCGCTGTTGCAGGGATAATAGTTGCCTTTCGAGGCGTTGCGCATCGCTCCTTGGGTGTAGTCCATCGGGCCTGCCGCCTGTCGGATATAAGGTATCATTACATCGTATGTCACCTGATCGTGGGGCGGCTTGCTCCACTTAACCTGCTCGAGGCCGTTGACACCCTCGACGTTGAGCACATTGGGATACGTGCGATTGATGCCTGCCGGTTTGTGAGTGCCGTGGAGATCGAGCACAAGCCGGTATTTGGCGCACATCTCGGCGGCCCGGGCATTGAACGCCGTCATCTGCTGGTCGTCGCGGTCCATGAAGTCGACCTTGAAACCCTTGACGCCTATATCTGAATAGTGGCGGCAGATGTTTTCCATATCCCGGTCGAAAGCATGGAAGCCGGCCCACAGGATGATGCCGACACCGCGTTCGGCCGCATAGTCTACGAGTTGTCTGAGATCAATCTCATCGACGACATCCATCAGGTCGGCATTGCCTTTGACGGCCCAGCCCTCGTCGAGTATCACATATTCGATGCCTTTCTCGGCGGCGAAATCGATATAGGCCTTGTAGGTATCGTTGTTTACGCCTGTGACAAAGTCGACGCCGTCGAGATTCCAGTTGTTCCACCAGTCCCATGCGACTTTACCGGGCTTGATCCAGCTGATGTCGTCTATGCGCGAAGGTTCGCCAAGCAGATAGCTCATGTTGCTTGCCGCCAGATCGGCGTCGCGGTCGCTGATGACAGCCATGCGCCATGGCAGCGCGCGGGCCTCGTTGAGATGCGCGATATAGTTCTCGCGGTCGGTGACAAGCATCTGCAGGTTATTGTGGCCGCCCTGCTTCAGCTTCTTGGGGTAGGGTGCGAAGACACCGTGCAGAGTGCCGTCCTCGTTACTTTTGTTGAGATAGAGCCCGGGATAGTCGATCAATGCCGATTCTGACAGAAGCACCTTGACACCATCGGTCGTTTCTACCGCCATGGGCAGGAATATCAGGCGACGACTGTCGAGTGAGTTCATAGAGTCGACCGTGTAGACGTTCTCGAACGAGTTGCCAAACTGTTGTTCGAAGCTCTTGATTTTCTTTTTCTTGACATATGGGGCGGCAACGCGCGGGTTGCCCTTGAAACGGTATTCGACCGTCTCGTCTTTTATAGTCACGGGCTTCTTCGACTTCGACACCCAGCGGTATGCCACGCCGTCGTCGTAGGCGCGGAAGATGACGTCACGGTCCTTATCGATCCTTATGGTTATTTCGTTATATTTGTCCTGCAGCTCTTTGGCACGATAAAACGGCGATTTTACCGTCGTGTCGACGCTGCGCCGGCTTGTCACGCGGGCTTTGACATCGCGGCCGGCAGTAGTGCCGTCGGTCATCGTTATGGCCGCATGTGAGGGCTCGATGACGCTTTTGCCTTTGAAACTGACCGAGTAGCTCAGGTCGTCGTTCAGATTGATATTGACGGCAATATCGCCGTCGGGTGAACACACTGTAACAGACTCGGCGCCTCTGACAGCACCGCAGTATGTCATGATGATAAACAGAAGCGTCAGGATTCTTTTCATGGTTGTCATATATGAGGATGTTTGATGATAACGGTTAAAACAGGGCCTAAATTACACAAAAAATTCCAATCGCCTGCGACTTTGGCCGTCAAATCGAACCCGTCACCACATCGATTTGTTATTTACATGATTCAAGTATTTATTTATGAAACCCGTTACAATCACTGTCGCGAGGCAAAAGACCATAACTCCCGACGATATACTGCCTTTCAAACCTATAACGCTCTCCGACATGCCTCTGATCAACAGTATGTTGCAGAGCTCGACGACGCGCACCTGCGATTATACGGTCGGAGGTATATTCATGTGGGTCAGAATGTTTGACTATCAATACTGTGTCGTCGGCGACACTCTATTTATAAAAGGGCGCTCCGAGAGCCATCCCGACCGTGAGGCTTTCTCGCTTCCCATCGGAGGTGATCTCGGCAATGCTGTCGGCCTCATCGCCGACTACTGCCTCCTGAGCGGCGTAAAACCTTCATACTCGGCTATCCCCGAAGATTATATAGATCGGCTCGCTTCGCTCGCCGGCGGTAAGATAGAGCGACTCGACGGATGGAGCGACTATATCTACAGCGCCGAGGCTCTTGCCACGCTCTCGGGTAAACATTATATGAAAAAGCGCAATCATGTCAATCGATTCATGACCGACAACCCCGCATGGACTTTCGGCCCGTTGACCGACGACCTTGTTCCCGAGACCATGCTTTTCCTTGACGGCTCGACTTCGACGGCAGATAAAACAGACCGTGCCATGGCCGACTATGAGCGCGCCGAATGTTTCAGAGTCCTTGCCTCGCTGTCGTCATATCCTTTTGAAGGTGCGGTCTTGCGTGATAACGATGGCGTCATCGTAGCTTTTACCATAGGCGAAATTATCGGAGACACTCTTTACACCCATATCGAGAAAGCCGACCACAGGGTCGCCGGCGCCGGCGAGACCATAAACAAACTATTCGCCTCCGAGATGTTGCACCGTTATCCCGACCTGCGATATATCAACCGCGAAGAAGACATGAACGATCCGGGACTACGTTACGCCAAAGAATCATACCGCCCCGTCATGCTTCTCAACAAATACAATCTCGTCTGATCTCACCGTCGCGCCGGAAGACGACCCTGAAAATTCAGCGGCAACCACAGATCACCTGCAGTTGCCGCTCCATCATCTAATTATCAAGCGACGTCTTATAGACATTCTTGTCAGACTGTTTTTTTGTCGTTGCTATTTCAGCTTGTTGTATTCTTCGTCGGTGACGGGCTCGCGCCATTCGGTCCGGGTCTCTTCGCCGGGTATTTCAAAGGCGAGATGTGCAAACCAGCTGTCGGCAGCCGCTCCATGCCAGTGTTTCACATTGGCCGGGATGTGTATGACAGTGCCGGGAAGTATCTCCTGCGCGGGTTTTCCCTCTTCCTGATACCAGCCGCGGCCGGCGACGCCAACGAGCATCTGGCCTCCGCCTTTCGCCGCGTGATGTATATGACGGTTGTTGCGGCATCGGGGTTCAAAAGTGACGTTGGCAAAGGGTATCTGTTCGCCCGATACGCGAGCGAGGAAGCTGCGTCCCGTGAAATATTTTCGTATGCCGTGTTGGGTTGACCGATGGGGAAAATCATCGAACGTTGGAACTCTGCCATCGCGTCGTCGCCGTTGACGTCGTCGGCCCAGACCTCTTTGGCGATGCGGAAGGCGGCCCAGGCTTTGGGCCATCCGGCATAAAAAGCGTTGTGGGTAAGAGCTTCGGCAATCTCTGTGCGGGTGATGCCGTTTTTCTTGGCGTTCTGCATGTGATGCTGGAGCGATGAATCGGTGATACCCTGGCTCACGAGCGATATAACGGTTATGAGACTGCGGTCGCGCAGCGACAATAGATCGTTGCGGCTCCAGACTTCGCCGAAGAGCATGTCATCGTTGAGACGGGCAAATTCGGGGGCGAACTCGCCGAGAGCGTCATGTCCGGCGGTCTGTACGATTTTCTGTTGTGCCATGATGTTTGATGTTGTCAATGTCATTAATGCCATAAAGGCGAAAGCAAGTGTTTTTTTCATATTCGTCTTTTTTGGATATCGCAAAATTAGGTCTATATGACGACAGCTTTATTACCATTTTTACTGCAAATATTACCATTTTTCCGGGCGGCCATCGTTATTCCACTGATATTAGTTATATTTGCAATGTGATTGATATGAGTGATATAATTGATACGCTTCATCGCGAGGGTTGCTCGTGTGTGATTGCCTGCGGCGACTCGGTTACGCTCTGTCGCGAGCGCGGTGTCGCCGACCTGCTGCGTCTGCTCGATACATCGCCCGCGACACTCAAAGGCGCTGCCGTCGCCGACAAGGTCGTAGGCAAAGGTGCGGCTGCCCTGATGATGCTCGGCGGCGTCAAAGCCGTCTACGCCGATGTCGTCAGCCGGCCGGCGCTCGACCTTTTCGCAATGTCTGACATCGATGTCGGTTATGGCCGACGCGTAGACAATATCATCAACAGGGCCGGTACGGGCATATGTCCCGTCGAGAGCCTTTGCGCCGGCTGCCGCACTGCCGCCGATTGTCTGCCGTTGATAAGGAAATTCATCTTTGAAAACTCAATAAATCACCAATCATGAATAAACTTTCAGCAATAATAATGTCGGCATGCCTCGCCATCATCGGTTGTGGCGCCGCAAACAAAACAGACAATAACGCTATGGACAAATCAACACAGCAGTCAGACACCTCTATCGTCTATATGACGAGCGAGATCTCGCCCGAAGCCATTGTGAAGCTCTACAAAGCTCTCGGACGTGAGGCCACCGGCAAAGTGGCCGTCAAGATCTCGACAGGCGAGCCGGGCGGACACAACTTCCTGCAGCCATCGCTGATCGCCGACTTTGTCAAACTCACCGACGGCACAATCGTCGAGTGTAACACAGCTTACGAGGGTCGCCGCTTCTCAACCGAAGACCATCGCCGCGCAGCCGAAGAGCACGGCTTCACCGCCATAGCTCCGGTAGACATAATGGATGCCGAGGGAGAAGTGAAACTCCCCCTCGAAGGCGGCAAGCATCTCGCATACGACATCGTCGGCTCGCATTATCCCGACTATGACTTCACTGTCATACTCTCGCACTTCAAAGGCCACGCCATGGGCGGCTTCGGCGGCGCCGTTAAAAACATGTCGATCGGCATCGCCTCGTCAAACGGCAAGAGCTATATCCATTCGGCCGGCAAACTCGACAGTGTCGGGGGGCTGTGGGAGAATCTTGCCGAGCAAGACGATTTCCTCGAGTCAATGGCCGAGGCTGCCAAAGCCATCGCCGACCACTGCGGCGACCGCATCATTTATATCAGCGTAGCCAACAACCTCTCGGTCGACTGCGACTGTGACGCCTCGCCCGAAGACCCGAAAATGGGTGACATCGGCATCCTCGCCTCTCTCGACCCCATCGCTCTTGATAAAGCCTGCACCGATCTTGTGCGTTCGTCCGACGATCCCGGCAAAGTACACCTTATCGAGCGCATCGACTCGCGCCACGGTATGCACACACTCGACTACGGCGAGAAGATCGGTCTCGGCAGCCGGACATATAAACTCGTAAAACTTGATTAAAACCATGACAACATCATCGCTTCGTCTCGAATCGCTGCCTTTCGGCAGCGCGCGCACATACCTTATGGCAGCGCTCTTCATCGCCGGCAACATCGTTGTGCCTCAGTTGTTCCACCTTGTTCCCGGCGGTGGGGTCACATGGCTGCCGATTTACCTCTTCACCCTCGTAGGCGCCTGGTGTTACGGTTGGCGCACCGGGCTGCTCACAGCCTTGCTGTCGCCGGCTGTCAACGCTCTGATTTTCGGTATGCCGGCTGTGGCGGCATTGCCCGTCATCGAATTTAAATCGGTGCTCCTTGCCGTTTTCGCAGGCATAGCCGCCGCTCGCTACGGCAAAGCGACGCTGCTTCTGCTCATCAGTGTCATCCTTGCATATCAGGCAGTCGGTACTATCGGTGAATGGATCATAAAGGGTGACTTCATCCTTGCTTGCCAAGACTTCCGTATCGGCATTCCCGGCATGCTGTTGCAGCTCTTCGGCGGATGGACTGCCATAAAGCTCATCACCCGCCGCTGAAATTTCTCCATATTTAATATAAAGGCACTGTGTCGAAATGGTTGTTTTCGACACAGTGCCTTGGTCTTATATTCGTATGCGTTGTGGCCCGTGGGTCACAGGCAGACTTCCTTGCGGCCGGGATAGGCACGGAGAGCCTGACGCAGCACCTCCATGGCGCGGCCGAGGTCTTCTTTATTGAGCACATAGGCCAAGCGCACCTCGTCTTTTCCGCGGTCGGGCGATGTGTAGAACCCCGATGCCGGAGCCATAAATATGGTTTGCCCCTCATACTCGAAATCTTTAAGACACCATTGGCAGAACGTGTCGGCATCGTCGACGGGCAATTTTACAACCGTATAAAACGCGCCCATCGGTATAGGGGTGTAGCATCCCGGTATCTGATTGATATGGTCGATGAGAAACTTTCGGCGCTCGACATATTCGTTATACGTCGCCAGCATATAGTCAGGCGATGTGTCGATCGAGGCTTCGGCGACAATCTGACCCAACAATGGCGGACTCAGACGCGCCTGACAGAATTTCATCACATTCTTTTTCAGCTCTTTGTGTTTGGTTATAAGCGCTCCGATGCGTATGCCGCATTCGTTGTACCGCTTCGAAACCGAGTCGATCAGCACCACATTCTCCTCGATGCCGGGCAAATGGAAAGCTGAGATATATGGTGCGCCCGTATAGCAGAATTCGCGGTAGACCTCGTCTGAGAAAAGGAAGAGATTGTGCTTGAGCACCAAATCGCGTATCTGCAACATCTCTTTCATTGTATAAAGGTAGCCCGTCGGATTGTTCGGGTTACAGATGAGAATACCTTTCGTGCGCGGCGTTATGAGTTTCTCGAAGTCTTCGACAGGCGGTAGTTCGAAGCCGTTGTCGATGCTCGACGGAATGGTGACGATCTTTGCGCCGGCCGAGATGGCGAAAGCCATATAATTGGCATAGGCAGGTTCGGGCACGATAATCTCGTCGCCCGGGTCAAGACAGGCCATGAAAGCGAAGAGCACGGCTTCAGAGCCGCCGGTGGTGATGATGATGTCATCGACATCGACATCGATATTGAATCGCCGGTAATACTCTTTCAGTTTGGCGCGGAGCGAGTAAAGACCTTCCGACGGGCTGTATTCCAAAACCTTGCGGTCGATATGGTGTAGAGCTTCAAGGGCTTCCGGCGGAGTCGGCACATCCGGCTGGCCGATATTGAGACGATAGACCTTAAGCCCGCGAGAAATCGCGTCATTGGCCAGGGGGACAAGGCGGCGTATCGGGGACGCCGGCATCAGTTCACCGCGTTTTGATACCTGAGGCATAAATAGTTTGTTTTTCAATATTAAACTGTAAAGTTACATTATCTTATTTAAATAACTATCCTTTTGCGCTAAAAGTTGATACTCGCATAGCTGTTTTTAACAATTTATTTTATGACCGTATTAATAAAAACATATATATTTGCGAATTACAGCGACAGTCATGAAAGCCTCATATCTAATCCTATTATTGTCGGCGATTATGCTATGCCCCGGCAGCATGTATGCCGTAGATGACAACGTCGTCATAAGCCGGCTTGGGGAGACCTATACTCTCAAGGCCGGTAAAGATGGCTCTCTTGTCGAAGTCAAAGCCGTTATAACCAAGACTTTTAAGGTCAATCGCGCTGACGACAGCGCCTTGGCCTACGAATTCTATTCGTCCGAAACACCGATAAATAAAGCCTCGGCGCCCGGAGTCAAGCCCGTTTACCGATCGATGGAAAGCGACGATATGTTTTTCAGTGGGTCACGCATCTGTGCGTTGCCTCTCGAACTTAAACCGGGCAAACCGGTCACCGCCCGTTTCGAGAAAGACTACAAGGCACTCGAACAGTTTGGCGCCGTTGTCATTGCCGAAAGCTATTTTATCGAACAGGCGCGGATCGAGATTGTCGTACCGTCATCCCTGATCGAAACTATCACGGTGGAGGCTTGCGACCTGCCCGCAACGGCTACGTTTACAAACGTTACCGACGCGAAAGGCAACATGGTATACACCCTCGAGACTGCCGGAATTCCGGCGGCTAAGAATGAAAAATATGCTGCTTCGGCCATATGCAGCGCTCCGCGTTTGATTGTCTCGGGCCTGTTCACAACGCTCGACGATCTTTATAAATTCATGCGTGTACACCTCGACGGCTCCGAGACAGCCCCCGAAGTCGTATCGCTTGCCCGGGAAATCACGTCATCTTGTGCCGACGACCTCGAGCGCATCGATGTCATAGCTTCGTGGGTACGCAACAATATCCGTTATGTAGGTATCGAACACGGCGACTACGGCAAACGGCCAGACACTGCCGGAAACGTACTTTCAAAACGTTATGGCGACTGCAAAGGATCGGCCAATCTCATCTGCCGCATGATGCGGGCCTGCGGTATTGACGGACGCCTCGTGTGGATCGGTACCCGGGGCCATGTAATCGGGCCGTATTCAAAATATAAAGACTTCGGCTGCGGCAACCACATGATAGCCGCTGCCGTGCTCGGCGACAGCATTGTCTATGTTGACGGCACGGTGACGTTTGCGCCCCGCCGTTTCCTGCCTTATCACATCGCCGGCTGCGAAGCCATAGTCGAGAACGGCGACAGTTATATGTTGACCACTTTGCCCGAGTATGACAACGACCGCTACATCACCGAGGTGACCGGCTGTTTCAGAGTCGCCGGCAACAGCCTTGAGGGCGATATAGCCATGACTCTGCGCGGCCATGACCGCGTCGTGTTTGAAAATAACATTGCCGGGCTGTCTCCAAACAAACGGCTGAGCTATTGTCACCTCTTTCTTGCCCCGACAAAAAGCGCCACTTACGATAACATCGTCATATCGACCGACGCCCCCGACGCCGCGACGACTCATCTGAGTGCCCGCGAGAAAGATGGCAAGGCTATCGTGCCCGCGACCTCACGGCTATATGTCTCGCTGCATCCCCTGCGATTCGGCCTGCCCGATCCTGTCGATGCCGACGGTCGAATGCGGCCGGTGTCGACAGGCGTCCCACGCAACATCTCTACCTCAATGACCTTCGAGATGCCCGACGGCTATGATGCCGACCGTCTGCCGGATGATATACATGTCGACAACCCATGGTTCAAGGGTGACCTCTGTTATAGACGCGACGGCAATACCGTCACCGTAAACGGCCAGATAAAGAATATATCCACCGAGGCTTCGGTCGACAGCATAAAGCTTTGGAATGAAGCTGTCAAAGAACTCAACCGCATCAACAATGAAACAATTGTATTAACCTCAACCCTCTGATTTCTATGAAAATACTGAGATTTATCGCCATTGCGGCAGCCATGATATCATATAGCTTTGCCGCTCACACAGCCGATGCTGCCATCGATAAAAAATTTCACGACAAGATCGCCAAAAAAATATGGAGTGACAGTGATACGCTCTTTGACGCCGGCATCGCCATACCCGACTCATTGCTCGAAAACAATGCCGCTGTCATAATCAGCTACCTTGACGATGTCGAGGCATATATCGAGAAAGTGGCCACGCCATACAAGGCGTCGGGCTTCACCAACCGCACGCGTCGCAAACATCTCAGACGGGTACTGGTAAAGATACTCGACCGATCGGCTTTCGATGACTTCTCTGAATATGAGTTCAGCAAAAGAACCACTCTCTCAGGCGTCATCATCGTATATCAGAATGAAGAAGCCTTTGGGGCGCGCATAATTTACCCCGACGGCAATATACGCGAAGTCGATGTCAATGACGCGGTTGAAATAGCCGACGGCAAAAAAGAAAAAGACAACATACGCTACAAACTTGCCATACCCGGTTTGACCGAAGGCTGTATACTCGATGTTTTCAAATATAATGACGAGATCATGGAGGAATATAACCTCGACAAGATCGACATGCGGCTCTATGCGCCTTATCCGATAATGAACCGCGTTGTGCGCGGCAGTTTCGATCCCGAACTCACTGTCGAATACAGGACATTCAACGGCGCTCCGCGCCTTACGCCCGACTATACCGACAACGAGCGCATAAAAGCATTTCTCCATGCCGTGATGATACCGGCCGTTCCAAACAAGAAATATGTCAACAGCAACCGTCAGTTGCCGTTCATACGCATGAACGTCCTTAATAACACCTCGTCGTTATATCATCCGGCGACGGCCCGGTCGGGAGGTTTGCGTGCCGATGTCTCGGCGGGCACATATTACCGCGACATCTTCAGCTATCTCAAGGATGTAACCTATGACACACCCGTGCCCTCCAAAGCCGCGAAACTTGTCAAAGACTGTTTCCTCAAAAGCCATCCCGCCGCTACCCCGCGCGAGATAGCCGACGCCACCGCCATGGCCTTGCGTTATGTCAATGCCACAGATGAGCGGTTTTCTTCAAAAAACAATGTATATCTCAATCTGCTCTATGTCGATGCCCTTAACAGGCTCAAAGTCTACTCGCCCGACAGCATCGGCTTTGCTTTCTTCAATCCTGTCGACGACGTTCCAACCGACGGCATATCGACTTGGAACGAACCGCGATTCGTAACCATCGTCGGCGACAGCTGCTATGACATGTCGGCGGCATATCACTATCCGCCCGGATGCATGGAAGCGCTGTTTCAGGGACAGCAGGGCGGCGCTTTTATCGGTGACCGGAGGAAACTGGCACGCAATACCCTTCCGACTGTCGTCAGTGTACCTCAGCAGCGCCATGGCAATACCCGTATGGCCCAGACAGCTACAGCGACAATTACACCCGACCGCAAGGTCAGACTCGAGCGTTCGATGAGACATACGGGCCTGTATAAAGACGCCGTCAAAGATCTAACCGACCGATATGAATGGATCGACACGGTCGAGAAATATCTTTGCATTCCCGCCGATAAGCGTTATAAGGCCAAAGATCGCGACGATATCGGTCGCGCCAAAGAACTGCGTGATTTCTTCAAAAATGAGTGTCGCGACTTCGTTGGCGTCATCCCCGACACCGTGATCGCTTACTCTGTTGCGTCGCGTTCGATACTGCCCGGACGCAACCATGTGGCTTATGACGTCACCGTAGACCTGCCCGGTCTCGTCGAAGAACTCGGGCCTGACGCCATGACCTTTGCCATCGGACGTATTTTCGGCAATCACACCCGTCTGGCCGATGTCGAGCGAAACCGCATCTTCGACGCGGTGCTCAACGCTCCTTATCAGGAAATGCGCTCGCTGACAATCAAAGTCCCCGAAGCTTACACGATAGACCCGACTTCGCTTGATAACATCACGGTCAACAAGCGTACACCCGTCGGCATATTCTCGGTGACTCCGTCTGTCAACGCCGACGGTGATGTCACGGTCAGCGCCATGTTGCGGGTCGGCACTCAGGTTGTTCCTCTCGGATACTGGAGTGCGTTCCTCGAAGTGCTCGATGCGGCCGCAGATTTTTCCGAAGCGCGTCTTGTCCTGACAAAAAAATAAAAAAAGTCCTTCCTGCGGTAATGAAATGCGGTGTTTGGCCGTCATAGTGATAAAAAGCAGAAACTGATGACAACAAGCACCGAACTCGAAACCGTCTATATGAGCTGCCACAGGCGGCTTGTCAGGATTGCCGCGACTCTGCTCGGAGACACCGATGACGCTCGCGACACGGTGCAGGATGTTTTTCTAAACATTATCGAGAAACCTGTTGCTACAGACAAGCCCGAGGCCTATCTTACCATGGCTGTACGCAACCGTGCCCTCGACAGATTGCGGTCTCTCTCTCGAGACGTCAGAGAGTTGAACGCATGTTGCCCCTCGATGACGACATTCTGTTGTCTGTGGTAGACGGCGACGATGACATGGCAGACACAGTGGCCGAAGTCAACAACTTTGTCGCCAATGTGCTCTCAACGAGTGTCAAAAATGTTGTCGAGGAAGTATTCTATCGCCGGCACAGCTATCGTGAGGCCGCCGATAATCTCGGCATTAGTGTATCTACGGTAAATAAACATGTTGTCAGTGCTCTGCGTCTTCTTCGAAACCGTTTTAATGCAAAATTATGAACGCGACAGACCGCGAGAGAATAATCGCCGACATCGCCGACAAACATTTCGACCGTTTGTCAGACGCTGACATCGACGTCATCTATGACGACAGTGAACTGCGCAGTCTCTACGAGGCTATGTGCAGCCTGAGGCGTGCCGCAGATTCATACCATCTGCAAAAAAAGTAAAAAATTCGTTTTATTCACAGGGCGGCGCCGTGTCGCGGCGGCAGCCTTTATATGTGTCGCCGTGATATCTGCGACAGCCGTTTTATTCAGCATCAGGCGATTTAATACTATAAACTCACCGGTCAATGACGAGGCTCCGCTGTCAGGCGTAGTCATCGAAGACAACAGCCCGGTTGGCGATGATATAATAAAAGTCGCTGTAGCTCCTGACGAGGATATCGTATTTGAAAATCTCACACTCGACGATATAGCCGCGCGACTCAAAGACGTCTATGGCTGCGACACGTCATTCGGTCCTGACGCTGATCATAAGCTGCGACTTTATATGACCATACCCGCCGGCACGGAACTTACCGGTGTCGTAGCTATTCTTAATTCATTCGACGCCATCAATGCGTCGCTTACCGACAATACCATACACATAGACTGATTATGAATCGACTCAAATTACCGCTTGTGGTTATCTTTATGATAACTGCAGCACTGAATATGCTCGCCGGAGACAGTGATCGACGTCTCTCTCGTTCTTACAAATCAACATCTATGTCAGAGGCTCTTATAGACATAAGCCGCGAGTGCCCTGAATTGAGGCTCAGTTTTATCTATAATATCCTCGAAGACTATCCGGTCACGTGTTCGTTTTTTAATCTCACACCTGTTGAGGCCGTATATAGGGTCGTCGGACTCTATCCCTTGAGAGTCTCTATCAGTGAGGACGGCTGCACTATCATCGAGCCTATGCGTCACACCGCAGACAAACTCATCGGACGTCTCGTCAACGAACGTGGCGAAGCCGTCGAGTACGCCAACGTGCGCCTGTTCAATCCCGTAGACTCGACCTTTATCACGGGTGGCATATCGACTGAAAACGGCGACTTTGTGATACCTGTCGATGTTGCCAATACCATTATGAAAGTCACATGCCTTGGATATTTCCCACTTACAAAAAACGTAAGCGTCGGTCGTATAGGCGATGTTGTCGTCCACACCGGAGCGCTTGAACTAAAGGCTTTGACAGTAGAAAACAAAACACTCGACTATGTCGGAGATCATCTCGAAGTCATCCCGTCGGCTATATCTGCCGACCATGCTTCAGACATATTTAATTTTCTTGACATGCAGCCTCTGCCCGGACTTTGGCACGATAAGATCACAAACAGCCTCTCGGCTTTCGGCGCGTCTATAATATTCATAGTCAACGGTATCGAGCGTCCTCAGACCTATCTCTACAATATACGCCCCCACAATGTGGCCCGCATCAAATACTACACGCAGATTCCGGCCAAATATCTCGGGCGGGGAGCAGGTGCAGTGCTTGAGATCACGCTG
Source organism: uncultured Muribaculaceae bacterium (assembly GCA_910576935.1). Taxonomy (GTDB): domain Bacteria; phylum Bacteroidota; class Bacteroidia; order Bacteroidales; family Muribaculaceae; genus CAG-873. The sequence continues at coordinate 107,800 of CAJTKG010000002.1, forward strand.
AAAGAGCGCAATGACGGCGGTTCATTTTATGTTAACGCTCAACAGGCGGTAAACGCAATGTTTACAAATGCGGTTACAGGTTTTTCCTATAATCAGGGTAAATCAGAGCTGGCTTTACAGTATGGCATCAGCTACCGCAACTATCATCACCGTTATGAGACAAGCAGCCAAAGTTATATAGGAGATGACGGCTTCAAGGTCGACATTGACATGGACAAGGTACACTCACCAATGCACTACACTGAACACAGAGGCTCATTATCTTATACGATACGCCCCGACGCTACATCGGCCTTCGTAGTACGTGGATGGATGGACGCATCGCGTAGATATTTTTATACAAATGGAGCTGTAAAAGATAGCTATCTCGGCGATTATCACCGCTTCTCGAGAGTACATGACATATATTATAACGGTAATATGTCGCTTTATTACCAAAAAAACTGGGAACGCGATCGTCAAATCGAAATACAGGCATCAGGTTCTTTACAACCACAGAAATACGAACGTATTCTTGCCGACACCTTCTCAATCGATGTCATTAAGAGGTATCCGTCTGACATTGATACCAAGTTTTATTCGGGAGAGCTGTCGGGGTCATATCGCCAGCCTCTTAATGACAACAATTATTTGACAATCAATCTTAACAACTACTATCGCGACACCCGCAGCCACTATCTCATCGAAGACTTCAGGGCTTTTAACAAAAATTATCAGCTAAATGCCTTTATGGCTCTGACATCGAAGATCGGAAAGGTCACGAGCACGTTCAAGGGCGGTCTCAATCTCAAATATATACATAATAATTCACAGCAATGGACCCGTGCATTTGCCAATGCTGACATTGACGTAGGCTTTCCTGTCGGTAAAACCACCATCAATCTGTCGGCCGACCTTTCACCTATCGTTCCGTCACTGTCATCTTTCATAGAAAACTATCAGGAATATGACGGATACCTGTGGGTTACCGGCAATTCACATCTTAAAACGGGATATAGGCTACATTTCAGACAGAAAATATGGTGGTCGCACAATCATTTTTGGCTCAACGCATATATCGACGAAGGCAGACGGTTCAACGGCAACTACTCGGCGACAAGCTATGTTGGCGACGGTAAATTCATCACTCGCTCCGAGAATGCCCGAAGTGCGTTTATCCTGGATACCTACTGCGCCATGGGGCTCAGAAATCTGTTTGACGGCCGGTTTACCGTGCGCGTAGCCGCCAATTATATCCATTCGCGCTTCAGACTCCACGACACGTCTGTCAACAGCTATGACTCATGGAATATCGAAGGCTCGGCTTATGCATATCTTGGCAAATGGACATTGGGTGTCGGCTACCGCAAGCCACTGAAACAGTTGTTTTATAATAAAGTGTCACAACAGGAAAACAACGATTGGATCGCAGTCGGATACAATTTCAACAGACGTCTGTCGATAAATGCCAACTGGATGTATATCACAAATAAAAAAGGCACCTATTATCCGTCGCAGTCTATCGACAAGGTCAATCCGGTACGTCAGGAATCTTATATCAGAGACAACCACATGATGCTTACCCTAAACGTGTCATACAACGTCAATTTCGGACGTATATTCAAACGCGTCAACCGCAATCTTCAAGAAAACACCGGCTCGGCCGACTTCAAGACCGTACAGTAATTATTTGTCGAGGTCGGGTGCGAGCGAGCGTGAGGCCAGCGAGAAGATGATGATGACAACGGCCAGCGCTATATAGGTGTTTGCCGTCGAGTGGAGTACGTCGCCCAGCCCAACCAGTGGCGAGACTATGGCGCCGACAACATAGCCCGAGATGCCCAACACAGATGATGCCTCGCCGGCCCGATCACGTCCTTCGTTCATCGCCAACGTGTTGGCCGTGGCGAAGATGAGGCCGAGGGCGAAGACTATCATAACGGTGAATATTTCGTATATGACGAGGCTGTGGATGCAATAAAGCGCCACAGCCTCGCCTGCGACGCCACCGGCGAGTATGAGCGAACCGATAAAGGCCGCTTTTTTAAGAGGTTTGAACTTTAATGCGATCATAGATCCGGCGGCCATGAACAGGGCATTGAAACCGATGAGTAGTCCGTAGCCCGTCTGAGTCAGGCCGTAATGATTCTGTAGAATGAACGGCGATGACGAGATGTAGGCGAAGAGCAGTCCGAGAGCTGTACCCTTGAAACAGACATGGATGATAAACGGCTTATTCAGAATCAGAGATTTATAGCCCTCTATCGAACGTCTTATGCCGCCCGTGACACGGCGCGACGGTGCAAGCGATTCTTTCAGCATGGGTGAAACGGCCAGAACGGCACCGGCAAAGATAGCAAGGACGATAAAAACCCCTTTCCACCCCCAGGCGTCGGCCGTGAAACCGCCTACGACCGGCGCCGACGCCGGTGCCACACCGTTGATGGCGCCTACAAGTGCCATCAGTCGAGCAAGATTGCGGCCCGAATAGACGTCGGCAGGTATTGTGCGGGCGAGGAAATAGCCGCCCGACGCACCTATGCCCTGAAACAGACGGCAGAGGTTGAATATATGTATGCTCGTAGAGAATACACTCACAACGGCCGACACGATGAAGAGTATCAGAGCACCAACAAGTACGGGCTTGCGTCCGTAGCGGTCGCTGACAGGGCCGAGAATGAGTTGTCCCAGGGCCAGACCGATCATGCCCATGGTCATGCCCATCTGCGCCAGAGGTATCGAGCAGCCGAAGGAGCGGCACATGCTCGGAAGAGCCGGCGTATACATATCGTTGACAAACGACCCCAAAGCACTCAACAATACAAGATAGACCACCAGAAATATGTAGTATCGGCCATCCTTCTGTAATTTAACAGACATAGGTGACTGCGACGGTCCTGTAGTGCCGTCTGTTGAATATGTTTGTCCGGAACTGTCCATCTTCTGATATCTTTTTGTATTTTCTAACTATCGACCGTCGGTTAAAGTTCATAAAAATTGCGATTGCAACACAATAGGCTCCTCGGTTGTTAATACTGTATATTGTCCCATAAAGACAAAAAAGTGGCATATTATGCATGTCGTCAAGCGACTGACATCCCCTCGCTATTGTATTTAAGTTAAATTCATTAATTTTGTGCTTATGAACAAATTAATCATATCTCTATCTATCGCCTTGTCTGTTAGTGTTGTAGCTTTTGCGGCCGATAAAATAGAGCCGATAAAATATGGAAATTTCGATTCATGGGTGACACGAAATATCCACGAATCGGTCATAATAGGCGGTGATACCAGACAGGTCTATGAGATCGGTCCCGACAAGACCATCAACGGCAGCGAACCTTATGTAAACCTCGGAGGCTCGCCCTGGGCGACGTCAAACGTCATGGCTAAAGTCTGCGGCATCACCAAAACAAGCAATGCCGTCTATCCGGCCGAACACAAAGGCAACGGCCGATGCGCCCGCCTGACCACACATCTCGAACGCTGCAAAGCCATAGGCATCATAAATATAGATGTTCTTGTGGCCGGAACGATTTTCCTCGGACGCATGTTCGAGCCGATCAAATCGACCAAAGACCCCTATACGAAGATGGAGATGGGCATCCCTTTTACCCGTCGGCCCAAAGCGCTGCAATATGACTATTGCCTGACGATACCTGCAGGCAACACACGTCTCTATTCGTCTGGCTTCGGCAGCAAGAAAACCATTCCCGGGGCCGATAAGGCCGAGGTTTTTATAATACTGCAACGCCGATGGGAAGACGCCGAGGGCAACCTCTATGCCAAACGCGTAGGCACGGGGCGCGAACTGCTCGACCGCTCGACCGGCGGATGGAAAGACGCCCACCGACTCGCCGTCGTCTATGGCGACGCCTCGAAAAAGCCCGGTTTCAAAAGCTTTCAGGGGCTGATCCCCGCCGAGAAGAGCTATTGTGCACGCAACTCCAAAGGCAAGATCGTTCCCGTAAAAGAAGTGGGCTGGGATGATGACGACGCCACACCGACCCATATGATGATAATGTTCTCGTCGGGCAGCGGCGAGCCATATGTCGGCACTGTCGGCACAGATTTCCTCGTCGACAACGTCGCGCTGGTCTACTGAGACCCACATGGCAAAGCCCGCGGAGTCTTCCCGCCGTGCTGTGAATGGGAAGTGTTTTTAGTGTCTTCTCGAGGTGTCGGAGGCGATTTTTTTGCGGTTTTCGCGAAAAAAACATATATTTGTCGTTAATTGCATTAATTTGCGCAAATATAACCATTTATCATGGAAAAGCAGACTGTAATGACTCCTGACGAAGAAGACCGCATGATCGAGGACGCTTTCATGGAAGTGCTCAACGGTTATCTGAGCAGTAACCACCGCAAGAAAGTAGAAATCATCGAACGCGCCTATCGCTTTGCCAAAGAAGCTCATAAAGGAATACGACGCCGTTCGGGCGAACCATATATATTGCATCCGATTGCCGTAGCCAAAATAGCCAGCCAGGAGATAGGCCTCGGCTCGACATCGATATGCGCCGCCCTGCTTCACGATGTTGTCGAAGACACCGACTACACCGTCGAGGACATACGCCGTCATTTCGGCGACAAGATTGCACAGCTTGTCGACGGCCTCACAAAAATCTCGGGAGGAATATTCGGCGACAAAGCATCGTTGCAGGCCGAGAACTTCAGAAAACTGCTGCTGACAATGAGCGAGGACATACGTGTCGTGCTCATAAAGATGGCCGACCGTCTCCACAATATGCGCACCCTCGGGTCGATGGCGCCCAACAAACAATATAAAATCGCAGGCGAGACGCTCTATATCTACGCTCCGCTTGCACACCGCCTCGGCCTGTTCGCCATCAAGACCGAGCTTGAAGACCTGAGCTTCAAATACGAACACCCCGTAGCATACCGGACGATATCCGGGCAGATCAAAGAGAGCGAGGGGCGTCGAGCAGCCGTCTACAGTGATTTCTCCGCCCCGATAAAAAAACGCCTCGACGATATGGGGCTCGTCTACGAGGCCAAGGCGCGCATCAAATCGGTCTATTCGATATGGAACAAGATGGAGACCAAGCACGTGCCCTTCGAAGAGGTCTACGACCTATATGCCATGCGCATCGTCTTCGAGTGTGACGACCCCAACCGCGAGAAAGGCATCTGCTGGTCGATCTACTCGGCCATAACCGATCTATATCGTCTTCATCCCGACCGCACACGCGACTGGATCTCGACACCCAAGGCCAACGGCTATCAGGCCTTGCATCTCACCGTAATGGGCCCTGACGGCAATTGGATAGAAGTGCAGATCCGCAGCCGTCGCATGGACGAGATAGCCGAAAAAGGATTCGCCGCACACTGGAAATACAAGATCGGCGAAGGCGACGAAGAATCCGAGCTAAACGTCTGGCTCAAAACCATCAAAGACATACTCGACAATCCCGAGCCAAACGCCATCGACTTTCTCGACACGCTCAAACTCAACCTTTTCGCTTCAGAAATCGTGGTCTTTACTCCTACAGGCGAGCTGCTCACCCTTCCCGCCGATGCCACAGTGCTCGACGTAGCCTTCGGGCTGCACTCCGAGCTTGGCGTGCATTGCATCGCCGGCAAAGTCAATCATAAACTCGTGCCTCTGAGCCATCGCCTCAAGAGCGGCGACCAGGTCGAGGTCCTTACGTCGAAATCTCAGGTGCCACAGCCCGAGTGGGAGTCATTCCTTGTCACCGCCAAAGCCAAGACACGTCTGCGCGCCGCCCTGCGCAAGACACGCATGCCGCTGATTAACCGTGGCAAGGAGATTCTGGCGCAATGGTTTGCCGACAACGGCATCCCCGACAACAATCCCGTGATAACGAAGATACTCGGCGTCTATCATGTGCCCAACCGCGATGAACTTTGCTATCAGCTCGGAGCCGATGAGATCGTCCTCGGTGACTTTCTTGTCAAGACGCTTAAGAAAATAGCCGAAAACAACAGCGGCATTTTCTCTAAAATATTCAAACGCGGTAAAAAGAACACACCCGCGACCGACGCCGTCAAAGACGGCGACACCGCCGTGCCCGCCATCAACCCCAAAGAGGTGTATATCCTCAAAAACGAAGACGGCGTGGCCAACTACAAACTCGCCGAATGCTGCAATCCCATTCCCGGCGATGATGTCATGGGCTTTATCGACGACGATGGCCGTCTGGTCGTGCATGCCCTCAACTGTCCGCGCGCCCAGGTCCTGAAGGCCGGCTACGGCTCACGTATCGTGGCGACCCGATGGGAGGCTGTGAGCGCCAAGTTCTCCGTTCATATACATATAGAGGGCATTGACCGCTTCGGCATCCTTCGCGAACTGATACAGATGATATCGACCCATATGGCCATCGATATTCGCAAACTCAACATCGAAGCCAGCGCCGAGGTCTTTGCCTGCGACCTGTGGGTCAGAGTGGCTGACGTAGGCATCGTCAGCGACCTGTGTGAGAAAGTGCTGACAATAAACGGTGTCAAACAAGCTACACGTATCCAGTAATGTATCAGAATCTACTTACAAAAATAAAGAAACGCGACATAGTGATGCGCCTGGTCATAGCTCTGGCGGCATCTATGCTGATTGTATATTTCTATCCTCATCCAGAGTCGACACACTACAATTATGAAGAAGGTCGTCCGTGGAACTATGCCAAACTGATAGCTCCGTTTGACATCCCGATACATCCCGACTCCAACACCATACGCGCCGCGCGCGACTCGCTGACAGCCAAATTCGTGCCCGTCTATCAGCTCAACCAGCTTCTGGGCGATACCGTTGTCAGAGAGTTGCCCAAATCGCCGGGAAACAACTATCGCGACCGCGTGGCCCGACAGTTGCGCAATATCTATGCCATCGGCGTCGTCGACGCCGAGACGCGGGAGCAGATCGAGAAAGGCTCTCTGCCTAAGGTGAGGATACTTGACAAGAACGTACTCAGCGAGATGTCAACCTCGGGGTTCGTCTCGCCACGCGACATATATGCGCGCTTTGATTCGACCGTCACCGAACCCGGTCTGCGCCAATACATCTCCGCCGCAAAACTCGCCGAGATACTGCGTCCCAATATCGTCTATGACGAGGCCGAGAGCCGACGTCACTTCGACTATGACTATCTGACGCTCACGGCCGACCGCGGAGTGATACAGCAGGGGCAGACCATCATCGACAAAGGCGCTATCGTCTCGCCTCAGGACTTCACAAACCTGATGACATACGAGGCAATGCTCAAGGACAGCGTCACAAAAGACTCAAAGAGCGACTGGCTGATGCTGCTCGGACAGTTTGTCTATGTCGTGATGCTCCTCGTCATCCTCTGCGTCTACGTCTACATATACTGCCCGGCGATATACACAAATATAAAATCTTTCCTGTTTATAATCAGCGTCGTCACTTTCTTTTTTCTGATGGCAGTGGCGCTCAACACGTTCATACCCTCGGGCATATACATCGTGCCGATGACTATCGTGCCTATACTCGTGCTTGTCTTCTTCGACGGGCGCACGGCTCTGTTTGTCTCGACAGTGACCACGATGATATGCGCCGGCATCACATCATTCCCCCTTGAGTTTATCTTCCTTCAGATATCGGCCGCGGCCGCAGCCGTATATTCGCTCAAACAGTTGCGCCAGCGCTCCGAGTTGCTGCGCACGGCCTGTTTTGTCGCCGGTGCCTACCTGTTGTCTTACATTGCCCTTGAACTGCTGATGAACGGCACATTCGAAGGCTTCTCGGTGAGAATGATCATCTATCTGGGCGTCAACTCGCTGCTGACGTCAATGGCCTACGTGCTGATGTTTGTTGTCGAGCGCCTCTTCGGATTCGTCTCCGTCGTGACACTTGTAGAGCTTGCCGACGTCAACACACCGTTGCTGCGCCGTCTCAGCGACGAATGCCCCGGTACATTCCAACACTCGATGGCCGTGAGCAATCTGGCTTCGGAGGCCGCCAAACGTATAGGGGCCAACGAACAGCTCGTGCGGGCAGGCGCTCTTTACCACGATGTCGGCAAACTTGTCAATCCTGCTTTCTTCACCGAAAACCAGCACGGCGTCAATCCCCACGACGCTCTGACCCCGGCCCAGAGCGCCCGCATCGTCATAAACCATGTCAACGACGGTCTGCGACTCGCCGACAAGGCCGGACTGCCCTCTGTGATAAGAAACTTTATCACGGAGCATCATGGCAAAGGTAAGGCCAAATACTTCTATATAACCGAGTGCAAGGCCCACCCCGACGATGTTGTCGACCCGGCTCCCTTTACTTATCCCGGTCCGATGCCTCAGTCGCGCGAGACGACGGTGCTGATGATGGCCGATGCCGTCGAGGCCGCGAGCCGTTCGCTCAAAGAGCATACACCCGAGGCCATTCGCGCCCTTGTCAACAAGATCATAGACGGTCAGATCGCCGACGGCCTCTACAACGAGTCTGCCATAGAATTCAAAGACGTTCCACTTATAAAAGACGTCTTTGTTAAGCGGCTTATGACAATCTATCACTCGCGTGTCACCTATCCCGATGCAGCGGGAGTCAGACACAAAGACTCACAATAAACAACCGCCGGAAACGTTTTATCCTTATATGAACCATATCCGACGGATAGTCATCATGCTGTTGGCCGCACTTTCGCTGTGCGGCCTGTCGTCGTGCCTCGGCAAGAAAAATACCGCGGCGCGCCGTCAGTATACGGCATTCATCACGCGCTATAACATCTACTACAACGGCGACCTCCATTACAAGGAGACGCTCGACGAGATGGAACGCAACTATGAAGACGATTATTCGCGTTTGGTTTTCATGCATCCCGTCGAGGCCAAAAGCGATCCGCCGGCACCTCAGCCGTCGGGCAGTTTCAATCGCTCGATTGAGAAGGCACAGAAGGCCATACAACTGCGTTCGATAAAGCAGCGTCCGCAACGCAAGCCCGGTCGGAATACTCCCGAATACAAGGCCTGGCTCAAACGCGACGAGTATAATCCCTTTCTCCACAACGCCTGGATGATGATGGGCCGCAGCCAGTATTACAACGGCGATTTCCTCGGTGCGGCATCGACATTTTTCTATGTCAGCCGTCATTTCACATGGCTGCCGTCTACTGTCACTGAGGCAAAGCTATGGCAGGCTCAGAGCTACGTCTCGCTCGGATGGCTTTTTGAGGCCGAGATGATAATAACGCGCATCAAAGAGGCTGAGTTGACCGACAGGACCTTGCGCGGCCTGTATAATCACGTTTACGCCGATTATGAGATCAAAGCCGGCGACTATGACAAAGCCGTGCCGTATCTGCGCGAGGCGGTAAAGACTGCGTCAGGGCCGCAGAAGACGCGCCTCAACTTCCTTCTCGGTCAGGTGTATACGCGCCTCGGACGTAAGAAAGAGGCATACGAGGCGTTCAAGAAAGCCGGCGGCTCGTCGTCGGCGCCATACCGCACAAAGTTCAATGCCCGCATAAAGCAGAGCGAGGTCTTCGACGGCAATGACATAACATCTGAGGTGAAAGCGCTCAAACGCATGACGCGCTATGACCGCAACAAAGATTACCTCGATCAGATCTATTATGCCATCGGCAATCTATACCTCTCGCGCCGCGATACCGGCAACGCTATAGAAAACTACGTCCTTGCGGCAGAGAAAAGTACGCGCAACGGCATCGACAAGGCCGTGAGTCAGATAACCCTTGGCGGACTGTATTTCGAGCGACGTCAGTATGAGAAGGCCCAGCCTTGCTACGCCGAGGCCATACCGCAGCTGCCCGAGACATTTCCCGACTACAAGCTGCTCAAAAGACGCTCGGATGTCCTTGACGAACTGGCGCTATACTCCCAGAACGTGACCCTTCAGGACTCGCTGTTGCGACTGAGCCGCATGACACCCGAGCAGCAGCTCGAGGTTGTCAATAAAATTATCGGGGAGCTTGTCAAAAAAGAGAAAGAAGAGGCCGAAAACGCCCGTCGCGAGGAATATCTCGCCAATCAGGCCGCGCAAGGCAATCAGTTTGGCAACGGCAATGCGGCTTCAGCTCCCAACTCGTTCAATATAAATACCGACAACTCATGGTATTTCTATAACACAGCCACGCGCAACTCGGGCAAGACCGAGTTCCAGCGCCGCTGGGGCTCGCGCAAACTCGAGGATGACTGGCGTCGCCGCAACAAGGCGACATTCAATGTCAATGACTTCGACGCCGACTCTGACAATGACGACGCTATCGCCGACAGTATCTCCGAGGGCGTCGACATCCCCGACGGAGACGATAAGAAAGAAGCTTCGGCCAACGATCCGCATTTCCCCGAATATTACCTCTCGCAGATTCCCAAGACCGACGCCGAGCGTCAGACTTGCAACGACATCATACAGGAGGGGCTGTATAACATGGGCGTCATTCTCAAAGACAAACTCGAGGATTTCCCGGCGGCGATGAGCGAGTTCGACCGACTTCTCAAAGATTATCCTGACAACGTCTACCGTCTCGATGTATACTATAACATCTACCTGATGTATATGCGCGAAGGCAAGACCGCCGAGGCCGAGCGTTACCGCCGCCTGATCATCGACGACTTTCCCGACAGCAAATACGGCACGGCCATGCGCGATCCTCACTATATCGAGAATCTCAAGACGATGGATGCCCGCCAGCAGCAGCTTTACGAGCAGACCTACGACGACTATCTCAACAACCGCAACGACCGGGTCCACAAAGCCTACGATGAGATGTCAGAGAAATATCCGCTGAGCAAGATAATGCCCAAGTTTATGTTCCTCCATGCCCTGGCCTATGTCACCGAGAACCGTCCCGACGAATTCAATGCCGTGCTGCGCGACATGCTCGAACGTTATCCCGATACCGACATCACCCCCATAGCCGCCGCATGGCTAAAGGGCATGGCTCAGGGCCGCAAGCTCCACGCCGGCAGCGGCGGCAACCTGCGCGGCATGTTCTGGGACCTGCGTCTGAGCGACAATCCCAACGACAGCACCTCGCTCGACCCTGTCGTCTTCGACCTCGACCCGAATATCAGGCAACTCCTTGTCTTCGTCTATGATACGGCTGAAGTACCGGGTAATGCCCTCATCTACGAGATCGCGCGACATAATTTCAAATCATTTGTAGTCAAGGATTTCGATATCGAGCAGATGAACTTTGGACGTCTCGGTATGGTTATCGTCAAAGGCTTCGACAGCCTTGACGAGCTAAACCACTACCGTCGCGTCATGGCCGCCTCAGACGAATTCAAACTGCCTAAAGGCGTGCGTCCGATACCTATGGGTGTCGGCAACTTCGAGAAACTCATCAACGAGGGGCGCTCGTTTGATGATTACTTCAAATATCTCGAAAGTCAGAATTATATCGACGCGCAGGCCGATCTGTTGCAACCCGACGAAGTCGAGACTCTCGACGAGGCTGACCAAGCTGCAAACGACCGTATTGAAAACCAAGACGGTGACGACATCATCGTCGACGAAGTAATTGACGAAGTCACCGAGCCTGAGCGCAAACAACCGGCTCTGCCGACAGAGCAACCACAGCGAAAGGAAGAACCTATCCGGAAAGAAGCCCCCAAACAGCCTGAAAAACCCCTGACGCCCGTTCTGCCGGCCTATGACCCCGGCAACCAGACCGACGACCCGGCGTTGGAATAATGTTTACGCATATTGAAGTCATATGACAATAAAAGGACGTTTTGCACCGTCGCCTACGGGGCGCATGCATCTTGGCAATATATATACGGCGCTGTTGTCGTGGCTGTCGGTCAAAAAGCAAGGCGGCAGCTGGATTCTGCGCATCGAGGATCTTGACCCCCAGCGCTCGAAGTATGAATATGCCCGTCAGATCGAAGACGACCTCGCGTGGCTTGGCCTCGCTTGGGACGAGGGCGGTCTCGACGACAGCGGACCTTCCGCACCTTACAGCCAGAGCCGACGCCATGACAGATATGAGGAGGCTCTTTGCCGCTTGCTCGACACAGGCTATTGTTATCCATGTCGTTGCCGTCGGGCCGATATCATGGCTACACAGGCGCCACACCAGTCTGACGGACGTATCATCTACGGCGGCACGTGCCGTCCCGTCGGGTTGCCCGTGCCGTGGAACACCCTTGCCGACCGAAGCACCGATGCCGCCGTGAGACTCTATGTCCCGAGCGATATAATCGCATTCGACGACCTTATATACGGCCATCAGGAAGTCGCCCTCGACAGCCATTGCGGTGATTTCATACTCCGCCGGGCCGACGGTGCGTGGGCCTATCAGCTTGCCGTCGTTGTCGACGACGCCGAGATGGGTGTCACCGAAGTAATGCGTGGCAACGACCTGTTGCTGTCGTCGGCACAGCAGATCTACCTCTATCGTCTTTTGGGCTATGAGCCTCCGCGTTTCGCCCATCTCCCCCTCATAGTCAACGATGCCGGCCGACGTCTGTCAAAACGCGACATCTCACTGTCGATGGCTCAATTGCGTCAGCGCTACAGCCCCCCGGAACTTATTGGAATTGTCGCCCGTACGGCCGGCCTCATCCCCGAAGCTACGCCCGTCACACCGCAAGAACTCATCCCCCTCTTTGACATCACCCGCCTCCATGCCACAGAGTCAATCACAGCCTCGGCCTCCCGAGCGTCGTCATGAATCCACCGCGCTATAGACCGAGGGGTTCAATCCTCGGATTGAACCCCTCGGCGCATGGAGCAAGGGTTTTAACCCTTGCATCAACTACTAACCCCGTTATCCTCGCCGCATAATTTGACCAATTAGTCCAATTAGACCAAAAACATCGACAAGAATCAGCCGCTATGGAGCGGCAGCCTCCGGCCGTCGTATGGAGCAAAGGTTTCAAAGGC
>CAJTKG010000003.1 GCA_910576935.1 uncultured Muribaculaceae bacterium
GGAACGACGATCTCCCGATCGTCGCCTGAAACCGACAACCTCCCCATCCTCATCCCCCTGAAAATAGATCCCCCTCCACGACCACGATAGCGGCAGACATCCCCGCGCGTCTAAACCGACCGAAACGATGTCAAACGCACATTGACATCGTTGATACAAAACCCGGGGCGACGATCTCCTGATCGTCGTTATGGAGCAAGAGTTTCAACCCTTGCATAAAACTACTGACACCTTAACAAAACTCACCTTACAAACTGAATAAACGCGACTTCGCACAAAAAATATCAGCCCCTAAAAAACAAGGCCGCGTCTTCGCGACGCAGCCTTGTTCTCAGGGAAATATCTCCCCCGGGTTAGGGGAGATTGGGGAATTTGTTAGTTTACTGTTCGGCTTCGTTGAGCAATTCGAGCATCTTGATAGCCGAAGCGGGTATTCTTGTGCCCGGGCCAAAGATGGCTGCTACACCGGCCTTGTAGAGGAAATCATAGTCCTGAGCGGGAATTACGCCGCCGGCAGTAACCATGATGTCTTCGCGACCGAGTTTCTTAAGTTCTTCGATAACCTGGGGGATGAGGGTCTTGTGACCTGCGGCGAGTGACGAAACACCGAGAATGTGGACGTCGTTTTCGACAGCCTGACGGGCAGCTTCTGCCGGAGTCTGGAACAGAGGACCCATGTCGACGTCGAAACCGCAGTCGGCATAACCTGTTGCTACTACTTTTGCGCCACGGTCATGACCGTCCTGGCCCATCTTTGCAATCATGATGCGCGGCTGGCGGCCTTCACGTTTTGCAAAGTCTTCGCACATCTGCTGTGCTTTGATGAAATCGGGATCTTGTTTCGTTTCGTTTGAGTACACGCCTGAAATTGTTCTGATTACAGCTTTATAACGACCTACTACCTCTTCGCACGCATCTGAAATCTCGCCGAGGGTGGCACGGAGACCGGCAGCCTTTACAGCGAGATCGAGAAGATTGCCTTTCTTAGTGCGGACACACTCTGTGATGGCAGCAAGAGCTTCTTTGACTTTGGCTTCGTCGCGGTGAGCCTTGACATCGTTGAGGCGTTCGATCTGCTCCTTGCGCACCTCGGTGTTGTCGATCTCGAGGATGTCGATGGGATCTTCGTGGTCAAGTCGATATTTGTTGATGCCGACAATAGTCTGACGGCCTGAGTCGATGCGGGCCTGTGTGCGGGCTGCTGCTTCTTCGATACGGAGCTTGGGAAGACCGGTCTCGATTGCTTTTGCCATACCGCCGAGTTTCTCGATTTCCTGAATATGAGACCAGGCACGCTGAGCAATTTCATTTGTGAGAGCCTCGACATAATATGAGCCTGCCCAGGGGTCGATCTGTTTTGTTACAAGAGTCTCTTCCTGAATATAGATCTGAGTGTTACGTGCGATACGGGCCGAGAAGTCTGTCGGCAGTGCGATAGCCTCGTCGAGAGCGTTGGTGTGGAGCGACTGGGTGTGACCCAAAGCTGCTGCCATAGCCTCGATACATGTACGTCCGACGTTGTTGAATGGATCCTGTTCGGTGAGAGACCAGCCCGACGTCTGAGAGTGTGTGCGAAGTGCCAGAGACTTGGGATTCTTGGGATTGAACTGCTTTACAATCTTAGCCCAGAGCATACGGGCGGCGCGCATCTTGGCTATCTCCATGAAAAAGTTCATGCCGATAGCCCAGAAGAATGACAGACGGGGTGCGAAAGCGTCGATGTCCATGCCGGCATTGACACCCGCGCGGAGATATTCGAGACCGTCGGCGAGGGTATATGCAAGCTCGATGTCACATGTAGCACCTGCTTCCTGCATGTGGTAACCCGAGATTGAGATCGAGTTGAACTTGGGCATGTTCTGCGATGTATACTCGAAGATATCGGCGATGATACGCATCGAGAACTCAGGCGGATAAATATATGTATTGCGGACCATGAACTCTTTGAGAATGTCGTTCTGGATCGTACCTGCCATTTCCTCAAGTTTGGCACCCTGTTCGAGGCCGGCGTTGATATAGAAAGCGAGGACGGGAAGTACGGCGCCGTTCATTGTCATCGACACAGACATTTTATTCAAAGGTATGCCGTCGAAGAGCACTTTCATGTCGTCGAGCGAGCAGATAGACACACCTGCTTTGCCGACGTCACCGACTACACGGGCGTGGTCGGCGTCATAGCCGCGGTGTGTCGCAAGGTCGAATGCGACCGACAGACCTTTCTGGCCTGACGCGAGATTGCGGCGGTAGAATGCGTTTGATTCGGCAGCTGTCGAGAAGCCGGCATACTGACGGATTGTCCAGGGACGGAGAGGGTACATAGCGCTGTACGGGCCACGCAGGAAGGGAGGAATACCTGATACATAGTTCAGGTGTTCGAGTCCTTCGAGATCTTCTTTTGTATAGACGGGCTTGACGGGAATAAGTTCGGGAGTAAGCCAGTCTTCAGCTGCAGCTACCTGTGCATGCTGAGCGCCGAAAGCGTCTTTTGTGATATCTATGGTTTTAAAATCGGGTCTCATTGCTGTAACTGATTATTTAAGAAGTTTGGCATTGAAATTCTGGAGTGTCTCAAGCACGTTGCAACGAACGTGGATAAATTCGTTGATACCGGCAGCTTTGAGGTCGTCCATGCAGGCGGGAGCACCGGCAACGACAAACTCGGCGCGACCGTTGAGATATTTGAAAGCCTCGGGGGCGAGTGTTGCATATTCGTCGTCGCTCGAGCAGAGAACGATGACATCAGCACCTTTTGCGAGAGCGGCGTCGACACCTGCCTCGACCGTGTCAAAACCGAGGTTGTCGATGATTTCATAACCGGCGCAACCGAAGAAGTTGGTCGAGAACTGGGCGCGTGCAAGACGCATCGCCAGATTGCCGATTGTGAGCATAAACACCTTGGGACGGTTCGAAGCTGCCTCGGTTGCCAGACGTAGGCTCTCGAAGTCGGTTGCCGCACGTTTCATAAGAAGTGCGTTCTCGCCTTTTTCTTCGTTGCCGCAGGCACATTTGCATTCTTTCTTTTCGATCTTCTCGGCAGCCATTTCGTTGATGTTGGGATACTGGTTGGTGCCGAGCAGTATCTCCTTGCGGCGTGCGACGTCCGTGTGACGTTTCTCGCATGAGGCGTTTACAGCCTTCTGCACATTACCGTTGTCGACCTCGGCAAAGAAACCGCCTTTATCTTCGACATCGATAAACAGTTTCCAGGCCTCGTTGGCGATAGAGACGGTGAGGGTCTCTACATAGTAGCTGCCGCCGGCAGGGTCTACAACCTTGTCGAGGTGGCTCTCTTCTTTGAGAAGGAACTGCTGGTTGCGGGCTATGCGCTCCGAGAAAGTGTCGGGTGTCTTGTAGGGAGTATCGAAAGGAACTACAGTGATAGAGTCAACACCGGCGAGTGCGGCTGACATTGCTTCTGTCTGGCTGCGGAGCAGGTTGACGTGCGCGTCGTAGATTGTCTGGTTGAACTGCGAGGTGGCAGCGTGGACGTGCATCTTTGCGCTGTCGGCTGATGCAGGTTTATATTGCTCGACAATCTGAGCCCAGAGCATACGGGCTGCGCGGAATTTGGCGAGCTCCATGAAGTAGTTCGACGAAACGCCCATGTTGAATTTGATGCGCGATGCAACCTCGTCGATGCCGAGACCGGCGTCAGTGAGAGACGTCAGCCATTGTGCGCCCCATGCCAGAGCATAACCGAGTTCCTGGAAAATAAAAGCGCCGCCGTTGCAGAACAATACCGAGTCGACAGCTATTACTTTTACACCGGGAACTTCTTTTACGGCCTCGATCAGTTTCTTGGCATTCTCAACGGCTTCGGCTTTAATCTGAGCTCCGTGACGGAGAGCCTTGCGAAGAGGATTGAAATCAATCGAACCTTTGAAAGTCTTGGTTGCGTTGTGTTTCTGAAGATAAGAGACAAGAGCGTTTGCCAGATCGAGAGCCTTGCAAGGGCAGCAGTCGAGATTGACCTCTACTTTTGTCAGGTCGATACCGTCAAGAAGAGTCTCAAGTGTCTCGACTGTTGGCTCGGTGACTTTTAAGCCTAAAGAGTTGACGCCTTTTGATAGAACGTCGAGAGCGACCTTATTGGCTTCTGCAGCTGACTCGGCTATGATTTCCTGTCGGGTGAGCCAGTTGTTATCTGAGCGTGTGCCGCGTACATAAGGATACTCACCGGGAAGTGAATCCGTCGTTTTTAGTCCGGCGATGTCTTCAGCCCTGTAGATAGGCTCGACATTAAAGCCTTCGTTTGTTCTCCAGACCAATTTTTTATTGAAATCCGCACCTTTGAGGTCGGCTTCAACTTTGGCTCTCCACTCTTCGTAAGAGACGCCGGGAAATTGATCGAACAATTTTTCTTTGTTTTCTGCCATAACTTAGGTTATAAGTAATTGTGTTATAGAGTGATTATAATATATTTTTAAGGTTAATTAAAAAATAAGGCCCGAGCGCAAACTCAAAAGCTCAGGCAAAATTAATAAACTTTAAATCAATCACAAACAAATATATTGAAAAATTTATTTCTGTTTCAGTATCTGTGCTGCGTGATCTTTTGTCTTTATTTCCTTGGGGGTGATGATGCGTTCGACGACACCGTCGGGAGTGATGATGAACGTGGTGCGGAACGTACCCATATATTTTCGCCCGTACATCGATTTTTCGCCCCAGACACCGAATTCTTCGACGAGTCTGTGGTCGGTATCGCTGATCAGAGGAAAGGGCAGGGCGTTCTTATCGATGAAGCGTTTGTGTGAAGCCTGACTGTCGACACTGACTCCTATAACCTGAACCCCATTGTCTATCAGTTCATGATAGTTGTCACGGAGATTGCATGCCTGAGCGGTGCAGCCCGATGTCGAGTCCTTCGGGTAGAAATATAAGGCCACGGTTTTACCTTTGTAGTCACTAAGTCTTATTTCGTTGCCGTTGGTGTCTATGCCGAGGAGATCGTTGACTTTGTCGCCTGTATTCATAATGTTTTTATTTGGAGGTTTTTAAAATACTCTTCTTGCGCCGATATATCTGTTGCTGTAATAGCCGCCGTCGGGATAGGTGTCAAATCTGATGCCGCCCGATGTCGCCGCATGTATAAAAGTTATGTGGCCGTCAGGAGCGACATCGACCGCGATGCCTACATGCCCCACTGTCTTGCCCCCGCGACGTCCGCTGAAAAATACAAGGTCACCGGGTCTGATACTGCTGTCATCTATATACTTGCCGTCGAGATACTGGCTGCGTGACGATGCTCCGAGATTTATATCGAAACGACGGAATATATAAGATGTAAAGCCCGAACAGTCGAAAGCTTTAGGCCCTTTTGACCCGCGACGATAAGGTGTGCCGAGAAATCCTTTGGCATAGTCGATGACTTCAAATGCCTTGGTCTCGGCTGCAACAGACTTGAGTATTTCAGTGAATATGATGTCGTCGTGATCGGCAGGTACAAAAGATGCATAGTTGCCGGCTTCAAATCCGGCCGAGGTATCTTCGGCCGCGTCGGCATTCAGATCTGATGTCGATGCGGCAACGAGAAACAAGGTTGCGATGATGCCTATACGTCTTATGGTCATGGCCTGTTTAATGATAAACAAAAATAGCCATCGCCAATGGTTTTAACAAGTATTTAATATTTATTTAATGTTTGTTTGCAAAGTTTTGCGGGTGTTACGTCAAAAACGTCTTGTTATCTTGCCGGTGATTGTGCGTTCGCCGAGCACTTTTGCAAATTGACGGTGTATATTCTGCTTTTCCATATACTGTTGAAGCAGATCGGTTATTATCGCCGGATCTGTCGTTACATTCAACTGCTTCTCGATATCGTCGATCGAGACTTTTAGTATAGCGTCGAGAAGAGCGTAGATCGCGCGTGGCACAAGCTCGATAAGTCTGTCGCGTTCAGTTTCAATTTTCGTATATTTTGTGTGGACTTTGCTCAGGGTGTATTTTTCGCTGACGAGATCTGTGGTCAGGCGGCGCATTTCGTCGTCGGGCGACGACAACAGAAGTTTTTCGATATATTCGTCGGTGAAATCAGCCTTTGAGGATTCATAGTACTCGTCGGCCCTGCTTATTAAAGCCGTTTCGAGCGCTTTGACATCAGCGACGCTCGCCGCCTTCGACCGTATTTCATCGAGACCTTCTTCGATCATTTTTGCTTTTGCCCGGTCAAGAGAGGCAATGAATGAACTGTAGTCGTTATTCCAGTTGCGAGCGGTCAATGTAAGGGCCGTATCGAATACTTTCTTATATAACGGTATAGAGAAACTTACGTCTTCGGCATCGAGTTCGGCCTTGACGTATTCGAGCAGACTCAGTGTATGGCCGTCTTCAACAGAGCAAAATCCCACCATACCGTATTTTAGCACATATCTTATTATCTCGCGCTCGAATTTATCGAGGCGCGTATCGGTGGCGCTTATATATTCGGGTACTATGGTATCAACTGTAGCTCCGGTATGAGCGTCGGTATCTGTCGCTGATTCAGACTGTTCGAGATCGGCGATTGATTCACGAGCCGCTTTCTGTCGCTGACGGTTGCTTTCGTTTTCGATACGCTCTGTGATGAATTTTGCAAGCTGGAGCATCAGCACGTCTTCAGGCACTCCGAGCATACGCGAACATTCAGCAATATATATCGTGCGTGTCACCTCGTTGGGTATCACGGCTATGGATTTTAGTATGTCCGAGATGACGCGGCTGCGTTTCATCGGGTCTTCACCGGCGTCGCGCAGCAAAACAGATGTCTTGAATTTGATGAAGTCGGTCTCATGTGTCGAGAGGTACTCTTCAAGCTCGGTCGCCGAATGGTTTTGGGCATATGAGTCAGGGTCATCGCCGTCAGGCAGTGACAGCACTTTGACGTCCAGTCCCTCGGCAAGAAGCAGGTCGATACCTCTTAACGATGCTTTTACGCCCGCAGCATCAGAGTCATATATGACAGTGACATTTTCGGTGAAACGATGGATAAGCCTTATCTGTCCTTCGGTCAGAGATGTGCCTGACGAGGCTACAACGTTCTCAACGCCTGACTGATGCATCGAGATGACATCCATGTAGCCTTCAACAAGAATACACTTGTTTTTCGATGCGATGGCCTGCTTGGCCTGATAGAGGCCATACAATTCATAGCTCTTGCGGTATATCGAAGATTCGGGAGAATTGACATATTTGGCAACGGTTTTGTCAGACTTTAGCGTCCGGCCGCCGAATGCTACGACCTTGCCCGAAACTCCGAATACCGGATAGATCACGCGCCCCTTGAAGCGGTCGTATATCGTGCCCCGCTCGCTTTTCAGACAAAGACCTGTTGCGACAAGTGTCTCGGCCTTGAACCCCTTTTTTGTTGCGGCTTCATATAGTTTGTTTGATTTCTCTATCGCATAGCCGAGATGGAAACGTTTGATCATGGCGTCGTTGATGCCGCGCTGCCTGAAATATGTGAGGCCGATTTCCCGACCGTCCGGAGTGTCGGTCAGATTTGATTCGAAATGAGACATGGCAAACTGATTGGCGGCGAGCATCGACTCGCGCTGGCTTGCCTCTGCCTTTTCGGCCTCAGACATCTCATGCTCCTTGATTTCGATATTATATTTTTTAGCGAGGTAACGCAGGGCTTCCTGATAGCCCACCTGCTCAATTTCCATGATGAAATTTACAGGAGAACCGCCTTTGCCGCAACTGAAACACTTACAGATACCCTTTGATTTCGAAACCGAAAACGACGGCGTCCGCTCGTTGTGGAAAGGACATAGACCTATATAGTTGGCCCCACGTCGTTTAAGACTGACAAAATCGCTCACGACCTCGACAATATCTGCCGTGTCGATGATTCGCTGCACCGTTTCTCTGTCAATCTGTTTCATAACAACAAAATTAACGATAATTTTTCATTACCGCAAATCGATTGAGATAGATCGAAGCCAATCGGGACTCACACAATTTTTTGTCCGATTATCATCAAGATACGGGATTTTGTTGTATCTTCGCGTATGGCAACTATAAAAATCCATGGAGGTAATGAAAGTGACTGATAAAAAGTTTTGGTTCTATGAGATTGCTACAACACTATGTTTGTCAGTTTTCTCCCTTCTGATGTTTGCGGATAATGTAATTTCTGCAATAGTTATATTGTTACCGAATGCATTGGCTGTAGCTGTCGGATTACTGTTGTCTGGTAAAATCAGTATTCGATTTATATGGTCCTCGATTTGGGGATGTTCGATGGTTGCATATTTTATTGAGATGTTTTTGATGGCGACATTCAGAATCAGTCGTCTGGAACCATATCCATTGATTATGGGCCAATATATTCTCATGCCGTTGCACCTTTTGGAAAGCGGTCTGACATGTGCGATCGGATGGTTTATCATGAACCTGACATATAAGCGATCTGCGTTCAAGGCCATATCAAGAGGTGAGTTGCGAAATTGACAAGGCTGTAAATGACATTGATAATTCGCAATTGCGAGTATGCTATAAAGAATTGGTAGAACAATGGGCAAACAGGTGAAGCGATAGCATCGGCTGTCATAGTATTTTTGTTCACCCCCCGCATTTTCTAATAAATAAGTTATAAAAGAAATTGATGGAGATTCTCACGAACCTCCATCAATTTCTTACACATAGTACTTAATGTTAGATTATATGTCTATTCCAGATTTGTTTTTTATTAAATGAAAAAGCGTTTAAATCATTTCGAATGTTTCCGTACACAAAATTAATTATAAATTTTACTTGGTGCAAATTGTCATATTGCCATAAATATCCGTGTAAATAAATGAAATTATGGCATTTTGTAATTATTATTGCCAATAATACGGATGTTGCTATTAAATTGATGTGCTTTTGTTTATTGAAAACGGCTCAAATGTTACGATTTGCAATTAAGTGAAATTTTGTTAAAATTGCGATATGTTGTATCATTATGTTATAAAACATTTTTATGAAGCATGATTATCGGGGTACAACTATCGTTTTGATATAATTTATGCTTTATAACAGATTTTTTTAACATAAAGGTGCTATTTGGCATAAAGCATGTAGGATGCAAACGGAGCAAGATGACCTTTGATAACGCCGTTTTTGATTTTAAAGACAGAGTTGTGAACCGCATCGGTATATTCGCCGTCGGGCAGGCTTGTTTCTAATTTTACTTTCTGAGGTTTCGATGAGAAACTTATAAGTGCGGCGCCAATGTTGCCGCGCGATATTTCAGCCGCTTTGCCGTCTTTTGAGAAATAGACCGTCTCGGGTTGACCCGACATCTTGTGTCTAAAGTTGTTGACCGCAACCACTTCTGGGTGGAAGAACTCGTCATTTCCGCGTGCGCCGATTCTGTTGTTGCCCCAGTAGTTTTCTCGGGTGCTTCCGGCCGGACGATTGAAGAAGAGGGGACGGCCGGTGCTGCGAGCGGTGATAAATGCCCATCCCGCTCTGATGGCGTCATCGGGGATACCGGCTGATTCATGTGCATTACAATACGTATCGTGGCTTTCGACCCATGTGACAAGATCGGCGGGATCAGACGGATGATGCCAGTCGAGCAGATTTTCCTTATAGACATCCTCGCCAATGATGGCGTTACGGAGGGCATGGCCGTAGCTGCTGGCTGTCAAGTCCATGTAGTCGTCATATTCCGTTTCCTTGACGTTTTTGTCCTGAAGTACCTCGCCGTAGATGTAAAGACTGTCGGGCATCAGAAGCGATAGTCCTTTGACGGCTTTGCGGCCTGTCGCGATGTCCCAGAAATCATTTTGTTTGGCTTTAGGGTCGAGGGGGTCAGACGGCAGGCCTATATGCTTGGCTGTGTCATATCTGAATCCTCGGGCTCCGAGGTTGATGAGATCGTTGACATATTGGAGGTAATAATATTGGAAATCGGGATTCTCTGTGTTGACGTCGGGTAGGCCGCCCATTTCGCCGGTCGTGCATTCGAGACGGTCATTCCAATTGACAATGGGTTTGAAACCGTTGGCGTGGAACAGATTCTCGTGTCCGCCGACAGCGTTGTCGAGTCCCGGCAACACGGCTTTATGGTCTATGGCAGTGTGGTTAGGCAGTACGTCGACTATGACTTTGACGCCATATTTGTAAGCACTGTCACACATAGCCTTGAAGGCGCTACGGTCGCCAAGCATGTAGTTGCCTATGGTCCAGTCTGTAGGCTGGTAATAATAGTACCATTTTCCCATGACTGAGTCGCCAGGTTCGCTGAAAAGGGCCATGCCGCCGTCGTCGCCTACATAACAGGCCTGTGCCGGAGAGGTCTGAACATAATCATAACCTGCGTCAGCGATACGCTTCATGTTTGATGCGATTGTGTCGAACGACCAGCTCCAGGCGTGGAGAATAACTTCGTCCGGACCTGTGGTTTTGAAATTATTCTTCACTGATGTTACTGCCATCGCCGGACTTAGAGCCGTAAACGAAATGGCGAGAGCAAATAAAAATTTATGTTTCATGATATTTATAGTATGATATAATTACACAATAATGTAAAGTTAATAATAATTTGTCGAACCCATAATTTTTTTCATGTTGTATTGTATAGTATTTTGAAATTTTATAATTTTGTCGCAATAAAATCAACGAGCGGAATGAAGCGATTTAGCTATTTCTCCAAGCCTGTTAAAGCTTGCGATTGTCCGGAATCGGGCATTGGCTCGTCAGCGTTCACCCGCAAAGTAGACAACGGTCGCTCTGCGGGCTTTTTATTTTATCGCAAGTACTTTTTGTTTAATCATAATAGGTAAAATTTATGTCTTCATTAAGGTTTAAGGTTGTAGAAGAAGCGTTTGACAGGAAAGCAGTCAAAGTTGATATACCGAAGGAGCGCCCCGAAAGCTACTACGGGAAGCATGTGTTCAACAATCAGAAAATGTTTGAATACCTCCCTAAGCAGACCTATGACGCGCTTGTCAATGCCATCGAGAACAAAGAACCTATATCGCTTGAGATTGCCGACAGCGTAGCCGAAGGTATGAAGCGCTGGGCCATTGACAACGGCGCACGACATTATACCCACTGGTTTCATCCTCTCACCGACGGCACGGCTGAAAAGCACGACGCCTTCATAGACCATGACGGCAAAGGCGGTGTTGTCGAAAAATTCTCGGGCAAGCTTCTTGTGCAGCAGGAACCCGATGCGTCGAGTTTTCCCAACGGGGGCATCCGCAATACGTTCGAGGCCCGTGGATATTCGGCGTGGGACATATCCTCGCCGGCGTTCATAATAGGCGAGACACTTTGTATCCCGACAATTTTCATCTCTTATACCGGTGAATCGCTTGACTATAAGACCCCCTTGCTTAAAGCGCTCAACAGCGTCGACAAGGCCGCGAGTGCTGTCGCCCGCTACTTCGACCCGAGTGTGAGGCACGTCAAATCATATCTTGGTTGGGAACAGGAATATTTCCTTGTCGACGAAGCACTCTACAGTGCACGCCCCGACCTTGTCATGACCGGACGCACTCTTATGGGTCACGAAAGCGCTAAAAATCAGCAGCTTGAAGACCATTATTTCGGCGCCATACCCTCACGCGTCGAGGCTTTTATGCTTGATCTTGAGATTCAGGCCCATAAACTCGGCATTCCGGCCAAAACCCGTCACAACGAGGTCGCTCCCAACCAGTTTGAACTTGCGCCTATATTTGAAGAGACAAATCTTGCCAATGACCATAACTTGCTTCTGATGTCGCTTATGGCTGAAGTTGCCAGACGTCACAATTTCAGAGTCTTGCTTCACGAAAAGCCTTTTGCCGGTGTAAACGGCTCGGGCAAACATAACAACTGGAGTCTCGGCACTGATAATGGTGCGATGCTGTTTGCTCCGGGCAAAACGCCGAAAGACAATCTGCAGTTCATCACCTTTGTTGTCAACGTCATGGCTGCCGTGCACAAACATAACGGGTTGCTGAAAGCATCTATCATGTCGGCAACAAACACCCATCGTCTCGGCGCCAACGAGGCCCCTCCTGCAATCATATCGATTTTCACAGGCACACAGCTTGCGAAGATTCTCGAGCTCATCGAAAACAGCAATCTTGACGATCTGAGCAACCTTTCGACCAAAGAGGGATACAAACTCGGAGTCGCCCAGATTCCCGAAATCATGATTGACAACACAGACCGCAACCGTACATCGCCTTTTGCCTTCACCGGCAACCGTTTCGAATTCAGGGCCGTCGGCTCGTCGGCCAATTGTGCGTCGGCCATGATTGCTCTCAACGCCGCTGTCGCCGATCAGCTTACAAACTTCAAGAAAGCTGTCGACATACGACTCGACAAAGGCGAGAATCTCGAAGACGCCCTCCTCGCCGAAATCAGAAAGCTCATCATCGAATCAAAGAACATCCATTTCGACGGAAACGGATACAGCGACGAATGGAAGGCCGAAGCCGCACGTCGCGGCCTCGACTGCGAGACATCGGCGCCAAAAATTTTCGACGCTTATCTCAGAGATTCATCTGTCGATATGTTTGCCAGAACCAATGTTTTCACCCGTGTCGAGCTTGAGGCCCGCAACGAAGTGAAGTGGGAGATGTATACCAAAAAAGTACAGATAGAGGCCCGTGTCCTCGGTGATCTTGCGATAAATCATGTCATTCCCGTAGCTACACGTTATCAGTCTATGCTCGTCGACAACGTCGTCAAACTCAAAACCCTGTTTGACGAAGCCAAAGGTCGTGAGATAGTAAGTCATGACCTCGAGACCATAGAGAAGATTTCCAAGCATATGTGTGTGATAAAAGCTCAGACCGATGCCATGGTTGATGCCCGCAAAAAAGCCAACGCAATCACAAATGAGCGCGACAAGGCTATTGCATACCACGACACTGTAGTGCCTTGCATGGAAACGATAAGGTATCACATCGACAAACTCGAGCTGATGGTCGACAACGAGATGTGGCCTCTGCCCAAATATAGAGAACTGCTGTTTATCAGATAAAAGGAGCAGACGGTAAAATAACATGGAACAACTTAAACATGAGTGTGGCGTGGCGATGATAAGGCTTCGTCACCCGATAAGATATTATAAAGAAAAATACGGCAGTTATGGCTATGCGCTCGGCAAACTGTATCTTCTTATGGAGAAACAGCATAACCGAGGGCAGGAAGCTGCCGGTATCGGAGTCGTCAAGATGGAGGCCGAACCGGGTCACGAGTACGTATTCCGCGAAAGAGCACTGGGAGCCGATGCCATACAAACTATTTTCGGTGAGGTAAACCGTCAGCTCGCTATGTCGTTGCCGGATGCGACACCCGACGAAGTCGAGCGTCTCGTGCCCTTTATCGGTGAGATCTATATGGGCCATCTCAGATACAGCACCACGGGTAAAAGCGGCATAAGCTACGTGCATCCTTTCCTGCGACGCAACAACTGGCGCTCGCGCAATCTGTTGCTATGCGGCAACTTCAATATGACGAATGTCGACGAAATCTTTGAGAAGGTTGTTTCGACAGGGCAGCATCCGCGCATCTACAGTGACACGGTCATGTTGCTCGAACAGCTCGGCTACGCCCTTGACAAAGAAAATCATCGCCTATACCGTCAATTCAGAGACGGAGCCGTCGACCCGGTGTTAAGCCACCTTATAGAGGATAACCTCGATATGGTCAATGTGATGCGATCGGCTTCGACTTCGTGGGACGGCGGCTATGTGATATGTGGCGCAACAGGGTCAGGTGACATGTTTGCTCTGCGCGATCCCCACGGCATCAGGCCGGCGTTCTATTGGTATGACGACGATTTCGTCGTGCTTGCATCCGAGCGTCCCGTGATACAGACCGTCTTCAATGTCGCCCGGGTCGATGTCTGTGAGTTGCAGCCCGGGTCGGCCCTCATTGTCAATAAAAAAGGTGAGGTTTCTACGCCTCAGGTGCTTGAGCCGCTGAAAAACGAAAAATGCTCGTTTGAACGTATCTATTTCTCAAGAGGCAGTGATGCCGACATATATAAAGAGCGCAAAGCTCTTGGTCGCAATCTTGTACCGGAGATTCTCGATGCCATTGATTGTGACCTTGACAATACGGTCTTCGCTTTTATTCCCAACACTGCCGAAGTTGCGTTCATGGGGCTTACCGAAGGCCTCGAATCGTATCTCGACAGTCTCAAGGCTCGGGAAATCATCGCGGCGCAGGCACGCAACGTGCTTGACGACACGTGTGTGGCCAAGATCATGGGCCGTAAGCTCAGAATAGAGAAGATTGCCCTTAAAGATATAAAACTCAGAACGTTTATAGCAGAAGGAGCTTCGCGCAACGAACTCGCCGCCCATGTCTACGACGTGACATACGGCTGTATCGTCAATGACGTCGACACGCTTGTTGTCATTGACGACAGTATTGTGCGAGGCACCACCCTGAAACAGTCGATCTTACAGATGCTCGACCGTCTGCACCCACGCCGCATCGTCGTGGTTTCTTCTTCTCCACAGGTCAGGTATCCAGATTATTATGGCATAGACATGTCACGTATGGGCGAGTTTGCCGCGTTCAGAGCTGCAGTGGCTTTGCTGAGAGACCGCGGCATGTCTGATGTGCTTGAAGACACATATCGGGCCTGTCTCGAACAATTGAAATTACCGGCCGACCGTCAGATCAATTGTGTCAAGGCCATTTATGCGCCGTTTACAGACGCCGAGATCTCGCAGAAGATTGCTGAAATGCTTACACCCGAGAATATGAAAGCCGGGGTTAAGATCATATATCAGAATCTCGAAGGTCTTCACCGCGCGATTCCCGATCATCCCGGCGACTGGTATTTTTCGGGAAATTATCCGACTCCGGGCGGTGTGCGTCTTGTCAACCGCGCGTTTGTAAACTATTATGAGGGTAATTCCGATTTAAGGTAGCTGGCCGTTATCGTGCATTGAATAATAATCAGAGTCAGTGATAATTATATGGTCATTGACTCTGATCTCGAACAATGACGCGGCGTCTTTGACTTTACATGTCAGCGCTATGTCTTGCTGACTCGGTCTCAGTGTCCCTGACGGATGGTTGTGAAACAGAATCATGGCTGATGCTGACGCTTCGAGCGCATATTTCATTATGATTCTGATATCTACGGCGGTAGCTGTCAGGCCTCCTTGTCCGATTTTCTCGCGTCTCACCTGTTTGCCTGCTTGTGATAGATATAAGACCCAGAATTCTTCATAGGGCAACCGTTCGAGATGCCGGCGCATTATATCGTAGGCGATCTCCGACGAATTGATGACTGCATCGGTTACAAGACGCGCATCGGCGGCCGACCGCGAGCCAAGTTCGAGCGCGGCAAGAAGATTAAGGGCCTTGGCCGGCCCGATGCCGGAGAAACGTTTTGTCAGTTCGTTGACATTAAGGCTCGTTACCTTCGACAGATGGCCGTCGAATTCATCAAGTATGTCCTGGCTCATGTCTATCACCGAACGGCCTTTTATGCCTGTCGCGAAAATCAAAGCCATCAGTTCGGCGTTAGTCAGACTTTTGATGCCGTTTTTCAGAGCCTTTTCGCGAGGTCTGAGTTCTGTAGCCATCTCTTTGATGGTTTTGCCGTGATTGGCGGGCTTAGTGTCTTTCATGGCTTATTTCCCTTTTCTTATTGCTATTTCTTCATCGATGTCGCGTCCGCGTCTAAGTATGATTTTGGAAAAGTAAGCATTTATAAAGCCGATGCCGTAGCCTCCGAGTTGTATTGTCGCAGCCGGAATGGCCTTGGCGGCGATGTTGAGCTTGCGGGTCTTTAAAAGCGCGCCGATGAAGACTGCGAGGAAGTATAGACCCAATGGCAACAGAAACCACGGTGATACAAAGATGCCGAGTGCTATCAGCAGCAGGCTGCCCATGACGAATATCGCAGGCAAGAGATGTACAGGCTTGAGAGAGTCGGGATAGAGCAGTTTGAGAGTCACACGAGACATGCCGAAGACATATACCTGCCTGAAAAATTTTCTGAAGTCGATGCGACGTTTATGCCATACGGGTGCGTCGGCAATAAGGCCCGTCGAGAATCCGGCGTTGCGTATCCGGGTGCTCATGTCGATGTCTTCGGAAAACATCTCGCGGTAACCGCCGACTTGCTCGTATACCTTACGCGAAAAACCCATGTTGAACGTGCGCGGCACAAATTTTTCGAGTTTTATTTTGCCGCCTCTTATGCCACCGGTGGTCATAAATGACGTCATCGAGTAGTTTATGGCTTTCTGTGTGTCGCTGAAAGAGTCATGGGCGGCGTCGGGTCCGCCGAAGCAGTCATAATGCTTGGTCGACAATGCTTTTGAGATCGTCTCGAAATATGTCGGGGGTATGACACAGTCTGAGTCGAAGAAGATGAAATATTCTCCCGAGGCTCTTTCCATACCATAGTTGCGGGCTATAGAACGACCTTCGTTGGGTTTGAAAAAATATTTTACGTCAAGACCGCGTGACGCATATCTGTCGGTCACGTCCTTACACGGTTGTGTCGAACCGTCTTCGACGATGACGACCTCAAAGTCGTTTGATGTCTGTTTGGTAAGACTGTCGAGCAGTTCGTCGACTTCGTCGACACGGTTATAGACCGGTATAATGACAGAATAGGTTTTCATCTTCAGCTCATTCTTGATTTATAATCTTCGTAATCAAAAACGCGTATTATGCGGGCGTCGTCAGAATGCTCGTTCGATGCCACGACGATCGCCGGATGTTGGATACCGTTGAACATCGTTGTCTTGACGGTTGTATAATGGTTCATATCTTCAAGCGTCAGGCGCTGTCCGGCTTCGAGAGGTTTCGCGAAATACCAGTCGCCCATGAAGTCGCCGCTGAGACATGAATTGCCCCCGAGGCGATAGGCATGGCCTGTGGCGACGCTCTCGGTTATTTTAGGCTGATATGGCATTTCGAGAGTGTCGGGCATATGACAGGCAAACGACACATCGACGATAGCCGTGCTTATGCCGTCGTTTTCGACGATGTCGACGACAGAGGTGATCAGGTCGCCCGTACGCCACGTAAAGGCACTCCCGGGTTCAAGGATGACACTTACCCCCGGATGCCGTTCCTTGAAAGCGATGAGCAGCGCTACAAGATGGTCGGTGTCATATCCCTCGCGGGTCATAAGATGGCCGCCGCCCATGTTGACCCATCTCACTTTGTCGAGCAGATGCCCGAACTGATGCTCGAAAGCTTCGAGCACCTTTTCGAGGTCATAGCTCGTCGACTCACAGAGAGCATGGAAATGAAGGCCTTCTATACCCTCCGGAAGCCCCTCTTTCAGAGCTTCGGCCGGCACGCCGAACCGCGAGCCCGGCAATGCCGGATTATAGATATCGGTCTCGATGACCGAGCATTTCGGATTGACTCTAAGCCCCGGTGATACACGCTTTGACGGGTTGGCCTCGTTGTATTCCCTGACCTTTGCGGCAAATCTGTTCCACTGTCCGAGAGAGTTGAACGTTATGTGTGAACTGCCATCAAGATACTCGTCGATGGTCGCGTCGGTATAGGCCGGGCAATAGCTGTGTACTTCGTCACAAAGAAACTCGCGTCCGAGACGCATCTCGTTGAGCGAACTTGCCGTAGATGCGAATCCTCTTTCCTTGAATAGACTGAAAGTACGCCACAACGCATTGGCTTTGAACGCCATGATGATCTTGATGCCGGCACGGCGCGACACAGATTCGATGATATCGAGATTTTTGGCTATGCGGTCGGTGTAGACTGCATAAAACGGGGTAGGTATGTCGGTTATTTTCATTATCCGAGTATTTTAAATTTTGCAAAACTAAGCAGCAGTTTTTTAGTGCTGACGTTGTCAAATCTTACAGTGATCTTGTGGTCGGGGGTGCTTGTGTCTATCTCTGTGATGACGCCGCGGCCAAAACGCTGGTGTTCGATCACTGCGCCGGTTTGAAGTTCGGAGGCTGAATGCTGGGCATAGTCGTTGCTGCCGCCCGTTGCAGTCGGTGTCGGTCTGTTATTCGTTGTTTCGTAGGTATTTTGCCTGTTGTCGCCACGATATGCCGTAGACGTGCCTATTGGCTTCAACACCCTCTGGTGTTCATAGCAGTCTCGTGAAGGACGTACTTCAGACGTCCCTATCTGAGAGCCAAGTCCTACCTTGAGATATTTGATATTTATATCCCTTAGAAAACGCGATGGATTACATAGTTTATTCTGTCCGTTGATATATCGGCTTTTGGCGTAGGTCATCATGCAGAACCTCCTGGCGCGGGTTATGGCGACATAAAGCAGACGCCGTTCTTCTTCGATTTCGGCGAGACTGCCACGTCCCATAGACGACGGGAGAAGGTCCTCTTCGACTCCGACTATAAACACATTGTCAAACTCCAGACCTTTTGCGGCATGTATAGTCATAAGAGTCACACATTCTTCCATTCCCGTGGCCTCGTCCTGGTCTGTCGCAAGAGACACCTCCGACAAGAAGTCGACAAGGCGAACACTCTCGGAGGCGCCTTGTTCTTTTTTGTCATCGACAAACTGACGGGCGGCGTTTAGAAGTTCCTGGATATTCTCTTTTTTCGACACACTTTCTGGCGTGCTGTCAGAGGCATACAGAGCTAAGATCCTTGATTCGTTGACGATGGAGACTGTCATGGTCTCGGCGTCAATGCCGTCGTTGTTACGAGCTATAAACTGTGATATGAGATTGGTGAAACTCTCGATTTTCGCTTTTGTGCCCCTGTTGATGTCAAGCTGATAGCCGGCCGGATCAACAGCTATGCGCCACAGGCTCACTTTATTCTCAATTGCTGCGTTCGCCAATTTTTTAACCGTGGTCTCGCCGATACCGCGGGCCGGTGTGTTTATCACACGTTTGAAGGCTTCGTCGTCGTCAGGATTGATTGCAAGACGCAGATATGCGACGACATCTTTTATTTCCTTGCGCTGATAGAAGGCGAGACCTCCGTATATGCGATAGGGAATATTGCGTTTGCGTAGAGCTTCTTCAAGTATACGCGACTGTGCGTTGGTGCGGTAGAGCACGGCAAAGTCGTTATAACTGTCTTTGCTGTGCATCTTTACTTGCGATATGCGGTTTGCCACAAGATAGCCTTCTTCGAAGTCGCTGTAGCTCTCGACTATGTTGATGCGTTCGCCCGGTTCGTTTTCAGAGAATACATCCTTGTGGATCTGACGCGAGTTTTTGTCGATAAGCGTATTGGCGGCGTTGATTATGTTCTGGGTCGAGCGATAGTTACGTTCGAGCTTAAAAGTTTTTAAATTGGCATATTGGTCGCGCAGATTCAAAATAAACTTTATGTTCGCGCCGCGAAACGAATATATGCTTTGCGCGTCATCGCCGACGACACACAGGTTGCCTTGACCCTCGGTGAGCAGGGTGATGATGCTGTTTTGCGCGTGATTGGTGTCCTGGTATTCGTCAACCAATACATATCTGAAAAATTCGCGGTAGTGGTTGAGAACTCCGGGGTTTGATGACAGCAATACGTTGGTGTAGAACAGCAGGTCATCGAAATCCATCGCTCCGGCGATGCGGCAGCGGTCGCGGTAGGCCGTATAGATGTCGACTATATGAGGTCGTCGGCAGTTTTTGTCCGAACGCATCAGATCGGCGTCGGCACGATAGGCTTCGGGGGAGTATAATGCGTTTTTTGCAAATGAAATAGCATTGAAAACTGTCGACGGATTATATAGCTTTTCATCAAGCTGCATATCCTTTATAATCATCTTCAGCAGCGATTTCGAGTCTGATGTCTCATAAATTGTGAAATCACGTTTGAATCCGATCAGGTCGGCATTGGCCCTGAGAATGCGAAGAAACATCGAGTGGAATGTCCCCATCCATAATTTTGAAGACGTCTTATCGCCGACAAGAGCCTCGATGCGCTCACGCATCTCGCGAGCCGCTTTATTCGTGAATGTAAGAGCCATTATACGCCACGGTTCATAGCCTTTGGCGAGAAGATGCACGATTTTATATGTGAGCACACGCGTCTTGCCCGAACCCGCGCCGGCGATAACCAGTTCCGGGCCGTCGAGATATTCGACAGCCTGGCGCTGTTGTTGATTAAGTTTGTCGAGATATTCTTCCATTACCAAAACTTGTTGTGTTCGGGCGAATATTCAAAGCCTGCGTTACCAAGTTTGCCGACTAGCGTCTCACGGTCGATGCCAAGATCTTCGCATAACGAGTCAAGGTCGCGGTATTCGTCTCTGAGCTTGGTGTTTATATAACTCAATAATATGACGGGGTCTTGTGGTAGGTGTTCCATGACTGTTTATTTTACTACAAATTTACGCTATTTTTCACTAACAAGCCCACGGTCATGGTATTTTTGATTACATTTGCATAAAAATAAAACACAGCTATGTTGACTCATGACGAAATATCAGATTTAATCGCTTCAGCAATCAATGGAATCTCTTTACCGCAGAATCCGGCCGGCCTTTACAGACCTATCGATTACACACTTGAGTCCGGCGGCAAACGGCTGCGTCCGTTATTGGTCATTGCAGTATGCAGCGCGCTTGGCGGAGATGTGACAAAAGCAATTGATCCGGCTCTCGGAATTGAGATTTTCCATAATTTCACATTGCTTCATGACGATGTCATGGATAAAGCTGATATTCGTCGAGGTCATCCCACCGTTCATGTCAAATGGGACGATAACACAGCCATACTGTCGGGCGATGCCATGCTTACTCTCGCATATTGGTATATAGCAAAATCTTCAGGCGAATTCCTCAGAGAAGCTTTCGACCTGTTCAACAAAACGGCGATGGAGGTCTACGAAGGCCAGCAGTACGACATGGATTTTGAGAAACGCAAGGATATAACGGTTGCGCAGTATCTCGACATGATCAGGCTGAAGACCTCGGTCCTTCTCGGTTGCGCCTGTCGCATGGGCGCCATAGTCGCCGGAGCCGATGCCAGCAAAGCAGAAGCATTCTATCAATATGGCGTCAACCTCGGCATGGCTTTCCAGCTTAAAGACGATTGGCTTGACACATATGGCGATCCGACAATATTCGGCAAAGGCATAGGCGGCGATATTATCAACGAAAAGAAAACATGGCTGCTTGTGACAGCTCTGTCGGAAGCACGCGAGGATCTTCTTGACATACTGTCTGAAGATCTTGAAGATAAAGAACGTATCAGACAGGTAACCGCCGTATATGACAGTCTGAAACTTAACGAGCGGAGTATCAGGCTGATAAATGAATACTCCGATAAAGCTGTGGCTGCAATCGCCGACGCCGGTCTCGATCTTGAAGGCAGAACGTTCTTTACAGACCTTGCTATAAAATCGGCCTGCCGCGACCATTGATATGGAACTTTTTGACACTCATACTCATCTCTACCTTACCGAATTTGACGTTGACGGTGGTGGAGATAAAGCCGTCGAACGTGCTGTCGGGGCCGGTGTGACACATATGGTATTCCCAAACGTCGACCTTGCTTCGATCGAACCGATGAGGTTGCTGGCATCGAGATACAAAGACAACGTATATTGTGCCATGGGGCTTCACCCGACTGAGGTAAACGAGGCATGGCGCGATACACTCGACGAGGTCCTGTCAAATCTTGACCGTGATAATGATGTGGCAGTTGGCGAGATAGGTATGGATCTTTATTGGGATAAAACCTATGAAGACCAACAGATGCAGGTCTTCGAGCGTCAGATAGAAGTAGCCGCAGACTGTGGGCTGCCCGTCATCATACATTGTCGCGAAGCACTCGATCAGACACTCGAAGTGCTTCAAGGAGCGCCCGCGGTAGATGCTGTCTTTCACAGCTTCGGCGGGACAATCGCCGATGTCGAGCGGGTCAGACGGGTAGGTGACTATATGTTTGGCATAAACGGCATTGTCACATTCAAGAACTCAAAACTTAAAGAAGTGCTGCCGGTGATCGGTCTCGACCGTCTGATGTTGGAGACCGATTCACCTTATCTCGCGCCTGTGCCCAAGCGAGGCAGACGCAACGAGAGTGCTTTCATGGTCTATACCGCCGAGTGTGTCGCCGGAATTTTGGACATAGATACAAAAGCGGTGGCTGAAATGACCACCGCCAATGCTGTAAAATTCTTTCGACTCTAAGAGTGTGTTTGGATTTGATTTCTTCTAACAGAAACCCCTTAGAAAAGCGAATTCATCGGCCACGTCACAAAGTCGGGCGACAGTTTTTCTTATTGTGTCTACGTCCGACGTGATGACTGACAGCTTGTTGTCTATAAACACTGTCATCTTCACATTATCGCCGGCTATGTTTGTGTTCGCCGGCAACGATGATATGATATCAGTGACAAGTTCGGCAAAATCGCCTTTATATGGCGGTAGCTGGCCGTCTTCGATTGAATCGTCTGTAGCGAAACGATAATATATTCTGTCGGGGCTGAGCAGTATGTCTGCGCGGGCTATATCGCCCGCGGCAAACATAAGGGTCAGCTTTTTGACGTCAGA
The DNA here is from genome assembly GCA_910576935.1 of uncultured Muribaculaceae bacterium. Lineage (GTDB taxonomy): Bacteria > Bacteroidota > Bacteroidia > Bacteroidales > Muribaculaceae > CAG-873. The sequence continues at coordinate 22,411 of CAJTKG010000003.1, forward strand.
TTGTTGAATACCCATTGTCGTCAGCGGGGCAGAACATTTACCTTCAGCGCATCATAAGCCCTTTCTGCTTTGGCGCGGGCAGTCTCGACGCTATCGTCGGTCGCCAGTATGACGCCCATGCGACGGTGGCCTTTGATCTCGGGCTTGCCGAAGATGCGCATCTGCACACCGGGTTCGGCCAGAACAGTCTCGAGATTATCCATCTCGATCTTGTCGGTATCGCCCTCGACAACGATTGCGCGTGAAGCCGACGGCCCGTAAAATCTGATTGCAGGAACGGGAAGGCCGAGCAGAGCGCGGGCATGAAGGGCAAACTCGCTGAGGTCCTGTGATATCATCGTCACCATGCCGGTATCGTGAGGGCGAGGTGATACTTCGCTGAAAATTACTTCGTCACCCTTAATAAAAAGTTCCACGCCGAAGATACCGTAACCGCCGAGTGCGTCAGTCACTTTCTTTGCTATATCGCGGGCACTTTCGATGGCTTTTGTTGACATTGGCTGGGGTTGCCATGAGTATCGGTAGTCACCGTCTATCTGGATATGGCCGATAGGCTCGCAGAACACAGTACCGCTGACGCTTCTGACTGTCAAAAGCGTTATCTCGTAATCAAAATCGACAAACCCCTCGACTATGACACGTCCTGCACCTGCCCGACCGCCTTCCTGGGCGATATGCCAGGCATTTTCGATGTCTTCGGCTTTTTTTATCATGGACTGACCGTGACCCGATGAACTCATCACAGGTTTGACAACACAGGGGATACCTATTTCGTCGACCGCTTTTTTGAATTCTTCATAATCGGAAGCAAAACGATAGGGCGATGTCTTGACGCCAAGAGTCTCGGCGGCCAGACGACGTATACCCTCGCGGTTCATTGTCAGGAATGCGGCATTGGCCGTAGGCGTCACGTTGTAGCCTTCTTTCTCGAGTTCGACAAGTACAGGAGTTGCGATGGCTTCGACTTCGGGAATTATGTGGTCGGGTTTTTCGGCCTCGATTATCTGGCGAAGGGCTTCGCCGTCGAGCATGTTGAAAACATAACTTCTGTGGGCCACCTGCATTGCCGGTGCACCGGGATATCTGTCGCAAGCTACAACTTCTACACCGTAGCGCTGTAACTCGATTGCGACCTCTTTGCCTAATTCGCCGCTGCCAAGCAAAAGTGCTTTGCGGCCTACAGAGGTCATTACGGAACCAATTTTTGCCATGATAATCAGCTTTTTATAATTTATTGTTAAAATTCACTTGAAAAATGAAAACGGATGTCGGGGAAATCAGACTGTGCCATCTGAAGCACATAATTTGAGTCGGCGAGGAACACATCGCGTCCTTCTCTGTCGACAGCCATGAATCTGTTTTTGCGTTTCTTGAACGACTCGAGCGAGGCGGCATTGTCGCTCTCGATCCAGCAGGCCTTATATAGAGATATCGGCTCCCAGTTGCATTGTGCGCCATATTCGTGGAGGAGGCGGTATTGTATCACCTCGAACTGTAGCTGTCCTACCGTGCCGATAATCTTACGGCCGTTGAATGTGTTGGTAAAGAGTTGGGCTACGCCTTCGTCCATAAGCTGTTGTATGCCTTTGTCGAGCTGCTTCGATTTCATCGGGTCGGCGTTTTCGATATATTTGAACATCTCGGGCGAGAAACTTGGCAGTCCCTTGAAATGAAGTTCTTCTCCAGCTGTCAGAGTATCGCCGATTTTGAAATTTCCGGTGTCCGGCAGGCCCACGATGTCACCGGGATAAGCCTCGTCAACGATGCTCTTTTTCTGGGCCATGAAAGCTGTCGGGGCCGAGAACTTCATCATCTTGCCCGAACGTATATGTTTATAATTGGCATTGCGTTCGAATTTGCCTGAACAGATTTTTACGAACGCGATACAGCTCCGGTGGTTCGGATCCATGTTGGCGTGTATCTTGAAGACAAAGCCCGAAAAAGTATCTTCGGCGGGTTTTACCTCGCGCTCGAGTGTTACGACAGGGCGGGGTGAGGGAGCGATCTTGACGAAGCAGTCGAGCAGTTCTTTAACACCGAATGTGTTGAGGGCCGAACCGAAGAACACCGGAGCCAGCTTGCCGGCGAGATATTCGTTGACATCGAATTCAGGGTAGACACCTTCAATCAGATCAAGATCTTCGCGCAGTTTTGCCGCATCGGTTTCACCTACGGCTTCGTCGATGGCTGTATCGTTGATGTCGTCTATTTCAACGCGCTCGGTCACTTTCTGTTTGTCGGGTGTGAAAAGATCGAGGCTGTGCTCATATATATTATATACGCCCTTGAATTTCGCGCCTATGTTTATCGGCCACGACAGCGGTCTAACACTGATCTTTAGCTCGCTTTCGAGTTCGTCAAGTATTTCAAACGGGTCGCGGCCCTCGCGGTCGAGTTTGTTGACGAAAATGATCACAGGTGTGTTGCGCATACGGCAGACTTCCATCAGCTTGCGGGTCTGCTGTTCGACACCTTTGGCGACGTCGACGACGATGATGACACTGTCGACGGCTGTCAGAGTGCGGTAAGTGTCTTCCGCGAAGTCCTGGTGGCCCGGTGTGTCGAGGATGTTGATCTTATAATCGCCGTAGTTGAAGCCCATGACAGACGTCGCTACAGAAATGCCGCGTTGCTTCTCGATCTCCATCCAGTCGCTGGTGGCGGTCTTCTTGATTTTATTTGATTTGACAGCTCCGGCGATGTGTATCGCACCGCCGTAAAGAAGCAGTTTCTCTGTCAGAGTGGTTTTGCCGGCGTCAGGGTGTGATATGATAGCAAAAGTGCGGCGCCGTTCTATTTCTTCGTTGATAGTAGCCAATTTATATTATCTTGAGATGTTAAGTTCAGATGTCACTGTCTGCTGATATTCTGTCGAGGCAACGCGCCAGAGATTCTTCCCAATGCGGTATCTCGATACCATAGACAGCCTTTATTTTTGATTTGTCGAGCACAGAGTAATGCGGACGTGTGACCGCCGACGGATAATCTTTTGATGTGATTGCCGCCACATGGCAGTCTGTGATGTTCGACATCTTAAAGATCACGGTCGCGAAGTCATACCACGAGCATGCGCCTTCGTCCGAAAAATTGTATATCCCTGACGTCCACTGTCGGTTAAACAGTATCGAGGCTATCGCCTCGGCGAGGTCGGCGGCATAAGTCGGTGTGCCAATCTGATCGAAGACGACATTCAGATTCTTGCGTTCGCGTCCGAGTCTGAGCATTGTCTTGACAAAATTGTTGCCATAACTCGAATAGAGCCAGCCTGTGCGTACGATGATACTCTCCGGGGCAAGACCGAGCAATGCGGTTTCGCCGTGGCGTTTCGAGATGCCATACTCAGACACCGGATTGACCTTGTCGCTCTCGGTATAAGGTCTGCTCGAATTACCGTCGAAAACATAGTCGGTCGACACGTGCAGTATCTTGAATCCGAGTCTGTCTGACATTCTGCCAAGGTTTGAGACGGCATCTACGTTTGCGCGATGGCATACGCTCTTCTCGATTTCAGCACGCTCGACAGCCGTATATGCCGCACAATTGACGACATGGCTGAAATCGCCGTCAGTTAAATATTTCTCGACCGCATCGAAATCTCCGAGGTCGAGCTCATCCATATCGATATAAGTTGTAATCCCCGGGTTGAGACGTTCGAGAACATCTCTCATCTCATTGCCGAGTTGGCCGCGTGCGCCGGTAACTAAAATCTTCATGACTCTGGCTGGTATTTTTTGCAAAATTACAAAAAAATAAACGAAACGCCGAGTTTATATGTTATAATCAAAAACAATAAATTTAACACAATATTTATTATTATGAAAGAAATCGCATTAACCGGCACAAACAATAAAGTCTTTGCCGATGTATTGTCTGTCCTGCTTGCAAGAGATATTGCTGTAAATGCCATGGTGGATTATCCCGAGCATGTTATGCTCAACGACGAGTTGCTCACCGTGACACGTGCTGATTTTACAAATAAAGAGGCAATGAAAGAAGCTTTCGAAGGCTACAATACTATAGTGTTGACATACAGCGACGATCTTGCCGACCACAATACAGACGATCTTACGCTCAAGACATTTGCCGATACATTCACGGCGGCCCGTGAAGCCGGTGCCTCGCGGGTGATTGTCGTCGGCAGTCCCCAGTCGCAGGCTTTCTTCGTTTCGTTGATGCGTCGCACCGACGACGTCGACTGGGTCTTCATCTCGACTGAAGGCGATTTTCCCGACCGTACGGCCGACGAAGTAATAGAGCCTTCGTTCCATCGCGAAGTCTATGTTGAATAAATACCCCTTGGCAGAAGTTTGTTCCGACAAAAAGTAAACATTTTTATCTTTTGTCATAACTTCTGCTATGAAAAATGCCGAATCCGCAAACTTTTCACTGAAAAATCGCTGAAAAATTTGCGGATTCAAAATAAAGGCTATAACTTTGCATCAGTTTTTCATGGTATAGATTTAAGGTTAATTGGATTGGTTGTCGGGAGACAATCAATTTTTTTGTATATCCCTGCGTTGATTGGCACATATACTCCGGTTTTAACAGTAATTATTAAACATCCTCTTATCAACCTTTCGCTCGTGACTTTAAGTGAATAGATCCTAAATAACCCTAATTTTCAGGGCGTTTTATTTCCTGCAGCGTTGTAATGTTGAGTTAGTCGTTTCAACATGAAACTATATTATTCATCTATATCTATAAAAATATGGAGTCAAAAACATTTCAGGCAAAGTTGATAAAGCTGCAGAGCAACATGCTCAATTTCGCTTATATCCTTACATCAAATAGAGACGATGCTTATGACCTGCTTCAGGATACAACATTGAAAGTACTGGACAACAAAGACAAATATGTCGACAATGTCAATTTCAAGGGTTGGGTTTTTACGATAATGCGCAATCTGTTTATCAATAACTATCGTAAAATTGTCAGATCGGGCACCGTCCTCGACCTTACCGAAGATCTCTATCATCTAAATCTGCCGCAAAACTCTGGCTATGAGTCGCCCGAAGGCTCACTCGCCTCTAAAGAAATAACAGCCATCATAGACTCGTTCGAAGATTCCTATAAGGTGCCTTTCTCTATGCATGTCGCCGGCTATAAATATGCCGAGATAGCCGAACACACGGGATTGCCGCTCGGCACTGTCAAGAGTCGCATTTTTTTCGCCCGCCAACGCCTGCAGCGCGAACTTAAAGACTATCGCTGATCATCATCGTCTTTGGTGGTCATTCGGGGTGGCATTGTCTTCGAAGCTTTCGCTCCGAGTTCTTGCATCTTCTCTCCGATGCTTCTGATGCCTCCACGTCCTTCGAGTTTTATGGCCGCCGCATCAAAGGCCGCTCCGGCAGCTTTGAGACTGTTTCTGAGCTTTGACATATCGTCGACGAAGGCGGCGAGCTTGTCGATCATCTTACCGCCTTGCTCCGCGATTCTGAGAGCATGGCGGTTTTGCTTGTCCTGCCGCCACATCATCGCCACAAGTCTGACTACAGAAAGCAGGTGGGTGGGCGACACTATGATTACATTGCTGTCAAAAGCCGTCTGCCATAGCTCGGGAGCTATCTGCATTGCTGCGAGATAAGCGCCTTCGTGCGGTATGAACATCATGACGAAATCCGGTGTCGAGCCACCGAGAAAATCCTGATAATTCGTGCGTCTGAGTTTTTCGATATGCCGTTTGAGCGATCTGACATGAGCTTCGCCGTATTGTCGCCTTTGGGTAGCGTCATCGGCGTCACACATCTTCGCATAATCGGTTACCGAAACTTTCGAGTCTATGATAATATGACGATTGTCCGGACAGTTGACGATTATGTCGGGACGTACCGCGCTGTCGCCGTCTATTGTTTTCTGTGACAGATAGTCGCGGCCTCTTACGAGTCCCGCAGCGTCGAGAATGTTTTCAAGCACTATTTCACCAAGCTTGCCTTGAGCGCCCGTGTTGCCTTTGATAATATCTGACAGGCGTCTTGCCGCCATAGAAATTCTTTGGTTTGAGTCAAACAGTTCTCTGATCTGGCTGTCGAGCGCCGCACGCTTCTCGGCCTCGCTCGTATAGGCTTCTGAATATGCGCGCCTGAAGTTCTCGAGGTTCTCTTTGACCGGGTCGATAAGACGGGCTATAGCCTCGCGGTTTTCACCCGAGAGACGCGATGTGTTGTCGAATATGATTTTGCGGGCTATACGGTCGAAGTGCTCTTCGCTCTCGGTGTCGATGACGGCGAGGCGTTCGCGGCAACGTGCCAGCTCGATGTCAAGCACATGTTGTCCGGCACGGCATGTGGCGAGTTTCTTCATCAATATGAGTATGATAACTGATGCTGCAACGAGCAACAGCGATAATATAAGTATGATTGCTGTCAGAGTCATGATGCAAAGTTAGTCAACAATCATTAAAAAACGGTTGTTAGTTATGATAGATTGATTCAAAATAATGATGTATCTTTGCAGAGCATGTCAAAGTTGTTGGATTTCATAAATAAGACTGTGGCGAGAGCCCGATCGCTGTGGCGGTATGTCTCGGCCGATGTCTGGCGCGAAGATAAAAACACGTTGGTCGTTAAAATCGTCAAGACCCTTAATCTTTCGATAAAGTCATTCTTGAATAGCGATGTTCAGTCACAGGCATGCGCTATGACCTATCGCACTCTTCTTGCTCTTGTGCCGGCCTTGGCCATGCTTTTCGCTCTCGGACGCGGCTTCGGGCTTCAGACCTATCTCGAAGACCAGTTGATGAATACCTTTCATGCGATGAAAGGGGCTCTTTCTCAGGCGTTCAACTTTGTCGATTCATATCTCAATCAGACCTCCGAAGGCATCTTCGTAGGCGTCGGACTGATATTTCTCTTATGGACGCTTATTTCGCTTGTAAGCAGCATTGAAGAAGCCTTTAATCGTATATGGGGCGTGAACACCGGCCGCAGTTTCTGGCGTAAGATAACCGACTACACCGCGATGCTCCTTATACTGCCCGTCATCATGGTATGCATCGGCGGCATCAACGTAATGCTTTCGACTACATTGCAGGCAATGTTTGATTTCCCGTTTCTTACACCGGTGGTGTCGATCCTGCTCGAAGTCGCGTCGTATGTGTTTACATGGCTGTTTTTTACAGCGTTATACATGCTTATTCCCAATGCCGAGGTAAAGTTTGGCAACGCTTTTATTGCCGGCATTATATCAGGCACCGGATTTCTTATCCTTCAGTGGATATTTGTCACGGGTCAGATGTATGTCGCGAGGAACAATGCCATTTACGGCAGTTTCTCGTTCCTGCCCCTGCTGTTTATATGGCTACAGCTTGTGTGGGTAATCACATTGTCGGGCGCCGTCATATGTTATTCGGCCCAGAATATATTCAGATACAGTTATAACGACGACATTTCGTGCATATCACCCCGATATCGCGAGAAAGTGATCATGGCCGTCGCTACTGTAATCGTGCAGCGCTTCTGCAACAACTGCAGCCCTGTGACCGCGCGGGTTCTGATCGTCAACTACGGGTTGCCGCCGAGTCTTGTGACGAGAGCCATAGATGCGCTACTCGAAGCCGGGCTTATATCGCGCGTCGTCATGGATGTGAAAAAAGAGCAGTTTGCATATCAGCCGGCCCTGCCGCCCGACGATATGACAATAGCGTTGGTTAGAAAACGCCTCGAAATGACGGGTTCCAAAAACTTTATAAAAGATTTCAATGTCAACTATAAGGGAATAGTCACTATTTTTGACGGCATGACAAAATCGATCGACGATTATGCCGGCTCAATCAAACTCAACGACATCGACATCATAAGAATCTGCGATGACGCCAACATAAACAATCAACCTAATAAAAACTGAATTTATGAAAAAAGTAATTGCCACAACAGCAGCACCCGGTGCTATCGGTCCGTATAGTCAGGCTATCGACGCAGGTCCGTTTGTATATGCTTCTGGGCAGATACCCATTGATCCTGCTACAGGCCTGATACCCGAAGGCATCAAGGCTCAGACCGCACAATCTCTCGCCAATGTAAAGGCTATTCTCGAAGAAGCGGGGCTCTCGCTTGCAAACGTAGTGAAGACTACCGTCTTTTTGGCCGATATGGCCGATTTCGTCCCTATGAACGAAGTCTACGGCGAGACTTTCACAGCTCCTTATCCCGCACGTTCGGCAGTGGCTGTAAAAGAACTGCCCAAAAAAGTACTTGTCGAGATCGAGGTGATAGCTGTAAAAGAACTTTAAAGCTCAGACAGCAGGTCGGCGACGACAAACGTGCTGCCTCCGACAAATATCATATCGTCCTCTCCGGCTTCGGAGAGGACTTTTTTGTATCCTTCGGCAACACTTCCGAATGCCCGGCCCTCGATTCCATAGGCGGCTGCTTTCTCTTTAAGTATAGCGGCGTCAAGACCGCGTTCGACCGACGGCTTGACAAAATAATAGCGGGCATTGCGGGGCATCATCGTGAGTATCGACGACACATCTTTGTCGTTGACAAAACCTATAACCATATTCAGCCGTGATTTCACAGCGCACAACTGTCGTGACAGATACTGCCAGCCGCCGGGATTATGACCTGTGTCGCATATGGTCAGCGGCTTATCGGCGACCTTGAACCATCGTCCCGTAAGGCCGGTAAGGCTGCCCACATTCCCGAATCCCTCCCTGACGTCGTCGGCTGTGAACTTTATGCCAAGATCAGACAGCTTTTTCAATGCATTCATGATTGTTGATGCGTTTTTCGGCTGGCAGTCACCGGTCAGTTCGCCTGCGATATCGCTCCATGGCGTTGACTTATATATAATTGAATCCGAAGTCTTCTCGAAACAGTCAAACATCGACCTGTCCTCGGCGAATATGATTTCAGAATCTGTTTCACGGGCTTTTGCCATGAAGACACTTCTGACACCCGAATCCTCGCCTATGACAACCGGCACTCCCGGCTTGATAATGCCGGCCTTTTCGGCGGCTATGAGCTGTAGTGTATTGCCTAAAAGCGCTGTATGGTCGAGCGATATGTTCGTGATGACGCTGAGCATCGGGCTTATGATGTTTGTGCTGTCGAGCCGTCCGCCGAGGCCTGTCTCTATGACGGCGTAGTCTACGCCATGTCGTGCGAAGTGATCAAATGCCATGACTGTAGTCAGTTCGAAAAATGAAGGTTCAATGTCGCCGGCTCGCTTGCGGTAAGTCTCAACAAAATCTATGACTTCAGCCTGCGATATCATCTCCCCGTCGATGCGTATGCGTTCACGGAAGTCAAGCAGATGCGGCGACGTGAAAAGACCTGTTTTATAGCCTGCCGACTGAAGTACTGCGGCAAGCGTATGGGCAGTAGAGCCTTTGCCGTTCGTCCCGGCGATATGTATCGTCTTGAGATATTTGTGCGGGTTGTCGAACATGCCCGACAAAGCCGTCACTGTCTCAAGCCCGGGTTTATATGCTCCGGCTCCCTTGTTTTGAAAGACCGGCAATTGATTAAACAGATAGTCGATAGTCTGCTCGTAATCCATCATGTAATCAGAAAATTAAAAAACCTGTCAGCCCCGATGCCACGATTATGGCGATGGGGTGAATTTTAGTGAAAAGTACCACACAGAGAGCCGCGACCGCTATTATGACGCTTTTGATGATGTCAGCCTCGATATATCCGAAATTTTCACCGTTCATCAATAGCAGTGCCGCCGAACCGATAAGACCGACCACGACAGGACGCAGCCCCATGAATATACCTTTGATCATCGCGCTGTCGCGGTGGTTTATGATAAAATGGCTTGCATACCTGACAAGCACAAACGACGGCAGCACGACGACTATCGTGCATAGCAGCGAACCGAGTATGCCCCACAGAGGTGAGGCGAGTGACGGTGATGAGTGTATTGGTGCCACATAACCTATGTAGGTAGCCGAGTTGATACCTATGGGGCCTGGAGTCATCTGTGAGATGGCGACAATGTCGGTAAACATTTTTTCAGTAATCCATCCCGGCGACACGATTTCGTTTTCGATGAGAGCGAGCATGGCATAGCCCCCTCCGAACCCGAAGAATCCTATTTTCAGATAACTCCAGATAAGTTTAAGATATATTACCATAGCTTTTATTTTTCAGATATGTTTCGGGCGTTTTTGATGCTGCGGGTCATTATGATCCAACCTGCCAGACCGCCCGCCACGATGTAGAGTATAGGGTTTGAGATATAAGGTATCTTTGACCATATAAGCAGTGCCACCGCCACGGGAATCCATACGGTCTTCCATGACAGTCCCGCCGATTTGGCCGATGTTATCACCGGTGCGACGATAAGGGCGACCACAGCAGGCCTGATACCTTTGAAGATGCTCGAAATTACCGGGTTATTTGTGATAAGGTCGGGAGTCAGGAATATGGCGATAAGCAGAATTATTATAAAACTTGGGGCTATCGTTCCTGCTGCAGCCGTCAGGCTGCCTTTCAGCGACTTCAGCTTATCGCCGATGACAACCGAAATATTCACTGCGAGTATACCCGGCATAGACTGGGCCACGGCGAGCAGATCGAGAAACTCGGTTTTGTCTATCCACTTGTGTTTGTCGACAATCTCGCGCTCGATTATACTTATCATCGCCCAGCCGCCTCCGAATGTAAAAGCACCTATCTTGAAAAATGTAGTGAACAGTTTGAGTAATAATGACTTCTCGGCCATTGCTTGATTATTTCCATTTTTTACTCCGCAAAATTAGTAAAAACCGCCGATTATATTGCTCCGATCGAGATATAATTACTATTTTTGTAAGAATAAAGATTAAAGCGTTATTTTAATCCTTATATTAATATAAATAACTAAACTACAGGTAAATGGAACTGAGTCAACGAGTGTCCGGAATATTCTCTGAGCGTTTTGGTGGCCATGGTGATATGTTTGCATCGGCCGGACGTATCAACCTTATCGGTGAACATACCGATTATAACGGCGGCTTTGTCTTTCCCGGCGCTATCGACAAAACTATTGTGGCCGAAATCAGAGCAAACGGCACTGGTGTTGTGCGCGTTTTCTCAATCGATTGCGACGAATATGCCCAATTCGGCCTCGGAGAAAAAGACAAACCGGCTCAGCCTTGGGCTCGGTATATATTCGGCGTCTGCCGTGAGATCATAAAAGCCGGAGGCAAAGCAGCCGGCTTTGATGCCGCCTTTGCCGGAGACATCCCGCTTGGAGCCGGTTTGAGTTCTTCGGCTGCGTTGGAATCATGTTTCGCTTTTGCCTTGAACGAGATCTTCAACGACGGCGCGGTTGACAAATTCCGGCTTGCTCTCATAGGGCAGGCTACAGAACATAATTATTGCGGCGTCAATTGCGGCATCATGGATCAGTTCGCAAGTGTCTTCGGCCGCAAAGACAATCTGATACGACTTGACTGCCGTTCGCTCGAATACAAGTATTTCCCGTTTGATCCAATTGGCTATAGCCTGTTGCTTATAGACTCACTTGTCAAACATCAACTCTCCGATTCGCCCTATAACAAACGCCGTGAATCATGTGAGCGAGTTGCTGCACGCCTTGGCATTGACACTCTGCGTGACGCCACCCCCGAAATGCTCGATGCCGTAAAAAACGATATATCTGACGAAGACTACCGCCGCGCACGGTTCGTCATCGGCGAGAAAGAGCGTGTCCTTGATGTCTGCGACGCACTCGAAGCCGGCGATTATGAAAGAGTGGGGCGTGACATGTATGACACCCACGAGGGCTTGTCGAAAGACTATGAGGTCAGTTGCGAAGAACTTGACTTCCTGAACCATCTTGCCAGAAAGTCGGGTGTCACAGGCTCGAGGATAATGGGCGGCGGTTTTGGCGGCTGTACTGTCAACCTCGTCAGAAACGAAATTGTCGACAGATTCAAAGAAACTGTCCGAGTCGGTTACAGCGCCCGATACGGCTTTGAACCCAAATTTTACGACGTTGTTATAAGTGACGGTGCAAGACGTCTGAACTGAAAACAGATTATACAGTATAAATAATAATAGCATAAAATAGAAATGAAAAAAGAAACGATTCTCATCTCGGGAGGCACCGGTTATATAGGCTCGCACACATCTGTAGCGCTGGTCGAGGCCGGATATGATATAGTGATAATCGACAACTTCTCCAACTCCGATGCCGGAGCACTCGACGGTGTAAAGAAAATTCTTGGCCGCGATGTCATCTTTGAAGAATGCGACACCTGCGATAAAGCGGCTCTCCGCAAAGTCTTCGAACGCCATGAATTCAGCACCGTCATCCACTTTGCCGCATATAAAGCGGTTGGAGAGTCGGTTGACGAACCGTTGAAATACTATCAGAACAATCTTGTCTCATTCATGAACATTGTCGAGATGATGAAAGAGTTCAAACGCCCCAATATACTCTTCTCGTCATCGGCGACAGTTTACGGCGACGCCGATGACCTGCCGGTTACAGAGCTTACACCCCGCCAGCCGTCGACCTCACCTTACGGCAATACAAAACAGATAGCCGAAGACATTCTTCGCGACTGTTGCCATGCCTATGCCGGTCTTTATGGCATCGCGCTCCGCTATTTCAATCCTATTGGAGCACACCCCTCGGCTCTGATAGGCGAACTTCCCCGCGGTGTGCCCAACAACCTTCTGCCTTACGTGACCCAGACTGCAGCCGGTATCAGAGAGTGCCTTAGCATATTCGGCAACGACTATGATACACCCGACGGCACATGCCTTCGTGACTACATCGATATTGTCGACCTCGCCAAAGCCCATGTTGCGGCAGTCAACCGCATGACCGGCCACAAGATGGAAGAAAAATATGAGATCTTCAATGTCGGTACGGGTACGCCCGTGTCGGTGCTCGAGCTTATAACCCGATTCGAAGCTGTCAATGAACTCAAGCTTCCATATAAATATGTAGGCCGTCGCGCGGGTGACATCCCGGCAATTTGGGCCAATACATCGCGGGCAAACAAAGTCCTTGGTTGGAAAGCCGAGCGTTCTCTTGACGAGACACTCAAATCGGCATGGGCCTGGGAAAAGCATCTTCGCAATATTTAACCATACGCGGCCATAGCTGTCAGAACCAATCGGCAGTTATGGCCGTTATTGTATAAAACGATTGAATATGAGAAAAAATTTGGGCTCACGGCCGCTGTCTTATCCCCAGCCGGTTTTTATAATAGCATCATATAACCCCGACGGCACACCCGACGCCATGAATGCAGCGTGGGCCGGAATCAGCGAGCATAATATGGTCAGCATGTGTCTCAGTCCTACACACCGCACAGTCAAAAACATTCTCGACCGCAAGGCCTTTACCATAAGCATGGGGCAGGCACAATACGTCAGGGCATGTGACTATGTCGGCCTTGTTTCAGGCAATCATGTTGCCGATAAATTTGACCGTGCCGGCTTTCATGCCGAGAAATCAGGCTTCGTCGATGCCCCTCTCATCAAAGAACTTGCCGTAGCTATGGAATGTCGACTTATCGACTATGACGAAAAAACATGTATCATGCGCGGTGAGATTGTTAATGTCGGCGTCGACGAATCGGTGCTCGATGCAGATGGCAACGTCGATGTCAGCAAGCTCCGTCCGATATCGTTTGATCCCTTCAACAGTCATTACGTGGAACTTACAACCATTGTCGGCAACGCCTTTTCAGACGGAAAGAACCTGTAGCAAAAAACACCATGGATACGGAGTAACGATCTCTGATCGTCGTTATGAAACAAGGGCTTCAACCCTTGTGTCGATAGCTAATGCGTTGATTTTGCGATAACTAAGGCCGTCGCTCCACACCTCTCAGGATCATACCAAAAATTGTGCAGGCGATACGGAGCGGCGGTCTCTGACCGTCGCATTTAACATCCCTAAAATTGCATGAGAGTGCAATTTTAGGGGTAAATTCGTTGCAAACCGTCCTTACCTTTGTAGCGGAGATGAAAAACGCCGTCTACACATACCACTTCCGACGCTACCTCGGCCGCAACCTCACCCGTGCCGAAGCCGCCGTCATCGCTCCGCTCGAGAAAATGCGCATCCGCCGCCTTGAGCGGCGGATCCTCGTCGTCGACCCGCCCGGAGTCGACACCCGCGGCATCCTCTGCGCCTACGTCGAGTACCTCCGCAAATGCTACACCCCGACGAGCGACATCCTCATCATGACCCAGAGCAAAGAGATGTCAGTCTACATCGCCCGCCGGTTGAAGACCCCCGACGCGCAGACCTACGCCGCCACAGGCCGGCGCCCCGAAAACATCCGCGGCCTCACCTATGATACGGCTCTCCTCTTCGACATTCAGGACTACGGCGTGTGCAGCCCCGCCAGGAAAAACAACGACTTCCGCCGCGTCGCCACAGCCGTCTTCCCCGTCATCTCGAGCAATCCCAACAGCCTGTTGATCCTCCACGCCCGCGCCGACATCCCCCACCTCTACCGCTGGCCCGGCCTCAAAGAATACACCGACCCGGCATTCGAGGCGCATAGACCGAGAGAGTCCGAGGCGTCTGGGGCGATGGCCTCCCGGCCATCGTCTGAATCCACGGCGCCCGGACCGAGGCGATATGGAACGACGCTCTCCCGAGCGTCGTCAGAATTGACGGCGTCTGGATCGATGACCTCCCGACCGGCGCTTGAAACTGACGACCTCCCCATCCTCATACCCCTAAAACTCACTCCAATATAGCTACTGCGGCAGACATCCCCGCGCGTCTAAACCGACCAAAACGATGTCAAAAGTACATTGACATCGTTGTTACAAATCATCAACCGACGGTCTCCCGACCATGCGCCTGAATATACAACGACAAAGACGGCGTGTATATAACGATGGCTTGATACAAAAACAAAGATGAGGGAATATCGCGTGGATATTCCCTCATCTTTGTGTATTTGTCTGAGAAATTATTATTCTGCAGCGGCTTCGCCTTCAGTTGCTTCAGTAGCAGCTTTGGTAGCTTCTTCGGCTGCTGCAGCTGCTGCAGCGGCGATTTCAGCTTTCTTTTTAGCCACTTCTTCGGCTTTGGCTTTATTCTTGGCGACTTCGGCGTCAAGACGTTGTTTAAGCGCAAGCTCTTTCTTATCGGCCATATCGGCTTTGACTTTGTCTACAGAGGCGATTTTCTTAGATTTCCATGCTTCAAAACGACGCTGAGCTTCAGCTTCGTCAAAAGCGCCTTTCTTGACACCGCCCTGAAGATGTTTCATCAGGAGGACACCTTCATTTGAAAGGATTGATCTGACTGTGTCGGTAGGTTGAGCGCCTACATTAACCCAATACAAAGCCCGCTCGAAGTTTAGAGTAATTGTAGCAGGATTAGTGTTCGGATTATAAGAACCTATCCTTTCAATAAATCTACCATCTCGTGGTGCCCTGCTATCGGCGATAACAATAGGATAAAACGCATAGTTCTTGCGACCATGGCGTTGTAATCTGATTTTTGTTGCCATTAAAGTTTAATTAAAAAATGTTGGTTTTGTATTGATTTCGACCGCAAAGGTAGCAATTTAATTTGTTACAGGCAAATAAAACAGGTCTATAATTTGCATTAATTTCTATTGTCACTTCGATTTGGCAAGAATTTCGTCGGGGACAATATAGATTTCTATGCGACGGTTTGTGCGACGGGATTTAATCGAGGCGTTGTCAACGAGCAATTCATCGCGTCCAAGACCGTATGGTATGAGGTTGATAGCCTCTTTGCCGGAGCGATTGGTAAGATATGTATCAATTGCGTTGGCTCTGTCACTCGTTATGTTGTCGGCGTAAGTGTCATCACCTGTATCGTCGGTATGTACGGCCACGAGTATCTTATAGTCGTCAGGCGCTTTGACAATGTCGTCTAATTTATCGAGAAATGCTCCCGCAGAAGACTTGAGGTCGATTGCATTGGGAGCAAACAGTTTGTCGGCAGCAACGGTAATCAATATGACTTCACCATCGCGCAACGATGTGACAGTCATGCCGGCTTTAGACAGTTCGCGGCGTAGCGCCGCCATTCTTGTTCTGACTTTTTCTTTAGAGCGTTTGCCCACAACGGGTATGTTCATATTGTCTGAAAGACTCATGTCGACCGGTTCTACGGCCGACAGAATCGGGCAGGTCATGCCTGTGGCGACAAAGGCTAAAAGAATGGCTCTGATACTGTTTCTGATCATGAATGGATGCTATAGGGGTCAGTCATCGAGCGAGAGCTCATAATCGATCTCGGCCTTGACAATCTCAGCGATTTCGCCGTCAGATAACCCGAGACGATTGTCTTTCCCGATCAGTTTCTTTGCATACATGATTATGGCGTCAACGTCGCCGTCTGCTTCATCGTCGTCAATATCAAGTTCGAGTAGACCGTTATCCTCATAATAATCAAAGATGATATCGATTATTTCGAGAATGGTGTCGTCGTCACATCGTTTACCGAGAGTGTCACTTATGTGTGATTTTATGAAGTCCACAGCTTCTTGTTCGTCGTATATATTCATCGGTTTTGTGGTTTTTATAGATCAAGCAGGCCATCTGCAATAGCCATAGTCACCGTCTCGGCTTCGGGATCGATGTCGGTGACGAGTTCCTCGGCAAAAGGTATGAAAATGTCGCGTCCGTCGGGAGTATTAACGGTAAAGAGCGTGTTGTCTGTCGAGTCATCGATAGCGGTTATGCAGCCGACACGCGTTCCGTCGGCTGCGTCGAAAATAGTGAACCCCTCCATATCCGAGACATATATAATGTCATCGTCGTTTTCGTCATCGCTGAGTTTTTCGTTATCCACGAAGATGTTGCAGCCGACGATTTCCGAGGCTTCTTTTTGAGATTTTATGCCGTCGATAGACAGAAGCCATGCATCTATGCCGCGTCGCCGCGCCGATGCTATGAAAAACGGCACGGCGATGCCGTCGATGTCAAGCACCAGACAGTCGCCGGCATTAAAATCGACATCTGTCCCGAAACTTGCCGAAACTTCGCCTGCGAGGCCGTGGGTCTTGACTATGCGTCCGATTTTTGTCAGAACGTCTGTGTCAATCATTTTTTCTTTTTCTTTTTGCCGGTTGCAGGAGCTGCTACAACTTTAAATTCATGAAGCTTCAGTTGTTCGGGAGTGATTCTGATCGCGCCGTGGGAGAGTATCGACAGATCTTTGAATATCTTCTCGTCTTCGACACCGTCTTTGTTGACTGCCAACATGAGTTTTTTCATGTGGTTGGCAAGAAGCAATATGAGGTTTGTGCGTTCTTCGCCGTCTTCAAAGGTTGCGACGCGTTCGATCATCTTCTCAAGGTAGGCGCCATAGTGGCGATACTTCGACGAGACGTGATCAAAGCTTACAGGATCGGGGATCTCGTCGAAACTTTCGGGACGTATGAGGTCATATTCAGTATCAACGTCGAGTTTGAAGTCGCTCATTATTGCAAGGTGGTCCCAAAGTTTGCGTCGATACTCCTCGGCTTTAGTGTTTGACGGGAAAAGGGTTTCCATTGTCTTGATTATTGTTGAGGCACAACGGGTGCGCTCGGCTCGATCTTCTATTGTGAGACAATGGTCTACCATACGCTGAATATTTCTGCCATATTCAGGCATTACAAGTTTTTTGAGATGTGTGGTATATGTCAACATATTCTTATTTGCGCTTTTTATGCGGCAAAATTACAAATAAATAAGATAATATTGTCTGTCTTGGCAAGATTTAGTTGTTGTATATATCTAATATCTCAAAAAAATCATAAATTTGCACCAATTACAAACCTTAAAAAATTAAATCGAATCTTTATGAAAAAGTGTAAGTATTGCAACGCCGATATGAATGATGACGAAACGACATGCCGCTATTGTGGCAGCGTGCAACCCGTTGACGGCACGACGCCGCCTCCGTTCGGTGGCAACAGTTTTGCCGGAACTAATGGCACCTCCAATAATCAATACAATTATACATTCAACGCTCAGGAGTACTATCAGCGCAACAATGCGTTTGACTCGGATGCCAGAGGCAAGAGCAGGGGCGTCGCTGCGTTGTTGGCCATATTTCTCGGAGGTCTTGGCATACAGTATTTCTATTTGGGCAAGACCACTGCCGGTATATTGTCTATCATTCTGACGGTAGTCACATGTGGCCTTTGGGAAATCGTGACTTTGATACAGGGTATACTTATGCTCTGCATGTCAAATTATGATTTTACACAGAAATATGTCGAAAGCCCCTCGACCTTCCCGGTATTTTAGATGAAACGTGCTAAAATATTTTTATTGCTGTTAGTTTTGACAGCATTTTCGGCAAATGCTCAGATGCTGAAAAGTGAATTCGTTTTTGCGTCAGGGGAAGATATGAGATATGTTATCGATATACCCGATGCCCGTTTCTTCAATGGGGCCAAGCTTCAGGTATGGGAATATTATAGTTTATCAAACAATCAGACATTCAGAATTGAGAAAAACGGAGGCTTTAATGTAATAAGAACTGCCTTCAATACCGATTTCGCATTGGATGTCACGGATGGTTCTATATTTAATGGCAACATTGTGCAATTATGGCAGTGCTATCCGACAAATAATATACAACGCTGGATAGTCGAAAATGTCTATGGCTCGTATTTCGTGATACGAAGTGCTCTTGACAGAAATTATGTGCTCGCCGTCAAAAAGCCTGTAGCCAATGGCAGCAGATTGTGTATAGAAAAAGACACAGGGGCAAATAATCAATTGTGGGTTATACTTGTCAAAGATGAATCAGATTCATTTTACTCGATCTATAAACTCGGATACGATAATTCAAAATAGAGAGCAATGAATATAACAGAAGCAGAGGCCCCGGGTGGAGTCTCTGCTTCTGACTTTTTGTAATTGAAGTCTATTACATATTCATACCACCGTCGACTTGGATAACCTGACCTGTGACATAAGATGACATGTCAGAAGCGAGGAATGTGGCGACGTTGGCTATATCCTCAACCTGACCGCCGCGGCGCAGAGGTATTTTCTTTGTCCATTCGGCGCGGATGTCTTCAGGCAGAGCTGCGGTCATCGCTGTCTCGATAAAACCGGGAGCGATGGCGTTGGCACGGATACCGCGAGAACCGACTTCCTGAGCGATACTCTTTGCGAGAGCGATAAGGCCGGCTTTGGATGCGGCATAGTTAGACTGGCCGGCATTGCCGTGAACACCCACAACAGAGGCCATGTTGATGATCGAGCCTGAACGCTGACGTAGCATTACGGGCAGCACGGCGTTGATGAAATTGAAAGCGCTCTTGAGATTGACGGCAATGACGGCATCCCATTGCTGCTCGGTCATTCTCATCATCAGACCGTCTTTGGTGATGCCGGCGTTGTTTACGAGAATATCAATGCGGCCGAAATCTTTGACGACTTCTGCAACAACATCTTTTGTCTGGTTGAAGTCAGCGGCATTCGAGGCGTATCCTTTAGCCTTGACACCGAGAGCGGCGATCTCGGCTTCGGTGGCTTTGCCGTTTTCGTCGATTACAAGATCAGTGAATGCGATATTGGCACCTTCGGCGGCAAACTTCAAGGCGAGCGCTTTACCGATGCCACGGGCTGCGCCGGTGATTAATGCGGTTTTTCCTTCGAGTAATTTCATTTTAATGTCTATTATTGGTTAATTAATATAAATGTCTGTAGATCATATATCTGCCGTTTCTGTTTTTACGGCAGATATGTCGCTTATGATGAAATTTATAAAATCGTTATTGGCCTGACGTGAATTTTCAAGTCGTGTGGCATCGCCTATGCCGTCGAAATCAAAGCATTGCAGGCACTTGACTACGAAACCGCGGAGTAGGGCGACACGGGCGGCATCGAAGCTCCCGTCTTTGACCCCACGGTCTAGTATGATATTGAGCAGCGAGACCTCTTTGTCGTGAACAAGGCGACGGATACGGTCCATGCGTTTGACATCGAATTTAAACAGATTCTTTATCGTGGTATATGTCGTGACGATGGTGCGGCCTTGTTCGAGCCTCAGGGCGAGGAATTTGGAGAGCTGAACCACAGGCTCTTCGGCCGACATGACTATATCCCGCAATTTTGATACCATCATGTCACTTTCGTGCTCGAGAACGGCGTTATATATCTCCTTTTTGTTTTTGAAATATGTATATATAGTACGTCTCCCTTTATCAGAGGCATTGGCAATATCATTCATCGTCGTATTTTCCAAGCCTTTGTGGACAAAGAGTTGCCGGGCAACTTCTATAAGTTTTTCTCGGGTCTTCAATACCATTGTATACTATCTATAAATATGATGGCTGTTTCGACTCGCGAAGTTACAAATTTTTCATAATAAATGGGCACGTTTCACCCAAATTTAGTAACTTCGTGAGTTTTTCGGACGATATTTATATTCGTTTGAAAAGTTTATTTTGCCAATTAGAATTACGATAATGATAAGACATATATTATTCACGGGTGTCTGTGCTATGCTTATATGTGGAGGTCAATCTACAGTGGCCCAAAACAGACTTGGAATAGAAAACGAAAATGCCACATCGATCGGCATATATATCAAGGACCTTAAAACGGGTCGTGTCATAGCTGACCGCAACTCATCTCTGGCTCTGATGCCGGCAAGCGTCATGAAAGTCGTTACAACCGCATCGGCACTTCATTTCCTCGGCGAACATTTCAGATTCACCACAGATGTCAGTCTTGTTGGAAACAGAAACAAGACCGACAATAGAATATGGGAAGGCAATCTTGTCGTCAAATCTGTCGGGGATCCGACCATTGAGAGTGAGAATTTCAAACGCAATCTCGGTTTTTGTGATTCTATCGTCTCGAATATCAGACGTCTGGGTGTAAAAGAGATCAATGGACGTATCATTGTGGAGCAGACGATGTCGAATGCCGGTCAGATACCCGAATGGCAGATTTCTGACGTTGCATGCGGCTATGGTGCAGGTCTGTACGGTTTTAATTTTATGGATAATACATTGACTGTTACTCCGGCGACCGGGAATGTCAAACCGTATGCGCCCGGCCTTGAGATAGAGCGTGTGACTACCACAGCCGGCAATCAGTTACTGAGGGGTATAAATTCAAACCAACTGTTTATTTTTGCCCGTTCGTTTGCGAATAAGAAATGGGTTGTCAGCACTACAATGCCTGATCCTTCGGCGGTATTTACAGACCGATTGATAGATCGTATGAATGAAAACGGTGTCAGTCTGACCGACAGAACAGCTAAAACCGATGAAAGGACTGTTTGGGAGCTCGTTTACAGCCATAAGTCACCGGCCTCAAAAGATATTTTTAAGAGCCTGATGATTAGAAGCGACAATCTTTTTGCCGAAGGTATGCTCAGAGCCACATTACCGGATGATAGTCGCTATCTGGCTATCAAAAAAGAAAAAGAACTGTGGACAGAACGAGGGCTGTCAACAAAGACAGTCGTCATAAGCGACGGTAGCGGACTTGCGCGCACAAACCGCCTTTCGCCCAAGTTTATTGCCGGCGTGCTTGAGTATATGGCGAAAAACGATAAGTCTGATACATTTGTGAGCTTTTTCCCGAAAGCCGGAAAAGACGGTACGATGAAGGGGTTTCTCGCTAAAACGCATTTGCAAGGCAAGATCGCAATGAAAACCGGTAGTGTAAACGGTGTGCAGTGCTATGCCGGATATAAACTCGGTGCAAATGGCAAACCGACACATGTTGTAGTTATAATGGTAAACAACTTTTTTTGCAGTCGTCAGAGCCTTAGAAAAGCAATCGAGGCAATGCTGACAAAGACTTTTAGACAATAAAAATTATAACATATAATAATTCAGGAACTGCTTATGGACTTGATCAGTCAAATAACCGAACTTGCGGATGAAATCGGTGCATTGATAGTCGAGCTTGACAAAAAACGCACGCGTCTCGACGCTTTGACAAAACAACTGACGTCTCAACGTCTGATTGAATCGCCACATAATGTAACAGAAAATACAATCGATGAAATATCAGAGATTAAATCCGAGACGGATGCTGATAATGATAAACCAACAGATGATGGTTGCGAGGATGATAAAGTCTATGTCGCAGATTCGATAAATGTTGCTACAACGGGACGTATTTGCATTTCAGATATAAGACGTGTGTTGACCTTGAACGACAAATTCAGATTTAAACGTGAACTGTTTGGCAATAATGACCGGAAGTTTTCCGAGGCTCTTCAAATTATAAACTCACTCAAGACAGAACAGGAGGCTGAAGAATTTATCGCGTCAGAGATTGCGCCGGGTAATGCATCCGAGACGGTCGAGGAATTTGCAGAAATAATAAAACGCAATATTTCAAATAAAGCGTGATGGGGGGTAAATTGTATATTGTGCCGACTCCGGTCGGCAATCTCGGAGACATGACACCTCGGGCGATCGAGGTGTTGAAAAGTGTCTCGTTGATTCTTGCAGAAGACACCCGCACGAGCGGTGTGTTAATGCGTCATTTCAACATAACAACCCCGATGGCGAGCCATCACATGCATAACGAGCATACAACAGTCGATAATATTGCCGACCGGCTTGAAGCCGGCGAATCAATCGCATTGGTTACAGACGCAGGAACTCCCGGTATCAGCGATCCGGGATTCATGTTGTCGCGGGCGTGTCGGGAAAGAGGGATCGAAATCGAGACGTTGCCGGGCGCAACGGCTTTTGTTCCGGCTCTGGTAAACTCAGGGCTGCCGTGTGACAGGTTTATGTTTGAAGGCTTTCTTCCCGTCAAAAAAGGCCGTCAGACCCGATTGAAGCAGCTTGCTACTTTGCCATATACATTTATTATATATGAATCACCGGTGCGTTTGGTCAAAACGCTCGAACAGCTTGCCGAAGTATGCGGTGAAACCCGCGAAGCCTCTGTGTCAAGGGAGATCTCAAAGCTACATGAAACAACCGTCAGAGCAAATCTCGGAGAGTTGGCTTCATATTTCAGAACGAACCAAGCAAAGGGTGAAATTGTTCTTATAGTTAAAGGTATAGATGATCCGTTGAAAGACCGGATTCATAGGAATAAATATCAAGAAAACTAATTTATTTATTGAGATGAAAAAAAAATTATTATTCGGATTGGTCGCAATATTGGGCCTTGCGGCGTGTAATTCCGGCAAAAATGAAGAAGAGATGGCTGAACAGGCGCGTGCCGAGGCGACCAAGCAGGAGCTTGAAACGGCTGTGGCCGACCGTGACCAGTTGCTGAGCCTTGTGAATGAGATTAACACCGGCATGGACCAGATCAAGCAGCTTGAGAATATTCTCACAGTTACAAATAATATGCCGGGCGAGACTAAAGGTCAGCGTGAACAGATACAAAGCGATATTGCAGCCATACAGAAAGCTCTTCAGGAAAGGCGTCTTAAGCTTGCCGAACTTGAAAAAAAACTTGACAGTTCCAATCTCACCAACAACAACCTTCGCAAGACAATCGCCAGCCTTCGAAATCAAATTGATGGTCAGGCTAAAGAAATCGAAACTCTTAAAAGTAACCTCGGAGAGGCAAATGAGCGTATCGGGCAGCTCGATGCTGCAGTTGACTCTCTAAATACTACAGTCAGCGATGTCGCCAATGAACGTGATCTCGCTCAGCAAGAGAGCATAGAACTTGCCAATGAGCTTAATACCTGTTATTATGTAATTGCGACAAAATCGGAACTTAAAGATCATAAGATCATTGAAACGGGTTTCCTTCGGAAGACTAAGCTGATGAAAGGCGATTTTGATCAAAATTTCTTCACTACCGCTGATAAACGAGTGCTGACAAGTATTGCATTACACTCGAATAAAGCTGAAGTTCTTACGAATCAGCCTAAGGCTTCGTATAACATCGAAGATAACAACGGGCAAAAGATACTTAAGATTACAAATCCCGATTTATTCTGGAGTTTGGGCAACTATCTTGTAATAAAGATTGATTGATTTAATATAGACCAAAAACAAAGGACGCTCCGATTTTACGTGCCGTCCTTTGTTTTTTATTGATTGTTTGAAGGGAAGAATGTCTCAAAGCTATTGTCGCTGTAGAAAATCATTATCGATTGCACTTTTCTATTATTATCACAGACTCTTCCGGATATCATGTCGGTGATATCGGCGTCGCGAGGACGTGTATCATTAGGTGTTTTCTTATATTTAGGGTCTGATGTATCACAAGTCGAACCGTAAAAATTATTTGAATTTTTTTCCGTATCAGAAAATTTAGGACGGTCTTCGCTGTCAAAATCTTTCAAATCAGGGAATAAAGAGTCAGAAGCGTCTTTGTTAGGTGTATTTTTGGCCTCTGAGATTTGAATATTTTCAGAGGTCTCCATATCCCCATCGCCAAAAAGAAGCCATATGACGTTAAGAGCCGGAAATGCTTCATGAATCTTGGATATAATCTCGTTGCTTACTTTTTTGTTACGTCCGTTTAAAAGTTGAGATAGAGTAGGGCGAGGTATCGAAGCTGTATCGGCAAACTGTGAGCTGGCAATGCCAAGGTGTTCGATATATATTTTTAAACGGTCAACGATGTCCATTTATCGATAATTTGAATTATTAAACCTAAATTTGATATTTGCAAATGTAATAAGAATAATTGTAATTTCAAAATTTGCAAAAGCAAATGCGCGATTTGATTATCTAAATAGTTGCTTGGATAGTTCGTGATTACATAAGTAAATTAACTTAAATAATAGATTGAGATAAATTATATAATAACCTAATATTTATGCATTTAATAGCGATACATATGAGGTGTTTTGGCTTACGGTGCCGGCGTGGGTGGTGTATTTCTTGAATCACTTTATGGGACGCAGTATAATATATATGGGTATCAGCAGCTTACATTGAATGTTAAATTATATAATGCGATAGTTGCTTTCTGTTTGAAAAAGTAAACATAGTGTGCAGCTGATTTACAAACAAGTCAATTGTATTTAAAAACAATTGATGCCGCGTGTTGAGCTGAAGTATTATTGGCGTTTGCAACTGCGAACTTACCCCATGATTAACAATTGAAAAATGATGCAATTGTATATTTTTATGATTAAGTCACTTTTCAACTAATGCGCGAGATCGACATATTATGTGTAGTCAGGTTTTGTGTCTGTATTACCTAAGGTAGTCGCGTGAGCGATAAGCAAGCGATGCTATGATGATAGCTTTACAAACAATGAGCGGTATTCTATGATCTTACTCGTTTTAACGCATGCAGGCTATTCCGATTATTCTTGTGATTGGTTCAATTTTTTTGATTGATATGAATTACATAATGTACATTATGTTAAATTGCATACGCGCGATTGTCGAAACCGCTCATATTATGTTTCGCTATTAATAATCTAAAAAAGTATGATAACCGTTCATTTTTTATGTATACATTTTCTTGTTTTTTATTTTGGCCGCTGCGTAGGAGTATTGCTACAGCCTTATTGGCAAGATTACAGTGAAAGGTGCAGAAGTAAATCACCTTTGCAGGTGTCACCTTTTCAAGTAGGGCGAGAATACGACAGCAGGGGTAACCCTGCATGCACAATAATACGATACCATTAGGACACGGCAAGCCGTGTTTAATACGTTTATACGCTTGCGTTTTAAAGGAGTCCGCCTACGGCGGGATTTATTTTAAGGAGAGAGGAGAATGAGAAATTGATAATTCTATTTTTTAGAATTTATTAACTCATTCTTTTGGGGTTGTAACTATTCAGCCAAAGAATGATAAGAGACAAAACCAATTGCGGTTGAATTAAAATTTTAACTTTCAGCGAATTAATAGCGATTTTATTTGCGTGCGTCAAATGAAATCGCTATCTTTATACCTGTGAAACAACAGGTTAATGACATATCAGAGACTCTTTCAGGGCTATTGTCCGAACTTCAATCGTTGAGAAAAACGGTTGATTCTCTATATGCCGAGAATCGCTCGCTTGGCCGTAATGTCGATAAGCTTCTTAAGGAAAACCGGGAGTTGCGCAAGCGATTGGAGAAGTACGAGACGCCTCCGAAGGACTCCGGGAACAGCAGCACGCCTCCATCAAAAGAACCTGTTGCCTCGGAGGTTGCACGACGCACAAAGTCACTGAGGCAGAAGTCGGATAAAAAGGTTGGTGGGCAACCGGGTCACGAGGGTACGACGCGCAGAATGGTTGATACGCCCGATGAGACAGAGAATGTATCTTCACAATACTGCACCAACTGCGGCAGGAATTTGTCAGGCATCGAAGGAGTGCTTGACTATGTCACCCAGGAAGTTGAGCTTCCTCCAGTGTTGCCCGTATACCGCGAGCGCAGGTTCTATAAGAAAGTGTGCTCGTGCGGATGTTGCAACCGCAGTTATGAACCTCGTCGCAAAGGGGGCAACGCCATCACTTTCGGGAAAAATATCCGGGCGATTGCCACGTATCTGAGCGTTGTGCAATGCTTGCCCTATGAACGCCTGCAACCACTGTTCGCCACGATGTTCAACGTCTCCATAAGCCAGGGCACACTTGCGAATATAGTCCGTGAGATGCTCGACAAATCCCGTCCGGCCATTGAACTGATCGAGCGTGCGATAAAGGAATCGTCCGTTGTCGGCTTTGATGAATCGGGCTGCTACACCAATGGCAGGCTCAACTGGTCGTGGATAGCACAGACAACATATCTCACCCTTGTGTTCCGTGGCGCAGGGCGTGGTGCCAGGGTGCTTGAGGATCGTTTTGGCGACTCCCTGAAAAACATGACTGCCATCACCGACCGCCACAGCGCATATTTTGCCATTGACTTCCTCAATAATCAGATATGCCTGGCGCATCTTCTCCGTAATCTTGAGTATCTTAACGACCTGGACAACGAGCAGACATGGGCCAAAGAAGTCCAGGGCCTTTTGCGTGAGGCCATACACACGAGGAATGAAAAGCCCGCTGAGGTCATCCCGAAACAAGGATGGCTCGATCGCCTCGACGAGCTGCTAAAAAAAGAATCTTGACTCTCAGAGGAAAGAGTTCAACGAACTCAAACGGGGGATAATCAAATGTCGGGACTACATCTTCAACTTCCTCGAAAACCCTGGGATACCATCAGACAACAATGGGAGCGAACGAGGGATAAGAAAGCTGAAGATAAAACAGAAAATCTCGGGCACATTCCGCTCCTACACGGGGGCCGATGCCTTTCACGCATTACATTCGGTTGCTGACACCGTATGGAAAAACGGTCAATCCCCTCTTGACGCAATCCTTGCTCTCGTTTAATCAAAGTGAGGCGCCCCGCTATACCTATTCTTTGGCTGAATAGTTACTTGGGGTTTGGCGCACTTCGTGCCAGTGCATGTGATAACAGTTATATAAGCACGCGCACGCGCATAGATACGCACGCACGTGAATGTATACATTATTGATAAGGTATAGATGGGATAGCAGACAAAATAATTAAAAATATAACAAATAAATCAACAAGAAGCGAAATACCAAACCATTTACACAAAACAAATAAAGAATCCCGCTTTTCTTCGTCTTTAAGAATATAATAAAGAATCATCGAAGCAAGAAAAGCGATGAAAAGAAACCAAGAAAGAGGAGCAAATACAAATGTAATCATAATAAAAAATTGTGGGCCACAACATTGTGACCCACAAATATAACAAAATAAATAAAATTAATAAGAAAATCCAACAGATTTTCTCTTAGACGGATAATGAGTACCAGTAAAATCTGCATAAGCATCACCGGCAACAGCATTACATAGCAGAAACTCTGTTGTTTGCACTACATTATCCGGCATGACTTTCGTATCATGCACATTCGCTGTGGTAATATACACAAATGCAGGAACTTGAGTCTCCACATCGTAAAGCATGTGCATCTTGATGCCACCTTTATGCTTACGGAACTTCGCCCACTCGGACACGGAGAGACAAAGGTCTATGGTGGTGGAGTCAAAGGCGTAGACACGACCTTCAATCTCAAAGGTTCTGGCAATCCTAATGCTTCCTTGCCGTGTTCAATCATGAACACGGCATAATCCTCAAAGTTGTGATAATCGCGTTGCTCGTTGGCTTTGCTAAGATTGCTTCGCGTCACTGACTTGCCCATACCCAGATGATAGAGCTTGCCCGAATGAGCCTCAGTTGCGACAATGAGGTCTCGGAGACTTTCCCGACTGGTCAACTGTTGAACATCATCGTAAGTAGTTGATTCCAACAAGAAAAGCTCTTGACATATTTGTCTCCGCGATACAGACTGCAAAGATAAATTCAAATCATTGCGCACCAAATTTACTTACAACAAATAGGATATCAATAATTTCAAAGAACTCTTATGATTTTTTTAGTGGACACTAATGAAAGCAAATATCTGTTTTGTAGGATAATTGACATAATCTGACGCAGTTTATTTGTCGGTAGCCGTATTTGTGTGTATTTTTGCATAATAATTGAATCGTTATGGCAAATAAGATTAATGCATGGATTGAAGCAGTCAGATTAAGGACAATTCCCGTTTCTATTGCCGGTGTTCTGACTTCGATCGGATATGCTGTGTATGATGATAGGTTTTATTGGTTGCCGGCCGTGCTTTGCCTGCTATTTGCCATATTGGCACAAATAGCATCAAATTTTGCCAACGAGTATTATGATTACAAACGCGGATTTGACAAAGTCGGCCGAGATGGGCCACGAAGGTCTGTAACCGAGGGTGATATTTCACCGGAAGCGATGAAGACCGTTACGTTTGTTACATTGGGTATTGCGTGTCTTGTGGGGCTTTCGCTGACGTATTGGGGCGGCCTTTGGCTTATAGCCATCGGCATTTTGATCGCACTCGGTGTTTTAGCTTACAGCACAGGTCCTTATCCGTTGTCTCACCATTGTCTTGGCGAGGTTTCAGTTCTCGTTTTTTTCGGTGTTATACCGGTCAATCTTACATATTATATACAGACAGGCTGTTGGTCTTCAAATGTTATGATGGCTTCGATTGCTATAGGTCTCATGGGCGCAAATGTCATTATTGTGAATAATTACAGAGATATGGATGATGATAACGCTGTGGGCAAAAGAACGTTGACGGTCGTTATAGGACGTAGGGCAACTCGTTGGCTATATTTTGTAAACGGTTTAGTGGCAATAGTTCTTGTTGCTCAAACATGGTTGAATTGTGGAAAGTTATGGTTGATTATACCTATTTTATATATAGTGGCACATGTAGCGCTGTTTATAAAAATCTCACATCTTAAAGGACGCGCGCTGAATAAAATGCTTGGCTTGACAGCTATGTTGATGTTTTTTTATTCGATTGGATTCCTATTAATGTGTTCATTAAACTGAGATAATCTATTTTAATATCTTAATATGACTAAATATCAATTAGACATGACGGTAGTCGCCAATGGAGTGGCGGGGAACTATCATCTTTTGAAGCTGACTCCGGCCGATGGACGGGTATTGCCTGAAATGGAACCCGGACAGTTTGTTGAGGTGGATATTCCCGATTCGAAGGTCACGTTCTTGCGTCGACCAATTTCTATTAATAACATTGACGGTGGCGACAATACGTTGTGGCTGCTTGTCAGGAATGCCGGAGCGGGCACGGCCGCTCTATGTAATATAGAGACAGGTTCTGTAGTCAATATATTGACACCGTTGGGCAACGGTTTTTCTACCGATGCCGCTAAACCTCTGCTTATAGGCGGAGGTGTCGGCATTGCACCGTTGCTTTATCTGGCACGGAAATATAACCGAAATAAGGTGCGCCCTACCCTCATTCTTGGTGCCCGAAGTCGGGGTGATTTAGCTTTGATTGATGAATTCAAAGCAGTAGGCGACGTATTCTTTACAACAGAAGACGGCTCTTTGGGTGAAAAAGGATTTGTGACTATGAGCGATGCTTTTACCTCAGACTATGATCTGATACAATGTTGTGGGCCGATGCCGATGATGAAAGCTGTCGCAGACCGTGCGCGCATTATCGGAGTTGAATGTGAGGTTTCGCTTGAGAATATGATGGCATGTGGCCTTGGTGCATGTCTATGCTGTGTTGAAAAGGATAATAACGGTCATAACGTATGCGTCTGCTCGGAAGGTCCGGTTTTTAATATCAATCGCTTATCATGGTAAACTTAAATGTAAATCTTGGCCGGTTGCATTTGGCCAATCCCGTCCTGACCGCATCTGGTACATTCGGTTACGGGCGTGAATTCTCTGACTTTATTGATTTAAACGAGCTTGGCGGTTTTATAGTGAAGGGCACGACCATTGAGCCACGTGAGGGGAATCCCTACCCCCGTATGGCAGAGACACCATCGGGCATGCTTAATGCCGTGGGCCTTCAGAATAAAGGCGTCGATTATTTCATTGAAAATATATATCCATTGATCTCGAGATGTACTTCTCAGGTCATTGTCAACGTTTCAGGAGCTAAAGTGGAAGATTATGTGGCTGTATGCGAAAAACTCGCACCGCTCGACAAAATCAAGGCCATAGAGGTCAATATCTCATGTCCCAATGTCAAACAAGGCGGCATGGCGTACGGTACTACGACAGATGGAGCATCAGAAGTGACTGCAGCTACGAGAAAAGCATGGCCAAAACATCTTATGGTTAAGTTGTCGCCCAATGTTACTTCAATTGTAGACATCGCCAAAGCTGTCGAAAGCGAAGGTGCCGACAGTGTATCTCTCATCAACACAATGTTGGGTATGGCTATAGACGTCGAGCGACGCAGACCTATGTTATCGACAATAACGGGAGGCTTGTCGGGCCCGGCAGTGCGTCCTGTTGCCGTGCGTATGGTGTGGCAGGTTGCTAAGGCTGTAGGTATACCTGTAGTAGGTCTGGGCGGCATCATGACAGGACGTGACGCGCTTGAGTTCATAATGGCCGGAGCTACTGCCGTAGAGGTAGGAACCGCCAATTTCATTAATCCGTCAGTAACAGTCAAGATTATAAATGAAATCAAGGATTATTGTGTAAGACACAATATCACTGATATAAATGAACTCAGAGGAATAATTTAGAGGATAATTCCGATCAAACAACTAACGTGGGCAATAGGGGTTTTCCGTCGTGAAAGAGACGGCACACTCCATCGCTCACGTTTATTTTTATTGTGCCGGAAATGAAAGCCGTGGCTTCGGTTTCGCCATCGAACGGGTTAATTTCAAAACTTTTACAATCATCAGCTATTGTCACTACGGCCATTTTGTATTCGCTGTCGGCGACTGTGATTCTGTGTGCGAGATAACGTTTCACTACAACTACTTTGATGATGTTTCAAGTTTTTTCTGACGGTATCTTTGGCTATATTTCTCCGGCGCAAAACGGTTTCTGACAAGCATGACACTGTCGATCCATATCGAAGAGACCGCTTTAGGCGATGAGACAAGATATCCGGCGATGTGTTCAACCTGTCGACTCGAATCGGTATAGAATGACAATTCCTTCCATCCGTCGCCGATTACGTCAGCCATCTGATACTCGATATTCTTGTCGTCATAATTTACGGCTATGACCCATTTTGTATTTTCGGGATTATTGTAGAATTTGGCGCGCCAGGTATAGTAGTCGCCCTTTTCCATGTTATCGTCCCTGTCAAGGCCGAATGTAAGGAATGGTGACGGCATCCTGTCATTGATTTTAAGAAACTGTGCCCCACCCCATACGTCGACCGAATCGCCAGCTATCGATATCATCTCGGCCTTTATGCGGTTGCCGGTTTCAGATATACGGCGATCAAGAATTTCTATTGTTTTTTCGTAGACGGCCATATAATCTGAAATGTTATGGCCATACCAATAGAATGATGTGTCGATTTTAGCCTGATCAACGCCATGCTTTTCATAAATCGATTGCTTGAGCAATTGTTTTAACGAATCATTGTAGTAGGCCGAGCGGTTAACTTCGATTACAGATTCACCGATGTGGATATCTGCCATCAGCTCGGCCATTTCATCAGGCTGGATGACGTATGAGGGAACTTTGCTGCAACCGACGGTCAAGCAAAACAAAGGGATCAAGACATGTGTCAGTTTCAATTTCATTGACCAGCTTTATCTTCTGTAAGTTTTTCAGAACCGCCAAGATATTTCGAGTAAAAAAGGATCAAGACCACCATGCCGACCGATATTGCAGCATCGGCGAAGTTAAATACAGGATCAAAGAATGAGAATGACTTGCCGCCCAGCCAAGGTATCCATGCCGGCCACTCGAAAGAAAACAGCGGGAAATAGAACATGTCGACCACAAGTCCGTGGAACAGCGAGGAATATCCTTCGCCCCACGGCACAAACGATGCAACCTCGGGGGGATATGGGTTATTGAATATTTCGCCATAAAAAAGACAATCGATGATATTGCCTGCGGCTCCGGCTGTTACAAGACTAACACAGACAAGCAAGCCTATCGGATATTTACGGCCTTTGTCTTTGCATAATAGGTAAATCACCCAAATGAGACCGGCAACTGCAACGACTCTGAATAGAGATAGAAATAATTTGCTACCGAATTCCATTCCGAATGCCATACCATTGTTTTGAACGAAACGGAGATGAAACCACGGGAGCACTTCGATATCTTCGCCCCAGAACATATGGGTCTTGACCCATATCTTTATGATCTGGTCAATAATCAGCACAGCCAGCACAATCAACACAGCCAGCCAAGCTCTATAATGTTTCTTCACAAGGCTATTTTTTGGCATCAATGCTCAGCGTTGCATGAGGAACTGCTCTTAGGCGTTCTTTGGGTATTAGCTTGCCTGTGACACGGCATATGCCGTATGTCTTGTTTTCGATACGCACAAGAGCTGCCTGCAGGTGGTTTATAAACGATCGCTGGCGTTCGGCCAAACGTGCCATATCTTCACGATCGCGTGTCGACGCACCCTCTTCAAGCACCTTGAATGTAGGCGATGTGTCAGTGACATCGTTGCCATAGCTGTTGCGAAGAGACGCTGTGAGGTTTTCATACTCTTTTTGCGCCTTGTCAAGTTTAGCGAGTATGATTTCTTTGAACTCCAGAAGTTCTTCGTCTGAATATCTTGTCTTTTCTGTCATGAAGTTTTAATTTAATGTGATGCGGACAAATATTCTATCACCGTCGAGGTCAAGCTCTTCATATGGGCCGTCATCATGGACGCCGGTTGTTATTGATTCGGCGAGTACCTGACGTGCTATATATTCGCCATATTTATCTACAACTTCGTTGATGTCTGAATTGTTCACAAAAACGACATTAATTCTGTCTGTGATGTCATAATCACGCGATTTACGAATATTCTGTATGCGATTGATGATTTCACGGGCAATGCCTTCGAGTCTCAAGTCTTCGTTGACAGTGATGTCGAGTGCCACAGTGACATTTCCTTCGTTGGCAACAAGCCATCCGGGAATATCTTCAGAGACGATTTCGACATCCGAAAGGTCGACTTTGATGTTGCTTCCGTTGACGATCAGTTCGATATATTCCTGTTTTTCGAATAAGGATATCTGTTTTTGGTCAAGGGTCTGAAGCGCCGTGGCCGCAAGTTTCATCTGTTTGCCGAGTTTCGGACCGAGTTTCTTGAAATCGGGTTTGACTCTCTTGACAAGAGAGCAATCTTCAGCTCCGACGATATTAAGTTCTTTGACGTTTACTTCTGTCAGAATAAGATTTGACATCAGTTCGATATCCTCACGCTGTCTGCTGTCAACGGCAGGTACCATAATGGCGCGAAGAGGCTGGCGTACTTTTAGGTTGCTCTTGCGGCGCAAAGACAATACCATCGATGTGATGGTCTGGGCGAGTGCCATGCGTTCTTCGAGAGCTTTATCGATATACTTTTCGTCGGCAGTCGGGAAAAGGGCGAGGTGGACCGAGTTCTCTGTCGAAGATTGAGTCAGATCTTGATACAGGCGGTCTGAGTAGAACGGAGCAACAGGAGCCATAAGCATGGCTACGGTTTTGAGACATTCATAAAGTGTCTGATATGCCGAGAGTTTGTCTTCAGACATGCCTCCACCCCAGAAACGCTTGCGGTTGAGACGTACATACCAGTTCGAGAGGTTGTCAATCACGAAATCATTGATGGCTCTGGCCGCTTTGGTGGGCTCGAGATCTTCAAACGAATCATTGACTTGTTTTATGAGAGTATTCAGCAATGAAATGATCCAACGGTCAATTTCAGGACGTTTTTCGACCGGGATCTGTTTGATGTCAGGATTAAAACCGTCGACATTGGCGTAAAGGGCAAAGAATGAATATGTGTTGGCAAGTGTCGAAAACAATTTTCTTGATACTTCAACAACGCCGTCAGGATTGAATTTCAGATTGTCCCACGGTGCAGAATTGGCGATCATATACCATCGCAACGGGTCTGAGCCGAATTTTTCTATTGCCATGAACGGATCGA
The DNA here is from genome assembly GCA_910576935.1 of uncultured Muribaculaceae bacterium. GTDB lineage: Bacteria > Bacteroidota > Bacteroidia > Bacteroidales > Muribaculaceae > CAG-873. The sequence goes on from CAJTKG010000003.1 coordinate 56,707, forward strand.
CAGAGTTGCCGAGGCGTTTTGACATTTTGTCACCGTTTTTGTCAAGGACGAGACCGTTAGAGATAACCGATTTGAAAGCTTTGCCGTCGAATACCATGCCGGCGATGGCGTGTAGAGTGAAGAACCAACCGCGTGTCTGGTCGACGCCTTCTGCGATAAAGTCAGCCGGGAATACACGTCCGGAGTCGAAGGCTTCTTTGTTTTCAAAAGGATAATGGATCTGGGCATAAGGCATCGAGCCCGAGTCAAACCATACGTCGATAAGGTCAAGTTCGCGACGCATGGGCTTTCCTGTCGGGGATACGAGTGTTATGTCGTCGACGTACGGGCGGTGCAGGTCTATAAGGTCGTAATTTTCTTTAGTATAGACACCTGGCTTGAATCCTTTGTCTTTATAAGGATTGGATTTCATGAAGCCGAGTTTGACCGAGCGTTCGATTTCATTATATAGTGTCTCGACGCTGTCGATGCATGTTTCTTCGCTGTTGTCTTCGGTGCGCCAGATCGGGAGCGGTGTGCCCCAATAGCGACTGCGGGAGAGATTCCAGTCCTGAAGGTTTTCAAGCCATTTGCCAAAACGGCCGCTTCCGGTCGACGCCGGCTTCCATTTAATCTCTTCGTTAAGTGCTATAAGACGCTCGCGGGCAGCAGTAGTTCTTATAAACCAACTGTCAAGCGGATAGTAGAGAACCGGTTTGTCTGTACGCCAGCAATGCGGATAACTGTGGACATGTTTCTCAATCTTGAAAACTTTGTCGTTTTGTTTGAGCCACATGCAAATTTCGACGTCGAGAGTCTCGTCTGTCTCTTTTTTGGTCTCGTCGTAGGCATTTTTGACATACTTGCCGGCCCACTGACCGTAAAGCTCTACGTTGACATTTTTAGCGACAAAATCCTTGTCAATGTCCTCGAGCCGATAAAGGCGTCCTTTCATATCGACCATGGGACGCTGGTTGCCATCTGCATCAATGAGCAGCAGCGGTGGTATATTGTTGAGCTTTGATACCCGAAGGTCGTCAGCGCCGAATGTACCGGCGATGTGTACTATGCCTGTACCATCCTCGGTTGACACATAGTCGCCGGGGATAATGCGGAAAGCGCCGGCGCCGGGATTCATCCACGGTATGAGCTGTTCATATTCGAGGCCGACAAGGTCAGTGCCCTTGACTGTCGTGACAACTTTATATGGAATCAGTTTGTCACCTTTATTGTAGTCTTCAAGGGAGAGTTCGGCGGATTTGGGGTTGAAAACGCTGTTGAGTAGGGCCTTGGCTACGACAACGGTGATCGGTTCGCTCGAGTAGGGATTGTATGTTCTGACGATGTCGTATTCAATGGCCGGGCCGACACACAGTGCGGTATTCGACGGCAATGTCCATGGAGTTGTAGTCCACGCGAGATAATACGGACTCCCCCATCCTTTCATTTCCTCAGTCGGGTTAGTTGCGAGGAACTGGGCTATGCATGTCGTATCTTTTACGTCTCTATAACAACCGGGTTGGTTAAGTTCATGAGAACTGAGCCCTGTGCCGGCAGCCGGAGAATACGGCTGAATTGTATATCCTTTATAGAGATAACCTTTTTTGTGAAGCTGAGCGAGAAGCCACCACAATGTTTCTATGTATCGGTTGTCGAAAGTTATATAGGGGTCTTTCATATCAACCCAATAGCCCATAGACTCGGTGAGAGTCTCCCACTCTTTTGTGTATTTTAGGACTTCCTTGCGGCATGCGGCGTTGTAGTCATCGACTGAGATCTTATGACCGATGTCATCTTTTTTGATTCCCAATGCTTTTTCAACGCCAAGTTCTACCGGCAGACCGTGAGTGTCCCATCCTGCTTTACGTCTAACCTGAAAACCTTTCATTGTTTTATAACGGCAGACGATATCTTTGATCGTACGCGCCATAACGTGATGAATGCCGGGCATGCCATTGGCCGATGGGGGGCCTTCGTAGAAAACAAACGAGGGGCATCCTTCGCGTACTTTCATGCTTTTGTTAAACAAATCCGCTTCACGCCAACGGTTGAGCATCTCTTTATTGATATCAGAGAGATTGAAGCCGTTATATTCATTGAATTTCTTCATATTATTCTTATTTGGGGAGACTTTATAATTTCGCGCAAAGATAGCCAAAATCATCTGAAAATTAAAATTTCAGCCTTAATAACTTCACGCAACTGTTTTTTCATGGTGTACCGATCTAAAAAATAAGGCCGCAAGATTTGCAGCCTTATTGTGACTCCTACAGGATTCAAACCTGTAACCTTCTGATCCGTAGTCAGATGCTCTATTCAGTTGAGCTAAGGAGCCAAACGCTTTCTTGCGATTGCGAGTGCAAAGTTAATGCATTCTTATCAATTAACAAAATATTTTTGACGCTTTTTTGTTTCAGTTTTTCTTTGATTAATATTAATAAGCTGAAAAATAACTTTTTAAATCATTAGATAAATTAAAAATCGCGTTTAAGCCATGGCTAAATCTCTATTCATTTTTTTATCATAGATTCTGCTCGTTTTTAGCCTTTCTTGAAAAATTGAACAGATATATAAGAAACATGGCGGTTATCCACAACAGTGAAAGCCTGAGGTTTACACCACCGTCGTCGACAATAGTCATGTCATCAAGGAGTATACCTCCATCTGAATTGTCAAACAGGTCCGGACTGAAAGAGGTGATATTACGTTTCCATACAATGCGTCGGTCAACAATATACACCAATGCGGTGTCACCGCGAGCCAGCATTTTGAGAGATGTATCGTCGGCCGTGAATATATCGACATCGATAGCCGCGAGATTGCGCCATTTCTCGACGCCATCGGCATCTGTAGCGAGTATGGCGATCATTTCCCCGCCTTCATGTTTTATGAAATCGGCAAACTGCATCACCAGACGTGAGCGATAGAGGTAGCCAGCACCGGGGTCATTGACTATCAGCAACAACAGAGGATCGTCAGACGCAAGCATCTCCGTCGCATCGTCGTAGCCGTCAAAAACGGCAAAAGTATTATCGTTGGCCATATCTGTTTTGTCAATACGCCTGACAAATGTCCACGTACTGTCAGGAAGGCTATCTATGCTATATTCACGTTCTTCGCCGTTTTTCGAATAGATAAATACTATATCAGGATTATCGTCATCAGATTCGGGCGGGAAAATCGTACCTGTTTTAAATGGTCTGAAGTCTACGATGGGCTGGTATCTGTAGCCGATAAATGAGACGGCGGCGACAAACGCCAGTGAAACAGCAACCGTCTGCCATTGCAATGAGTGACGGTAGAGGCCTTTTATATGAGTATTGTATTTAATGAGATATATTATAAGCACCGAAAGCACAATATTTTTTAGGAAGGTGACTGTGTTCGATACAATAATAAAATCGCCGAAGCATCCGCAATCGGGGACGGGATTGGCGATAGCTATATAGGCTGTCAATGGCAGCATTACGGCCATAAATCCGGCTGCTGTCATTACAGACAGACGACGCCAACAGCCTGTGGCGATAAGAACGCCTGTGATAAATTCGGTTATCGAAAGGCTTATAGCCCCTGTAAGCGTTATTTCACGAGCGACGTCAATTGACCATACTGCCAGATACTCTTCTATCTTATAAATAAAACCCCACGGGTCCACGGCCTTGGCCCAGCCGGAAACCACGAATGTCAGGCCAACGACGATTCGTGCGAGCCAGACACATGTTTTGAAAAGTAAAAATTTGCGTTCAGACATTTTCGGTCAATTTGATGATGCCGAAGACGGCATAGTTGACCATATCCATGTAATTGGCGTCGATACCTTCGGAGACGAGGGTCTGACCGCAATGGTCTTCAATCTCTTTGGTACGCTCGATTTTCATTAATATCAGATCGGTATACGACAGCACCCGCATCATGCGCCAAGCCTCGTCATAGTCATGGTTTTTGGCGAGCATAAGTGTGCGCGCTTCGTCGACATAACGGTCATATAGATCGATGGCAAGATTGATATCGATGTCTTTTGTGTCTGATGCGCCGAGTTTAAGTTGTATGAGGCCGATGATGCCATAGTTGACGATGGCTATGAATTCGGGCAATATGCCCTCGCCTACGGCAGAGCATCCTTTGGTTTCGAGCGAGCGGATACGTTTGGCTTTGATGAATATCTGGTCTGTGACTGCTGCCGGTCTCAGTATTCGCCACGACGGGCCGTAATCGGCAAGCTTTGCAGTGAATACTTTGCGGCATAATGCCAGTGCACTGTCAAACTGTTGAGTGGTATCAGTCATATCTGTTGTATCGTTTAAGTTGTTGTGGTTTACATTTATTGCAAAGGTATAAAAAAACCAGCAAAGCCCGGCTTTTATGACCGGGCTCTGCCAAAAATGTTTGTTATGACTTATTTGTTAAGTCTGTCCTGAGTATATTTGAGTTTTTCTTCGTCTTTGAGGTTGTAATAAACATTCTCAAGATACTTCAAGGCGATTGTGTAATTTTCGTCTATGTTGTAAGCTCTTTCAAGATAATCGGCTGCCTCGTTGAAGAGAGGTCGGATATTTTCGTTGAAGTATGCTTCGATCTGTGTGGGATCTGAGGGTGCTTTGTCGCTGATCTCATATGCGTCTTCGCAAAGGGCTTTGCCGTAATTGAAGAGGGCGTCTTTGCTGTACGGGTCGAGTTCGATTGCTTTAGCATAAGCTTTTTTTGCTTCGGCACGTTTGCCGTCGTTGTCATAGATGACGCCGAGAACCATATGATATTGTGCGTTTTCGGGATTGGCTGCGATAGCTTCATTGATGGCATCGAAAGCTTTCTGATAGTCTTTCTTCTGAAGATAGTCGTTGATGATAATACCGATATACGAGGGTTCTTCTTTGCCGTAGATGGGCAGAGCCTCTTTGGCGAGTTCGAGAGCGGTAGCGCTGTCGGGGATCTGCGAAGCTACGCCAATGGCATAGTTATATGTATCCTTGTCGTTGTGTCCCAGAGCTATCGATGTTTTGAATGCTTTAAGAGCTTTGGGGAGGTTTTCGCCTTGCCAGGCGGCAATACCCTGATTGAAAGTGATGTCACCCATCAGTGTAGAATCGACATTTGCGATGTCTTTTCGGTAGGCGGGATTGGCGTACATGTCAACCATGACCTGCCATACATCATAGGCGTCGTTATAACGCTGATTGTTATAGAATGTTGCGCCGGCACCGCTGAAATCACCGAAGTGGCCTGCAAGTGTAGAAACTATTTCTTTTGAATATTTGGGCTTGATCTTGCCTTTTTCGTTAGGAACCGAGTCGAGGGGAAGAGCTTTCACATAATAGTTGTAACCGTCAAGAAGAGCCTCGGCCATCTTAAGTTCGCCGTTTTCGGGGAGCTTATTGAAAGCTTTGAGACCAAGCAGATGGTCATAGCATTTGAACGCTGCCTTACCGGGAATATACCAGGTCTGTGCGAGGCCCGAAGTTTCGGGGTTAGTCAGAGCGGGAGTGATGAGTTCTACAACAGGTTTGTAGTTGTCATCAGAACTTTTCATGGCCTTTTCAGCCTCTTTAACTACAGACATTTGAGCTGAAGCCGTAAGGCCGGCGAGAATGCCTGCACCAATAAGGATGATTTTTTTCATAACATTTAATCGTTAGAATATTGATAGATAATTATTGTTTTCAATCGTTTGGCTGTTCTTCGTTGTCATCTTCGGGTTCGTTGGCGTCGATGTCTGCTTCATCGTCAACGATATCAGGGAGGACCTCGCCTTCAATAACCTCGACAACCTCTTCTTCGGGATCGGCGTCAACACAACATACCGAGGCTATGACGTCGTTGCGTTTGTCAAGGTTGATAAGCTTAACGCCTTGTGTCGCACGACCCATCACACGAATATCGGCAACATGGATGCGAAGGGTGATGCCCGACTTGTTGATGATGACGAGATCTTTGTCGTCGTTGACGCTCTTGAAAGCGACAAGAAGACCGGTCTTGTCTGAGATATTCATGGTCTTGACGCCTTTGCCTCCACGATTGGTGACGCGATAGCCGTCGAGGAGCGAACGTTTGCCGAATCCTTTTTCAGAGATTACCATGACGTTGTCTTCTGACTCGGAACCCATGGCTATAAGTCCGATTATCTCATCATCACCGCCATCAAGTCTCATTCCTCTAACACCCGTCGATACACGACCCATGGCTCTGAGTTTTGATTCATGGAAGCGTATGGCGCGACCGTTACGGTTAGCCATTAATATTTCAGAGTTGCCATCTGTGAGCTCTACGCCGATAAGACGGTCATCTTCTCTGATAATCAATGCCTTTTTGCCTTTGGAAAGCACACGGGCATATTCGGCGAGAAGGGTTTTCTTTACAATGCCGTTTTTGGTTGCGAAAACGAGGTAATGCGAATTTATAAATTCGCTGTCGTCGAGCTGTTTGCATCGTATGTAGGCGTTTACCTGATCACCGGGTTCGATTTCGAGCAAATTCTGGAGCGCGCGGCCTTTACTGTTCTTGGCTCCTTCGGGAAGCTCATAGACTTTCATCTTATAGACCAGACCACGGTCGGTGAAGAACAACATAGTGTTGTGCATCGATGCCGGATAGATGTGCTCGATGAAGTCTTCGTCGCGGGTATCACTGCCTTTAGCTCCCACGCCACCGCGATTTTGTGCTCTGAATTCGCTCAGTGGAGTGCGTTTGATATATCCGAGATGTGAGATGGTGATAATCATCTCATCGTCGGCATAGAAGTCTTCAGCATTGAAATCGCCTGCGGTATAGTCGATGACGGTGCGGCGCTCGTCTCCATATTGAGCCTTGACTGCCTCAAGTTCCTCGCGTATGACGCGGCGGCACTCGGCCGGATCAGACAGGATGAGTTCGAGTCGTGCGATCTCTGCCATAATCTTCTCGTAATCGGCCTCGAGTTTGCCTTGCTCAAGTTGAGTGAGGCTTTTAAGACGCATGTCGACGATTGCCTGTGTCTGTACGTCGACGAGTTCAAATCGTTCGGCAAGTCTTGCCTTGGCCTGCTCCGTATCGTCGGATGAGCGGATGATATGAATGACCTCGTCTATATTCTGTGAGGCAATAATCAGACCCCGAAGTATCAAGGCGCGTTCGCGGGCTTTGTTAAGTTCGAACTGTGTGCGTCTGATGACCACTTCATGACGGTGGTCGATAAAGGCCGAAATGATTTGCTTGATATTCAATGTGCAAGGGCGACCGTTCACGAGAGCCACATTGTTGACGCTAAACGATGCCTGCATCTGTGTCATCTTGTAAAGTTTATTCAGCACAACGTTGGCGTTGGCGTCGCTTTTGAGCTTGATGACGATGCGCATGCCTTTATAGTCGGTCTCGTCATTGATGTCGGCGATGCCGTCGAGTTTTTTCTCGTTTACGAGGTCGGCGATATATTTGATCAGTTCGGCTTTGTTGACACCGTAGGGAATTTCGGTCACAATGATCGACTCATGGTTTGCCTCTGATTCGATCTCGGCCTTAGCACGTATTATAATGCGTCCGCGGCCGGTCTCATAAGCGTCTTTGACTCCGTTATAGCCATATATTATGCCACCAGTCGGGAAATCGGGGGCTGTTATATATTTCATGATTTCGGGAATCGTGAGCTCGGGGTTTTCGAGAAGAGCTACAGAAGCGTCAATAGACTCGGAAAGGTTGTGAGGAGGCATATTTGTCGCCATACCGACAGCGATACCTGAGGCTCCGTTGACAAGGAGATTCGGGAAACGTGTCGGCAGGACGATCGGTTCGCGGCGCGAGTTGTCATAGTTGGGTTGAAAATCGACTGTGTCTGAATCGATGTCGGCAAGCATTTCCTCGCCCATTTTAGAAAGGCGCACTTCGGTATAACGCATAGCAGCAGGGGGATCGCCATCGACTGAGCCGAAGTTGCCGTGACCGTCAACAAGAGTATATCTCAATGACCAGTCCTGAGCCATACGCACAACAGTGCCATAAATAGATGAGTCACCGTGTGGGTGATACTTACCCATCACTTCTCCGACACAATTTGCCGATTTTTTATGGGGCTTATCGCTGTTATTACCCATTTCGTTCATTCCGAACAGCACTCGGCGGTGTACAGGCTTCATACCGTCACGTACATCGGGGAGCGCTCTCGACACTATTACCGACATCGAATAGTCGATATAGGCCGATTTCATCTCATTTTCGATATTGATCTTTAATATACGATCGTCTTCAATCATGATTATGTTTTCTGTAAATTAATCGTTTAGGCGTAGTTTGCACCGGAGCAATGGACCGATAGCAAAATATTCCGCATAAATATCATACAAAGATACTGTTTTTTCTTGAAAAAAATGTATCTTTGAACAATTCAAAGCAAAAAAATCTTTATTTATATAATGTATGGTGTTGCCAAAACATTATTGGCATAATCTTTGCTGACTATCATTTCAGATTATATTAATATCGGACATTAAAACAAACGACGAAAGTTAATAAATTAGATGGAAAACAGATTTTCTCCTGATATACAAAAACTTCTTGAGCGTAGCAAAAAGGAAGCGCTCAGACACAACAATTCGAGCATCACACCGGCTCATCTGCTTCTTGCTATGATTTCAGATATTGAAAGCCGTACGGCCAAACTGCTCGAAAAGGCGGCTGTTGGAAGTTCTGTATATGAACTTAAACAAAAACTTGACGAACATCTTTTCAACGAAGCCGAACAGCATGTCACCGAACTGTCTGTCAGCGATCTGACAAACAGAATAGTCAAACTCAGCACACTCGAGGCACGATTGCTCAAATCTGTGTCGGTTGACCTGACACATATACTTTTGGCGCTTTTTCACAACTATGAACTTCAGAACGTCGAATATATGCAGCCGTTTTTCAACGCAGGTATAAGCTATGACAAACTCTACTCGCTTGTATCGTCGCAACCTGAGGCGGTGAGCGACAGCTCTGATTTCGTTGAAGATGGCGATGAAGAACGAGCGTCGTCTTATGGCGCTGACAATCGGTCGCAGTCACAAGGTTCAAGCAAAGGGGCACATACACGGTCGGGGCAGAGCGATACTCCGGTTCTCGACAAGTTTGGCCACGACATGACACGGGCCGCCCGTGACAATCGTCTTGACCCTGTTGTCGGCCGTGAGATCGAAATCGAAAGGCTTGCCCAGATTCTCAGCCGTCGCAAAAAAAACAATCCTGTGCTCATAGGCGAGCCGGGCGTAGGTAAATCCGCCATTGTCGAGGGACTTGCGCTGCGCATAGTCCAACGCAAAGTGTCGCGTATACTTTTTGACAAGCGGGTTGTGTCACTTGATATGGCTGCCATTGTCGCCGGTACAAAATACCGCGGTGAATTTGAAGAGCGAATCAAAGCCATACTCAACGAACTAAGCAAGAATCCCAATGTGATTCTATTTATCGATGAGATACATACTATTGTCGGGGCCGGCAACTCACAGGGGTCGATGGATGCCGCCAATATGCTGAAACCGGCTCTTGCGAGGGGTGAACTGCAGTGTATCGGCGCTACCACTCTTGACGAATACCGAAAGAACATCGAAAAAGACGGTGCACTCGAGCGCCGTTTCCAGAAAGTCATGGTAGAGCCCACCACGGCTGAAGAGACTCTCAGCATTCTGCATAATATCAAAGACAAATATGAATCTCACCATAATGTGACATATACTGAAGACGCGCTTGAAGCATGCGTCAAACTTACAGACAGATATATCACAGATCGCAATTTCCCCGACAAGGCTATAGACGCTCTTGACGAGGCAGGGTCGCGTGTACATATCACCAATGTCAAAGTTCCGGCCGAGATTGAGTCGCTCGAAAAGGAAATCGAAGAAGCCGACAACAACAAACAGGCGGCTGCCAGGTCGTCAAACTATAATGCGGCCGCCGAGTGGCGCAACAAGGCTCAGGAACTGCGCGTCACCCTTGACGAGCTCACTGCGAAATGGGAAAAAGCCATGGTTGAAAACCGACAGACAGTCGACGAAGACAGCATCGCAGAGGTCGTTGCGATGATGACAGGAGTTCCCGTCAAACGTGTGGCACAGGCCGAAGGTGCAAAGCTGCTTGAGATGGCGCCGGTCCTTAAAAATGCTATAATCGGACAGGATGAAGCTGTTACAAAAATAGTCAAAGCGATACACCGTAGCCGGATCGGTCTTAAAGATCCAAACAAACCGATCGGCACGTTTATGTTCCTCGGCCCGACCGGCGTAGGAAAAACCCATCTCGCCAAGAAACTCGCCGAATACCTCTTTGACTCGGCCGACACGTTGATAAGAATAGACATGAGTGAATATATGGAGAAGTTTACCGTTTCGCGACTCGTCGGCGCGCCTCCGGGTTATGTAGGTTACGAGGAAGGCGGCCAGCTCACCGAAAAGGTTCGTCGTCACCCCTACTCTGTCGTATTGCTTGACGAGATCGAAAAGGCCCATCCCGATGTTTTCAACCTGCTCCTTCAGGTGATGGACGAAGGCCGTCTCACCGACAGCCTCGGGCGTCGCATCGACTTCAAGAACACAATCATCATCATGACGTCGAATATCGGCACACGGCAACTGAAGGATTTCGGCTCCGGTGTAGGCTTCACGACACGGGAGGTCGACAGCGAATACACGCATGGCGTCTTGCAGAAAGCTCTCAACAAGGCATTTTCGCCCGAATTCCTCAACCGCATCGACGACATCATAATGTTTGACCAACTCGGCCGCGACGCTATATTCAAAATTATCGATATCGAGCTTGCCGGCTTCACCCGACGCTTGAATGAGCTTGGCTATAAACTCAACTTGTCTGAGAAAGCCCGTGATTTCATTGCCGATAAAGGATATGACCGACAGTTCGGCGCACGTCCCCTCAAAAGAGCTATACAGAAGTATCTCGAAGATGAGTTGGCTGAACTGCTTATCACGGCATCTGTCATGCCTGGCAATACGATTGCAGTCGACTACGATGAAAACGAAAAAAAAATAGTTACGAAAATCATCGCGGCATCTGAAAATTCTGTAGATGTAAAAGCTTAAATTACAACAAATATATTACTATGGATATTGAAAATAGCGGTCACTTCCATGCGACCGCTATTTTTCTTTGGATTTTTTCGCAATTACAGACTTTTTATGTTATTTTGCCGATTGTTAAATAAAACCAAGGTCGCGAAACGGCAATGAAAGGATTAATCAGGCGTGTTATAGACTTGTATGTCGAAGGGTTTCGGTCAATGACAATCGGACGAAGTCTTTGGGCTTTGATTATTATTAAACTTTTTATAATGTTTGCTATCCTTAAATTGTTCTTTTTTCCCAATATGCTCAACGACAAATATGACAATGATGCAGACAGGGCCAATGCCGTGGCGACCGAGCTAATCAGGCGTTAAGACTATTTTAATTATTAATTTTAATATCATGAATGATCTATTAGGAGTTGTTGACTGGTCGAGGGCGCAATTTGCCCTCACAGCCATGTATCACTGGCTCTTCGTGCCTTTAACCATAGGTCTGTCACTGATGCTCGCCATTATGGAGACAATCTATGTCAGAACCGGCAAAGAGTCCTGGAAGGGAATCACAAAATTCTGGATGACACTTTTCGGCATCAACTTTGCCTGTGGTGTCGCCACCGGTATTATCCTCGAATTTGAGTTCGGAACCAACTGGTCTAACTACAGTTGGTTTGTAGGAGATATTTTTGGAGCGCCTCTGGCGATTGAAGGTCTGCTTGCTTTCTTTATGGAAGCGACTTTTGTCGCCGTGATGTTCTTTGGCTGGAACAAGGTCAGCAAACGATTCCACCTCGCCTCGACGTGGTTGACCGCTGTCGGCGTGTCGCTGTCGGCCCTGTGGATACTTGTTGCAAACGCATGGATGCAGAATCCTGTAGGCATGGCTTTTGATCCCGACCGGATGCGAAACGTGATGGACAACTTTTGGGAAGTGGCGTTCAATTCTGTCGCAATGAACAAATTCTTTCATGCCGTCTTCAGCGGATGGGTTCTTGCGGGTGTCTTCGTTATAGGTATCAGCAGCTGGCTTCTTTGGCGTAAACGCAATGTTGACGCAGCGGTCAAATCAATCAAAGTCGGTTCATGGTTTGGTCTAATCGGCATGTTGCTCACACTTTATACCGGCGACGGTTCGGCCGTCGAGGTCGCGCGCGTCCAGCCGATGAAGCTTGCAGCGATGGAAGGCCTCTATGACGGCAAAGTAGGTCAGGAGCTCATCGCTTTCGGTATCTATAACAACGAAAAGAAGCCGGGTGACGACCGTGACGCCATGCATTTTGAGATCTCGCTTCCTTACGGATTGTCCGTTCTGGCAAATCATGACCCCGATTCGTTTGTGCCCGGTATCAACGATCTTATCAATGGCATCGCTCTGACTGCCGATGGTGACACCATCGACACCGTCAGCTACGCCGAACGGATTGAACAAGGCAAATCTGCCCGTGCCGCTCTCGCACGCTATGGCGAAGCCCGTGCCGCAGGTGACAGCACGGCAATGGAGATGGCTCTCGCCGACATCCGGGCCGATTACAAATATTTTGGCTACGGTTTCTTTGACAGCGTCGAAGAGGCTGTACCGCCTGTAGCCATGACTTTCTATGCCTTCAGAATCATGGTAATGGCCGGCGGCTATCTGATGCTCCTGTTTGTCGTGCTGATTATCGTATGCTACAAAAAAATCAAGGTGCTCGAACGCCCGTGGCTTCATTGGGTGGGTATACTTTCGATTCCTATAGTATGGATATGTAGCCAGGCCGGTTGGGTAGTGGCCGAGGTCGGTCGTCAGCCATGGGTAATACAGGATCTTATGCCTACGCGCGCGGCTGTCTCGGCTATACAGTCGTCATCTGTCGAGCTGACATTCTGGATCTTTGCCGTCTTATTCACTCTTATGCTGGCGGCGGAAATCAGCATTATGCTCAGATATATATCAAAAGCTTCAAAAAACAATATCGAACAACACGATTAATCGCTTTGCCTTATGACTACATTAGAACTGTTACAATCTTATTGGTGGCTCCTTGTCGCAGTACTTGGCGCCGTTCTGGTTTTTCTTCTTTTCGTGCAAGGCGGTCAGTCTATGATCCTCGAACTGTCAGGTGATAACAGCCGCAGTCTCGTCATCAACTCACTCGGACGTAAATGGGAACTGACCTTCACAACTCTCGTCGTCTTCGGCGGAGCGTTTTTCGCATCTTTCCCACTCTTCTATTCGACAAGTTTCGGAGGTGCTTACTGGCTTTGGATGCTTATACTTCTGAGTTTTGTCCTTCAGGCGGTCAGCTATGAGTTTCGCCGCAAAAAAGGCAATCTTTACGGTACATCGACTTACGACATCTTTCTGATGTTCAACGGCCTTTTCGGGTGTGTACTGCTTGGTGTCGCTGTCGCAATGATGTTTTTCGGCGGCGAATTTACCATCAACAAAAACAATCTGCTCGATGTCGCCGCTCCTGTAATCTCGCGATGGGCTCCCACTCACGGCCTTGAAGCGATTTTCAGTTGGAAAAATCTCCTTCTCGGTTTTGCCGTCTTCTTTCTTGCACGTACACAGGCCGCACTATATTTTATAAACAATATCGAAAGTACCGATGTATTTGCGCGCAGACTGCGCAACAAGGTTCTTGTCAACGGGCTCATCTTTGCTGTGCTGTTTGTTGCGTTTCTTGCGCTTATACTGCTCTCTGACGGACTCAGAGAAACAGCCGGCGGGTTTGTCATAGAGAGCAATCTCTATCTTCATAACCTGCTTGAGATGTGGCCTTTGACGGTAGTACTTCTAATCGGTGTCGTTATGGTGCTATATGCCATAGGCCGCAGCGCTTTCTGCGCCGCTTACCGCTGTGGCATATGGTGGTCGGGAATAGGCACGGTGCTCGTCGTCATCGTACTTCTGCTCATCGCCGGATGGAATCATACGGCTTATTATCCCTCACTTGTCGATCCGGCAAGCTCATTGACCATAGCCAACAGCTCGTCATCGCTCTTCACGCTCAAAGTCATGAGCTGGGTGTCGGTTGTCATTCCTTTCGTCATCGCTTATATTGCGATCGTATGGCGTAAAATGAATAACAAACCGCTCACAGCAGATGAACTCGACAACGAAAGTCACAAGTATTGATACAATCCTGTCTATTTAGACAGTCTATTTAGAAACTCAGCGGGGATGTCGAAAAATCGATATCCCCGCTGTCGTGTTATAATATTTTTTTGTAACTTTGTCGCTTAGAAATCTATTCCCTTCCATCACATCAACGCCTACATAATATTATGGTCGTATTTTTCAAAAAGGGCGCTGACAAGTTTTATGCCGTCAGCACTAACCACAGTTTTAACCAACAGGAACTCGAACGATTGAGTTGGCTGCTCAACGGCGCAAAGCCGTTGAAGGGCTCGAAATTGAAAGGTACTTTTGTCGGTCCTCGAAAAGAAATGATAACTCCTTGGAGTACGAATGCCGTTGAGATTACTCAGAATATGGGTCTTGCCGGCATTTTTCGTATAGAGGAATTTGTCCGCACCGACAATCCCGAACCATCATACGACCCTATGCTACAGCGTGTCTATACAGATCTTGACAGCCACCTTTTCGATATAGCCAAGACTCCTGACGCGATAAAATATATTGAAGACATAACCGAGTATAACCGTAACGAAGGTCTCGCCCTCAGCAACGATGAAGAGCAGTATCTCAAAGACCTGTCGGCGAAACTCGGACGTCCGCTGACCGACAGCGAAGTTTTCGGTTTCTCACAAGTAAACTCCGAGCATTGTCGCCACAAGATTTTCAACGGCAAATTCGTCATTGACGGCGAAGAAAAACCGCTATCGCTTTTCAAGCTCATCAAACGCACATCTGAAGTCAATCCAAACGGTCTGGTATCGGCCTATAAAGACAATGTAGCCTTTGTAAAAGGTCCGCGGATAACCCAGTTCTATCCCGAAAACCCCGACCATGCCGATTACTTCACACAACGTGAGATAGATACTGTTATCTCTCTTAAGGCAGAGACTCACAACTTTCCTACTACTGTCGAGCCTTTTAACGGCGCGGCCACAGGTACGGGTGGTGAGATACGCGACCGTCTCGGCGGTGGCCGCGCAAGTCTTCCGATTGCCGGCACAGCTGTTTATATGACTTCATATCCGCGTCTTGACCCCGAGCGTAAGTGGGAACGCCTGTTCGATCCGCGCGCGTGGCTCTATCAGACCCCCTCGGAGATACTTGTAAAAGCCTCTAACGGTGCCTCTGACTTCGGTAACAAGTTCGGTCAGCCTCTTATCTGCGGCTCGTTGCTTACGTTCGAGCATCAGGAGAATGATAAAAAATACGGTTACGATAAAGTCATCATGCTCGCCGGCGGCGTCGGCTTTGCTGCCAAGAAGGATGCGATAAAAGGCATACCCGAAGCGGGGCAGAAAGTAGTCGTCAGCGGTGGTGACAATTACCGCATCGGCATGGGTGGCGGCGCCGTTTCGTCTGTCGACACCGGCAGCTATGGCAACGCTATTGAGTTGAACGCAGTGCAGCGCGCCAACCCCGAGATGCAGAAACGTGTGTCAAATGTCATCCGCGCTTTGGCTGAAAGTGAAGTCAATCCAATAGTCTCCATCCATGACCACGGTGCCGGCGGCCATCTCAATGCTCTCTCTGAGCTTGTTGAGGCTACGGGTGGTCACATTTCAATCGACGCGCTACCTGTCGGCGACCCTACTCTCTCGGCCAAGGAAATCATCGGCAACGAGAGCCAGGAGCGCATGGGCTTTGTCATCAACGAAGGTGATATCGACTATGTAAAAGCCATTGCCGATCGCGAACGCGCGCCTCTCTATGTCGTTGGCGAGACTACAGGCGATGACCGTTTTGTTTTTGAGCAGGGCGACGGGGTCAAACCTATTGACCTTGCCATGGAAGACATGTTTGGCAATTCGCCAAAAACCGTCATGAACGACAAAACGGTATCTGTCCGTTTTGAAGATATAAAGACAAACACGGCCGAGCTTGACACTTATTTGCGCGATGTGCTCTCGCTCGAGGCCGTAGCGTGTAAAGACTGGCTCACAAACAAGGTCGACCGTTCGGTCACCGGTAAAGTGGCCCGTCAGCAATGTCAAGGCGAGATACAGTTGCCATTAAGTGACTGCGCCGTCGTCTCTCTCGACTATGTAGGGAAAGCCGGTATTGCGACTTCGATCGGTCATGCTCCGCAGGTCGCTTTGGCAGATTCAGCCGCCGGCTCTACGATGGCCGTGGCCGAAGCTCTTACCAATATTGTAGGCGCCAATCTTACAAAAGGACTCAAGAGTGTGTCTCTTAGCGCCAACTGGATGTGGCCGTGCAATAATGTCGGAGAAGACACCGCTCTATACAACGCCGTCAAGGCATGCAGCGATTTTGTCTGTGATCTCGGCATCAACATCCCTACAGGGAAAGACAGCCTCTCGATGACACAGAAATACGGCGACGACAAAGTCTATGCTCCCGGTACGGTAATCATATCGGCGGCAGGAGAAGTCGGTGATATCCGCAAGACCGTATCGCCAGTTGCCGTTAACAAGAAAAATTTCACATTCTATTATATAGATTTCTCGGGTGACAAATTGAGGCTTGGCGGCTCGGCCCTTGCTCAGACAATGGGTAAAATCGGTTCGGATGTACCTGTTGTAAAAGATGCGGCTAAATTCAAGACCGCGTTCGACGCAGTACAGCGTCTTGTAAAGTTGCGTAAACTTCTCGCGATTCATGATGTAAGTGCCGGCGGTCTGGTCACCACACTTCTTGAAATGACATTCGCCAATACCCGTGGAGGCCTGAAATTTTACACAGATGGATTCAGAATGTATGGTGAAAACGATCTTGTCAAGATTCTATTTGCCGAAAATCCGGCAGTAGTTATCCAGGTTGATGACGCAAAGAAAGAGTCTGTAGAGGAAATCCTCGATAAGGCTGCTGTAAAATATTTCCCGATCGCGTGTCCTGCAGATGAGCGTGTCATTATGGTAACACATGATGAAAGCGAACATCTTATCGGGATCGATTTCCTCCGCGACGTATGGTTCCGTCCGTCGTATCTTCTCGATATGCTCCAGAGTGGCGAAGAATGCTCCCGTCTGCGTTTTGACAACTATAGCCGTCAGCCGTTACGCTACACTCTTCCTGTCGGCTTCGACGGCAGTCTGGCTTCTCGCGGCCTCGATCTCAAACGACGTGGCAAGAGTGGAGTTAGAGCTGCCATTATACGAGAGAAGGGCGTCAATGGCGACCGTGAGATGGCTTATTCTCTTCATCTTGCAGGCTTCGATGTCAAAGATGTTCATATGACAGACTTGATGAGCGGGCGTGAGACTCTCGAGGATATCAATATGATTGTTTTCTGCGGAGGTTTCTCAAACAGCGACGTTCTCGGTTCGGCAAAAGGTTGGGCCGGCGGCTTCCTCTGGAATGAAAATGCCCGACGCACTCTCGACAACTACTATAAGCGCAATGACACACTCAGCCTCGGCATCTGCAACGGCTGTCAGCTTATGATAGAGCTTAACTTGCTCGGTTACGGCGATAAAGTCAAACCTGTAATGGAGCACAACATCTCACATAAGTTCGAGTCTGAGTTCATCACTGTCAATGTCCCTGACAACGACACGGTCATGTTTGGCAATCTGTCGGGTGTGAGGACTGGCATATGGGTGGCTCACGGCGAAGGCCGTTTCAATCTACCGTCGAAACTTGACGATTATAATATTATCGCCAGATACAGCTACGCCGCCTACCCCGGCAATCCTAACGGCTCGAAGGGTGCTGTCGCAGGTATCGCTTCGGCCGACGGACGTCATGTCGCTATGATGCCGCATCTCGAGAGAGCGATATTCCCGTGGCAGTGCGCATGGTATCCGCGTTCACATCGCAACGACGATGTCACCGTCTGGATCGATGCATTCGTCAATGCCCGTAAATGGATTGAAAATATCAAAAAATAACATATAAAAAACAATATGGGAGGCTTTTTCGGAGTCACTAAGAAAAAAGATTGTGTTAATGAACTGTTCTATGGCGTAGACTATAACTCACATCTGGGTACACGACGCGCCGGTATGGCGACATACGACAACGGACAGTTTACCCGTCAGATCCACAGCATCGACAATTCATATTTCAGAACAAAATTCGAGCCGGATCTTGATGACTTTTCAGGTAATTCAGGCATTGGTGTCATAAGTGACACCGATGCTCAACCTATAATCATAAATTGTCACCTTGGCAAATTCGCCCTTGTAACAGTTGCCAAAATAAATAATATCAAAGAACTCGAGCAAGAACTGCTGGCAATGGGACGACATTTCTGTGAACACAGCTATGATACTCTCAACCCTACGGAATTAATCGGTGCACTTATAAGCGAGGGCGACGATTATGTCAGCGGTATCGAACATGTATATAACAAAATAAATGGCTCTTGCTCGATGTTGTTGCTTACATCTGACGGCATTATTGCCGCCCGCGACAAACTCGGTCGTACACCGGTCATCATCGGCAAAAAAGACGGCGCACATGCTGTGACGTCTGAGGATTGCGCGTTCCCGAATCTTGGCTACAAGGCTTGCTACAATCTCGGTCCGGCTGAAATTGTAAGAATCACACCCGACGGGATCGAATATCTCAAAAAACCGGGCGAAAAAATGCAGATATGCTCTTTTCTATGGGCTTATTACGGATATCCGCCATGCAATTACGAAGGCCGTAATGTCGACGAGATACGTCATGCGATAGGTCTTGAAAACGGTAAAGAGGATGACATCGACATAGATTTCGTCAGTCCGATTCCAGACTCGGGTACGGGCATGGCCCTAGGATATGCAGAAGGACGCTGTAAACCTTTCTTGCGCGGTATGGTCAAATATACTCCGACTTGGCCGCGAAGTTTCACCCCCGGCACTCAGGAGCGCCGCGCTCTTGTCGCCAAGATGAAACTCATCCCCAACGAAGCTTTGCTCAAAGACAAAAAGGTCGCATTCTGTGACGACTCTATTGTCAGAGGGACACAGCTGCGTGACAATGTCAAAGACATTAGAGACGCCGGTGCTGATAAGGTGCATATCCGTATCTGTTGTCCGCCGTTGATCTATCCATGTCGTTTTCTTAATTTCACTGCGTCTAAAAACGAAATGGAACTTATAGCCAGACGCACAATAGCACGGATCGACCCCGATCCTAATCCCGATCTGGCTGAATATGCCCGAACCGGTTCTGAAAAATATAACCGTCTCGTAAGCGAGATTGCCGGAGAACTCGGTCTCGATTCATTGAAGTTCAGTTCGCTCGAGACATTTGTCAAGGCAATAGGTCTTCCAAAATGCCGAATCTGTACCCATTGTTTTGACGGAAGCAGCTACGATTGATAGCCTCGATGACAATTTTTAACGTCCAAAAGGCTAAAAAACAAAGTATAATTTTGAAAAAAAGCCTTAATTGACTAATTTTGTCTCCTTATTCAACACTACATGAAATTATTTAATAATTAATTATTGCATTATAATTATGAGTTTAAACATCATTGTGCTGGCAAAGCAGGTGCCTGATACCCGCAATGTCGGCAAAGATGCGATGAAGGAAGACGGCACAATCAACCGCGCCGCTCTGCCTGCTATCTTTAACCCCGAAGACCTTAATGCTCTTGAGCAAGCCCTTAGAATCAAAGACAACAATCCCGGTTCGACTGTGACTCTGCTTACTATGGGCCTCCCCAGAGCATCAGAAATCATCCGTGAAGCTATCTACAGAGGTGCTGACGGCGGAATCGTGCTCACAGACCGCACTCTTGGCGGCGCCGATACCCTTGCAACTTCTTACTCGCTTGCTCAGGCAGTGAAAAAATTCGGCAACTACGATATTATTCTCGGAGGCCGTCAGGCTATTGACGGCGATACCGCTCAGGTAGGTCCGCAGATCGCCGAGAAACTCGGTATACCTCAGGTTACCTATGCCGAAGAGGTCATAGACCTTGCTGACGGTTATGTAACCGTTAAACGTCGCCTTGAACATGGTGTCGAGACAGTAAAGTCTCCCCTTCCCTGCGTCGTTACAGTCAACGGATCAGCCCCCGACTGCCGTCCCCGCAACGCACGCCGTCTTATGAAATACAAATATGCAGTTTCACCAAGCGAAAAAGCAAAACTCGCTCCCGAGGCTCAAGCATTTGCAGATGCGAGACCTTATCTCAATATTCAGGAATGGAGCGCAGCATATGTTGAAGCTGATCCCGAGCAGATCGGTCTTGCAGGCTCACCTACAAAAGTTAAAGCTATCGAGAACGTTGTCTTCACAGCCAAAGAGAGCCTCTGTCTTGAAAACAACGACGAGCAGATCGAGAACCTCGTTAAGGAACTGATTGCAAACCATACTATCGGCTAACCTTCATCATAAACATTAGAAATTATGGCAGACAAAAATAATCTTATCGTTTACTGCGAATATGACGAAGGCAAAGTCGCAGACGTAAGCCTTGAACTTCTTACAAAAGGCCGTGTCCTCGCCGACCGTCTCGGCATAAAACTTGAAGCAGTTGTAATCGGCGATAACCTCAAGGACATCGAAAATCAGGTCTTCCCTTACGGCGTAGACAGACTATATAAAGTAGAAGACGCCCGTCTTTTCCCCTACACATCAAACCCGCATGCTGCTGTGCTGATTAATCTTTTCAAGGAAATCAAGCCTCAGATCTGTCTTATGGGCGCTACTTGCATCGGCCGTGACCTCGGTCCCCGTGTATCGTCTTGTCTCCACAGCGGTCTTACAGCCGATTGCACATCTCTTGAGATCGGCGATCACAAAGATCCCAAGACAGGCAAAGAGTATACCGACCTGCTCTATCAGATTCGTCCCGCATTCGGTGGCAACATCGTCGCGACTATCGTCAATCCCGATTGCCGTCCTCAGATGGCCACAGTCCGTGAGGGTGTGATGAAAAAAGAGATCTACAACCCGGATCACAAAGGCGAAGTTGTCAACCTCGACGTCAATAGATATGTATCTGACACCGATTTCGTTGTCGAGATCATCGATCGTCATATCGAAAAATCGAAAGTTAATATCAAAGGCGCACCCATTATCGTGGCAGGCGGCTATGGCGTAGGCAGCAAGGAAAATTTCCAGCTGCTTTTCGATCTCGCCAATACTCTTGGCGGTGAAGTAGGCGCATCACGTGCCGCCGTCGACGCCGGTTTCATCGAACACGAGCGTCAGATTGGCCAGACCGGTGTCACGGTCCGTCCCAAACTATATATCGCCTGCGGCATTTCGGGCCAGATTCAACACATCGCCGGCATGCAGGAAAGTTCGATCATCATTTCGATCAACAACGATCCTGCCGCCCCGATCAACTCAATCGCCGACTATGTCATCACCGGCAACATGGAAGACATCGTGCCCAAACTCATTAAGTATTATAAAAAGAACTCAAAATAATGGCAAACTTCTATACTGACAATCCCGATCTCAAGCATCATCTGACACATCCGTTGATGCAGAAAATAGTTGCACTCAAAGAACGCGACTATACTGACGCAGAAA
This sequence comes from uncultured Muribaculaceae bacterium, assembly GCA_910576935.1. GTDB lineage: Bacteria > Bacteroidota > Bacteroidia > Bacteroidales > Muribaculaceae > CAG-873. The sequence goes on from CAJTKG010000003.1 coordinate 78,267, forward strand.
AGTTTGACTATGCTCCTCAGAATTTCGAGGACGCAATGGATAATTTTGACAAAGTCCTCGAAATCGTCGGCGAACTCTGTGGCGGTCTCATAGCCGAGAACGCCGAAGGTGTCGATCATCAAGGTGCTTCGTGCGCAAATGGTCACGCCATTTACGCCGACGGTACTGTCGCCAATCTCGAAGCGTGCCGTCAGGCCGGCCTCATGGGCATGGCGATGCCGCGTCGCTTCGGAGGTCTTAACTTCCCAATTACCCCCTATATCATGGCTGCCGACATTGTCAGCCGCGCCGATACAGGTTTTGAAAATCTCTGGGGGCTTCAGGACTGCGCCGAAACCATATATGAATTTGCCGACGAAGATCAGAAACAGCGCTATATCCCGCGTGTATGTGCCGGCGAAACAATGTCGATGGACCTCACCGAACCCGATGCCGGTTCCGACCTACAGTCGGTCATGCTGAAAGCCTCACAGGATGAAGACGGCACATGGCGTCTTAACGGTGTCAAACGTTTTATTACAAACGGTGATTCTGATATACACCTCGTACTTGCCCGTTCTGAAGAAGGCACGAAAGACGGCCGCGGTCTGTCTATGTTTATCTATGACAAGCGCAACGGCGGCGTTACAGTACGTCGCATTGAGAACAAGATGGGTATCAAAGGTTCACCCACATGCGAACTCGTCTACAAAAACGCCAAAGCAGAACTCGTCGGCAACCGTCGCCTCGGCCTTATCAAATATGTGATGGCTCTTATGAACGGCGCGCGTCTCGGCATTGCCGCACAATCAGTCGGCGTAAGCGAACTCGCCTGGCGCGAAGCTCTCGCCTATGCAAAAGACCGCCGTCAGTTTGGCAAAGCTATCATCGAATTCCCGGCTGTGGCCGAAATGCTCTCTGTGATGAAAGCAAAACTCGACGCCTCTCGCTCATTGCTCTATGAATGCTCTCGTTTTGTCGATATGTATAAGATCTATGAGGATATCGCCAAAGAACGCAGTCTTACGCCTGAAGAGAAAGCTGAGATGAAGCACTACAGCAAACTCGCCGACGCCCTCACCCCCATGGCCAAAGGCATGGGTAGCGAATATTGCAACCAGAATGCGTATGACTGTATTCAGATTCACGGTGGCTCTGGCTTCATGAAAGATTATGCCTGCGAACGCCTTTATCGCGACGCCCGCATCACATCGATCTACGAAGGCACCACACAGCTTCAGGTTGTCGCTGCGATTCGTCACGTGACAACAGGCACATATAAATCTCTGATCGACTCTTATGCTGCAGTTGACGTCCGTCCCGAATTACAGGGCCTTAAAGACAATCTCGCTGCAATGACCCAACAGATGGTCAAGGCTGTCGAGGCTGTTACAGCTGTTGGCGACACACATTACACCGACTTCATGGCTCGTCGCATGGTTGAGATGTGCGGTTGCATAGTTATGGGCTACTTGCTCGTCCTCGATGCAAACCGCAGCGAGTCGTTCACGGCTTCTGCAACAGTTTATAACAAACTGGCTCAGGCCGAGGTGGCAAAACACGCCGATTTCATTGCCAACTTCAAACCCGAGCAACTCGCATTCTATAAAGCTTGATCACAATTTTTTAAGATTGTATATAAGTGGCGGTGTCGTTATGGCATCGCCACTCTTTTTAACCGATTCTTATAACTTTTTTCGGTTATTTTATATTATCGGCCGTTTTTATACGTTTGAAAATTATACGGAAAATCGTAAATTTGTATATTTGAAGAACTCAAACCGGCCTCTCATAATGAAAAGATATTTCTTATCCTTTATACTGACATCTATAGCGCTGTCCGCTTCGGCTCTTGAATTCAACGCATCTTCCGATGCTGTCATGAATATCAGACCTGAAGCTCAGACGGGACTTAATGACTTATATGTCGTCAGAAGTTCACGTGGTGTCAAAGTCTCTTATACCGCCACATCATCGGGGTCGGTCAGATGGTATCGCTACGGATCTAACGGAGCCGCATACGCCGAAGAAATCAAAGATATTACTTTCAACGGGAAAATCTCGACAATAACGCTTGGAGCTGACGACTCGGGCTATGTTATCGAAGATGGTGGCATACAGCGCTATTACTGGATCGTCAACTACGAAAACCACGTTTTTGAAGCCTCATCAATAACAGCTGCAGAGGCGGACTGTCAGAGCGTTGTCCTTGATTTCTCAGGTTCGGCGTCTCCGATAGCTTTTTACGGCATAAACGGACGTCGACACGAACTAAGTCGCGAAATAGGCATTTCTTACTATACGCTCGTCTATGACGAACAGTCAGACACTTTTGTTCAGACGCTTGCGACCGACGACATCGAATCAATCGAACATACAATCAGAGTCTGTGCTCCTTTATGTGATACTCGGTTCACCCTGACGGGTGACCGTTTCCTTAAATTCTGGAACAGTGATATTTCTATCGAATCTGACAATTTCACTTCGACGGCGGTTGACGCCCACACCATTGTCACCCAAGAGACACGCGAGAACGACAACGAGCAGAAAGTAGAGACCGGCGGTCTCGGTGGTTCGGCCCCGTGCGACATAACATTCAAAGCTGCGGTCACTGATGCAGCCGTTTTCTATGAGTGGCAGTTGTCACAGACTCCTGAATTTGATGTCATCGACGACCGTTATAACGATCTCGAGTTTTCTTATACGTTTAGAAACCAAGGCACAACCTATGTGCGTTTTATGGCTGCCAATGCCGATGCAAGCTGTGACTGGTATAGCGACAGCTACGAAGTATTTATCGGTGAGTCGAAACTCGAATGTCCCAATGCATTCTCACCTCAGACGTCTCCCGGCGTCAACGACGAATGGAAAGTCAGCTACAAATCGCTCATCTCGTTTGAATGCCATATATTCAATACCTGGGGTATTGAAATGACGTCGTTCAAAGATCCTTCGATGGGATGGGACGGAAAATATAAAGGGAAATATGTCCCGGCCGGTGTTTATTATTATGTAATCAACGCTGTCGGCTCGGATGGTCGTAAATATAAACTTAGCGGTGATATAAATATTATCGGATCATCTAAAAACAACAACTCAACACCAACACCCGAAACTGAATAAAATGAATAAATATATAAGTTCTATAATCGCCGCGGCCGTAATTGCCACCGGCACGCCTTGTATATACGGCCAAAACGACAGAAGCCAGGTTTTTACCGCTGTAGTCAATCCTGTCATTCCTCAAAAAACCGAATTATGTGGCCGCACTGTCGACCTGACCCGTGCCGACATGTACGAACGTCTCGACCGCGAACTCACATCAATCATATACACTCACGGCAATACATTGCTCGCCCTGAAGCGGGCTAACAAATATTTTCCGGTCATGGCGCCGATACTCAAAGCCAATAATATCCCGCTCGATTTCCTCTATCTGGCCGTTGTCGAGAGCACACTCAACCAGCGTGCCTATTCGGGAGCGAAAGCCGCCGGTATATGGCAGTTTATTGCCTCAACGGCAAAACAATATGGTCTTGAAGTCAGCGATGAGGTTGATGAGCGCTATAACCTTGAAAAAGCGACTGCGGCTGCATGCCGTTATTTCAAGAAGGCATATCAGAAATATGGCAACTGGGAGTCGGTGATGGCTTCATATAACGCCGGCATGAGCCGAATTTCGACCGAACTCGACAAGCAATATGTCAACAGTGCCTTTGACCTTTATCTCGTTGACGAGACATCGCGCTACCCGTTCAGAGTCATGGCACAGAAATTGCTAATGGAGAATCCTGAGGCTTATGGTTACAAAATCAGTGCCGATCAGCTCTATCGTCCTGTCGACTGTGACATAATCTCTGTCAGCGGTCCTGTCGAAGACTGGCCGGCATGGGCAAAACAGCATGGAATAACCTTTGCGCAGCTTCGTGAGGAGAATCCGTGGATAAGAGCAAAAACGCTCACCAATAAAGCCGGCAAGACCTATAAGGTCAGAGTGCCTAAAAAAGGCGCTCTGATAAGAGACAACCAGCCTAAAACGGTATTTAAGGTAAAATAAGAACATGTCAAAAGACAATATAAAAAATACTACAATCATAAACACACCCGACATAACTGATGCCATCCATGTAATAGGCGCCAGAGAAAACAACCTCAAGAATATAAGCGTCGACATTCCCCATGACAAACTGACAGTCATAACGGGGCTGAGTGGCAGCGGAAAATCGTCTCTCGCTTTCGACACAATATATGCCGAGGGACAGCGGCGTTATATAGAGACATTCTCATCGTATGCCCGTAATATGCTCGGTTCGCTCGAACGCCCCGATGTTGACCATATCAGCGGTCTTAGCCCCGTTATAGCCATTGAGCAGAAGACTGTCAACCGCAACCCGCGAAGCACTATCGGCACAACGACTGAAATATACGATTTCCTTCGCCTGCTCTATGCGCGTATCGGTCGTGCCCGCAGTTATATCAGCGGTCAGGAGATGGTAAAGTATACCGAAGAAAAAATAGTCTCTCTCATATTGGATAAATTTGGCGGACACAAAGTATATATTCTCGCTCCGCTGATCAAAAACCGCAAAGGTCATTATAAGGAGCTCTTCGAACAATTACGTAAGAAAGGATTTCTTAATGTAAGAGTCGATGGCGAACTCAAAGAAATCACCTACGGCATGAAACTCGACCGCTATAAAAACCATAGCATCGAACTTGTGGTAGATCGCCTTAAAGTATCAGACAAAGACTTGCAGCGGGTGCGCGATACTGTCGGCGATGCACTTCGCCAAGGAGACAAACAACTCATGGTCTATGATGTCGACCTTGACACCATATCGCATTACAGCCAGCATCTGATGGATCCGGTATCGGGCATATCATACCGCGAGCCTGCGCCCCATAATTTCTCATTCAATTCTCCACAAGGAGCTTGCCCGTGTTGTAAAGGACTCGGTCGTGTAAATCTCGTCGATATAGCCAAAATCATTCCTGATGACGGTGTGTCAATACATGATGGTGCCATCGTACCGTTGGGCAAGCACAAGAATAGTATGATATTCTGGCAGATATCGGCTATCTGTGAGAATTATGGCTGCAATCTGAAGACGCCCGTCAAAGATCTTCCTCCCGAAGCGCTCAACGATATTCTAAACGGTACGACTGATCGCCTGCAACTAAAAAACGAGACCATGAGCACGCTGAACTATTTCAGCACTTATGAAGGCCTCATCAAATATATCGAAATGCAGCAGGACGACGACGCAACCTCAGCAGCCCAGAAATGGAGCGGACGTTTCTTTACAAAATCGGTCTGTCCCGAATGTCATGGTGACAGGCTCAACCGCGAGGCCCTGCATTTTTTTATCGGCGATAAGAACATAGCCCAACTGTCACGTCTTGACATAGCGTCGCTCCACGAATGGATCACACATCTGCCTGACCGTCTTGACAACAAAGACCGTATGATTTCAGCCGAGATCATCAAAGAAATATCGTCACGACTGAAATTTCTTCTTGATGTCGGACTCGATTATCTGCAACTCAACCGTGACTCGTCGACTCTCTCCGGCGGCGAGAGCCAGCGCATCAGGTTGGCGACACAGCTCGGATCAGAACTCGTCAATGTGCTCTATATACTCGACGAGCCAAGTATCGGCCTTCATCAGCGCGACAACCATCGTCTTATAAACTCTCTCAAAAAGTTACGTGACGCTTCAAACTCCATAATCGTCGTCGAACATGACAAAGATATCATGCTTGAGGCCGATTATGTAATCGACATTGGCCCCGGCGCAGGAAACAAAGGTGGTGAGGTGGTGTTTGAAGGCACACCTGCCCAAATGCTCGAAGCCGGCACGCTGACATCAGAATATCTCAAAGGCCGCAAGACCATAACGCCTCGGCTTCCCAGACGCAAAGGTAACGGCAAACAACTGATTATTACAGGTTGCAAAGGTAATAATCTGAAGAACGTCGATCTTACCCTCAATCTCGGTACATTAATCTGCGTCGCAGGCGTATCGGGCAGTGGCAAGTCATCGCTTATCAACTCGACGCTTCAGCCCATACTGAGCAAAAAATTCTATAGGTCACTACAGGAACCTCTGCCTTATAAAGAGGTTACAGGTATTGACAATATCGACAAGGTTGTTACTGTCGATCAATCGCCGCTGGGACGCACACCGCGTTCAAATCCGGCGACATATACCGGTGTCTTTTCAGACATCAGATCTCTGTTTGTCAATCTGCCCGAAGCTAAAATCAGAGGTTATCGGCCGGGCCGTTTCTCTTTCAATGTCGCGGGCGGACGTTGTGAGACATGCAGCGGCAACGGATATAAGACCATCGAGATGAATTTCCTGCCCGATGTCCTCGTGCCGTGTGAAGTCTGTGGCGGCAAGCGTTACAACCGCGAGACCCTTGAAGTCAGATACAAAGGTAAGTCTATCGCCGATGTCCTTGATATGACTATCGACAAGGCTGTCGAATTTTTTGCCGGCATACCGACTATTATCAAAAAAATAAAAGTTCTTCAGGAAATCGGGTTGGGATATATTAAGCTCGGACAACCGTCGTCGACCCTGTCGGGCGGCGAGAATCAACGCGTCAAACTTGCGACCGAACTCGCCAAGAAAGACACCGGCCGCACTCTCTTCATACTTGACGAACCGACAACCGGTCTCCACTTCGACGATGTCAACACTTTATTGAATATTCTCAATCGACTTGTCGACAAAGGCAATACGGTTGTTGTCATCGAGCACAACCTTGATGTTGTCAAATGCAGTGATTATGTCATCGACATGGGCCCCGGTGGTGGCGAACACGGCGGCTATATTGTGGCGACAGGCACGCCCGAAGAGATTGCTGCCGGCAATTCACCTACATCATCATATCTCAGAACCGAGCTTGAGTTTATATCCGGCACGGCAAATTGACATCTTATGATGATGTCGGGCTGTCGTGCCGTCTTATTTGTCATAGTACATCAACTTATTCTTCGGGTCGAGGATAATAGTCCCGTTTTTGAAAAACGAGGGGCCTACGCATCCGAGTTCATCGTGTCCGAAATTGAAGTTTTTATTTGTAATTCCTATTGAGAATCCAGTATTTGTTTTATCTCCAATTTTACAATATCCCGCATATATTCCTTGCCCGACAATATTACCGGCTTTATCTCTTGCCGCCTGAATCTTGAATTTATTCTTTTTCAAGACCGGGAGCATTTTATTCCTGAAAAAGAAAACACTTGATCCATTGCCGAGGTCAAAAGCGAAATTGCCCGATATAGCCATATTATTTCCCGATGCGTCGGATACCTCCATCGTTGACGCAAAAACAGGCATAGGATTATTATTGACAAGCATGTAGGTGCGCATCTTTTCCAAGTTGACATCTTCGCGCCTTATATAGTCAAGTATATTTTTCTTAAAATCAAAACGTATCAGACATGCTGTTGTATCTGTTTTGTTTTTAAGCAGGTTTACAGGTATCGTAACTTTGTCGTCGTATGGGTCGACTACAAGAATAAAACCTTCATAAGTTAAATCGCCAACAGGGACCTTGCCTTTAAGTCTCTTGACAATGCGGTGCTTATTTCGGTCTGAATACAACCAATCTACCTTGTCAAGCCTAATCTCTTCAAGCGGTAAAGAAGCAAGAATCTTATCGTACATTTCAACGCTTAAAGTCATGCCGGGATAACCGGTTTCAACAAACACAGGCGTATTGGCATTGCCGTTGATGGTGGCATCGGTAAAATAATGTCCGTTCTTTTTAATCAACTTAAATTCCGTCTGGCAATATGCAGTCGGCACAAAGTAAATTAAGCCTATAATAGCAAGTATTATTCCTGATAGTCGATTCATGGCGGGAAAAAGTCAGTTAGTCGGTCTCGTTACCCCTTATAAACACCGCTCCCGGCTCTTTGAAAGTAATAGGCAAATTATAACGAAAGCGATGTTTTTTCGGAGTAGAGTATTTTACCCTGAATTTAGGCAAAGCGTTTACCAGCCTTAAAGCCTCGGCATTGACCGCGTCGTTTTTGCTCGGTCGTCTAATGATTCTCGGCTCGGTGATTGAGCCGTCGGGGTTAACGTAAAATTGAACAACAACCCTCTCCATACCCGTAAATCCTTCGGGAATCCGGATATTGGCATCCAGCCATTCTTTGAGTTTGCCGTTGCCGCCGGGGAATTCACAACGGGCATCAAGGTTTATAAAGCATTTTTTGCTCTCTGATTTTAATTGTTGGAGATATTCGGGCGATACGGTACAGAATACGGCACGATTACCATATTCGTCATTTTTAACTTCTATCTTTTGGATGGAATCGGCCGGAATTATAGTTTCATAAGGTAGGGCAATCCACTCGTTATTGAAGTAGAAAAATACTGTTTCGGCGTCTTCTTCGGTTAGAGGGAACTGAATCTCCCTGACAGTGCTGTCGGTCATACAACAGTTTTGTGCAAAGGCCAAGCTCGACTGAACGAGAAGAAAATAAACAATTATAACAAGACTGCGCATACCTCTTTATTAATTGATTACCGTCACAAAATTAATAATAATCTGCGATAAAAATGAAATGATTTAAGTTTTTAATTATAACCTCAAAACAGTATTGAAAAATCTATCCCTAAAGTATGAAATTAGTCTTCGTTTGGTCTAAAATTATCATCTATAGTAAAACACAGCATCTGCATCTCCCGATATAACAATGGGAGATGCAGATGCTGTGTTTCGTCAGACATTTTATTTAGAAAGGAAGATCGTCTGATGCGCCTGTGCTTGTGATGTCAGGAGGGGGAGGCACTGTGCCCACGGTATTGTTGCTGATTGTTGTCGCGCCGACATTCTGCTGGGGCATCTGCTGATCGGCTGCCTCGGCTTTCCAACCGCGGATACTTGTAAACCAGCGGCCGTTGTATTCGCGGCTCTCTATATCAAAACTGAGTTTGATTGTCTGGCCTACGTTCAAAGGGAATTGGTCGGCCTTATCACCAAAAAAGTCGAAATGCACTTTTTTGGGGTATGTGTCGAGAGTTTCGAGAACGTATTCTTTCTTTTTCCAGCTGTTGCCCGCTTTTGAGACACCGCTCTGCTCGGGAAGCGCCAGAATAATCTTGCCTGTTATTTCCATATGCTGTTAATTATATTATTTTCTACAAAGATAATGAATAAAACTCGGATGAATCCAAAAGACCGGAAAATTTATTTCACGCCTTTGGCACCTTTCACGCCGCCACCCATCGAGAAGATGTTTTGGTCATATGACACGGTTTTGGTCGACTCGTCGCGTTTGCGCTTGAGTGCGAGGCTAACAAGACGCTCCATGAGTTTGTCAAACTTGATGCCGCTTGCTTCCCATAGATAGAACGAGAGCGAGCCGGGTATGGTGTTTATTTCGTTGACATATATATTGCGGTTGTCGCGGTCGATAATCATGTCGACGCGGCTGACACCATGACATGAGAGCACGGCGAATGTTTTGCCGGCAAGTTCCTTGATACGGGCAGTCTCGTCTGCAGGCAGATCGGCGGGAATGCGTTTCTGTGCCGACTGCATGCCGGTCTTGCCTTTCGATCCACCCATATATTTGTCGGTATACGACAGTATTTCGCCGCTCTTGATAGGTTCTTCAAGAACAGAAGTCTGATAGTCGTCGCAGTCGCCGAGTACCGAGCAATTGATTTCCTGAAGATTGTCGACCATATGCTCGACAATGATACGCGACGAATATTGTTCGGCAGTGTTGATCTTGTCGATCAGGTCTTCACGGTCGTGTGCGCGGCCGATGCCTACACTCGAGCCGAGGTTGGCCGGCTTGACGATGACGGGATAACCGAGTTTTTTCTCGATGTCGGCTATAAGTTCATCACGCTTTTCAAACCATTGACGATCGGTAAACCAAAGATAGTCGACTACGGGAATTCCGGATGCCTGAAGTATCATTTTCATCGTGATCTTATCCATGCCATTGGCTGATGCCAAAGTAGAACATCCTGCATAAGGGATACCTATTGTCTCAAGAACACCTTCAAAGATGCCGTCCTCGCCGTTAGAGCCGTGTAACACCGGTATCACGACATCAAACTTAGTGACGATATCGCTGCCGAACATCGGCTTTTTGGCTTTATAGAGGTTATAATCACCATAAATCGGTTTCATATAGACTTCCTGACACTTTGCGAGCATTGAGGTTATATCTCTGTAGTTGCTTATTTCGAGTAAAGAGTCGCCGGTATACCATTTACCCTGTTTGGTAATATAGACAGGTACGACGTCAAACTTGTCTTTATCTATCGCATTGATTGCCTGGTTGGCAGAAATGACTGAAATTTCATGTTCGGTCGAGCGACCGCCAAAAAACACACCTATGGTTGTTTTCATTTTTTATTGTTGTATATAAATGATGTAATGCTTATTTAAATGTATCGGGAAGGTCGTTTTCATACAGGACGGTATCACCCGATGTGACTATTGTTGCCAGTAGCTGCTGTGCAGCCGCAAAAGAATCGACGATGTGGTATTTTGATTCATCCATATCGCCCTCTTTCAGGCCGTCGACAATCGCGTCGCGGTTATATTGCCCGACGATAATCGCGACGTCGGCGCTTGATGCTATTTTCACACCGAATTCTCTGTTAAGTTCATATGTGCGGTTACCCAGTTCTATCATGCCGGGAGTGATGATTATGCGTTTGCCGCCTGTCATGCCCGACAGGACGTCGAGCGCCATGCCCGAACCGACAGGATTGCTGTTGAAAGCGTCGTCAATAATGACGATTCCCCCCGGCGTACGTTTGAGATTGAGACGATGCTCGACTTGTTCGATACGTTCAACGGCATATTTGATTTTACGGTCGGGCACGCCGAGCGCACGGGCTACGGCAACAGCCGCCATAAGATTCGATATATTACATTCGCCGACAAGAGTCGTATGCAGTTTCAGATCGTCTTTGCCGGCCGATACGATAACAAAATCGGTGCCGTTTGCCGAATATGTGACATTTTTTACAGTGTATGCTGCATTGTCCGTGTCATTGACAGCATAACGTATGCAATCGACATTGCTGACTTTGCGGCCGGCTATCATCTTGAAATCATCATTGACGACCGCAAGACCGTCTGAGGGAAGTGAGTCGACAAGTTCAAATTTGGTGTCTCTGACGTTCTCTATTGTCTTGAACGATTCAAGATGCTGCGGACCGACTGCGGTAACTATGCCCATCGTAGGATGCACGAGGTCGCAGATCTCTTTGATGTCGCCTTTCTGTTTGGCTCCCATCTCGACAATAAAGACCTCGTTATAAGGCTTGAGATGCTCTCTCACGGTGCGTATCACACCAAGCGTCGTGTTAAAGCTTCCCGGTGTCATCAATGTATCGAAATGCTCGGACAATATACGGTGAAGATAGTGTTTTGTGCTTGTCTTGCCATAGCTACCGGTGATGCCTACAATTCTAAGCCCGGGCATTGATTTGAGCATTTCAGATGCCTCATTGTAATAGCGGCGGTTTATCAAATTCTCCACCGGCTTAAGGATATAATTCGAGAGCATGACAATCGTGTGCGACAGACAATACAACACCGTCATAGCCAGGCCTGCATATAGGAGAGATGCATCGAGTGTCTTTGCCGGAGCGGTCAATGCCGCGATAATAGTCAGCAGCAACGAAACGACCATGGCAGTTATGATTATTCTGACCGCGCGTCTGGTCATCACCAATGGCTTTTTATATTTTGCCGTAGCGAGTTTATATGTGTTCCAGATCGCAAATAGCCCGATCAAAGATAAGATTATCCGGCCTCCGGCGACGTTGGCGAGAGCCATGAAGAAGAGCACAAGCGCTGTCAACCGTGGAAATGATGTTGTGTCGCCCGATGTCTTGATCCACCGCATATAGCGGTCATTTCGATATGAATTTTGCTGAAGCATCATCAAATCGCGTCTGAGTTCATAGAAGAGACTCACGGCGATGACGATATCTAATAATATAATGTAGATATACATGATTTATGCACCGGTGGTTAAGAAGCTTCGCAGCACGGCGGCAAAGCGATATGGGTTATCGAGAAAACTGTAGTGGCCGCAGCCGGGAAAAGAAACGAGTCCCGAATCAGGGACGAGGCGGTTTATCTTTTTTGCCATCTCCAATGGAGTCGCCGTGTCATTCTCACCCCATATCAGTAGCGTCGAAGCTTTGATTTGGGGGAGCACAGGCGTCAGATCCTCGTTGACGACCTTGCTTAGAACAGCTTTCATCATCGGACTGGCCGAAGCGTAATCACTTGAACCGCGCGACGAACGCATAGCCTCAATATACTTGTGGGCTCTTTCTTTTCCCATAAATAAATTGATGGCCGTCTTGGCCGCCTTGAATGAATAGATTTTGACGTAATACGACAATTTCCTTTTGGGTTTGATGCCGGCAGCGTCGACAAGTATCAGCTTGTCGACGTCATTACGCGATGAATATAATATCGATATTCGTCCTCCGAATGAATGGCCGAGCATTACAGGCTTCCTGAGTGTAAGTTTTTTGACAAAAGCTTCAATCAATGAGGTGTAATCATCGACACCCCAAATCGTTGGTGGTTCTGAAGATCCGCCAAACCCCGGAAGATCTATATTATATACGGTATGAGATTCGGCAGCTACGACAGCAACCGATGCGAGGGTCGACGAGTTGCAGCCCCAGCCATGCAACAGTATGATAGGACTGCCACTGCCGCTGACTTCATATCTGAGCGTTATACCGTTTATTTCTATGAATTGTTCCATTTTGCATTTAGACTCTGTGCCGTTGTTAATCAAATTGTTTGCGTCTGAATATGAAGTTACGGCCAAGATATTTTTCTCGCACGACAGGATTTTCGGCCAACTCTTCAGATGTACCTTGATATAGTATTCGGCCTTCGAAGAGCAGGTATGCGCGGTCGGTGATACTCAATGTCTCGGGAGCATTATGGTCGGTGATGAGTATGCCGATATTTTTTTCTTTAAGTTTATAGACTATCGACTGGATGTCTTCTACGGCAATAGGATCAACACCGGCAAACGGTTCGTCAAGCATGATGAATTTAGGATCGATGGCAAGACATCGTGCTATCTCGGTGCGTCGGCGTTCGCCGCCCGACAACTGGTCGCCAAGGTTTTTTCTGACTTTCTGAAGACGGAACTCGGCTATAAGACTTTCGAGTTTGTCACGTTGATATTCTTTGGTCGTGTCAGTCATCTGAAGCACGGCGCGTATATTATCTTCGACGCTCAGTTTCCTGAATACCGACGGTTCCTGGGCCAGATAGCCAATGCCGTGTTTGGCTCGTTTATAGACCGGATATTTGGTAATATTGAGATTGTTAAGGAATATCTGGCCTTCATTCGGCTGTATCAGACCGACGGTCATATAGAATGTCGTAGTCTTGCCGGCGCCGTTCGGGCCGAGAAGCCCTACAATCTCGCCTTGTGTCACATTGATCGACACATGGTTGACGACCGTGCGTTTGCCATATTTCTTGACAAGATTGTCTGTGCTGAGAACGAGTAGACCGTCCTCAGCCGTATCTTCCGTCGCCTCGACAATCTCATTGCCGGCAGGAGTCTCGATATCAAGAATATTGATAACCTCCTCGTCGGTGTTGTCTTTTCTGAGTCTGTCTAAATCAAAGCTGAGTGGCATGGCGGTTTAATTGCGTTTTAGACGGCTCTCGATGTAATCGGTCAGCAAGTTTATAGCCACGGTGTTGCTGCCACCCTGAGGTACAATAAGATCTGCGAAACGTTTTGAAGGCTCGATATATTGGCAATGCATGGGCTTGAGCACTTGCTCATAACGGTCAATTACCATTTGGGGTGTACGGCCGCGTTGCACACAGTCGCGCGCGATAACCCTTATCAGGCGGTCATCGGCATCAGCATCGACAAAAACCTTTACATCCATCATGCCGCGCAGCACTTCGTCGTTTAACACAAGTATGCCTTCGACGATTACCACGTCGCGAGGCTCGACTCTGACGGTTTCTGTCTGTCGGGTACATGTAAGGTAAGAATATGTCGGCATCTCAATGGCCTTTCCGGCCTTCAGGGCTTCAAGATGCTCGACAAGCAGAGGCCATTCGATAGCGGCAGGTTCGTCGAAATTGATTTTGCTCCTTTCTTCAGGTGGTATGTGACTCGAATCCTTATAATATGAATCCTGTGGAATCACAGCTACCTCGCCTGTGGGGAAGCTGTTTATTATTTTATTGACGACAGTGGTCTTTCCTGAGCCCGTGCCGCCTGCAATACCAATTATCAGCATGATTACTTCGGGTTTATTTTAGCCACGAAATTACGAAAAAAAAGCGACACTCGACATTGTTTATCCATTTTTTACCCAATAATTATCTTTTCGGTAAATCAGAGACCATTGAAGGCGATTATATCCCTAATTTTTGTAACTTTGTCAGACAAACGGAAAAAATTAAGATCTTAATTTATGATAATAACAAATTCAATAGAGACGTTTGGCCGTTATTGCCTTTTCATAAAAAGGATTTTCAGCCTTCCGGACAAATGGAAAGTATTTGGCAAACGTACTGTCTCTGAGATAATCAAGCTCGGACTTGACTCCATACCTCTTGTACTCGTCATCTCGATTTTTATCGGTGCTGTCATAGCTATCCAAATGCAGCTGAACATCGCTTCGCCGCTTATACCTGCCTACTCCGTTGGCCTTGCCACCCGAGAAATCATTTTGCTTGAATTCTCCAACTCGATTCTCTGCCTCATTCTTGCCGGCAAAGTCGGCTCTAACATCGCATCTGAAATAGGCACCATGAGAGTCACCGAGCAGATCGACGCCCTTGAAATAATGGGCGTCAATTCGGCCAATTTTCTTGTCCTGCCAAAAATCATCGCCTTCGTAGGTTTTATGCCCGTACTTGCGATACTCTGTATCGGCACATCGCTTATCGGAGGCTATCTTGTAGCATTGCTAACCGATCTTATAACCGTATCAAAATATGTCTATGGTCTACAGGCTCTTTTCAATGAGTGGTATGTCTGGTACGGTTTGATCAAATCACTCGTGTTTGCCTTTATTATCGCGACCGTTTCGTCGTTCTTCGGCTATTATGTCAAGGGCGGCGCTCTCGAAGTGGGAAAGGCCAGCACCAACGGCGTGGTTTCGAGCAGTATTCTTATTCTTTTGTTTGACGTTATACTCACTAAACTCCTGTTGCAATGATTGAAGTCAAGAATATCGTAAAGTCATTTGACGACCGCACTGTTCTTCATGATGTCAGTGCGACATTCTACACGGGCAAGACCAATCTCATTATCGGCCAAAGCGGTTCGGGTAAAACCGTGCTGATGAAATCGCTTGTCGGACTTATCAGGCCCGAAAAAGGCGAAATCCTTTTTGACGGCAGAGATCTGCTAAAAATGTCGGCCGACGAAACGAAAGAATTGCGCAAGGAAATCGGCATGCTCTTTCAAGGTTCGGCATTGTTCGACTCCGAGACCGTGCTCGGCAATGTGATGTTTCCTCTTGTCATGTTTACAAAAATGAGTCAGGCCGAGATGCGCGACCGTGCGATGTTCTGTATCGAGCGCGTAAACCTCAAAGGAGCCGAGAACAAATATCCGGCCGAGATATCCGGCGGAATGCAGAAACGTGTGGCAATTGCCCGCGCCATAGCTCTCAATCCCAAATATCTTTTCTGTGACGAGCCCAACTCGGGTCTTGATCCCAAGACATCGATCCTTATAGATGAATTGCTGAGTGACATTACTCACGAATACAATATCACCACTATAATCAACACCCACGACATGAACTCGGTGCTTGGCATCGGCGAAAACATCATTTTCATCAACAAGGGCTTTCGTGAATGGGTCGGTGACATGAGCCGTATATATTCGACGGGCAACGAAGCTCTAAATGATTTTGTGTTCGCCACCAGACTCTTCAAAGAAGTCAAAGAGTATGTCAAAGCCAACGAAACAAAACAGCATCCCTGATGAGATTCAAAGACATACCCGGCCACGATGACGTCAAGGCGCGTCTCAGATCTATGGCTGACGGACACCGTGTGCCGCATGCGCTTTTGCTCGAAGGTCCTGTAGGCTCTGCCAAATTCATGCTCATCAGGGCTTTGGCGCAGTATATCCATTGTGAAAACCATACATCTGACGGCGATAGTTGCGGCAAGTGTCCGGCCTGTCTGCAACATCAGACTTTCAACCATATCGACACGATATATTCTTTCCCTGTCATCAAAAAAGCCGGTAAATCCACCATTTCAAACGACTGCTTCGGTGAGTTCAAGAACTTCATCACCGACTCGCCGTATATGGATATCGAAAAATGGATAGCCATGCTCGGCAACATCAATTCACAACCGGTCATATATGTTGAGGAAGGCGCCGAGCTGATACGCCGTCTTAACTTTACTGCACGTCAGTCGCTGTTTAAGATTGTTCTGCTGTGGTTACCCGAACGCCTCAAGGAAGAAACGGCCAACAAACTTCTGAAACTCATAGAAGAGCCCCACACCGACACCATTTTCCTGATGTCGAGCGACAATTCGCGAGCCATTCTGCCAACGATCTATTCGCGTGTCCAGCGAATCTCTGTCTCGCGATACAGCGATGACGAGATAAAACGATTTCTTACAGTCTCCTACCCCATATCCGAAGGCGATGCCGAGACCTTGGCACGTCTAAGTTCCGGCAATATAATCGAGGCTTTGTCGCTTGTCGACATCAGCAGAATGCGCCAACAGTTTCTTGACTGCTTCATCGAACTTATGCGCAAGGCATATCAGCGTAAAATCGGCTTGTTACGCCAATGGAGCAATGATGTGGCCGCTCTGGGACGCGAACAGATAATCAAATTTCTGGATTATTCCTCGCGTCTTATACGTGAGAATTTCATTCTTAATCTCAATGTCGAATCGCTGAACTATCTGACTGAAGACGAACGCAAGTTCAGCATCAATTTCGCTCGTTTTATTAATGAACGCAATGTCTCGAAAATGTTTGAAGTGCTAAATAAAGCTCGCGAAGATATAGCAGGCAACGCCAATCCTAAGATTGTGCTTTTCGATGTCGCCGTCAAGACTATTCTGCTTATAAAACAATAGCTTTAGGCCGATCTATGACAGAAAATGATTTCATAAGTCAGGTCGCAGCATATCTGATCAATGATGCCGGATTCAGGCGACAGTTGAGCCGAACGACGCTGGTTTTTCCTAACAAACGCAGCGCTCTGTTTATGAAAAAGGCGCTCCACCGTTGTATCGGCAGCTCCATAGGAATTCCCGCATTTATGCCGAGGTTTGCTACGATGAGCCGTCTTGCGGCACGTTTTGCCGACCGACCCGCCATGAGTCGCCGCGAGTCTTTGTTCCTTCTTTACAACACCTATCGCTCTGTGCTCGAAAATCGCAATCGCTCGGAACAATTAAAAGACTTTGACCGCTTTGTCTTCTGGGGCGATATGATACTCGATGATTTCGACGACATCGACCGCCATCTTGTCAACGCTGGCAAATTGTTCAAGAATCTAAAAGACCTTAAAGAAATCAATGCCGATTATCTTGATGAAAATCAGAAGCGGATTATCCGGCAGATATGGGGTGAAAGCGCCCATACAGCTGCTGTTACAGAGTTTTGGACTCATACCGGTGACAATGGCGAAGTTGTAAAGAGTTTTATAAACCTTTGGGAAATCTTAGGCGAACTTTATACCGAATTCCATCGTTCGCTCGACGAAACGGGACAGACGACACCCGGTTCCCAATATCGTCTTGCCGCTGAAATAATCACGGAAATGCCGGTTGAGGACCTGCGCCGTGAACGTTTTGCCTTTATCGGCTTCAACGACCTGTCTCATAGTGAGACAATGATTCTCAAACGCTTCAAGGATGCAGGTATCGCTTCATTCTTTTGGGATTTTGAATCGCCTGTCTTCAAAGACGGAGAGAATCTTACTATAGGCCGTCATTTCGGTTCGCTGGTCAGAAATTTCCCCATGCCTGATGGCTTCTCGCTGATTAAAACAGATAATCGGCCTGCGATATCTGTCATCGGCATATCATCGAACATTGCCCAGACAAAACTTCTCGGACCGATACTCGGTCGCCTTGCCGACGAAGGTAGCCTGAATGTAGATAATGCTATCAACACGGCTGTCATTCTGCCTGACGCATCTTTGCTTATGCCGTCGCTGTTTGCGATACCTGACAGAATAGCGGCATTGAACATCACCATGGGTATACCTTTTGCTTCGACACCCTTTGCCGCCTTTCTTAAATCGATAATCACATTGCAGCTAAGGGCGAGACTTATTCACGGCGAGTTTCATTTCTACCATGAAGATGTTCTGCAATTGCTTTCGCATCCTCATATTTTATCGTTTGCCTCCGAGGCTTCCGAAAAAATCAAATCATATGTTTCGGCCAATTGTCTCTATAATATTCCCGCCGCGTATATTGTCGACACGTACCCCGAACTCGCATATATATTCAAAGCCGTCAAACAGCTCGAAAACATCGACGAACTTCAAGACTACCTCATAAATCTGCTTATAGGACTAAGGAACGATCTTTCAGCAACATCGCCGGCATTCAAAGCCGGACGCAAAGTCGAGATCAGACTGCTCGACAACTATCTCGACGAAATCAGGCAACTCAGCGACCTGATAAAACGATATCGCATCAGCATGTCTGAGAACACATATTTCACTTTGTTTGAGAAATTGCTGAATTCGAGTCAGATAAATCTTCAAGGCACACCCTTGCACGGGCTTCAGATCATGGGCGTTCTCGAAACCCGCGCGCTCGACTTCGACAATATCATCATCATGTCGATGAACGAACGGGTTTTCCCCCGTAAGAGCTATATAAAGACAATGATTCCAAACAACCTGCGCATTGGCTATGGCTTGCCGTCAATTGATCGACAGGACAGTCTTTATACATATTATTTTTACCACATGCTCACACGCGCCAAAAATGTGACTTTGATTTATGACAGCCGTGTAGGTTCACTCGGCAGTGGAGAGATGTCGAGGTATATATCACAACTCAAACATCTAAACCTGTTCGACCGTATATCATTTTACAACATTGGCTTTTCATCGGAAGTATCGACAGAGCGGATTATAACGGTAGAAAAAAACGCCACTGTCCTCGATGAACTGAAAACTTTCACCGTTCCGGGCGGTGCGTTTATATCGGCGAGCGCACTTAAATCATACAAACGCTGTCGTCTGCAATTTTACCTCCAGTATGTCAGAAACATGCGCGGCTCTGACGAGCAATATGACTATATGACCGCCGCACAGCACGGCACAATAATACACCGTGTCATCGAGCAACTGCTCATGCCTTTTGAAGGCAAACATGTCGATGCCGCGTCGATAGACACAATTCTCAAAACTCCGGGTTTGATAAAGAAAACCATCGACCGCATCATCACCGAAGTATTTTATCCCAAAGCAAAAGAGACCGACGACGGCCATGAACTGCCTGCCGAAGGAAATATTTTTGCCGATGTTATAGATCTGTATGTCAGAAAAATGCTCGGCTACGAACAGAAGAGCTACTGCATTCCCGCATTCCGATATATCAAAGGCGAGATGTCTGTTTCAGCTCCACAATGGCAGGTAACAGACGACCTTGCGATAAACTTCAAGATGTCGATCGACCGCGTCGATGAGATTGCGCCCGGATACCTTCGTTTTATCGACTATAAGACCGGTGCCGACAAATCGGCTGTCGGCGATATTGACAGACTTTTTGTCAGAGGCAAGCATGATTACGACGCGATATTCCAGATACTGACATATTGCGAAGCCTATGGCGACATGGTTGATCATAGTGCATCAATAAAACCGATAATCTATCCTTTCAGAAACATGGTCGTGGCCGACGGTATTGTCATGACGAAAATAGGCAAAGTAGAGATCGAAGACTATCGAAGTGTTTCTGATGGATTCAGACCAAAGTTAAACGAATTGATCTCAGAGATTTTTGACCCCGACGTGCCTTTTGACCGGGCAGAAGATCCCAAGTCATGTGCGTTCTGTCCCTTCCTTGCGCTGTGCGACAGACAAGTCCCCGAATTCTGACGCCATGGCCGGACTATATATTCATATACCTTTCTGTCACAGTAAATGCCTTTACTGCGATTTCTATTCCACACCCGACCGTAGTGCCGTCGACAATGTCATCGAAGCCTTAAAAGCCGAATTAATTCGCCGACAGCCGGATATTGATGGCCCTTACAAAACAATCTATATCGGCGGTGGTACACCGTCTATTCTATCACAGCGACAATTTGCATCGCTCGTTTCGGTTCTTCCAATAGATGATTGTGAAGAATTTACAATCGAAGTAAACCCCGAGGACGTTTCGTCCGAATCGGCAATGTTTTGGAAAAGTATGGGCGTAAACCGTGTCAGCATGGGCATCCAGTCGTTTGACGACAGCGAACTCAAGACTGTCGGGCGACGCCACGATGCGCTCACTGCCGTCAAGGCTTTTGATTGTCTGCGTCATGTAGGCTTTGACAATCTCAATTGTGACCTCATTTACGGATTGCCGGGACAAAACCTCGCTTCTTGGCGAAAAAGTCTCGCCCGGCTTGTTAGCCTGACGCCCGAACATATATCGGCCTACAGCCTTACCTACGAAGACGGCACTGCTCTTACACGACTCCGCGACAAAGGCAAAATCAAGGCGACTGACGATGACCTGTATGCCGCGATGTACTATCATCTCGTCGATACACTCGCCGATGCGGGCTATGAGCATTATGAAATCTCCAACTTCGCTCTTCCGGGCTTGAAATCAAGGCATAACAGTTCATATTGGACGGGCGAACCATATCTAGGCCTTGGTCCCGGTGCTTATAGCTTTGACGGCCGACACAGGATATATAATCCTCCATCGATAAAAGATTATCTCGCGGGCAAGTATGAAATCGTCGAAGATGAGACTGACATCGATATAGTCAACGACATCATTATCACAGCTCTCCGCACCGACGTCGGCCTGTCGCTCAACTCTATAGAAGCCGTTTATCGCAATGATATATTACGTTCTGCCGAGAAATATATATCATCCGGCGATCTCGTCCTTGACAATGGCCGTCTTGTGATAAAAGAGCGCTCATGGCTTATCGCCGACGCCATCATGCGCGACCTGATCGTTTAGCTCGGAGTGTGTTAAATTCAAACATACTCTCAGTCGTGATGATAAGGTTCGCCACGCAGTATCGTCATGGCACGGTAGATCTGCTCGGCAAAAAAGAGCCTCACCATCTCGTGGTTGAAAGTCATTTTCGACAACGACAGTTTGTCGTCGGCGCGTTCATAGACCTCTTTTGAAAAACCGTAAGGCCCTCCGATTACAAATATCAGATTGCCGGCGACAGACACTGTTTTTTTCTCTATAAACTTCGAAAATTCACGTGAAGTCATTTCCTTGCCCCTTTCATCAAGCAGGACAACAAAATCGCGGTTGTCTATAGCATTGAGAATCGCCGTGCCCTCAGTCTCTTTCTGCCGTGTCTCGGTCATACCTTTCGTGGTCTTGACGTCGGGCAATGACACAACATCAAAGGGCATATATCGTTGGACTCGCTTAGTATATAGCGATATGCCTTCTGTCATAAGGCTGTCTTTGGTCTTTCCGACACAGAGCAGAACTGTTTTCATCGATTGAAAAATTTTACTAACTTTGTGCAAAGTTAATCATTAAAACCGATTTTTATGAAGTCAAAAGACCAACTTATAGACGACTTGCTCACTCTGGCTTTCGCCGAAGATGTGGGTGACGGCGACCACACGACTCTCAGCACTATCCCCGAGGACGAGATGGGACGCCAGCATCTTCTTGTGAAGGAAGAAGGTATCCTTGCCGGCGTAGAAATGGCACGTCGAGTTTTCGCCAAATTTGATCCTGATCTGAAAATGACCGTTTTCATCAATGACGGCGCTCATGTCAAGCCCGGCGACATCGCTTTTGTCGTTGAGGGGAAAGTGAGATCGTTGCTTCAGACCGAACGCATTATGCTTAACATCATGCAGCGCATGAGTGGCATCGCCACTGTCACCGCCAAGTATCAGCAGAGACTTGAAGGCCTGAAAACAAAGGTACTCGACACTCGCAAGACCACACCGGGCCTCAGACTGCTCGAAAAAGAAGCGGTCAAGATTGGCGGAGGAGAGAATCACCGCATAGGCCTCTTCGATATGATCCTCATAAAAGACAATCACGTAGATTTCGCCGGCGGCATCAAAGAAGCCGTGGCCGCCGCAAAGAAATACTGCAAGGAAAAAGGCAAAAATCTCAAAATCGAACAGGAAGTACGCAACAACGACGAGATCCGGCAGGCTCTCGAAGCCGGCGTCGACCGTATAATGCTCGACAATTTCACACCCGAACGCACTCGTGAGGCTGTCGAACTTATCCGTTCCATCAATCCTGCCGTTGAAATCGAATCGTCGGGAGGAATAACACTCGACACCCTCCGCGCTTATGGTGAGTGTGGCGTCGACTTCATTTCGGTCGGAGCGCTCACCCACTCTGTCAAGGGCCTCGACATGAGTTTCAAGGCCTGCTGACGCCTGAGTCAGTCAAAAAGTCTATAGCCGATGAATGAGTCAATCACTTCATCGGCTTTTTCATATAACGACTCCCGCGGATTGGTCGTGGCAAGGGCGACGACGTAAGCTCCGGCACGGCGTCCGGCTTCAAGCCCGGCAAAAGAATCTTCAAAGACGACACAATCGGACGGAGCGACACCGAGTGTCTCGGCCGCTATGAGATAACCTTGCGGATCGGGCTTGGACCTTTCGACCATGGCATCGGTTATCACGGCCTCGAACTTCGCTCTCAGACCGGGGATCTGTCTGAACAGACGCGACATCTTGCGGTCATTACTGCTCGTTACTATCGCCTTAGGTATCTTATTATCAATAAGTCTGTCAAGAAACTCCGATACGCCTTCAAAGAGGCTGTATCTCATCGATTCCTCCTGTTCTTTGAGCAATACAAGGATTTCCTCGCGTATATCTTTGTCGAAATATCTATCAAGAATACGGGCAAGCGTGTTGCCTTTTATCACCCGTGCAAAATCATCGACGCCGGTCGGATAGCGCCGGTCTATATCATCCCAAAAGTCGGTATAAATGCTTTCTGTGTCGACGATTACACCGTCGAGATCGAACAATGCTGCCTTATATCTCATGTTTAATAGCGTTAAATCGCCGCAAAGTTAATACATTGGCTTTATAAAATTGTTAATTTTGCATATATTTAATGTATTATCTTGATATGCCGACCTCACCACAGTCTCAGTCACCGACGACATTAGGCACGAAAACCATCGGACAACTCCTTGTCCAGTATTCTCTTCCTGCCATCATAGCGAGCCTTGCGACATCGCTATATAACATCGTCGACAGCATCTTCATCGGTCGCGGTGTCGGTGCCATGGCTATTTCGGGTCTTGCCATCACATTCCCGCTGATGAACCTCGTCATCGGCTTCTGTACTCTGATTGCTGTCGGCGGTGCCACGATAAGCTCTATTTTTCTCGGACAGAAGAATCTCAGGCGTGCGACCGATGTCGTCAACAATGTCCTCGTGTTGTGCCTTATACATTCTATAGTTTTCGGTAGCATCACACTGATTTTTCTCGATCCGATACTGATATTTTTCGGTGCGACTTCAGAGACCATCGGCTATGCACGTGAATTCATGCGCATCATTCTATATGGCACTCCGATATCGTATATATTCATCGGGCTCAACAACCTGATGAGAGCCACCGGCTATCCCAAAAAGGCCATGATTTCGGCACTCTTGTCAGTGTTGGCCAACATCATCCTTGCCCCGATTTTCATTTTTGTTTTCGACTGGGGTATTGCCGGAGCCGCCCTTGCAACCATCTGCGGCCAGTTCTCGGCTTTTATATGGGTGCTGATACATTTTCTGTCCAAAAAGAGCTACGTTCATTTTGAATGGCGTGACCGCTTCTTCAGCCTTGATCTTGTAAAGCGTATATATGCAATCGGTCTGTCGCCGTTTCTGATGAACTGCTGCGCCTGCCTTGTCGTTGTCTTCATCAACAAAGCTTTGCTTGCCTATGCCTACGACCTCGGAAATGTCGCCGTGGGGGCTTATGGCATCGTCAACCGCACTACAATGTTTTTCGTAATGATTGTCTTCGGCGTTACGCAGGGCATGCAGCCCATACTCGGCTACAACTATGGAGCGTCAAACTGGCCGCGTGTCAAAGAAACTCTTGTCAAAGGAATATTCATCGGCACGGGCATATCTACCGTAGGCTGGATTCTTACCGAGAGCTTTCCCGATATCATCAGCTCTATGTTCACTACCGACCAAACAATGATCGACATCGCCCGCGAAGGCTTCAGAATATATTTCATCGTCTACCCTGTCGTCGGGGCGCAGATAGTAATACAGAACTATTTCCAATCGATCGGCAAACCCAAACTTTCGATATTCCTTTCGCTCACCCGTCAGCTTATATTCCTGTTGCCGCTCCTATGGATTCTGCCGGTACGCTTTGGCGTTGACGGTGTGTGGGCAAGCATGGCCGGCAGCGATTTTCTCGCTTTCGTTCTTGCTCTGTCGACTGTATTGATCACAAGTCCCGGGATAAAACGGGCATTAACAAAAAAATAAGATGCTGAAGACCCTGAATATGCGCGTCACGCCCAAAGTGGCCGCCGTCAACAACCTTCTCTTGGCCGAAACCGCTCGAATGCTGTCGGTCGCTCCGTCACGTATCAGGAAACTCGAGATAGTCCGGCGTTCGATTGACGCGCGCCAGCGTCAGGTCGTGGTAAACCTCACTGTCGATGCTCATATCGATACTGTCGAGGCCGGCACTAACGACTTCATCCCTATCGTCTATGACAACGTCTCGGGACGCCCGCAGGTAGTTGTTGTCGGAGCAGGTCCGGCGGGTCTCTTCGCGGCTCTCAGGCTCATCGAAGCCGGGTTGCGCCCTGTCGTGCTCGAACGCGGCAAAGACGTCGACAGCCGCCGCCTCGACCTCGCGGCAATAAATCGCAAGAATATAGTCGACCCCGATTCAAACTATTGCTTCGGCGAGGGCGGCGCGGGAGCATTCTCCGACGGCAAACTGTATACGCGCAGCAAAAAACGCGGTTCGGTCGAAAAAGTCTTACAGATCTTTGTTACTCACGGAGCGAAGCGCGACATTCTCGTCGACGCGCATCCACATATCGGCACAGACAAACTGCCCGAAGTCATAAAAAACATGCGAGAGACCATCATCGCCTCAGGCGGTGAGATACACTTCTCGACCCGCGTCACCGATATTGTCATCAAAGACAACGAAGCCCGCGGCGTCATAACCGCCGACGGCACGGAATATTATGGACCTGTCATCATGGCTACCGGCCACTCTGCCCGCGACATCTACAGAATGCTCGACGCCAAGGGCATCGCCATGACACCCAAAGGCATTGCCGTAGGCGTTCGCCTCGAGCACCCCCAGAAGCTTGTCGACCGCATACAATACCACAGCAGCGAGGGCCGCGGGCGCTATCTCCCGGCTGCCGAATACTCGATGCTGACGCGCGTCGGTGACCGCGCCGTCTATTCATTCTGCATGTGTCCCGGCGGATTCATCATCCCCGCCGCAAGCGATGGCGGACAACTCGTAGTCAACGGCATGTCACCCTCAAACCGCGGTACAAAATGGGCAAACTCCGGCATGGTTGTAGAGGTCTTGCCCGAAGACATTCCTGAATACGACCGGCTCGGTCCGCTCAAAATGATGGGCTTTCAGGAAGACATCGAAAAACGCTTTTTCGAAGCCTCGGGCCATACCCAACAAGCGCCCGCACAAAGAATGATCGATTTTACAAACGGCAGACTGTCGGCCTCATTGCCCGAAACCTCTTATGCCCCGGGCATCGTTCCGGCGCGCATCGATCTGTTGTTGCCGCCAATGATTGCAAGCCGTCTACAGAAAGGTTTCATAGAGTTCGGACGCAAATCACGCGGTTTTCTCACCAACGAAGCCGTGTTGATTGGCGATGAGACGCGAACCTCATCGCCCGTGCAGATCAACCGCGACAAAGAGACATTGTGTCACACAACGATAAAGAACCTCTATCCCTGCGGCGAAGGTGCAGGCTTTGCCGGCGGCATAGTCTCCGCAGCCATCGACGGCATCCGCTGTGCCGAGTCAATCGCCCGGAAGCAGTGATCGCTCCACCGCTCCGCCTTTTACCGCTTGGGGCGGCGTTTGCGTTCGGCATCGAACATCGCTGATATTCTCTCGGCTATCTGAGGCAGTGAAGTCTCTGACGAGAGGGTGATCTCTCGGGCATATTCGTTGTGACAAAAGCCGTTACGGATATTGATCAATATCTGCCCGTGGCCTGCATACGGAATTTTGCCGATGTCGCTTATCAGCCTGTTGAAACTTTTTAAAGTGTCGGGCGATATTCTAATTCCGGCACTGTCGGCTCTCGCTATGATGCTCTGCTCCATCGCATGTACCATCTTCATGACTTCTACACGTTTGAGGTCATATCGTGACAATTCTTCCTCGAGCATAGCCCGGTCAATCTCAAGCTTGACATCCTTGATGCCGTCGATATTTTTTATATAAGGCAGAAGCGATTTGAGTCGCGGCTCGCTGTTATAGCGGTAGAATTCGCCGTAGCGTTTGATCTTTATCTCCTCTTTCTGTCTGATAGTAAGCGTGATGTCGCCGACCTTGAGAGTGATGACGAATGGCACCGTCGTTTCGAGTATCGAATCCTTCGCGTCGGGCAGTATGTCTTTCAACTTAAACTTACTCAGCGACTCTTTTTCTATTCCGTCAATGCCGAGAAGTATATCCTTGGCCATCAAGAACATCAGCTTATCCTGAACGGCATAACGTCGCAGCACGCGTTCGTTGTCATCATAGACGGCATAATCTTTTTTCAGGCGTTCGGCAGCCAGTTGCACGATACTATCATCTTTAAGATGGTTTGTCTGCCAATATTCGGGATTTTCATTGTAGATCGATTCGAGAGATTTTTTAAGCATGAACAGGTTTGGCTTAAAATCTTTCCGTTTGCTCATTTTCACACACAACTCCTCGGGCGACAGATACTTGGCTGTCGCACATTTGTCGTCTTTACCGGCCGCCAGACGGTCAAACACTTCGTAGTGTCTTCGCCATTGGTAGAACCGTTGATTATCGTCTTTGAGCACATGTGTGAAATACCGGTTTATCAGATTAGCCATGCTCAATTTGCGGTCGCCGGCAGGTTCGGTCAGCACTTTGGCCGCACGCATTATAGCCTCGGCTCGACCCGTAAACATGCCGCGCGGCAACTCGAAACCGTGGGGAAAGTCGACATCCCCGATTTTCAGATAGCGTCCGGCAAGCGCTTTTATGCTCTCCCGGTCACGCGTCTGCCATTTGGCGCGGTCGGGATGCAGGAAAGGCAGTTTCTCAAGATCGACCGGGCCGAGTCCCTGCTTTGATTTCAGATATCTGAGCCGACATGCGAGATATACTTTATAGAAATCATAAACCCTGAATTCATCCGAATTATAATTGACAAAAGCCTCGGCTATAAACGGATGTCCCAGTTTGTCAACCATCGCTTTAATCTCTCTTGTCGATAATTTTGACAAAGCCAATGCACTTTGCAATGAGTTGAAATTGGCCGAAGTCATCTTATCTTTGGTCTCGGATTTCGGCGAAAAATACATTATATCGCGCGACAGGCGCGAGGCTATTGCGCCGGGGCGCAAATCTGTTTTCTTGTCAGGTTTCACACTGCGGTCAGTCAGCCGCGTGAGTCTTTTGTCAAAGCGCTTGATCTCGCACTCGGTTTTCTCGACCATATCATTTATCACAATCTGCGCCTTACAGGCGAATAGCGGATTTGCGCTTGCCTCGGGGTTCTCGATAAACATCTTTATCTTTACAGGCAAGTCCTCAAGCGTGAGTGGACTGTAGCGTTGCCCGTCCCAACCGTCGAATTTACCGTCGCGGATATTCTTAAATAGTTTATTATATGCAGCAATATACGACATTATGATCTTTTCGGCGCTCTGCCCGTCGGCCACAGCCTTGGGGTAAGCGTCACAGAGAAGCTTGTAGAATATCAGACCGGGCAGTTCATAGACACTCAGCCAGGCATTGGGCGAGTAAAGTTTGATTTGTTTGGCATCGGTTATAGCCTCGCCCTTGTCTTTTAGCGACGGCAGATAGAGCCGCGGCTCGCGGTCGCCACCGATAGCGCGTAATCCTACGCGATTGTTGTCGAAGACATAGTTGGCCTTCGTGTCGGTAATGTATGGATTCATGTCGGCATGGTCAGGCTGCAGCTCCTCGACCTCAACACCTTTGTCGTTAAGTTTCGTGACAGTCGGTTTGAACATAGACGTATAATCGCGCCGACGAGCCGCCTCGATTTCGTCGATACGGCCGAACCCGTTGATTTCTTTCTGCAATATACGCAGAGTGTCGGCGCCTTTGTCGGCAAGACATTGTTTCATATAGAATTTGAAGCGATAATTACCCATGTGTACCATGAAACGCAACTTGTCAAACATTTTCATTCGGTCGATATACATCATTGCCATACGGGCGAAACGATCGCTCACACGCTTCATCTGCACCTTGCCGCCCTTGACGGTGACACCGTCGTCGGTCACCACATCGGGGTCGTCCGACTTTATATCTACACTCAGACGGCCCTGATCACCGGCCGACAGAATGTCAAAAAGCTCGGCGGGACATTTCTGAAGCTCGTTGAGCATCTCGAGGCCCAGTGCATAGTCGGGCGTCACAGAGTCATATTTCTCTCGCGGGAGACGTATGTGGCAATATGAGAAGGCCTCGAAAACGGCCTTGCGTTTTGATTCGTTAAAATCTTTGGGCCAAGGCTTTATCGCGTCTAAAAACATCGCTATATAACGCCGCTCAAGAAAGAGACAGGCGAAGAAAACAACGCCTAAATCAGAGAACGCCCCGTTGTCGGCAAGCTTATAGATGCCTTTGTCTTTGTTGCCGTCTTTTTTATCGAATGGAGCCGGAAAAATCTTCTTCACGGCATCGCTGACGGGGCTTGTCTTGACATCGGTCACAAAGAAGCGGTCGAAAACCGCCCGCGCCGAGTCGTCAAGAGCCTGATGTATGTAAGGTAGCAATGACTTTTCACCCTCTTTTTTGCGAGACGGGGCAGCATAATGGTCATATTCGTTTCTTACACGATTGAGTGTCGGCAGTAGCAGATCGACAAAAAAACGTCTGACTTCGGTTGCCGACGCATCTGCCATCACTCTGCCGGCCTTTTTCTCATAATTGAAAAAAGCCTGAAGCACCGGGAAATGCTTCTGCAATAATTTTATCAGTTTTATCTGCTCTGTGGCCGGAGCATTACGCAATTTTTTCCAGAAAGCAAACTGCGTAAGCTGATCTTCAACCCCCTCCTCAGGCATCTGCATCAGGGTTGCAATATGCTTTAAGGTGCAATATACATTGTGGCGGGCCATATTGATATACGCGGCCATAACCGACCTTACTTCTTGCGATTTGCCATACTCCCATTGCCAGGATTTGCGGAGCTTATTTTGCCCTGAATTCCTATTGTTTTTCGATTGATAATTCTGTGCCATAGATAAAAAACTGATAGATTGCAAAGATAGCAATTCTTTTCAGCTTTTATCACATTTTCCCATTTTCTTGAAAAATAAAGTTTCCATACCTGCTCAAATGCAGGCTTCTGAAACAATCCAACCAAGATGAGACAGCAAGTTCTTTTCAAGTTTCCATACCTGCTCAAATGCAGGCTTCTGAAACCTTATCAGAACGAGACGATGAGCGTATGTCTTGAGTTTCCATACCTGCTCAAATGCAGGCTTCTGAAACATAAGCTCGTAAATGGCCGCCGTGAAATGAGCGTGTTTCCATACCTGCTCAAATGCAGGCTTCTGAAACGATATCCGCTGGCTCCCATGGTACTCGCTATTCGTTTCCATACCTGCTCAAATGCAGGCTTCTGAAACGGTTGGGCATGCTTCGTGACCGCGATGTACTTGCGTTTCCATACCTGCTCAAATGCAGGCTTCTGAAACTGTTACACGTTAACATTATCAACACACTTGCAAGTTTCCATACCTGCTCAAATGCAGGCTTCTGAAACTTGGCAGCAACAACGGTACACTGGCTCTTGCAAGTTTCCATACCTGCTCAAATGCAGGCTTCTGAAACTCGGAAATCTGCGGCGAAGTGTTGCAGTGGTAAGTTTCCATACCTGCTCAAATGCAGGCTTCTGAAACCGTTTTAAAATCAAAACGATATAAATTTGAATAAATTTTGAGAAATTGTAATAGTCTTGTATTCATAATACAACCGATTTATATTAATTTCTTCGCAAATATACGCAATTTTATGTTTCTATTTAGACAATTCCTCCATTTTTTATAATGATAAAAGCCATCATACAACCTTATTTTCGCAAAAGAATGTGCTATTTTGACTGGATTTAAAGAATTTTATTGCTCCCTTTTGGTTTGTTAAATCTACTTGATCTCATATTTTAATTTATATTTTAGTGGCATTTTATCATATTCAAAGATTAAAACTTAATATATTGCGATTTTGTTTTGGTGGTGTCGTTTTTAAATAGCTAACTTTGCCATATTAAAGCCACCGACAATGATACAAGAGCTTAAAATAAAAAACTTCAAGTCTTTCCGCGATGAGGTTGAACTAAGTTTCGAGCCTTCGGGAGATGACCGTTACAACAGCGTTGTAACGATGCCCGACGGGGTGCAGTTGCTCCGTTTTGCCGTTGTTCTCGGAGCCAATGCCAGCGGCAAGTCCAATCTTTTGGATGCCGTTGAGTTTCTCCGTGATTTCTGGAGCAACATACCGGCTACGAATGATGATGGCACAAATGTCCAGCCATTTCTTATGAGAAAGTCTGCGTTGTCACATGACACGGAGTTTGAGATTAAGCTGTATGTGGACGGCATACGTTATTGGTATCAGCTTACGATAACCCCTGAAAAGGTTTGTCGGGAGGCATTGTTTGTATATCTTACGAACCGCCCGACAAAGGTGTTTTGCCGTGAGGACGTGCAGGGTGTATCAAAGTTGATATTCAATCCAACGGTAGCCAAACTTTCGCCGGCTGAAGTGGATATTATGACAATGAACTGTCTGCGTAATATGTCGGTTCTTGCAGTATTGAAGAAAGTCAATGTCGCCGTGCCTTATCTTGACAATATGCGCCGTTGGATTGACAACCGTATGCTGCCTTTGCAGAGCGGTTCACTATCCTCATTGTCGTCAGGAGCAAAGAAGATGATAGCTGACAGCGAGGACTTCCGGGAATACCTTGTGCAGTTCGCACAGGAAGCTGATTTCAATATTTCCGACATCAAAATTCAGAAAATGGCGGCATTGTTCGGTCATACTGTCAAAGTAGAGGCAGGGAATGAGAGCTATATTTTGCCGGAGAATTGTCAGAGTACAGGAACAAAACGTATGGTCGAACTGGAATCGCTCATATATACACAATTGAAACGACAGGCGTTTTTGTGCATTGATGAAATCGAGGCTTCCATGCACCCCAATCTTATGGAATACATCCTCGCCAAATTCATAAACACCCCGGACAATCAATCGCAATTGCTTGTATCGACGCATTACGATCCTATATTGAAAGATATTGATGATTTGTTTGGCAAGGATTCCGTGTGGTTTACCGAAAAGGGCAAAGATGGTAACACTACGCTGTTTTCTCTCGTTGATTTCAAAGGGCTTAACAAGTTGTCATCAATCCATCGGGCATATATGAACGGTCAGTTTGGCGCATTGCCGAATGTATTGTAGGAGGTAAGGTATGGCACGAAGAATAAAGGAGCGTAAACTCAAAAATCCGACAATCACCATTATCGGAGAAGGGGCAACAGAGCGGTACTATTTCACTCACCTCAAAAGGCTGTGTAGATATAACTATGTCTGCAAGCCGCGAAATTTCACGGAGCAGACTTTTGATGATAACAGTAATAAATAGATAATTTGCAAGGTTATAAAATTAATCTTACTTTTGTGATTGAACCAACCATTTATCTATTATGCCGATAAAAGTTATAGACGCTGATTTTTATTTCATTGCTCCGCTATATATCAACAATTGGGAGGCTTTTGAAAAGGAATTCCAAAATACGTCGAAATGGACAAACAGACTAGACGAAAGCAAAGGTTCGCTAAAAGATTTCCTATCGTGCTTCCTTGGCGAGAAAGAGTCAGATGAGAAAGAATCTGATGAGAAAAAATCCGGTGAGAAAAAGTTCCTGGAGTTCCCGATGCAAGCCGGTAAGGCCTACAACGGGCTGGTACAACGCAGCGACAACGAGGCTTTAAAATCGATAAATGGTGAATTCAAATTCAAAAACTCAAAAGGCAAACCTTTAGATGCCGGCGATGATATTTTTTTCACGATGGCGTCGAACGCGATCGTGCTCCACGTTTCGCCCAACCATAAATGCGCCATCGCCTATATCAGACTGAAATGTAAATCTGCCATCACGCTCGATCAGGCCGTCAGCCTCAATTATCAGCTTCATAAAAGCGACCGTAAACAGACGCCCCGGTTGTATATGAAAGATGCCGAAGGCGAATGGGTATGTACACCCGGCAGAGTGTCACTCATCGAAATAATAAAGGGCATGTTGCCCGACGACGCATACGATTTTGCTTATCCCGACCGCTTTATATCAAGCTCCGTAGTCAGACTTGATACCTCTGACAATCCCGATCAAAAAGAAATAACCGACTCTATTGTCCGGCTCGGACAGGCTGAAGGCCATAAATATAAAATAACCGACGAAGCATGCTCCAAGGTCTACAATCCGTTTGACAACATCCGCACCTACGCTTCGACCGAAGGATTTGTAACCGTTGTATTATCACCCGATCCCAAACATGAAAAAAATTTTATAGAAACCTTCAATAATGATGCGTTCATAAAAAGCTATCTGCCCCTATATCTCGCGGCAATACTTGCCGACTACTGTCTCACGAGCGCACTGAGGTATCTCGACATAATAGCCGATGACATTGAAGAGCAGGACCGCTTGCGCGAAGCATGCATGGTATATAAATTATTACCTGCCCATTTCACACACCTCAACAGGGTGATGGAAAACATCAGAGCCGACCGACAGTTTGATCTGAAATATGGATTTGTGATCCAAAGCGTCGAAGCGCGCCGCATACGCAACGAGTCGCAGCGTCTCAAACTCGAGGAAGAGGCCCGAAAAGCCGAAGAAGAGGCTCGGGCTACAGAAGAAAAAGCCCGTAAACTCGAAGAACAGCGTATGGCACAATTGGAAAAGAGTCAGGCTCGCCGCGACCGATTCATGAATCTTCTCTTAGGATTCATCGGCATCGGTCAGGTTGTCTTCGCCGTCCTTCAACTGGCCGGTGCCAAAGACATCTTCGGTAAAGGCGGTGCGGCCGATAGTGTGGTTCAATATTCCTCGTTTATATTGTCAATAATTTTCATCGGCCTTATCATATGGTTGATAATCTATCTCATTATAAAGAATATAAAGGTCGGAAAGAGCTGACCGACAGCCAGGTCAATACTGAAGATAGATAAATGGCACAAGCTCGCTTTGGCGCGTTTGGATGACAAAGAAGATTATAGTTGCCAGAATAAGGGCCTGCACTGTCAGCGGCATTGCGGTCAGCGCTTTTGTCGCCCCCGTCGACCATGATCGCGGACTGAAATGCATGAGCAGCCCGGCGCAAATGGCTATGACTATCATCATATAGCCCTCGACAAACTGAGGCAGGACCGAGAGGTGGAAACTACCGAAAATCTGAGCGAAAATCTCGCCTACGGTGTCGAGCGACGGCGCTCTGAAAAAGGTAAAGCCTACGACAACAAGCGAGAATGTTATGAGAGTGTTAACGATCCTCACAGGGAAAGTGTCTCGCAATGGCTCGGGCAGACGATAGACCTTTCTGATCATTTTATGAACGGCTAGAAGCACCCCGTGATATGCGCCCCAGATGACATACATCAACGACGCGCCGTGCCAAAGACCGCCTATCACCATTGTCAGGAAGTTGTTGAGATAGGTGCGTTTCTCGCCTTTGCGGTTGCCGCCGAGGGGTATGTATAGATAGTCGCGCAGCCATGTCGACAGCGAGATATGCCAGCGACGCCAAAAGTCAGACGGATTCTGAGCCTTGAACGGTGCGGCGAAGTTTTCTTTGAAACGATAGCCGAGCATCAGAGCGATGCCGATAGCCATATCCGAGTAACCCGAAAAATCGCAATAGAGCTGGATTGTGAAGCCGGTTATGCCCATCAGATTCTCGAAACCCGAGTAAAGTGTCGGATTGTCGAAGATACGGTCAACAAAATTTCCGCTTATGTAATCGGCGATCAGCACTTTCTTTATCAGACCGGCCATTATGAGAAAGAGACCTTCGCTCGCCATTCCGTGGGTTGCATCGGGACTTTCCTTGATCTGCGGCAACAGGTCTTTGGCCCTGACGACGGGCCCGGCGAGCAGCGGCGGGAAGAAAGTGAGGAAAAACGTATAGTCTATCAGATTGCGCGCCGGCTTTATCTCGCCGCGATATATGTCGACGATATAACTTATCGACCTGAATGTGAAAAACGATATGCCGGCAGGCAATATCACGTCGAGGGCATCGAACTCTTTGACCGTAAAATTCGATACAATATCGAGCATGAGGTTGAAATACTTGAAGTAGAACAACATGCCGACATTGACGATGACATTGAACGCCACGACGCATTTGCGGGCGAAGTCAGATTTGAGCCGGCCGAGAAGATTGCCGAGCAGATAGTCGCTCAGGCAGACACCGATGAGTATGAAACAGCATTCGGCACTCGATTTGTAATAGAAATACAGCGAGAATGCTATCACAAACAATTTCCGCCACAGCGGGCGCGCCGACAGGGCCTTGTAGACGATAAGGAAGCCTGCAAAGAGAAACAGGAACAATCCCGAATTAAACAAAAGCGGATTTCCTTCCGAGTAGAGGAATAGATCTTTAGCGCGATCGATATATGCCGAAATATCCATTATCTTGCATGATTAAGAGTGTTTATCAATGCGTCATACAGAAGTTCGCCCTGCACTTCGTAGCCTTTGCGGGTGTAGTGTACTCTGTCTTTTGACAAAAGTCCGTTTGCAATCCATTTATCTGACGAGCGGTTGCCGCCGGCTATGTCATACCAGTCATAGACGGCGATATTGTTCTTGCGGCCGTAATCAAGGATGACATCGCGCGCCACCGCTATATTCTCGTTTATACCGTATGCTCCGTAACGGCGACGACGAGAACCTTTGCGACGGTAGCTGCGACGTCGCTGGCATTCGGCCGGAGTCACGAGCAATATGGTAGCCGAGGGGTTAAACCGCCGGACGTCATTGACGAAAGTGCCGATGCTGCGGTACATGTTTCCACGGTCCAGACGTCCGAATGCCTCGTTGGTGCCGAGGCTGACGATTATCAGCGAAGGGTTCAAACCTGAGACAGCTTTGCCAAAGCCGCTGATGTTATTGTAGTTGTCAAAAGTAGCGCCGTTATTGCCGATGGCATGATACATGACCCCGACAATGTCGCCGACGAGTTCAAAACCATATATGTCAACGCTGCCCAGACTGTGGAGGTTTAGCGTGACATCTCTGCAGGGCATGGGTAGATTTATCTCAAGTCTGTTTTCACCTGCCTGTAAGGCAAATACGATCGGTTCGGACATATCGGTAACACGATCGACAAACATCGCACCGCCGCTGTAATGCACCTTGATTTTCTCAAATGGCTGCTCGGCCTTTATATTGAATTCAAAATCACGTGTCTGCGGTGTAACGGCCACACCGGTGAAGCCCATCGGACCACCGTGGAGAGGAAATTTCAACAGCTTGTTGCAGTCAAATTCAGATTTTGAGATAATGCTATAGTCGACAGGCTGGTTTGTGCCGGCGAGTTTCAGCGGCACAATCAGACCCCGACCGGCCGAAATATAATCTTCTCCGAAAAGGTTTCTGATACAACCCGTCGCAAAGTCAGCCTGAATATGTGAGTCGCCTATATGGAGGATTGTAAACATGTCATCTTCGAAATTGTCGAGTCCGGCAGCTACGGCCGACCAGTCGGCACCGTTCAGGCATATGCGGTTGTCTGCGGCATTGATAAAGTCATAAACCGGATAATGCCTGACAGCGGTAACGGCAAACGTGTCGGCCATCTCAAATTCAGGATTCTCACGCATTGCGGCGTCATCGCCGTCGGCCCGGACCGAAAACGAAGACGCAAATACATATAGAGCCAAAATAATCAACGGTTTACTCATTTACACCTACAGCTTTAAAGAGAGATCTGACAAACATGTCGGCGAGTGCGGCGCCGCCTTTGCCGTTGATGTGGATATAATCACTGTTTACGAGTCCGCGTTTGCGCCAATCGACAATCGAGCCTTCACCGCCCATGGCTTCGTAGATGTCCCAGAATGCGACACCACATTTCTGTGCAGTAAGACGCTGAGCTGCTGTCATCGATTTCATGGCCGTCATGGAAACGATTTCGCTACCCTGTTTGACACCGCGGTCTCCTACCCCGAGGATTATGATATCAGCGCCGGGATGGCATTGTCTGATGCGGTCGACCGCTTTGCACATAACATTGGAGTATGAGGTGTAGTCGGTCTGCTCTTCAGAGACGGCGTTGGTGCCATATTCGACGATGATCAGGTCGTAATCGACATAAGAATTCATTGCGGCCGATATATCTTTAGACAGAGACCTGTGCCTTAAACCCGAATAGCCCCTTATCGACATACAGTCGACAGTGATGCCGCTTTGACCTTCAAGCCATAAGCCATATGACACCAGACTGTCGATGTCTGTCGTCAGTGTAATAAAATCAGTGCTGCCGTTTACTTCGATAGCCTGCGGAACATCAGACGGTTCTACGACATATTGCCGGGTATCGGTCGCGGTTTTAATCTCGATGTTGCCGGCAACAGGTGTCGAATAGATGAAGGTCGAACGCTCCCAGCGCTTTAGATTCTCCGGCGATGAAGCGCCCTTGAATGTCACTGTCGCACCGGGCTCGGACGTCGATATGACACCCGACAGTGTCTTGGCCGCAGCGGCTTTGGATGTGCGGATATCATGGTTGGTCCAGCCCTTGTCAGACTGCGTTACAGAACGACGGAATCCGGGAAAATCAGAGTGAAGAGCCACATAGCCCACTCCCGCTCCACCGAAGACATCGCGGAGCTTTTTCCTTATATCCTGACACAGGAGATCGCCCTCGATATATGAGTCGCCGATAACGGCGATTCTGACATTTTCGGTGGCCGCATTACCCAGGGCCGCCTTGAATCGGTCGAGCGCCGTGCCGTCCGGCGAATAGTCTTCGATGACCATCTCGCCGTCAATGCGCGGTGAAAGAAAATCATTATCTGTCACATAAGCCGGGATATAGCTCTCCGTAGTCTCCGCGGCGGGAGCATCGACCTCCTGTACCGGCAGCTCCTCCTCAGAGGTCACATCAATCTCATCACTCTCTTCTCTCTCTTCTCTCTCGGCCTCGGCTATCTCTTTTGCGAGATCAATGCCGGTGTTTGTCGCATGGGCTTTGACATCAAGCGGTTCAGCCAGATCTTCAAAGAGATTGAAGTCGCTGACGAGGCCACCGGTCATTTCGGCCCAGGGCAAAAACTGACATGCCAGCAGCATTATTATAGCTACTGAAACGACGAAAAGCGGTCGGCCCTGAGAAATATGGTTGCTATCGTTTTGCACTTTTTTCGATTATCGATTTTAGAAGTTTTGATTTAAGACGTGTCTCGGTCCATTCGTCTTCGGGCTCTGAAGCGGCTGTGATGCCACCACCGGCATAGAGCCATGCCGATCGTCGGGACAGTCTGACACAACGCAGGTTGACATAGATGCGGGTCGCACTCCCGTCATCAACGCCTACGATGCCGCCGTAACACTCACGTTTGTGTGACTCGACACGGGCTATCTCGTCTATGGCAACGGCTGTCGGATATCCTGCAAGCGCGGGAGTCGGGTTGAGGCTATCGACGATTTTACGAGTCAAAGATGGGGATGCCTCTCCTTCGAAAAACGTACATAGATGTTGTATATTGCCATAATCGACGGTAATCACCGGCTTTTCATCAAACTTAACATTACAGGCCGACAGACGGTCGACGATGTAATCGGCCACGATACGTTGCTCGCGGATGTTCTTTGAATCCCACGGTTTATCATTCATCTCGACGGACCGTGTGCCGGCAAACGCCATGGTCTTGAATTTACCGGCGCGTTTGTCAAACGCGTAGATAATCTCGGGCGAGGCGCCAAGCCACAAACCGGTGTCGGGTGTGAAATAGAGATAACAGAATGCTTCGGGATGTATCGAGAAATAATCATCGGCAGCCGAGACAATATCAATCGCGTCATAGTCAAGCCTTATGACCGACGAGATAACCGTCTTGCCACCTTCGTGCCGGAGACGGTTTACGACACTACCGACGCCGTCAAGATAGGTGTTTTTGTCGGTTGAGCCGGCAATCGGGACAACATCGGAGCTGCCGGGATTGTCAAGATGCATGGCCATAAGCGTAGCCGCATCGCACTCGTCGGCAATGACACGGGCCGAACGATAGGGTTCGAGCCAGAGCGCAACGACAAACTGTCGACCGCAACCGGTTTCAGATCGAGGATACGACGGATTGGCAAAAAAAGTCGGAGCTTCATCACCGGGGAAGGCATACAACGCGAACGGTATGTTCATCTCAAGTGATCTCTTGACCGCCGAGGCTGTTAGATGAGTGAATATCATTTCTGTCAATGATAATGGAGCGAAAAGACAAAGTGTCTTTTTCAGACAGCTTTGCCGATTAGTTCAAACGGCATTGCCGAGATGATCTCGATGTCATAAAAGTGACCTGTCTCAAGCTTGCGGTCTTTGGTTATGAGTACTTCGGGATCGACTTCGGGCGAATCAAACTCCGTGCGCCCGACATAATAGTCATCGTTTTCAGAGTCGATGACGACTCGGAGCGTCTTACCGATTTTAGCCTCATTGACAGCAAGGGCTATCTCTTCCTGAACTTCCATCAAACGGCCGAGACGATCGTCCTTGACTTTCTGAGGAATATTGTCGGTAAATGTCTTCGCGCCGTAAGTGCCTTCCTCTTCGCAATATGCAAACGCACCCATACGCTCGAAACGCTGTTCGCGCACAAAATCGACAAGTCGTTCGAAGGCCTCGTCAGTCTCACCCGGGAATCCGACCATCAGGGTTGTCCTGATATGTATGCCGGGAACGGCTTCACGCACTCTGTCGAGGAATCGGCGGGTCTCATCGGCGGTGATATGACGTCGCATATTCGACAAAACCGTGTCATCGATATGCTGTAGCGCAACGTCAAGGTATTTGCAGACATTGCTGCGGCGCGCCATGACGTCGAGTATGTCATACGGGAAATCGGCAGGATATGCATAGTGCAGTCTTATCCATTCGACACCATCGACATCGGCAATGCGGTCGATGAGTTGCGCGAGCGTATGTCTGCCTTCGGTATCGAGACCATAGCTTGAAAGATCCTGGGCGATGACATTGAACTCTCTGACGCCTTTGGCCACAAGGTCATTGACCTCGGCGATAATCTCATCAGGACGCCGGGATTTATAGCGACCTGTGATGAGGGGAATGGCGCAGAATGAACAGAAGCGATTGCAGCCTTCGGATATCTTCAGATAGGCATGATGCAGAGGTGTGGTAAGGGCACGTTCCCAATGGCAGGGTGCCGCAGCATATTTTCCGGCAAGATCGTCGGCAAGGGCAATCCAGTCGAATTTGCCGTACCAACCGTCGACCTCGGGAATCTCTGCTTTCAGCTCTTCGCGATAACGCTCCGAGAGACACCCCATGACATAAACATTTTTAAGTTTATGTGAAGCTTTGGCTTTGACAGCCTCGAGAATCATCTCGATAGATTCTTCTTTGGCGTCGCCGATGAAACCGCATGTGTTTATAACAGCGATATCACCTTTGAATTCCGAAGCGTTGTGGACGGCATCAAAACCACGTGAATCGAGCATTTTAAGTACCCGTTCTGAATCAACGAGGTTTTTTGAGCACCCCATCGTCACAACATTGACGCTTTTTCTTTTCATTTCAACGTTTGCCGAAAAGAGACTCGACAAATTCACGTTTGTTGAATACCTGGAGGTCTTCAATTCCTTCGCCGAGACCTATATATTTTACGGGAATCCTGAACTGGTCGCTTATGCCGATGACAACACCGCCTTTAGCCGTGCCGTCAAGTTTGGTTATCGCAAGATCGGTCACTTGTGTCGTGGCTGAGAACTGACGAGCCTGCTCGAAAGCGTTCTGACCGGTTGAGCCGTCAAGGACCAACAATACTTCGTGAGGAGCACCGGGTACGACTTTCTCCATTACTCGCTTGATTTTGGCGAGTTCGTCCATAAGACCTTTCTTGTTATGAAGACGGCCGGCTGTGTCGATAATCACTACATCCGTGCCATTGGCGACAGCCGACGATAGAGTATCAAACGCAACCGCAGCCGCATCAGAGCCGAGTTGCTGTTTTACGACAGGCACATCAGCACGCCGCGCCCATTCGTCAAGCTGCTCGACGGCAGCGGCTCGGAATGTATCGGCTGCACCGAGCATCACTTTTTTACCGGCCGCTTTATATTGGTAAGCGAGTTTCCCTATAGTGGTAGTCTTTCCTACTCCATTAACGCCGACAACCATTATGACATAAGGTTTTATGCCGGCCGGCGTATCGAAATCGGCAAGTTCACGTTCGTTATTATTCTCTGCGAGAAGCTGCGTTATCTCTTCACATAACATCTCGTTGAGTTCATCAGAATCGATATATTTGTCATGTGAGACACGGCGTTCGATTCTTTCTATAATCTTTAACGTTGTCTCGACGCCGACGTCGCCTGTGATAAATATCTCTTCGAGCTGATCAAGGAAGTCGGCATCTATCGTTTTTCGGCCAAGGAACGCCCTTTTGATCTTACTGAATACACCTGTTTTTGTTTTCTCAAGACCACGATCGAGCGTCTCTTTCTTTTCTTTTGAGAAAAATTTAAAAAAAGCCATTTATCTGTTTTTTATAGAAACTTATTGCAAAGGTAAGATATTTCGTACATTCCTAAAAATTAATGCGCCAAAAGTTTTTCACAAAAAAGTTTATATACTCTGCGAGTCGTGGCCTAATAGTTTTTTGTATCAACGATGTCAATGTGCGTCTGACATCGGTTTGGTCGGTTTAGACGCGCGGGGATGTCTGCCGCTATCGTGGTCGTG
>CAJTKG010000004.1 GCA_910576935.1 uncultured Muribaculaceae bacterium
CGTCGAGGTCGAGTATCTGCATTACAAACATGCGTTGGTGATAGAGGCTTTTTCCGGGGCTCGTCCCATATGCGTCAGACAGGATTTCTTCGCCACCATATTGGTACATAATATGGTGCGTTTGATTACGGTCATATCCCAAGAAGAGGTCAGGTGCGACAACACTCACAAGAAACTTGACTACAAGAGCAACGTCGCAATCCTTGTAGGGATATTTTATTCTCTGTATATCAGGATGATGGTCCAAGGTAGCGTTGGCCGGTGCATTGACATCTTATATGAAACTGCCTGTTGGGCTCTAACACCGATCAGAAAGGGTAGATCCTTTCCCCGAAAACGGATACGACACAAGAGCAGCGACAGAAACAGAACCAGAATCAACAGAAAAAGAGTATGTTAGATCTTAACTTAACCGCATTGGGGAGGCCGTCGCTCCATAGCGGCTGATTCTTGTCGATGTTTTTGGTCTAATTGGACTAATTGGTCAAATTAGGCGGCGGGGAATCAATGTGTTAGGTGTTGATGCGAGGGTAAAACCCTCGCCCCATGCGCCTTGGTTTCACTGACTTATCGCTTTGTGAGGTGGAGGTAACCGAGGACT
The DNA here is from genome assembly GCA_910576935.1 of uncultured Muribaculaceae bacterium. Lineage (GTDB taxonomy): Bacteria > Bacteroidota > Bacteroidia > Bacteroidales > Muribaculaceae > CAG-873. The sequence continues at coordinate 602 of CAJTKG010000004.1, forward strand.
TCTTTTTGGATTTTTGAGCCGAGAACGGCATTGAGACCGAGGTAGAAGGATATGGCGATGGCTCCCCCGGCAAGTATCATGGCAAGGGGGGTGTCGGTGAGCGACATAGCCCAGCGCATAAGTGGAATGATCGCTATTGTCATTACAGCGTAAGGCACGAGGTCGAAGAGGAATGAGGCTACACGGCTGCCGACTGAGCGTGCGGCAATGAAGAGTGTCGCACCCCAACTGATGGCGGATGCGGCGACTTGTCCCCACAACATCAATGTCAGACCGTAGACCGGATTGTCGGGTGTCGATAGGGCTATGAAAGGGAGTGATGCCACAAGGGCGGCTATGGCCACGAGGTCGCGCAGTATTTCGAGCCTGACTATCATGCCGGAGCGGCCGAGTGCAAGCAAAAAGTTGTTATATAGCGAAGTCAGGACGAAGAATATGCCTCTGACAAGAAGCAATTGAAAAAGGATGATCGATGCATCCCACTTGATGCCGAAAAGCAGATGAAAAATCGGTTCGGCTATGACGATCAATCCTATAATAGTCGGGAAAACGAGATAGGCTGTGAAGCGGTTCATTTTGGAACACAGACGACGGAATCGATCCCGGTCATCCTGTACGGCTGAGAGTACGGGCAAGAATGATGACGTTAGAACCTGTGATATTGAGGTCACCCCCATCTTGCTCCATTTGTCGCCCTGGGTGTAGTAGCCGAGCGAGGCGAGTCCGGCCCGGTTGCCGACAAAAAATGAGTAGATGTTCTGAAAGACGGTGTTGAGAAATGATGTAAACATCATGCCCGAGCCGACAGAAGAGTAGGATTTCAGGGCCGTCCATGAGAATCTCATCATTGGCAGCCATTTTCCTGTTGCCCATAGTATCGATGTCTTGACGGTTGCCATGGCGATGTTCTGCCAGACGATGGCCAAGGCTCCGAAGCCGTATAGGGCAAGAGTAATGCCGACGACAGCGCCGGCGATGAGTCCGACAGAGTTTGAGACGGCGACCATGCGGACATCCATTTTCTTGACGAGTCGATTGGTCTGCACAATTGCGGCGGCGTTGATGATGAAGACAAGAAACATCAGCCGTGACAGGCCTATTAGCCGCAGGTCGTTCCCGAAACAGCGGGCTATAAGCGGCGCGCAGAACCAGAGGATTATATAGATAAGGACTGCGACGCCGATATTAAACCAAAGTATGGTGCTGTAATCAAGCTTGGTAGGGCTTTTGCGTTGTATCAGTGCATAGCTGAAGCCCGAGTCGATGAGCAATGATGCGAAGGCCTGAAAGATAAGTACGGCGCCAACGAGGCCGAAGTCTTCCTGCGAAAGCATACGCGCCAGAACAATCCCCGTCAGCGCATATAGCAACTGGGTCGAGAGCCTGTCGATCAGGTTCCATTTGAGCGTCTTGGCGGTCTTGTCTTTCAGACCATCGTTGTCAGTCATCGTGATTGCGGTGCGTCGGCGTTATTTTGCGTTGGCATCGAGTATTTTCACGCCCATCGAGCGGTTTGAGATCTTTTCGGGCTTTGTGCCGTAATAAACTTTTCCCGAGCCGGCACCGTAGACGGTGAGGCTTGTGGTAGCGTTGCAGTCTATTGGGCCGGAACCGAATAGCCATGCGTTGACGTCTTCGGCCGAGAGGTCGGCACATTCGACAGTGCCGGTGCCTACGTTCTTGAGCTTGGCGCTGCGTGTCTTGCCCGAGATGACAAGTTGTCCGTTGCCTGCGGCTATGGTGGCGTTAAGCTTGTTTGCCGACAGACCTTTGACGATAAGCTGTCCGTTGCCTATGAGGGTGGCTTTGAACTCCTTGACCGCTATGCCATTGTTGATTCTGACAAGCGAGTCGCCGCTATTCTCGACTTTGTCGAGCAGGGTAGAGTAGACCGTTATGGTTGGCACACCCGAGATAGGCAGCTCGGGATCAGCGATTTCGATCTGTAGGCGGCTTTTATTGTTGTTGAACATCAGACGCGAGGCGATCTCGGGAGAGCAGTCGAAGTAGGCCCATCCGGCCGAGTCGGCCGAACAGCGATATTCGACGTTTATGCTGTTAAGAACTTTAAGCTCTGTGAAATCCTTTACTTCGAGTTTATATGACGCATCTTCGGCCATAATGGCGGGTGATGCCGCGATAAGGAGTGCGATTAATGACAGGTGCTTCATAACGATAATGCGATAACGGAGTTATACTAATTGTAGATTGTGTTTTACTAACGCGGGTTATAAGTCTTGACAGCTTTGATATTACCGGTGTTGCCTGACGATTTTACCGGCGTACCTGTTGAATATCTTATTTCGCCCTCGCCGTATAGATTGAGCTTGAGGTCAGAAGACACCAGGCCGCTGAGGTCGATTGTGCCGCTGCCGTTCATGACGAAAGAGCTTTTGGGCGACGAGCCGCTGACGTTGATGCTTCCGCTGCCACGCACTGTGCCGCTGAGGCTTGTGGCGGTCAGGCGGTCGGCGTATATGTGACCGCTGCCGGTGAGCGAGCAGTTGATATTTGACGCGGTGACGCCCTTGCCGAGTTCGATATTGCCCGAGCCGGTTATGGAGACATTGATATTCTGCGCCGAGCAGTCTGAAAGTTTTATCGATCCCGGACCCGAGACGATGACTGCGAGTTCATCGACGGCTACGATACCCGAACCTTCGATAGCGCCGTTGCCCGAGAGCGATATCACTTTCATGTTGCGCGGGCAATAGACAGTCACCGGTATTAAGCTGCCTTGGCTTATCGGTCGTGCACCCCGGGCCACGGATATGTAAAGCGACCGGCCCGCATGTTGCTTTTCTATGGCGTCATAAGCATTATGGTCGGCCGTTATGACGATCATGCCGGTCGAGTCGGAGACCTCACGCAGGTCGACCGCGCAAGCTCCTTTTATATAAAGCTCGTCGAAGTCATTGGCTTTGAGCAGATGGCGTTCGGTCCGGGCATTTGCGTCCGTGGCCGTCGAGAGGGCCATCACCGATGTCAGTAGTATGATTGATGACTTTGTCATTTTATATTGTCTGTCTGACAGTGGGTAAAATATCGTTTTCTATGTGGTTGAGTATGTGGTTGAGTTCATCGTAAGTCGATGCGCGAAGCATGGCGACGCGTGTGTCTCTGAAGTTACCTATGCCTTTGAACAGCGGCGAGGCGGCGAGATGACGGCGTATATGGAGTATACCACGGTATTCGTCTATGCGGTCGATGCTCTCGGTTATCTGTCGACGCAAGCATTTGAATTTGTCTGCCGTAGTCAGCGTGTTGTGATGTCCTTCGAGGTCGTTTTTGAGTTGGCTGAATATCCATGGCGCGCCGATTGATGCTCTGCCAACCATCACTCCATCAACTCCATAACGCTCAAAAGCGGCTTTTAGTTTATCGCCGTCTGTAATGTCGCCGTTGCCGATGACCGGTATTGTGAGTCTCGGATTGGCTTTTACGGCGGCTATGCTCTCCCAGTCGGCACTTCCGGTATACATCTGCGAGCGTGTGCGCCCGTGTATTGTGATGGCCTTTATGCCGCAGTCCTGTAGCTGTTCGGCAAGGGTGACTATGATTTTTGAGTCGTTGTCCCAGCCGAGACGTGTCTTTACCGTCACGGGCAGTTTGACGGCGTCGACGACGGCGCGGGTTATGGCGAGCATACGCGACACATCGCGCAACATGCCTGCACCGGCTCCTTTGCCCGCTACTTTTTTCACGGGACAGCCGAAGTTGATGTCGATGATGTCGGGGGCGGCGGCTTCGACCATTTTCGCGGCTTCGACCATTGTGTCTACATCGCGGCCATAGATCTGAATGGCTGTGGGGCGCTCGGCCGGGTTGATGGCGAGTTTGCGTGTGGTTGCGGCGATGTTGCGTATCAGAGCGTCGGCAGAGACAAACTCACTATAGGTCATATCGGCGCCAAACTCTTTGCAGATCAGGCGAAACGAGATGTCTGTGACGTCTTCCATCGGGGCAAGCATAATAGGGCGCTCGCCCAAGTCGACATTTCCTATGCGCATATTCAGAGACTCAATTTAAAACTTAGTGCAAAGTTAGTCATTATTCGGCTTTTTTGTCGCTTAATCAGCCAAAAAAGCGACCAACCGACTATAAAATACGAAAAACAGGCTGCCGTCAATTGAGTGGGGCAGCCTGCGGTATGTGGAGATATTGAATTTTAGATCTTGTATGCGAGAGACGAAAGGCAGAAGTATGTGGGAACGGTTATGCCATAGCTGTTCTTCATGTTTGAGTCGAAGTAGAAGTAGATGCTGTCGACTTCGCCGAGGCTTTCGAGAGCTACCGGCGCCCATGCTTCGAGATATCGCGTGCCGATTGCGAGGTTGACGGTGATCTTGCCGGTCACGACGCCGCTTTTTGCACCGACGATATAGACTCGCGCCCAGTTGTTATCGGTGAACGGGCTTTGGAAGGCCGAGCCGTTTTTGGCGGCATAATAGAAGTAAGTCGAATTGGTGACATAGATCAGATATGGAGCAAATGTAGATCCGTCGGCTTTACGGATGACACAGTCAGTGTTTTCAAGGGGATTGCCGGAGACAACAGAATTTGTGTTGCAGACGAAGAACATCGCGTTGTCGGGGTTGTCGACGATGCAGCCCCACTGGTTGTCGACCCAGTTGTCGGCGTGCTCTTTGGTGTCGTTTACGCGCGAGGGGCAGAAGCCTTTCCACGATTTGTATTCTATGCCATCCCAGACGGTCGACTCGGCCGCATGGCTGAATGTGAAGCCGTCGACGTTGATGGTTGTGGCCGAGATGTCATAGCATTTTGCCCAGTAGTTTTGGCTGTTGAAATCGGTTATTTTGCTGATGTCCACCATGCCGAGAGAGACGGGGTCGTCGCTGTCATTGCATGCTGTGAATCCGGCCGCCATAACTGATGTAAATGCGATAGCAAGGAATTTGGTAATTTTCATAGAGTTGTATTTATTTGTGATTATTTTTGAGGCTACAAAGTTAGTTAAAATCGTCAAAAGTAACTAATTTTGTACCTAAATGATTAATGAACCGTTGAAAATAGCCATTGCCACCGGCACCCGAGCCGACTGGGGCCTGCTGACGCCGTTGGCCCACATCCTTGATGCCCGCGATGACGTCGAATTGATGATTGTAGCCACGAATATGCATCTCGACGCTCGGTATGGTATGACTGTCAATGAGATAATTGCCGAAGATCTGCCGCTTGCCGCAACTGTCGACATGACGGCTGAAGGCGACGGCGATCTGTCGCGTGTTGTGGCTATGTCGAAATGTCTTGAGGGCTTTGGCCAAGTCTTCGACAGGCTCAAACCCGATATGGTCGTCATACTCGGAGACCGCTATGAGATGCTCTCGGTTGCTACTGCCGCAGCGATGATGAAAATCGCGATAGTGCATATTGCCGGCGGTGTTGTCTCGGAAGGCGCCGTCGACGATGCTATACGGCATGCGATAACAAAACTCTCGTCGCTGCATCTGACAGAGACAGAACGCAATCGGCGTCGCGTTATCCAGATGGGTGAAGATCCGGCAACGGTCGTGGCCACGGGTGCTCTCGGCGTATGGAATATAGGCAATCAGCAACTCATGTCACGCGAGGAGTTGTCGGCTGACATAGATTTTGATTTCGGCCGTCGCTCGGCTGTCGTAACCTTCCATCCGGCCACGCTCGACCCCGTAGATCCGGGTGAACGTTGCCGGGCTATGCTCGAGGCGCTCGAGCGTTTCGCCGACCTGAGACTTTTGATGACATATCCTAACAACGACGCCCGCTCGACGGCTATAATAGACTGTATAGAGGAGTTCGGACGTCTGCATCCGGAACGTGTCAAGGTCGTGAAATCGCTTGGCATGAGACGTTTTCTGTCGGCACTGAAGTGTGTTGATGTAGTAATAGGCAATTCGTCGGGCGGCATTGTCGAGGTACCGTCATGCGGCATACCGACGGTCGACATCGGCATACGCCAGCGTGGGCGCGATGCAGCGGCGTCAGTCATACACAGTGGCGATACTGCCGACGAGATAGCGGCGGCAATAGAAAAGGCACTAACACCGGAGATGAAGGCGCTGGCCGCACGGTGTGACAATCCTTATCATCAGCCCGACACGCCGGGCAGGATGGTCGAGGCTATAATCGATTTCGCCGGTAAAAGGCATACGGTCAAACGTTTCAATGATCTTGAATTCGAGTTATGAACAAAGTCAAAGCTCTTTATATCATACCGGCCCGCGGTGGCAGCAAGGGTATACCGGGCAAAAATATCAAGCCGCTCGGGGGCAAGCCGCTGATAGCATATGCCATCGAGGCTGCGCGAGACGCCGGTGCTCCCGACAGCCGGATTATTGTCTCGACCGATGACGAGCGTATCGCCCGGGTGGCCCGTGACTGCGGCCTCGCTGTCGATTATATGCGTCCTGAGTCGCTTGGCGGAGATACTGTCGGCAGCCGCGAGGTGATACTCGACGTGATGGACTGGGCCGACGGCCGCGGCATTGACTATGACGCCGTTGTCCTGTTGCAGCCGACATCGCCATTCAGGATGGCCGAAGACATCAGCGGTGCGGTCGCTCTCTATGACGATGGCATCGACATGGTTGTCAGTGTAACAGAGGCTTCGACGAATCCTTATTACAACTGTTTCGAGACCGACGGTGACGGCTATCTGCATGTCTCGAAAGGCGACGGACTTATCACACGGCGTCAGGACGCTCCGCCGGCATGGGAATATAACGGGGCGGTGTATGTCATCAATCGGCGTTCGATAAGAGAACGGCCGCTCGGGGCATTCAGCCGGCGAGTGCCTTTCGTTATGCCCCGTAGTCGCAGCATAGATCTCGATACTCTGACAGACTGGCTTGTGGCCGAAGCTTTGATAAACATAAATAATGACTGAATGTTTTAATGATATGGACCGACATCTGATAAGTCAAAAAGCCACACTTCTCGACGCGCTCGGCAAACTCAATGAATTGCCGGGCCGAGAGATGACTCTTTTTGCCGTCGATGATGCGCGCCGCGTCACGGGCACACTGACCGACGGCGACATACGCCGCGCTCTCACGGCCGGCATGGCTCTCGGTGAGGAAGTGGCGCGGGCCTGCAACACGGAGTTCAAGGCACTCAGAGGCGACGCGTCGCACAACGAGGTTGAACTTATGCGGCATTGTCGCGAAACAGGTATAACCATGCTTCCCGAACTCGACCGCGACGGCCGGATTGTCGGCATTGTCAATCTCAACGAGACCTATACACGATTGCCGCTTAGCGCCGTACTCATGGCCGGCGGCAAGGGTGAACGGTTGAGGCCGATGACGCTCACAGTGCCAAAGCCTCTTCTGGAAATTGACGGCAAGGCCATCATAGACTATAATATCGAGGCTCTTGCCCGCTGCGGCATCAGCGATATCACCGTCACGACGCGTTATCTCGCCGATAAAATCGCAGATCACTTCGCGCGCCCTGTGGCGGGAGTGCAGGTGAAGTGTGTCGAAGAGAGCATGCCGCTCGGCACAGTCGGAGCTCTTTCACTCATCGACCGGAATCCCGACGGCAATACATTGGTGATGAACTCAGACTTACTGACGACATTATCGTTTGAAGATCTGTATCTTAAACATAAAGGCGAAGAGGCAGACGTGACCATCGCCGTTGTGCCTTATCAGATATCGGTGCCTTACGCCATACTGACGACCGACGGCAACTCTGTCACGGGCCTCTGTGAGAAGCCGTCTTACTCATATTATGCCAATGCGGGCATCTATATTTTCTCAAACCGTCTGCTCGGCACACTCGAAAAAAACATACGCATCGATGCGACCGATTTCATCGAGAACGCTATAGCGTCGGGCTACCGTGTCACCTATTTCCCGATCAACGGTACATGGATAGACGTCGGTTCGCCCATCGATTTCAAACATGCCGGCGAACTTATGCGGCACCACCGTGCCATGAGCAGCCCGATTAAAAACAAATAAGAATATGGCAGAATCAAATTTCATAGACTATGTAAAGATACTTTGCCGCTCGGGCAAAGGCGGCGCGGGTTCGCGCCATTTCTATCGTGCGAAATATGTGCCCAAAGGTGGTCCCGACGGCGGCGACGGCGGTCGCGGCGGTCATATCATACTAAGAGGCAATAAAAATATGTGGACGCTTCTGCCGCTTAAATACCGTCGGCATATCTTTGCCGGTAATGGTCAAAGCGGTTCGGGCGGACGCAGTTTCGGCAAGGACGGTGAGGATGTAATCGTCGATGTGCCATGCGGCACGGTTGTCTTCGACGCCGAGACGGGTGAATATCTGAGTGAGGTGAAATATGACGGTGAGGAGGTAAAGCTTCTCAAAGGCGGTCGCGGCGGCCTGGGCAACTGGCATTTCAAGAGCTCGACAAACCGCACACCGCGCTATGCGCAGCCCGGCGAACCCGCCATCGAGCGGAGCATAATCCTCGAGCTGAAGATGCTCGCCGATGTCGGTCTTGTGGGTTTTCCTAACGCAGGCAAATCGACGCTGCTGTCGGCTGTGTCGGCTGCGCGTCCGAAAATCGCCGACTATCCTTTTACCACGATGGAGCCTCAGCTCGGCATTGTCAGCTACCGTGACAACCGCTCGTTTGTCATGGCCGACATTCCCGGCATCATCGAGGGCGCAAGCGAGGGCCGCGGACTCGGTCTCAGATTCCTGCGCCATATCGAGCGCAATGCGGTGCTGTTGTTTATGGTGCCGGCCGATGCCGACGACATAACGGTCCAATATGAGATACTTCTCAACGAGCTTGAGCAATTCAATCCTCAGCTGATGGACAAACACCGCGTACTCGCCATATCGAAAAGCGACATGCTCGACGACGAACTGATGGAGGAGATAGCCCGCACGCTCCCCCCCGATGTGCCGCATGTCTTCATCTCGGCGGTGACGGGCTATGGCCTCGCTGAACTCAAAGATACGCTTTGGCGCGCAATAACCGACGACAGCAACCGTATGGCGACTCCCGATATTGTGCATCGTCCGCTCGACGGCCATCATCGTGTACGTGAAGAGGATGAATTTATCTTCGAGAACGTGCCTGTCATGGACGAGGATGAAGATTTTGAAGGTGAAGACCTGCGCACTATCAATCCCGACGAATGGGATGAGGAATATGACTGGGACGAGGATATAGAACCTGAAGAGTCTGAAAAATGATGGGGGCCACGGTCGACTCACTCTATCGCGGCATCATCGCGAAGATGTCGTCTGTTGTCGGAGCCGAAGAGGCCCGTTCGGCCGCTGACATTATCTTTGAAGATGTACTTGGTTGTGACAAGGTCAGACGTGTCACCTCGGGAGACCGTATGCTTGAAGATTTCACGGTCGAGCATGTCTACGATGTCGTCAGTCGCTTTGTCGGTGGTGAACCGCTGCAATATGTCATTGGTCGGGCTCGATTTTACGGTCTTGATTTCACGGTTACACCGGCGGTGCTTATACCCAGACCCGAAACGGCCGGACTTATAGATGAAATTGTCTCGGACTTTGGCGACCGCAGTGATTTGCGCGTGCTTGACTGCGGCACCGGCAGCGGCTGCATTGCCGTTGCGCTTGCCAGGAATCTCAGATTCCCGACGGTTGACGCTATAGATATCAGTGATGAAGCATTGGCGGTTGCTCGTGAAAATGCTGCAGATCTGGGTGCTAAAATCAATTTCATGCACGAGGATATGCTTGCGCTAAAAGTGCCGTCGGCGCCGCTCTATGATGTAATAGTCAGTAATCCGCCATATATCTGCGATAGTGAACGCGGTGGGATGGACCGGCGTGTGCTTGACTATGAGCCGAAACAGGCATTGTTTGTACCGGATGACGATCCGCTGCGGTTCTACCGGGCCGTGGCCCGCTATGCCTATGCAGCGCTGAAACCGTCGGGGAAGCTTTATTTTGAGATCAATCCGCTATATGTATCGCAGCTGAGGGCTATGCTCGGTGCTCTCGGTTTTCGCGACGTCGATGTATCGCGCGATTACAAGGGTAATTATAGGTTCTGCGAGGCGTCATTCTGACTTATGGCTATAGCAAAGAAACCGATGTCGGCCGAAAAGGCGCTGCAGAGACTTGAAACTCAGTGTGCGGCCAAAGAGATATGTACGCGTGAGGCTTATGAGAAGCTGCGCCGCTGGCTTGTATCACCCGATGACGCCATAAAGGTCGTAGACGGGCTTGTGGAAAGGCGATTTATAGATGACAGGCGTTTCGGACGCGCTTTTGTCAGAGACAAGGCGATGTTTGCGCGCTGGGGTCGGCTCAAGATAGCTATGGCCTTGCGGCATAAAGGTTTCGGCCGCGAGATGATAGCCGATGCTCTCGATGCGATAGACCGCGATGCCTATGTCGAGACGCTCGACTCGCTTGTCGCCGCCAAAAGCCGTCAGTTGGCTGACGCTGACTCTTATGAGGGGCGCACCAAGATATTCCGTTTTGCTGCTTCGCGCGGCTTCGAGACGGACCTGATTGCCGCAGCGATAAAGAGATTGAAAGGGGGATAGAACCGATTCCGATAGCTTTTGAAATTAGTCCTTGCGAAATCGTATTGAGTTTTCAGGATGATATACAAAAAACGCGTCGGCCGGTAGACTGACGCGTTTTTCAAGATTGTTATACTGTCGCCTGAATGGCGAAAGGATTATTCTGCGGCAACGACTTCGAAGTTGATGTCGACGCTGACTTCTTTGTGAAGTTTGGCAGTGGCGGTGTATTTGCCGACTTCTTTGACCGGAGTGTTGATTGTAATGACACGACGGTCGACGTTGTGGCCGAGTTTTTCAAGCTCTTCGGCGATCTGGACGTTGTTGACAGAGCCGTAGATTGTGCCTGTCTCGCTGACTTTGGCGGGGATTGTGAGCTCGACTGCTGCAAGGACTGCTGCGAGAGCTTCTGCATCGGCTTTGATCTTGGCGAGTTTGTGGGCGCGCTGGCGCTGGTTTTCGGCGAGCACTTTAAGAGCCGAGGGAGTGGCGATAACGGCTTTGCCCTGAGGAATCAGGTAGTTGCGGCCATAACCGTCTTTAACTTCAACGACGTCGTCCTTGTATCCGAGGCCCTGAACGTCTTCTTTGAGAATGATCTGCATAGTTATTTCCTTAGCTTTAAAGTGTTATTTCATCAAGTCGGTTACATAGGGCAGCAGAGCCAGGTGACGGGCGCGTTTTACGGCCTGGGCTACGCGGCGCTGGAATTTCAGAGAAGTGCCTGTGATGCGGCGGGGTAGGATTTTGCCCTGCTCGTTGAGGAATTTCTTGAGGAATTCGGGGTCTTTGTAATCGATATATTTGATACCGCTGCGTTTGAAACGGCAGTATTTTTTCTTCTTCACGTCAACCGAAAGGGGAGTGAGATAGCGAATTTCTGATTGTGCTTGTGCCATGATTTAGTTCTCCTTTACTTCTTCTTTAGGTTGGTTGTCTTTGTTAGCTTTGAGGCTGCGGCGTTTTGCGGCATACTCTGCTGCGTATTTGTCGAGGCGGAATGTGAGGAAACGGATCACACGCTCGTCGCGGCGGTATGCTGTTTCGAGTTTTTTGATGATTGTGGGGTCTCCGTCGAATTCAACCAGGCAGTAAAATCCGGTAGATTTTTTCTGGATGGGATATGCGAGTTTGCGCAGACCCCATTCTTCTGTGTTCACGATGGTGGCGCCGTTGTCGGTGAGCACCTTGCTGAACTTTTCTACCGCTTCCTTCATCTGGGCATCAGACAAAACGGGAGTTAAAATGAAAACGGTTTCGTAATGCATTGTTAAACTATTAGTTAATGGTTTGATAAATATTGATTTGCTTAAATCGACCGCAAAGTTAAGATTTTTTTTCTAAATGAGCAACAAATTGAGTGACTTTGTTGTATGGCGAGAAAAAGTGCATGGATGCAGCAGGGGTGGGATGTGTGAGTTCGGGTATGGCAACTGGGTTTTGGCGAGTTTATTATATAATGATAGTTAAAAATGGGAAAATCGCTGTCGGTTTGTATTGTCGATTGGACGAAAATGCTTAACTTTGTGTTCAAGCATTTGACAAATGCTCGTTAAAGACAGCTAATCATATCATTTTTATATTTTTAAACCAAAATTTGCCTATAGTAAGACTTTACTCTAATCAATTAAAGTAAGAAAACATGCAAAATCTCGAAAAGTTTGCCGACGATGTGTTGGTGACTTATTATTCGGAAGGCAACAACAATGCGTTTGACGTTTTGCTGACGAGACATCAGGCGAAAGTATATAATTACATACTCCAGATGGTCAAAGACCGTAATTTGGCCGATGATATTTTTCAGGAGACTTTTGTGAAGGCGATTACGACGATAAAACAGGGCAGGTATGCCGAGGCGGGTAAGTTTTCGGCATGGGTATGTCGTATTGCCAGAAATCTGATAATCGACAATTTCCGTCAGGAAAAGGTCGAGGCTACTGTGTCGACTGACGACAGTAATTTCGATGTGCTCAACCGCAAGGATCTGAGTGAAGACACAATCGAAGACCTGCTGATTGATTCGCAGATACAAGCCGATGTTCGCCGCATTGTCAAACAATTGCCTGACTCTCAGCGCGAGGTCTTGATTATGAGATATTATAAGGGTCTTAGTTTTAAAGAAATAGCCGATGTTACAGGCGTAAGTATCAACACGGCGCTCGGTCGTATGCGTTATGCGATCCTCAACCTGAGGCGAATAGCCAAAGAGAACCGTATTGCTCTTTCACGCTAAAGATTTCAGATGAACGATATTACATCATTTATTACCGGGATAGCCGAAGTCTTATGCGGCTATCCGTTGTTTTTTCTGCTGATAGGTGGCGGACTCTATCTTTTTCTGTCGTCGGGTTTTGTGTCGCTCAGACGTCTGCCTGATTCGATAAGGGAATTGCGCACCAAGCAGGATGCTCGCGACGGACAGATTTCGTCGGTGCAGGCTCTGGCGTCGGTAGTTGCAGCCACGGTGGGCCTTGGTAATATCGCCGGTGTGGCGATAGCTCTGGTGATGGGTGGCCCGGGTGCCATTTTCTGGATGTGGGTCAGCGCCATTGTCGGTATGGCGACGAAGTATCACGAAGGCGCTCTTTCAATTATGTATCGCGGTAAAGACGATACGGGCCGACTGCGTGGCGGCACTATGTATATAATCGAAAACGGTCTTGGCCGCAAATGGAAGCCGTTGGCGCGTTTCTTCGCTATCGCCGGCCTTTTCGGCACAATGTGTATAATGAATGCCAATCAGCTGACAGAAGCTGTGATGACAACATTCTCGACACCCGAAAGTCTCGGGGCGAACGGTTTTCTGTCGTCGGTGTCGTCGGTGACGGGGCTTGACAATGTGTCGTCATTCCGTCTGCTCTTCGGTATAGGCATAGCGCTTGTGGTGGCTCTTGTCATTTTTGGCGGTATAAAGCGCATAGCGGGAGTGGCGTCGGTGTTGGTGCCGTTTATGGTAGGTGTCTATTTTGTAATGGTGCTATACATTATAATAACGCACTTTGCCGATGTGCCTGAGGTGTTCCGCCGCATATTCAGCGAGGCTTTCAATCTGCGTGCCGGCTTTGGCGCCTTTGCGGGTATAGCCATCATCGGCGCGCGTCGTGCTGCTCTTGTCAATGATGCGGGCATAGGCACTGCCACGATAATGCATGGCGAGTCGAAAAACCGCCAGCCTGTACGCGAGGGGCTTATAGCGATGCTCGGGCCGAGCATCGATTCGGGTCTTGTATGTACTCTGACGGCTATCGCGATACTGCTTTGTGGCGATATCGATGTCGAAGGTGTAAAAGGTCTCGAGATAGCGATGAATGCGTTCAGTTCGGCAATCCCGGCCGGCGAGTATCTGTTGCTGTTTGTCGTGGTCTGTTTTGCCATGTCGTCGATGTTCAGTTATTCGTTCTACGGCACAAGTTGTGCGACATATCTCTTCGGCACGCGTTACGGGCGCCATTATTCGTGGGTGTTCATCGCGTCGCTTGTCATTTTTGCCGTTGTGCCTCTCGAGGCTGCCGTGGGCATGTGTGATCTCTTTTATGCGCTTATGGCGATACCGACGATGCTGACCGTGGTGGCGCTAAGCTCGAAGGTGCGTAAGGCAACGCGTGATTATTTTGCTGTCCGCAGGGCCGGTCAGACTGATGATGACGCGCCTGAACCCAAGTAATAGAATCTTTTATTAATTTATATCATGGGTAATTTTCTTAGTTATATAGTGTGGAACGCCGATCCGGTGCTGATCGATTCGTTTGTTACGATCAGATGGTATGGTCTGATGTTTGCCATAGGTTTCTGGATAGGTTTCAATATTGTAGCAAAGATGTATAAGCATGAGGGCGCTCCCGAGAGATGGATGGGACTGCTCTTGATATGGGTGGCTCTGGGTACTATCATAGGTGCGCGTCTCGGTCATGTATTCTTTTATGCGTGGGACTATTACTCTGAGCATCCGTGGAAGATACTCGCCACATGGGAAGGCGGTCTGGCTTCTCACGGTGGTGCTATAGGTGTAATTGTCGCGGTCATATTGTATTCGATATTCACGACCAAACGCAGTCCGCTGTGGACTTTCGATAAGCTTGTCGTGGCTATTGCCCTTGTTGGCGCTCTCATAAGATTCGGCAATCTTATGAATTCGGAGATTTTCGGCTATCCCACAACGTTACCGTGGGGTTTCATGTTTGTTCGTTCGGCTGAGTGGCATATGTATTATGAAGGTCTTGCATGTCATCCGACGCAGCTTTATGAGGCTTTATGCTATCTGGCTCTTTTTGGTCTGCTGATGTGGATGTACTGGAAGAAAAACGCGCAGTGTCGTCCGGGTCTAATCTTCGGGACGTTTCTTGTCGGCATCTTTCTGCCGCGTTTCTTTATCGAGTTTATCAAGAATGATCAGGCAGATTTCGAGGCGGGAATGCTTCTGAACATGGGCCAATTGCTGAGTATACCGTTTGTTCTCGTCGGTATCTTCTTTATCATACGCGCGTTTATGCGTCCGCGTATTGCTATGAAATTCCCTGACCGATATGCTGATGAGGATAGTAAATAAGACCTGTTGAGAGTGAGGGTGTCATAAGTAATCATCTGAACTATTCTGACAACATCCTCGCCATATGAATAAAAACAGTAGCGGGCCTGCGCTTTGGCGCAGCCCGCTACTGTTTTTACGGATGTTTGCTTGTTCTTTAATTAAAGCCCGAGTTTGGTTTTGACGGCGTTGGTGACGTTGATGACGTCGGCGCCCTGATAGAGCAGAAGGTTCTGTTCGTTGGGGAAAATAAATGTGTAGTTGCCTTCCTGGCCTACGGCTTTGATGGCATCGACAAATTTCTGCTGGATGGGTGCGATCAGCTGTTCCTGAAGGCGGCTGAGATCCTGTGATGCTGTCTGACGGAACTGGTTGATTTTATTTTCGCGTTCCTGAATTTCCTGCATGCGGCGTTCTTTGATGCTTTGGGGTGTGTTGGCATCGTCGGCTATTGCCTGAAAGTCGGCGTAGAGTTTGTCGAGCTCGGTGCGGAGTTTCTGGAATTCATCCTCATATTTTTTAGATGCGTCGCTGAGCTGTGTTTCCATTGCGGCGTATTCGGGCATTGCTTTGAATACGGTTTCGATTTCAACGACTCCAAATTTTTGCGCAAGGGCGCTCATCGGCAGGATGATGGCGATTGCGAGAAGAATTTTTTTGATCATGATTTGTTTTTTTATTGTGTTTGATTGTTTATTTCGTCTCTGAAAAAATTAACGTGTAAAATTAACACTTTTATTTTGAATATCCCAATTTGGCGAGAACTTCATTGCTTACGTCGATTCGTGGCGATGCAAAAATGATGTCGCTCGATGATGCCCGATCGAATATGGCCTGGTATCCGCGTTCGTCGGCTACTTTTTTGACGGCATTGTATACGTCGTCCTGGATTGGTTTGAGGAGTGTCTGACGTTTCTGGTAGAGTTCGCCTTCGGGACCGAAGTATTTGTAGCGCAGTTCGGTGGCTTCTTTTTCTTTGGCAACGATTTCTTCTTCGCGTTTCTTTACTTGCTCGTCTGTGAGAAAGACTTTGTCAGAGAGGTAGTTCTGATAGAGTGTCTCGGCTTCTTTGCCGACTGCCTCGACTTCTTTTTGCCAGCGTTGCGAGAGCTGGTTGAGCTGTTCGTTGGCCATTTCGTATGAGGGTACGTTTTTGAGGATGTACTCCATGTCGACGAGGGCGAATTTCTGAGCTGCGGCGCTGATGCATCCGGCCATGGCGATTGCCAGTATTATAGCTATTTTTTTCATTGTGTTTGTTGTTTATCGTTTGACATATATAATCTAAGACAGATTTGACCTGAAAAGGTTTATATGTCTGAGAGTTAAAATTCCTGACCGAGTATGAAGTGGAAGTGGCTTCCGCCTTTTTCGTTGAATACGCGGTCGAAACCATATGCCCAGTCGATGCCCATCATGCCGACCATCGGGAGGTAGATGCGGACACCTGCGCCGGCGCTGCGTTTGATGGTGAAGGGGTTGAACTGGCTTACTGATGTCCATGCGTTACCGCCTTCGACGAATGCGAGAGCGTAGATTGTTGTTGTAGGCTGGAGCATGAGCGGGAAGTGTAGTTCGAGGCCGAAGCGTGTGTAGGCGTAGCCTTCGCTCTGCCACGGTGTGAACTGGCCGTTGTCATAGCCGCGCAGACCTATGGTCTCGGTGGCGTATGTGTAGCTGCCCGACATGCCGTCGCCGCCGACATAGAATGTCTCGAAGGGTGATTTGAGATATTTGTTGTAGCTGCCCAACAGGCCTATGTCGGCACGTGTCATCAGGACGGGTGTCCATTGGGTGTCGGCGTTGGCGAGCGGGGTATAGGTGCGCGATTTGAATTTGAGTTTCCAGTATTCGATCCAACGGTAGAGTTCTTTCTTCGACTGAACGGTGTTTTCTTCGCTGAGTTTCTTCCAGTTTTTCTTTCCGAAGAGTGATGCGGGGGGTGTCATCTGCAGGCTCAGTGAGAACTGGCTGCCGCTACGTGTATATAAGGGATTGTCGATGGAGTTGCGTGCCAGGGTGAGGCCGAGAACGAAGGCGTTTGATGTGCCGTTGTTCATATAATAGAGGTATTCCCAGTTTTTGAGGTAATACCAGTTGTAACCGAGTTCGGCGGTGAATGTGAAGTAGTCGTCGGGCCATTTCAGACGTTTGCCGAAGCCGACGTTGACGCCGACCATCTGGAGCACTTTGTTGGGGTCGTATGATGCCTGATAGCTGTTCTGATAGTAGTCGTTATATCCCGAGCCGTAGCCGTAACCATAGCCATATCCGTAGCCGTAGTTATACATGGCGTTCTGCCAGCGCGAGTTGTAGTATGATGAGTTTACGCCTGTCTGGCGGCTGTAGTATGCCGAAACAGAGAGAGAGTTGGGGCGTTTGCCTCCGAACCACGGATCGAGGAAGGAGACTGAGTAGGCCTGATAGTAGCGTGCGTTGGTCTGGGCGCTGACGGTGAATGTCTGGCCTTCGCCCTGTGGAATGACGCCGCGGTATGTGCTTGGATTGAAGAGGTTTTTGATTGAGAAGTTGGTGAATTTGAGCGACAGTTTGCCGATGATGCCGGTCTGTCCCCAGCCCATAGAGAATTCTACCTGGTCGTTGGCTTTTGACTCGAGGTTGAAGACGATGTCGACGGTGCCGTTTTCTTCGTTGGGCTGGGGCTGGATGTCCATGTTCTCGGGGTTGAAGTGTCCGGTCTGGGCGATTTCGCGGGCTGAACGCATGAGGTCTGATTTACTGAAGAGTTCGCCGGGTTTTACGCGCAGCTCGCGACGGATGACTTTCTCGTACAGACGGTCGTTGCCGTTTATGACGACGTTGTTTATGCGGGCCTGAGGTCCTTCGATGATTCTCATCTCAAGGGCGATCGAGTCGCCGTTGACTTCGCGTTCGATTGGCACGAGGTTGTAGAAGAGATAGCCGTTGTCCATGTAGAGGTTTGAAACGGCGTCGTCGTCTTCGTTAAGACGTTTGTTCATAATCTTCTGATTATATACGTCGCCCGGTTTCATGCCGAGATATGCGTCGAGCACGTCGGTGGGGTAGACGGTGTTGCCAACCCAGGTTATGTCTTTGATGTAGTATTGTTTGCCTTCGTCGACGGTGATGTGGACGTCGACGGTGTGGTCGTCGTAGGGTGTGACGCTGTCGCTGACGATGCGTGCGTCGCGGTAGCCTTTTTCGTTATATTTCTCGAGTATGCGGTTGAGGTCGTCGCGATAGTCGCTCTCGACGAATTTTTTCTGACGGAAGAGGTTGATGAGTTTGCCTTTCTCGTTGGTTTTTTTCATCGTGCGCTGTAGCTGACGGTCAGAGAGCACTTCGTTGCCGTCAATGTAGATTTTATGGACTTTGACTTTGTCGCGTTTGTCGATATTGATGTCGACAATCATTTCGTTGCGGTTTGAGAGGTCTTCGGTGAGTTTGATGTTGACTTGGGCATTGCCGAAGCCTTTGCCGTCGAAGTATTTCTTGATTATGGATGTGGCGCGGTTGACGATATTCTGTGTTATCTGGTTGCCTTTCATGAGCTGAAGGCGTTCCTGAAGGTCTTCGCGCTCACCTTTCTTGACGCCGTTGTAGTTGACGGCCGAGATGCGCGGATGGGTTCTTAGATTCAGCTCGAGCCATGCTTTGTCGCCGGCTATTTTCTCGACTTTTACCTGTGCCTGGGCGAAAAGGCCCTGTCGCATGAGCCGTTTGACTGCCTGGGTGATATCGTCGCCGGGAAGGGTAACGCGGTCGCCTACTTTGAGACCGGCATAGCCGAGGATGATGAAATCTTCATAGTTGGGCGCTCCGGTGACTTTTATGCCTTCGATCTCGTAGGTTTTGGGCATATTGCTGTAGATCATCGGGGGATTATAGATCGTGTCGACCGATTCCTGAGCTTTTGCCACGGGGGCTATGGCTGCAAGCAGTGCGGTGATGAAGATTGTCAGTTTATTATGCATAATCGAAATGATGAATGTCGTGGTATGGTGGTTTATCGTATTTGATATTCTAATATATTGATGTGTTGTTTTGTCAACTTACCTGATCTCCTGTCAGGCCGAAGCGTCGTTGGCGTTTCTGATATTCGGCGACGGCGATTCTGAAGTCGGAGGCACTGAAATCGGGCCAGTATGTTGAGGTGATATAAAGCTCTGAATAAGCGATTTGCCAGAGCATGAAGTTGCTTATACGTTGGTCGCCGCCGGTGCGTATCAGCAGGTCGGGGTCGGGCATGCCGGCTGTCGAGAGGCTGTGTGAGAATGTCTCGGCGTCGATGTCATCGGGCTCTATCTCTCGGGCGGCAACTTTAGCGGCAAGGCAGCGGGCGGCTTCGACGATTTCCCAGCGCGACGAGTAACTCAATGCCAGTACCAGAGTGAGGCCGTTGCAGGCCGAGGTGTCGGCAAAGCAGCGCTCGAGACGGTGGCGGGCATTGTCGGGCAGACTCCCGATGTCGCCAATCATCGTCAGGCGGACGTTGTTTTTTATCAGATCGGGCGTCTCGCGTTCGATGGCGATGACGATGAGGTGCATCAGGGCGTCGACTTCTTCTTTGGGCCGGTTCCAGTTTTCGGTCGAGAATGTGTAGAGTGTCAGATAGCTTATGCCCAAGGCTGAAGCTTCTTCGGTAATGCGTCTGACTGTGTTTACGCCTTCGACATGGCCCTCGGAGCGGTCAAGCCCGCGCGCTTTGGCCCAACGGCCGTTGCCGTCCATGATTATGGCCACATGGCGGGGTATATTGTCGGGATTGATATTTATATCGTTGTCTGCCATTTATATCATGCTCGTTGGTTAGTCGACATAGTGACAGGTCTCGCAGCGTTTGCCGAATTCATAGCTGATGCCTATGGTCAGTCGCGAATACCAGTCGGTGTCTTTATAAAAAGCTGTTTTTATGCCGTTGAGGTCATTAAGCTCGGGGCCGTCGAATTTGTCGCCGAAGGCTTTTGTCATGGTGAACTCGAGGCCGAGGTTGATGCGCTCTTTGAGTTTGAATTTTATGCCTGCTCCCATCGGGAGGGTGGGGGCTAATGATGTCTTGCCGCCGGATGACGACATTGCCACACCGACACCGAGTGTCAGATAGGGTGTCCATCTTTTCAGGCGTTTGTATGTCTCACCGATGCCGTATGCGAAGAAGTTGAATTCTCCGCGTGCGCCCAGGTCAAAGACCGTGGAGGTGAAGTTGTAGTTTACGCCGCCGGGCAATATATTGTCCATGTCGGCTGTGTTGCCGCTTAGGCCGAGTGCCGATACGATGCCGCGTATCGCAAAACGGGTGTTTGGTATATATCTGAATGACAGTTCGCCGTCGAAGCCGGGATGTTTCAGCAAGGATGCGCGGTTTGCGTCGCCGAGATAGCCGCTCATGCCGAGCTGCGCCCCGACGTCAAACTTGTAGGGCGCAGACTGTGCTTTGGCTGCCGCAGGGAGCAGCATGACAAGCAGCAGTGTGATTATTGAGGCATTTATGCGGCTGTATCGCTTCATTTGTCGGTCAGATGATGGGTTTGAATGTCAGACGGTTGATTACGGCACGCCAGAGGGTGTTGTAGGTCTGTGCCATGTCGCCTTCGCCACCGAATACATATATGTAAGGCGACTCCCACTCAACGACAGGCTCGCTGACAAGAGGCGATAGTGCACTGCATACGGGTTGTACCGGCGTGTCGATAAAAGACCATCCCTGACGGAGCTTGACTGAAGGATATGTTTTCCAGCCATGGGTGTCGGCGGCGTCGGTTTTCATCGTTTTGTCGACGATGAAGCCTCGGGCGTTGCGCATTGCCGGGACATAGTCGGGAAGCTGTAGTAAGCTGTCGGCACGACGCCAGCTGACGCCGTAGTTGTATGAGATGTATGTCGTCTTATGGTTTTTGCCGTCTTTGTCAAAACCTCCGAAAGCAAGCAGGACTGAATATTTGTTGAATATCCATGCCGAGTTGTGCGAGAATGTGAAATAGGGCACAACCGTCATTTCGCCGAGGGCCATCTCGGGTTCGCCTTTGCTCAGACGTGCCCAGTTGTTACCGTCGTAGCTCCATGTTGCGGCAGTCATGCTGTTGTCGGGAAGCCGGCCGCCGACAATCATCAGCTGAGGTGTCGTGCTCATCTCGAAGGTGTATTTTATAGGCATAGATGTGGCTGAGGCGGGGAAGTCGGCCGGCATCAGGGTTGTCTTCATTGAAGGATATTCGAGGGTGGTGACACGGCCGTTTGCGGTGCGTCCGCATATAAGTCGGGTGTCATAGCCGCCGTAGATGTGATCGACGGAGATTCCTGTGGCTGTCCATGCGATGCCGCCGTCTGTTGAGCGGTAAAGCCGGTTTGATTCGTCGAGGATATAGAGAGCGTCGTCGGTCGCCGAGAGTGATGAGATTACCGGATTGAAAGAAAACGACACTTCGGCTTTGTTCCAATCGCCTGATGCGGGGTTGTCGGAAGCTGCCATCGAGTAGCGTCTGTCGTATTTTGTGAGGCAATATACGGTGTTGCCGCTCTTGACGGTCTGCTGGCTGTTGACAACGCTGAAAAGTGAAGGCAGCGAGGTGCGTTCGAGACGATTCCAAACAAGGGAATCGCTTTTGACCTTGTGAACGTTGACGTAGATTTTGTAGTCTTTGTCGGCTGTGCCGCTGAGTGATTTCAGACGCAGTGTCACCGGACCGTTGCTGAAATCGATCGAGTCGGTCGAGTTTTCGAGGTAGTTGTATATAGTGTCTGATTTTCCGGGTCTTGTGACTATTAATTGCGCCGAACTTACACCGGCGGTGACGATGATGGGTATGAGTTTGTCGGTTTTTGTGCCGTATGGCATTGAATCGGCATTGAATATCAGACCCTTGTTGAGGTCTATCGAGAAGAAGACCGAGTCGAGATTATCGAGCACCTTGTCGTCGTCGGTGAGAGAGAATGATGTCACCATGACGTTTGACGGGAGTGTCAGATCGGAATCTGTGTCTGAGTTGCAGCTTGCAGCCCCTGCGAGCGCGGCGGCCGCGGTCAGACCAATTAAAAGTTTTTTCATCTTATATGATGTGTCGTAGTTTATTTTCAAACTACAAAGTTATAATTTCAGTCTAAATAGGGCAAACTCGGGGCGGCAAATCGCTTTATTTTGGCAGTTTTTATAGGTTTTTAACGTCGATAAGGTGGTTTTGCGAATAAAAACTAATGATATTAGGCCCGACCTTTACGGCCGTCACCGGTTTCTGCTCTATCACAGGGGCCGCGATGCTGCCTCTGTCACCGAAAGTTACGGGAGATGTCTCTATTCTGGCCACATCCCACAGGCCCGCGTCGATAAACGACCGCAGCACTTCGGCACCACCTTCGACGAGCACCGATGTGATGCCGTGCCGACTATAGAGCGTAGACAGCAGATCGCTGATGTCGAGGTAATTGCTGATAATCATATGTTCCGAGTGGGTGACACGCCATCGGGTGTCGATGCGTTGCCGGCGGTCGAGGATCACCGGGAGCGGTTTTCGCCAAGGCCAGAAGCGGGTGTCGAGTCGCGGGTTGTCGGCTATGACGGTTGACGAGCCGACGATGACGGCGTCGTGGAGACTGCGCAGACGGTGGGTCGTCAGGCGGGTGAAGGCTGTAGATATCGCCGCCGGCGGGGTGATGGCCGGGTCGCGCCTGATATCGATATATCTGTCGCGGCTTTGGGCCCATTTCAGTGTGACGAAGGGGCGACGCAGTGTGTGGGCTGTAAAAAAGAAAGCGTTGAGACGTCGGCTTTCATCTTCCATGACGCCCGTGACGACCTCGATGCCGGCGTCGCGAAGCATAGCGACGCCGCGTCCGCTGACTTTGTCGAACGGATCGACGGCAGCGATGACGACGCGGGGTATGCCGGCGCGGATTATCATCCCGGCACAAGGTGGTGTGCGTCCCCAATGACTGCATGGCTCGAGAGTGACGTACATAGTCGCATCTTTGAGCGCCTGCGGGTTGGCGACAGAGTTGACGGCGTTGACTTCGGCGTGAGGGCCGCCGGGAGGCGATGTGTAGCCTTCGCCTAAAATACTTCCGTCAGCGCCGACTATTACGGCGCCGACCATGGGGTTTGGCGTGGTCGTGCCCAGGGCGTGCCGCGCGAGTTGGAGTGCCCGCGCCATATATTCGGTCCTGATTTCGATCATAATGCCGAGTAGCTTATGGCGAAAGTATCGCCGTCGAGTGGATTGCCGCTGCGTATACCTTTTGTGAGCCATCTGACACGTTGCTCAGACCGGCCGTGGTTGAATGCGTCGGGTATCTCACGGCCATATGCTTTGCGCTGGAGATAGTCGTCGCCGATTTTCGAGGCGGCGTTTACGGCGTTCTCGATGTCGCCGGGTTCGATCGAACCGAACATCTCGTTGTCGTTATAAGCCCAGACGCCGGCATAGAAGTCGGCCTGAAGTTCGAGTCTCACGCTTATGCGGTTAGACTCCTTTTCGTCGGTTTGTGCCATGGCTGTATGGGCCCGGTCGAGAGTGCCGAGCAGATATTGCACGTGATGGCCGACTTCATGGGCTATGACATAGGCGTAGGCGAAGTCTCCCGAGGCTCCGATCTGGTTTTCCATGCTTTTGAAGAAGTCAAGATCGATATAGACGGTTTGATCGGCCGAGCAGTAGAACGGTCCGGACTGCGATGTGGCGTGTCCGCAGCCCGAGCTGACAGAGCCCGAGTATAGGACAAGCTGAGGACATTCGTATTTACCCCATCCCCGGCGGTTGAATTCGCGGGTCCAAACGTCCTCGGTGCCGGCGAGCACTTTCGAGGCCAGATCGGCGAGTCGTTCGTCTTCGGCCGAGAGCTGCCCCGTGCCGGCGGTTGTGACGTTGCTGCCAAGATACTGTCCGGCGACGTTGCCTATGACATCGCCGATGTTGCCTCCCGACATGAGAGTTATGATTACCGCCGCAATGACGCCGACAATGCCGCCGCCGATACCGAGGGTTCGCCCCGACATGCCGCGCCGGTCACTTACATTACTGCTGTTTCTTCTGCCGTTAAGTCTCATTGTATGGTTGCTTATATTTATCAGTGCAAATTTACATTTTTATTCTGACAGCCCCAAAGGCCGACATTTTCTTAAAATATAACAAACTTTGCGGTTGTAGGGATTGTGACAGTGTGAAAACTGCGGTCTATAAAGTTTTTTAAATAAAGATTCACAATAAATATATGATTGGGGCGTTATAAAATCAGACAAACAGATTGATAACTATTAATTAATTCCTGCCTATGGATAAAAATTCTACCCTTGTTTCTAAAAAATCACAAACTCAAGTAAGCGCAGATGCTGTTGCCATGCCTGCAAAAAAAACAATAGCATTTATCAAGCAGTTTGCAAGAGTCTACAGCCCGGTCAACACGACAATCAGAGAGGATGCGGCTATAATACTCAACTGATGCACGGGCGCGTTTTACTCAAAAAACCAACAGGGGTGTCCTGAGTTCGGACACCCCTGGTTTCGGGAATTATCTTGTCGATTATAAGTCCGGCAAAAGAAAAAAACGTACAAAAAGGTATTTTTAATGGCGGATATGTTATATCTTTGCAAGCCAAACAGCGCTATAAGCGCTTTTTTATGGCCATAATGCCAGAAACGACATGGACACAATATTTAAATTCAACAATATATTCAAACCCGTAATCTGGGGTGGTTGCCGTATCGCCGAATTCAAGGGTTTGCCTCCTCAGGGTGACAATATCGGCGAGTGCTGGGAGTTGTCGCCTGTGTCGGGCTATGAGTCTGTTGTCGTCGACGGTGATTTCAAGGGTATGACACTTCCGCGTCTTATCGACCTGCATGGCGACGAGATAATGGGCCGCAGACTTATGAAACAGCTCGACGGCAAATTTCCCATAGTTGTCAAAATCATAGACTCGGCAGATGACCTTTCGATACAGGTACATCCCGACGACACTCTTGCGGCGGAACGCCATGGTACTCAGGGTAAGACAGAAATTTGGTACAGCATTGCTCCGGAGACCGGAGCATGTCTCTACTCGGGTTTCTCTGAGCGTCTAACCGCCGAGGCATTAAAAAAACGCATTTCCGACAATACCATCGTTGAGGCCCTTGTCAAATTCGAGACAAAGCCCGGCGATGTCTTTTTTCTTCCAGCCGGGCGTGTGCACAGCATGGGCAGCGGCAATCTGATTCTTGAAGTCCACCAGGCCTCGGATATAACATACCGCATCTATGACTATGACCGGCGTGATAAAAACGGCAAACCGCGTCAGCTTCATATCGGCGAGGCTATTGATGCCATCGATTTCGACGACGTCAATAGCAAAGGCGGTCATGCATGCAACGTAGACGTCAAGGCGGGCGAGACTGCCGAACTGAAGCATTGCCGATATTTTAATGTCGACATAATGGGTGTCTGCGGTAGCAGAAATATCGATCTGTCGGAGCGTGACTCGTTTACCGTATTCTTTGCCGTCGACGGTGACTTTGCGCTTGAAACCGGCGGCGGTTTCAAAGCTATCCTCCGTCGTGGTGAGACGGTTCTAATTCCTGCAGATGTCAAAAACGTCACAGCGACCGGAAATGGAAAAATCATTTCGATTTTTATTCCTTAGAAAATCATTTGTTCAGACACAATAAATAAAAAATAAAGGTCGGATATATGATTGTGTCCGGCCTGTTGTTTCGTGTATGAGGGAATTGCGGTCTCCTCTCTCAATTTGCGCTTCTTTTTGAACATAAATTAATGAATGCTGTTAAAATATTAAAACAGTTCATTCATTATGGCAAATTCAAATTTCTTCAAGCGCGTTAATAAAACAGCCGGTCTGTATATCCTGATTCTGTCGTTGGTCGCAGGCGGTTGCAAAAAGCACGATACACCGACACCGGCTCAGGCTGTCAATGTGGAGGTAAAGGTAATGTCAGACGGCATATCGGGTAGTTCGGCCAATGTTTATTCGGGAACCGTTGAATCGGCTGATGCTTCAACGGTAAGTTTTTCGGTCGGGGGTACTATCACCGAAATGTATGCCGAGGTTGGCCAAAAAATCAATAAAGGCCAGATTCTTGCACGAGTGAAGTCCGAGACGCTCTCGAACGCGAGCAATATAGCCCGTGCCGAGCTTGAACAAGCGCGAGACGCATACAACCGATTGAAGAAACTTCATGATGCCAACGCTTTGCCTGATGTCAAATGGGTGGAAGTGCAAAGCAAGCTGAAACAGGCCGAAAACGCAGCCGATATTGCTTCGCGAGCTGTTGGCGATGCCACCATCTATGCTCCGATCTCGGGATATGTCTCAGAGAAATTTGCCGATATCGGACAAACGGTTGTAATATCGCAGCCAATTTATAAGATTGTAAATCTCAGTGATTTGCGAGTTGTTATTTCTGTCACTGAAGAGGCTGTCTCGGGTTTCAGGGAAAACGGACTCGCAGAAGTAAGCTTTGACGGCCCTGACAGCATCAGGGTCGGGGGTAAGATTAGTCAAAAGTCTGTTGTGGCCAATCCTCTCACTCGGTCATATGACGTAAAATATAGTATACCCAATCCCGGTGGCAGGATTTTACCGGGGATGATAGGAAACGTAGCTGTCAAAATGACTTCAGAAGGCTCGGCACCGGTTGCGAAAGGTTATACATTGCCGTCAAAAGCAGTGTTGCTTGATTCTGAGAACAAACAGTTTGTATGGATTGTGAGGGACGGTAAAGCCGAACAACGCTATGTGACTTCCGATGAATTTTCGACAGATGGGGTAAGGGTGCACAGCGGTTTGGCCAAGGGTGACAGTGTGATAATCTCGGGTGTACAGAAA
The DNA here is from genome assembly GCA_910576935.1 of uncultured Muribaculaceae bacterium. Taxonomy (GTDB): domain Bacteria; phylum Bacteroidota; class Bacteroidia; order Bacteroidales; family Muribaculaceae; genus CAG-873. Next base: position 27,414 of record CAJTKG010000004.1, read on the forward strand.
GTCGGCACCGGCACAAAGGTAAAGGTTGTGTCAATGTAAGTTTTGATTCAAATCGATCAATATTAAAATCGAGCAATTATGGCAACCAATAATATAAAGGGCGCACAACCTGTCACTCAGCCTCCGTTTAAGCCGAATCCACTTGTGACAGCAGGGTTGAAGTATCGCAAGGAGGTGATATTGCTTGTGTGCGTTTTGATAGCTTTCGGCATATATGCTCTCAAGGTGATGGATAAAAACGAATTCCCTTCGTTTACGATCCGCGAGGGAGTTGTTGCCGCCGTTTATCCCGGCGCTACGGTCGAACAGATTGAGCAGGAAGTGCTCAAGCCGTTGGAGGATTATGTGTTTTCGTATAAAGAAGTAAACAAGACAAAGACCCACTCGCAGATTTCTGACGGTATGCTCATTATCTTTGTTGAATTGGATAATGATGTGAAAGATGCCACACCTTTCTGGAACGAGTTCAAGCTGGGCGTCGAACAGGTGAAGATGACGCTCCCTCCCGGAGTGCTCGCTGTCGAGACTTTAAGCAATTTCGGTGATACGTCGGCGTTGCTTATAACCATGCAGAGCAAGGATAAGACTTATCGGGAGCTCGGCGACTATATGGACGACCTCAAAGAGCGACTACGCACAATCGAGAGTGTCGGCACGATGAGCGTCACCGGTAAGCTGAATGAAGAATTTGCCGTATATCTAAATCCTGAGAAACTTAAACATTATGCCATATCTGAAACGACTGTAGGAATGACCTTGCTTGCCCAGGGATTCAAGACTACGGGCGGAGAGTTGCGTAGCGGTGTCTACAGCCGGCCGATTATCGTGAAACGCACTGCCGGTTCAATAGCCGATCTTTCCAACATGATAGTTCTGTCTACTCCCGACGGGAGCATTGTCCGTCTGGGCGAGATCGCCGATATCAAGCGTCAGTATCCGCACCCCGACAGCTATATCACCAATAATACCGAAAAGTGTATTCTGCTGAGTGTGCAGATGAAAGAGGGTTATAACATAGTCGAGATGGGCCATGAAGTAAACAAACAGATCGAGGCATTCAAGGCTGAGATTCCCGAGAGTGTCACCTTGTTTAAAATCACCGACCAGCCGGTGGTGGTCAACAATTCGGTAAACTATTTTCTTGTAGAGCTGCTTATTGCTATCATAGCCGTTGTGGTTGTGATTATGCTGCTTCTTCCTCTTAATGTGGCTTTGATAGCAGCTTCCACCATTCCTATAGCCATATTCATATCGCTTGGACTGTTCTATGCCTTCGGTATAGAGCTTAACACTGTGACCCTTGCGTGTCTGATAGTTACGCTCGGTATGATTGTAGACAATTCGGTGGTCATCATAGACGATTATGTCGAACTGATTTCCGAGGGTATTGACCACTATACCGCAACATTGCGGTCGGGTACGGAATTTTTCAAGGCTATTTTCTCGGCCACTCTCGCCATATCGGTAACATTCTTTCCGTTTCTCGTTACCGTTTCAGGCATGTTCCGCGATTTTCTAACCGATTTTCCATGGGGTATGACCATCATATTGCTTGTGTCGCTGTGTGTCGCCGAATTGCTGGTGCCGTTTCTGCAATACAAGCTCATAAAGAAGCCGATCTATAAACTTCAACGCGAGGCATATGAATCGGGGAAAACCAAATTCAGCTTTTTCATCACTCTGGAAAATGTTTACAACAAGGTTATAGACAAATGCTTCAGATATCCCAAGACTACGATAGCTTTAGGCATTGTGTGCGTAGCCGTCAGCGCATGGCTGTTCGTCACGCGTCCGCTGCAGTTGATGCCGATTGCCGAGCGCAATCAGTTTGCGGTCGAAATTACTTTGCCTGTCGGGACCTCGGTCGAACGCACAACCGAGGTTGCCGATTCGCTTGAGAGCATCCTCGCCAAGGATTCGCGCGTGGTGTCCATAGCCTCGTTCCACGGGTGCTCGTCGCCCCGTTTCCAGGCCACATATGCTCCTCAGGTCGGAGGCCCCAACTTCGCACAGTTTATTGTGAACACCAAGAGTGATGAAGCCACAATCGGTGTCCTGAACGATTACGCCGACAAATACGAAAGCTATTTCCCCGACGCGTTCATACGTTTCAAGCAGCTTAGTTATTCGACTGCCGACTATCCCGTTCAATTGCGATTCTCGGGCGCTGATCCGGCCGTGCTTCAGAAAACCGTAGATTCGGTCCTTGTCGTGGCCCGTAATGTACCGGGGCTTAGAAATGTCCGCACTTCGCTCGCCTCATCTCTGGCATCGGCGGTTGTGATTCCCGATAAAGCAAAATCCGAGCGTCTCGGTCTTAACTCCGCTCTCATAGAGGCAACTTTGGCGATGCGATACTCTTCGGGTCTGCCCGTGGCGACCGTCTGGGAAGGCGATTATGGAATTCCTGTGACACTCAAAACCGGTACATCCTACATAAGCTCTGTCTCAGACCTTGAGAACGAGCCTATGCCCGTGATAGGTTTTGAGACAGTGCCGTTGCACGGTATTTCTGACGTGATACCGGAATGGCATCCCGGGATACTCACCCATTACAACGGCGTGTACACCGTGTCGCTTATAGCCGAAGTACAACGGAATGTCAACGTAATCGACCGGACGGAGGCGTTGGCAGACAGCATAGCCAAAATGAACATGCCTGTTGATGTCGAGATTGTCAGAGGCGGTGAATGGGAGGATACGATGAGTACGCTCCCCGAGATTCTTAGCGGTCTGGCGATGGCTGTGGCCATAATATTCTTCATACTTCTGTTTCACTACGCCGCCGCCGATACGGCACTCCTGCTACTTTTCTCATTGCTGCTTTGTATACCCGGGGCTGCCGCAGGCTTGCTGATTCAAGACACTGCGATATCGCTTACATGTGTTCTCGGTATAGTCTCGCTTATGGGTATTCTGGTGCGCAACGCTATCGTGCTCCTCGATTATGCCGAAGAGCTGCGCAATCAAGGACAAACGGTCTATAATGCGGTATTGAACGCCTCCAAGCGACGCATGCGCCCCATATTCCTCACTTCAGCCGCAGCCACCATGGGTGTGTTGCCGATGGTTACGGGCAACAGCGCTCTGTGGAAACCGATGGGTGTGGTAATATTCTGGGGCACGCCTATAACAATGATATTCATACTCACGGTTATCCCCGTGGCCTACTGCATGATGAAAAACCGTAACAAGAACGCCGACAAACCCTTGGCTCAGCCTCTTGAAACACATTTGCTCTGATATGTAAATCATAAAACCGGACGACAATGAAAATGAAAAAAATAAGCATGTTATTTCTTGGACTGACTGTTTTGGGGCTGACTGTTTCAGCAAGTATGCCGGCCGATGAAAACGTTATGCCCGTCGATACAATATATACCCTTGAACAGTGCCGCCAACTGGCGCTCGCCAATAATGCGGCCATACGCACCGCCGACAATAATCTCAGCGCCGCCACACAGATGCGCCGCGAGGCCTTCACCAAATATTTTCCCGAGCTTACGGGCGGCGTGTCGGCATTCCGCACCAATCACGATATACTCCGCTACGATGTGCTGCATCTTTTCACACTCGGCCTCTTTGACCGAGGCAAGGCTGCGGGAGTCTGGGCTTTACAGCCCGTGTTTATGGGCGGACAGATTGTCAACGGCAACAAATTGGCTAAAGTGGGTGAAGAAGTGGCCCGTATACGCCGCCAACAGGCTGCCGATCAAGTACAACTGCAAACCGATGGACTCTACTGGCAGTTAGTTGCGCTCAAGGCTCAGAAAACCACCCTGCAGAGTGTGATAACGGCTCTCGATTCGCTTGGTGCCGATGTGAAAGCTGCCGTTGACGCCGGCCTTGCCATGAACAACGATTATCTGAAAGTTGAATTGAAACGTAATGGCTTTAAAGCCGATCTTGTGGATCTTGACAACGGCATAACCCTAATGAAAATGCTGTTGGCCCAGCAGCTCGGGCTTGGGCCCGAAAGAAAGGTTGATGTCGAGGGTATAATACCTGACTCGGTGCCGGAATACCCTTCGGAACTTTTCATCAATCCTCAAGAAGCGTTATATCTCACTGATGACCATCAGCTGTTGGTTAAAAATGTAGAGGCCAGAAATATTGAACGGCGTATGGCAGTCGGTAAAAATATGCCTCAGCTTGCCGTCGGAGCCGGTTGGTTCTATCATGATGCCTTCGGACAGAATCAGAATTTTGCGGGGGTGATGGTAAGCCTCAAAGTACCGATATCGGGATGGTGGGGTGGCTCACACGAAATCAAACGCAAGAAACTCGAGGTTGAAAATGCACGTACCGAGCTCAACGATTTAAGTCAAAAGCTTGAAATAGAGATGTCTGACAAGTGGGATAATCTGACTGCAGCCCATCGCAAGATGGTGTTGGCCCGGGAAGCCATAGCCCAAAGTGAAGAGAATCTGCGTCTTAATAAAATCTACTATGAGGCAGGAATGAGTACAATTACCGACCTTCTTGAGGCAGAGACGCTTGCGCGTCAGGCCAAAGACGATTACATTGCCGCCTACGGACAATTCAAACTCTCGGAAGCCGGTTATCTCAATTCCACCGGCCGGTCACGATAGTGTCAGTGTTGACAGATTCACTCGTTTCGAACCTGTCGCAGCCTGCGTTCGAACCTGCATTCGAATGAAAAAACATAAAAAATCGCTGCTTTTGTTTGGCGGTTTCAAAAATTAGCTTTACCTTTGCAGTGCTTTTGAAAGATGGTGCCCTTAGCTCAGTTGGTTAGAGCGTCGGATTGTGGTTCCGAAGGTCGTGGGTTCGACCCCCACACGGCACCCCTAAAATACCAATCATTATCTGCGTCAACTCTTTATCGGTGTTGACGCTTTTTAATTTAATATGACAGATTCAGATCTTAAAGATTTGCTCGACTATGAGTCGCGCCGTATAAATTGTGTCACATTTGTCGACGATGACCCTGTCAGGTTCCCGCGTCGATTCAGTGATAAGCGCGATATCGAGATAGCTTCGCTACTGGCCTCGACGATTGCCTGGGGCAAACGTTCGATGATATGTCGCAATGCCGAGAAGATGTTCTCGCTGATGGGCTGGCAGCCATATAAATATGTCGTCGAGCGCGGTTTTGATGATCTGCCTGATATGAATATACACCGCACGTTTTTTGCGGCCAATATGCGCCATTATCTGCGGGGTCTGGCAAGAATCTACGACCGTTATGATTCGCTTGAGGATTTTGCTGCTGCGGTCGGCATGGCTGATGCCGAAATGCCGGCGTGGCATCTCGTTGCTGCCATAAACGCCGAGTTGTGTGAGGCCAACGGTGGCTGCGGCGACTCGCGGTGTCTGCCGCTGTCGCTCGACACCACGGCGCTTAAGCGCTTCAATATGGCTCTGAGGTGGCTTGTGCGTGATGACGGCATCGTTGATCTGGGTGTGTGGTCGGTAATAAAGCCGTCACAGCTGTATGTGCCGCTTGATGTCCATGTCGGTAACACTTCACGTGAACTCGGACTGCTCACACGTCACGCCAACGATCGTCGGGCCGTCGTTGAGTTGACCGACAGATTGAGGCGTTTCAATCCCGACGATCCGGTGGTCTATGACTATGCTCTTTTTGGCCTCGGTGTCTACAACAGCTTTGACGAAGCACTCGAAAATGCAAAAAAGAGATAGAAATCTGTAAAAAGATAAGATTTCAAGGGTTTTGTCTATTTGAAAATTGACGGCGATGCGCTAATTTTGCATTATCATGCAAAGTGGGCGCTCATAGCGTCGTGTGTCTATTTTGTTAATTGTTACGGCGCTTATATTTCTATTTATGTTAAAGGCATTAAGAGTTATTTTTGCTATTGCCTGTCTGTCGGCATTGACGTTGCTTTTTGTCGATTTCACGGGCTTTGCGGCAGATCATTGGAGTTGGCTTGCCAAGATACAGTTTGTGCCGGCGCTGTTGTCGCTCAATCTAGTTGTTGTTGCCGCGCTTGTCGTGCTGACGCTTGTATTCGGCAGGATTTACTGTTCGGTGATATGTCCGCTGGGCGTTTTTCAGGATTTTATCAATTGGCTTCACAATCACTTCGGCGGCAAACGCTCGAAGCGTCTCAACCGTTTCCGCTACCATGCGCCTTATAAAAAACTGCGCCTCACATTCCTGACGCTGTTTGTCGTCATGGTTGCCGTCGGCTTTGTGGGTTTGAGTTCTGCGGCATTCGCTGCTGCCGGTCTTATAGAGCCGTACAGCGCCTATGGGCGTATTGCCACTCAGCTGTTCGCTCCGGTTTATGACGCGGGCAACAATGTGCTCGCCGATATGTCTGCCGCGGCGGGCAATTATGACTTCTATCATGTGACTGCGCGAGTGGCATGGCCTGTATTTATAGTGGCCGCACTTACGTTTGTCGTCATAGTGGCATTTTCGTGGACGGTAGGCCGCAATTATTGCAATATCGTTTGTCCTGTGGGCACGGTTCTGGGCTATCTGTCGAAGTTTTCACTGTTAAAGCCGGTTATAGACAAAAGCAAGTGTAACGGCTGCCGAAAATGCGAGCGTAATTGCAAGGCGTCGTGTATTGACGGTCACAATCATGCTATAGACTATACGCGCTGTGTGGCATGTATGGATTGTATCGGCAACTGTTCGCAGCATGCCATCAGTTACCGCGTCGTCACAGATGCGAAAGCGGTTCCCGGGGAGACTGAGGTCAAAACTGCGACCAAGACCGACACCGGTCGCCGTAGTTTCATAATCACCGGCGCTGCGATTGCCGGTGGACTTGTAGCCAAAGCCGCGGTCAAAGGCGATGGCGGTCTCGCACCCGTCAAAGACAAGAAGCGTCCCGACCGTGAGACACAAGTAGTGCCTCCGGGAGCGATCTCTATCTCTCACCTCAATGCCCGTTGCACATCGTGCCAACTTTGCATAAACTCGTGTCCCGAAGGAGTGCTCAGACCCTCGACAGAAATAGAGTCGTTCATGCACCCCGTATCGTATTATACCGACGGCTGGTGTCGTCCCGATTGCACGACATGTGGCGATGTATGTCCCGCCGGTGCGATTGTCAGTCTCGATGCTGCCGAAAAAAGTTCTGTCAAGATCGGTACGGCCAAAGTTGATCTCGGACTATGTATCTCGGCCTCGGCCGGGCAGCAGTGTGGCAACTGCGAGCGCCATTGCCCTGCCGGAGCTATAACTATGGCGCCTGTAACTGACAATCCCGGGGCCAATCTCAGACCCGTGGTCGACGAGGCCGCATGTATAGGTTGCGGATCGTGTGAGTATCATTGTCCGGTCGGTACAGCCGGCATAATCCGAGCCGACCACTCGGCCATATATGTCGAGGGGGTAGACGTCCACCGTTTAATATGATTATGTCATGAAAGAGAAAGACAACAATATATCGCGTCGCAGGTTTCTCAGACACCTCGGCATAGGAGCCGTTGCCGGTATCGCTACTGCTTGCGGCGGCAAAGTCGTAACCGGTTCTGACAAAAAGAAAGAGCCTGACGGCAAAATGACCTATCGTTTAAACCACAATACCGGCGACAGTGTGTCGGTGCTGGGATACGGTTGCATGCGTCTGCCGACTGTAGCCGATACCAAGGATGATACTGATCCCGAAATCGATCAGGAGGCTGTCAACGCTCAGGTCGATTATGCGCTCGAACACGGTGTCAACTACTTTGACACGTCGCCCGCTTACTGCAAAGGTCGCTCGGAGCATGTCATGGGTATAGCCTTGTCGCGTCATCCGCGAGACAGCTATTTCATCGCCACGAAGTTGTCTAACTTCGCGCCGTCGACATGGCCGCGCGAAGAGTCGATCGCCATGTTTAAAAACTCTCTCAAAGAATTACAGACCGATTATATCGACTATCTGTTGCTTCATGCCGTAGGGCAGGGGAGTTTCGATGCTCTCAACGGCCGGTATATCGATAACGGTATACTTGACTATCTCAAGGAGCGGAAGGAAGCCGGTGTGATACGTAATCTCGGATTCTCGTATCACGGCGATGTCAAGGTATTCGACCATTTGCTCGAGATGATGGACCGCGGCGAGGTGCATTGGGACTTTGTCCAGATCCAGCTTAACTATATCGACTGGAACAACGCCAAGAAAGTAAACGAGCGCAACACTGATGCGTCGTATCTTTACGCCGAGCTTGAACGCCGAAACATACCGGTTGTCATAATGGAGCCTCTTCTGGGCGGACGGCTTGCGTCGGTCAGCGCGCCGATAGCGGCCAAGATGAAGCAGCGCCGGCCCGACGACAGCGTCGCATCGTGGGCTTTCAGATATGCGGCCACTCAGCCCGGCATACTCACAGTGTTGAGTGGTATGACCTATCTCGACCATCTCAAAGAGAATGTCGCCACATATTCGCCTCTCGAGCCGGTTTCCGACGAGGAGAACGAATTTCTTGAAGTTGTTGCTCAGGAGATACTTCAGAATGATACAGTCCCTTGTACTGATTGCAAGTATTGCATGCCTTGTCCCTATGGCGTCAATATCCCGGCCATTTTCGCCCATTATAACAAATGTATCAATGACGACAATGTCGCCCGAGATACGCGCGATCCACACTACGACAAGGCGCGCCGCGCATTTCTTGTAGGCTATGACCGCGCAGTTCCTCGATTGCGTCAGGCCTCGCGCTGTATCGCTTGTGGCAACTGCCTGAGTGAATGTCCTCAGTCTATCAATATTCCGGCACGTCTTCGCGATATTGACCGTTATGTTGACCGCCTCAAGGCCGGAAAAGCATAAAAGTATGATGAATGCCCGTATTAAAGGATTTCTTGTCGGTACGGCCGCGGCTGCGACCTATGGCCTCAATCCGCTCTTCGCGCTGCCGCTTTATGCCGACGGTCTTGACACATATTCCGTTCTGCTGCTGCGGTATCTCGGCGCTATACCGCTCTTGGCGATAATGATAAAGGCGCGTGGACGCAGTTTTGCGATAAGGCGTGACCAGTTTGTCTCCGTCATCGTTCTTGGCCTTATGCTCGGTCTGTCGTCGCTCGGACTGTTTTTGAGCTATCGCTATATCGACGCTGGCATAGCGTCGACGCTATTGTTTGTCTATCCGCTGATGGTGGCGTTAATCATGGCGGCGCTATATCGCGAGAAACTTACGATGCAGACTGTTGTCTGTCTTTTGACGGCTCTTGTGGGTATTTTTCTGCTCAGCCATACTTCGTCAGGAGCCGCTATAAGTGCCGCAGGTGTCTTCTGGGTTGTTGTCTCGGCCTTGTCATATGCCGTATATATCGTAATCATCAATCGCAGTCGTGTCAATGATATGCCTACGCTCCCGCTGACATTCTATCTTCTTATCTTCGGCTCGGTTATATTTATCGGCGGTGTTGTCGCGCATGGCGAATTGATTCTACCCTCACGGCCCTTGCTATGGCTCAATACCTTTGCCCTCGCACTGCTGCCTACAGTCGTCAGTCTGTCGCTGACGACTGTGGCCATCCATATGATAGGTCCGACCCCGACGGCCATACTCGGCGTTTTTGAGCCGGTGACGGCTGTAATTGTCGGTGTAGCCGTTTTTGGTGAAGTGCTTGGCATGCGTCAGATTACCGGCTTGATTCTTATACTCGGCGCCGTCACGATGGTTGTCTCGGGAGGGAATCTTGCCGCACAGATTGTTAGAATAAAAAAGATGTTCCCTCCGCTACGCGGTCGTGGAAGAAAATAAGTTGTTATGTCACCAAAGGAAGAAATATTGTATCTGCGCAGTGAGCTCAATCGGCATAATCGTAACTATTATGTCGATAACGCGCCTGAAATCAGCGATCGTGAGTTCGATGAGATGATGAAGAGGCTTGAACGTCTCGAGGCCGAATATCCGGAATTTGACGATCCGTTGTCGCCGACGCATCGTGTCGGCTCAGATCTTTCGCATGGCTTCAGACAGGTATCGCATGTCTATCCGATGCTTTCGTTGGGCAATACATATTCTATCGAGGAAGTGGATGCGTGGGTCAAGCGCATTTCGACGGCGCTCTCAGGGCAGGAGGTCGGTATCGTCGGCGAGATGAAATTTGACGGTACGGGAATATCGCTCATCTATGAACACGGGCGTCTTGTGCGTGCTGTCACGCGTGGCGACGGCGAGAAAGGTGACGATGTCACCGAAAATATTAAGACGATACGCAGTATTCCCCTTCAGCTCTCCGGCAACGATTGGCCCGAGATGTTTGAGATTCGTGGCGAGATTGTCATGCCGTGGAAAGCTTTCGAGCGGCTGAACGCCGACCGCGCGTTCAACGAAGAGTCTCTCTTTGCCAATCCGCGCAACGCAGCCGCAGGCACGATAAAGCTGCTCAATCCGGCTGAAGTCTCCGCGCGTGGGCTCGATGCCTATCTATATTATCTTTTAGGTGAGAATCTGCCATACGACAATCATTACGACAACATGATGGCCGCACGTCGCTGGGGATTCAAAGTCTCCGACGCCATGACACTGATGTCGTCGATAGATGAAGTCGACACTTTTATAAACAAATGGGACACGGCCCGCAAGGAACTTCCTGTCGCTACCGACGGCCTTGTGTTTAAGGTCAACTCTTTGCGTCAGCAGCTCAATCTGGGTTTCACTGCCAAGTCGCCACGATGGGCCATAGCATATAAGTTTGCCGCCGAAAGGGCTCTCACGCGGCTCAGATTTGTGTCTTTCGACGTCGGGCGTCTCGGCTATATTACTCCTGTAGCCAACCTCGAACCCGTGCTGCTGTCTGGAACTGTCGTTAAACGTGCCTCGCTACATAACGAAGATATTGTGAAGGCGCTTGATATTCACGAGGATGATATGCTGTATGTCGAAAAGGGAGGTGAGATAATACCTAAAATAACAGGTGTCGAACTGACTGAGCGTCGGCCCGATGCCCGACCGGTCGAATTTGTATCGCATTGTCCTGTCTGCGGCTCTCCGCTTGTGCGTGTCGAAGGCGAGGCTGCTTGGATCTGCCCCAACAAAGACGGATGTCCTCCACAGATAATAGGGCGTCTCGAGCACTTTGTCGGCCGACGCATGATGAACATCGACGGTATAGGCGAGGAGACTGCCGCGACTCTCTATGCCGCCGGTCTTGTCAGAAATATAGCTGATTTTTATGATCTGAAAGCATCCGATCTGCTGAAACTCGAAGGCTTCGGCCCCCGAAGCGCCGAACGTGTCATTGAGGGCATCGAGGCGAGCAAGAGTGTCGGCTTCGAACGTGTGCTGTATGCCCTTTCGATACCTTTTGTCGGAGAGACGACAGCAAAAAAAATAGCAAGCACAGCCAAGTCAGTTGACAATCTCATGGCTATGACACCCGAACAGCTCGAAAGCATCGAGGATGTAGGTAAAAAAATCGCCGTGAGCATCGCCGGCTATTTCGCTTCGCCTGACAAGTGTGAGATCATCGAGCGATTGCGTCGGGCAGGTGTCACTCTCGCGATTGACGAGGACGGTGACGCCGAAGACAAGACCGATCTGCTTGCCGGCAAGACTTTTGTCATCAGCGGAGTCTTTGCCCGACACAGCCGTGACGAATATAAAGCGATGATCGAGCGCAACGGCGGGAAAAACGTTGGCTCGATCTCTAAAAAGACAGATTATGTCCTTGCCGGCGAGAATATGGGGCCGGCCAAACTCGAGAAGGCACAGACCCTTGGCATCCCTATAATAGACGAAGACGCTTTCCTCGCAATGATAGGACAGTGAGAGCGACTATGATCACAGCCCCCGCCGCGGTGATGAGGTAAGGCAGGCGTATGTCGCCGGTCTTGACCGATGATGATACGGCGCTTTTACTTGACGTCGAAAGTGAGTCGCGCCGTTCAACTACTTCATAAGCATTAGTTGCCTCAGAGGTGGCGAGACCGGCTTTCAGTTGCCGTCCCTTGATTGTGACGAACCTGATCTCATTGCTGTCACCCGGATATCGGGCGATTATAATGATCGGCGAATCTATTTCGATACTGCCGGCCAGCGTGTGTCGGCTCTCGAAGGCGATACTGTCATGCAGCCGTGTCACCTGAAAACGCTCAAAATCATTGTTTTCGGTTATATTGCTTTTTTTATGGCAGTGACAGCTCGCGCATATCAGCAATGATGCCGCAGCGATTGTGAATGCGAAGATTTTCATATCTCGGCATACTCTTCGGTTGCGTCGAAACAAGGACACGCCTTGGCTGCGAAATCACGGTGGCTGTATATCCGTGCCCGGGGGTAACGTCTGCGAAGACTGCGCAAGAGCGATAGCATCGAGCGCTTTTGAGCCTCTGTGCGTGTATCTTCGGGATTGCCTTCGGCGTCGAGGCCTCCGACATAGGCCACGCCGATCGACTTGGCATTGTGGCCGAGGCAATGGGCGCCGATTATGGCTTCGTCTCTGCCATTCTCGATACGTCCGTCAAGTCTGACGACATAATGGTAGCCTATCGAGTCGAAGCCTCGGGCGCGGTGATAACTGTCGATTTCAGCTGCGCCGATGTCGACGTGGTTGCGTGTTGCCGTGCAGTGCACGATTATCTCAGTGATTTGTCTCATAGTGATAGATTATTTGGTTTGGTTGCAAAATTACTGCTTGCGAGCGTCTGTCGCATCACTAAAATCGTGAGTGACTGCAATTTTAGATATGTTAAAAACAATACCGGATTTTTTTGTCCTAAAAAATAGGGTGATTATTTTGCATAATTAAGAAAAACACATTAACTTTGCACTCGCAAAAGGCGGGATAGCTCAGTTGGTTAGAGCGTCGGATTCATAACCCGGAGGTCCCGAGTTCAATTCTCGGTCCCGCTACACATAAAAAACCTTGGTTCATAAAAGAGCCGAGGTTTTTTTGTTGCGTGATTGATAAGAGGCCTAAGAGGGATCAGGCTTAAGTCGGGTATATATGAAGCCCGAACCAAACCAAACTTTTAAGAGTGTTGGATTAATGATGGGTAAAAAACATCATTAAAAGCCCCTATAAGTCATGATAAATTTGTAGTTTTGCAAATGCATACCTTTGGGCTGCACGACATTTTGGATAAAATAAGAAGCGTTATGCTTATCTTGTAGTTTGAGAACGTAGGAAATTTGACAACCGCACAAGGATAGCATAGTGGTTCTCACGCGCATAGCGTGGGCTGCTATTGTTACATCTGTGCAAATGGTTTCCTACGACCTTCAAACTACGACGTGGCATAGTTGGCTCACGTTTTTTTATGTATAAACACTAAAAATAGTCCGTTATGAGTCTGGCGGACAACAAAAAACTATATGAGACAAATAGTATTTTTCTTGTTGTCATTATGGACTCTGATAGCCCAAGGTACACCTCTTTATCCGGGTCAAACAATTGACATCTCCCATGAACCGACAATGGGTGAGCATGGTCCTACTTGGAGTGTTGATAATCCGACATTACATTTGTCATCTGTTGGTTTTCTTTGTCATGTAACGCCTCAAGCTTATTTCAGTGGCACGGCAACTGTAACATGTACATATCAAGACCGTATAGGATTATCCGAATACACGCGTACTCGCCGATGGACATTTACTTGTGTTGATACTAGGATTTCGATAACGCCAACAACAAAAAGCGTCAAAATCAACGATACATTCCAAATTAACTGGAGTTTTGATAAAATCATTCATATAACTCCACAAATTCAGTTTACTGGATATGATGCGAGTGTCATTTCTGTTGATAGCAATGGATTAGTGACAGCAAAATCCAAGGGCAAGACATCAGTTTATGTAAAGTCATCAATTGGAACCAACTCGGCAATATGTACCGTGTCCGTTTCTGAAACAAACATAGACAATCAGTTTAATTCAAATTCACCCTATGATAATTGGGATTCAAATAATTCCCAAATAATAAGATTAAAAGCACCGGGAACTCTTTCGGACTATATCCAGGAGCATCAGAAATATTCAATAGAAGACCTAACTATTATCGGTCCTCTTGACGGATCAGACCTTAGACTCTTGCGCGAAATGGTCGGGGTCGATTGCGATGGTAAAACAACTAATGGGAAATTGACTTCAATAGATTTAAAAGAAGCAGTTTTCGTAAGTGGAGGACCTTGGTATGTTAAAGCTTGGCAGAACTATGAGTATACTGAAGATTCTCCATATATGCCATTTTATTCTTTTGCATGGTTGAGAAAACTTAAACGAATTAGATTCCCTCAATATTGTTATAGTTTGACGAGTGGTTCATTACTCCAATGTCAAAGTCTTGAACAAATATCTATACCTTGTGGAACTACAACACTTGATAGATATAGTCTTAATGGCGGGTATGAGAATATGCCTCTTTGCACGCTCACATTACCTGCTTCTTTTTCTAAATTCGACGCAGATGTGTATATGTGTAAAAACTTGACTGATATTTATTGTTACGCCACTACTCCTCCTGATATACAGCATTTGGAATCATTTATAAGCCAGACAAATATACGCAATGGTACTTTATATGTTCCTAAAGGTTGTGCAAATGCATACTGGAGAACTAATGGCTGGAGATCCTTTAAAAATATTAAGGAGATTTTAGAAAAATCAAGTACTCTTTATGTTGAAACCTCTGAAAATGGTGTCATTGATTTCAACGGTATAACCCTACGTAAGATAACCTCAGCAAGTTACTCTGGAAGAAGAGCATTTGAAATGCCATCTGATAAAAAGATTTCTATAAAGGTTATACCTGATGATGGCTATGCGGTTTCTAATGTTTATCTTAATAACCTCCCCGTTCCATACAATGAAGCGAATCAATCCATTGAGCTTGAGGGTATTGACAATTCGTGTCTGAAAATTGAATTTACTGAATCAGCATCTATCGGATATATCGACTCTAATGACAATGAAAGATATGACGTGTATAACTTAGCCGGTATTTGCATAAGGAAAGGATTGTTAAGAGATAGAATTTCAGGGATAGACCCCGGAGTTTATATATTAAAAGGACAAAATTCTGTTGAAAAGATTGTGGTAAAATAAATTTTGAATATAAAAAATGTCCCATACGACCTAAATAACGTGAGTTCGACATAAGGATTACGAAAATCAACGATCAAACAATCAGCCACTTAGTTTTGAATTAAGTGGCTGATTTTCTTTGTGGTTTCAAAGGAAGTTCGTAAATTTATAGTAGCTAATTGCAAGATTTACAAGGAATTTACGCTATGATCACCAAAGACAAAATTACTGAAATTTTCTGTCTTGCAGATGATTTCTGCAAGTATTTTTCATCCGGACTCAAAAAACGCCGGATCTGCGATGGCAAAGTGCACAGAAATAAGCCCGGACGACTTTCTGATGCCGAAGTCATCACGATTCTGATATTGTCACAGCAAGGGCATCCGTTGCCTCAAACACTTTTACACCCGGTATGTATGCAGGCGTCTGACGCACCTGTTCCCCAAGACGGTATCATACAACAGGTTAGTGGAGTCGCAGAAATCAGTGCTGCTGCCTCTGTCGATATTCATCAAGGAGGTGCTGCCGGACACATGCACCGGCATTGCCTACGTTGGCTCCACCCCGTTAAGGATCTGCAAGCAACAGCGGATACTCATCCTTAAGACGTTCAAGGGGATAGCCCAACGCGGGAAATGCTCGATGGGATGGTTCTTCGGATTCAAGCTGCATCTGATTATCAATGACAGGGGCGAGATTCTGAACTTTATGTTCACTCCGGCGAACGTGGATGACCGCGAACCCCTTTATTCGGAGTCTTTCATCGAAAACGTCAAGGGTAAGTTTTGTGGTGACAAAGGTTATATCGGCAAGCAACTGTTTGAGTTCCTGTTCATGAACGGCATACAGCTTGTAACCAAGGTCAAGAGCAACATGAGGAACTTGTTGATGTCCGTCTATGACAAGATCATGCTCCGAAAAAGAGCCCTTGTCGAGTCTGTCAATGATGAACTTAAGAATATCGCCCAAATAGAACACTCAAGGCATCGGTCTTTTGCAAATTTCATCGCCAATGCCCGATAGCTGCTTATTGCTTCTTCCCTAAGAAGCCGTCGATTTCGCTGGAGTTCGTCTCTGACAATCAGTTGACTCTATTCTGATTGTTTATATCGAGCTCACGTTAAATAACAACGGCAACTGGTCAATATATACCGGTTGCCGTTTTGCCTACTATTATGATATAGACGCCGAATACAATTTCATTAATAGGACTTAGTGAGTTCAATTTAATGTGTTATAATCTGTTGCTTCCAACTGTTTTTTTATCGCGCGGTAGCGGTTGGGGCTGGTGCCGGTGAGGTGTCTGAACATGCGGTTGAAGTAGGGTATGCTATTGAAGCCGCATTCGTAGGCTATGTCTGACACGGCTGAGGTGCCTGATTGAAGCAGGCTGCATGCTTTGGCGATGCGCATGCGGTTGAGGTATGAGATGTATGATTGGCCGGTTGACTTTTTGAAAAAATAGCAGAATGCCGAACGGTTCATGCCGACATGGTGGGCGATATCGGCGATGGTTATGTTGTGAGTCATGTTGCATGATGTGTAGATTCTTATGCGATCGAGGCGTTCGTCGCTTTTATTGCGTTTTAAAGCCGAGCCTTGAGGCAGATTCTCGCCCGCCGATGTCAGCAAAGTGATTAGTTCGAACATCGCGAGGCTTTGTCCGATGCGGTCAATATGTTGCAATCGTTGCATTACGGCTATAATTTTTTCTTTTCTGACAGTGTCGGGTGTGAATGCTGCCTGTTGTTCGATCAGGCGGCTGATATTTTCTGCCACAGGTCCAAATGTCTTGGCACAAGAATATAGAAAACTGTCATTGAATTTGACTGTGATGTTTGCGATATTGCCTTCGTTGTCGGTCGAATCGTCGTCAAAATTCCAACAATGGGGAATGCCCGGTGGTACAACGACAAGATCGCCGTCGGCAAAGCGAGATTTTGTGTCACCTATGGTTTTTGTTCCCGATCCTTTCACGACGAGTGATACTTCCCAGTCATTCTGGCTGTGAAGGCCGATCTGTTCGGCAGGTTTTAATCTGACGGCATCGACAATGAATTCAGGTTTCATCTATGCTTGGATTATATTCTGCAAATATAAGATAATTATTTGTGATTATAATGCAATTTAAAAATAAGTCAGATGATTAATTTTGCGACAAAATCAATATCCTATGATGTCAGATGATTCTATATTGCGAAGTCGTCCGAGACTTGAGATTCTTGATGGTCTGCGTGGTGTGGCTGCTATGATTGTGGTGGCCTTTCATCTTTTTGAGACTTATTCTAAGGGCCCTTCTTTTCAGATTATCAACCACGGTTATCTTGCAGTAGATTTTTTCTTTGTCCTCTCGGGGTTTGTCATCGGATATGCCTATGACGGACGTTGGTGCAAGGGTATGACGGCGGGACGTTTTTTCGTGCGACGCATCGTGCGACTGCAGCCGATGGTTGTGTTGGGCACATTGATCGGGGCGTTCTGGTTTTACTTCGGTGATGCCCCGGCTTTTCCGGCTGTGATGGAGACGCCATGGTGGAAAGTGTTGTTAATATTGCTGATGGCTTCGTTTATGTTCCCGACGCCGCCTTCGATGGATATACGCGGATGGCAGGAAATCAATCCGCTCAACGGTGCGCAATGGTCTCTGCTGTGGGAATATATAGGCAATATACTCTATGCTTTTGTTTTCAGAAGATTGTCTAAGTTATGGCTTGGCGTTGCGGTGGCTTTTTCGTCGCTGCTTGTGATTGACCTTGCATTTGACATAGACACATTCGGATTGCTTGAGGCGCGAAAATACGCGCAATATACGGTTATCGGCGGTTTCGGTCTGACCGCCGACCAGATTTATATAGGCATCTGCCGGCTGATGTATCCGTTTTTCGCCGGATTGTTGCTTTACAGACTTTCGCGCTGCCGCATCGACATTGGTAAAGATGCTTTTTTATGGTGTTCCGCGGTCTTGGCTATGGTTTTGTCTTTTCCCCATGTCGGTGGTGATGATATGCCATGGCTCAACGGTCTATATTGCGCAGTTGTAATATTGTTGGTTTTTCCCGCGATAGTTGCGGCAGGGGCGGCCGGTCAACTGAAAGGGCGAAATATGACGGCTCTGTGCCGTTTTCTCGGTATGATTTCATATCCGTTATATATCACTCATTACCCGATGATATACGTGCAGATGAAATGGGCCGCGCAGCATGCCGATGCGCCGTTATCAACGCATATTTTTGTGGCGGTTAGTATATTTATGGCTTCGATTGCAGTTGCATATGCCGCTGTCAAGGTTTATGATATTCCTATGAGAACTTGGTTGAATGAAAAATTTATCAAACGATAATATCAATGAGAATAAATCATATAGCTTTGTATGTAACCGATCTTGAGCGGGCCAAGATTTTTCTTGAAGACTATTTCGCCGGCGTGGCAGGTGCTCGTTATAATAATGCCGTCACCGGCTTTTCGTCATATTTCATTTCGTTGGACGGTTTTGCAAGCATAGAGATCATGACGCGTCCCGCAGTCTGCGCTTCGGCTATCCGCGGACTGTATGATCTCGGATTTGCCCATGTTGCAATTTCGGTGGGCAGCAGGAAAGCTGTCGATGCAATGACCTGCCGTTTGGCTGATGACGGCTATGAGCTGCTGAGCGGTCCGCGTGTCACCGGCGACGGATATTATGAGAGCTGTGTAAGGATATTTGACGGCATAGTCATCGAACTTTGTGAGTAGTTTTACGTTATAAAACAGAATATGTTTTGTGTTAATCAATAAATGGCATTGAAATATACACCTGAAAATATTACTTCGCTTGGTGAAGACGAAGTGTTTGTCTTTGGCAGCAATCTTGCCGGGATACATGCCGGCGGCGGGGCTCGGGTTGCTTTGAAACACTTTGGAGCCAAAATGGGCCAGGGTGTCGGTATGCAAGGACAGTCATATGCCATACCAACCATGCAGGGAGGTATCGAGACTATCAAACCGTATGTCGATGATTTCATAGAGCTGGCCCGTGAATGGGATCAGACGACATTCTATGTCACCCGCATAGGTTGTGGTATTGCCGGCTTCAAGGATTCTGAAATTGCTCCGCTGTTTGCCGAGGCACGCGACCTTTATAATGTGAGGCTACCCGAATCGTTTGTCAAGGAGATAGATCGTCTTAGAGCGAATGGTCGCCTGCCTTCTGCCGATTGTCAGTGAGCTAAATCGGTATTTTTCGTTCGGAGGTTCTTATCATTTGTTGCCGGTGATATTGCCGGTGGCTATGTTGTAGCTCAGTGTGGTATCGGTTGTGACGACTGT
Organism: uncultured Muribaculaceae bacterium; assembly: GCA_910576935.1. Taxonomy (GTDB): domain Bacteria; phylum Bacteroidota; class Bacteroidia; order Bacteroidales; family Muribaculaceae; genus CAG-873. The sequence continues at coordinate 46,683 of CAJTKG010000004.1, forward strand.
ATAGGAGCGTTTGTCGCGCGACATGCTGTATACTCGATCAAGACATTGGGTTTCGCTAAGATAATTGTATAGGGCGGGTGGGAGTTGGTCGAATAGGAGCACTTCAGGCAATATGTTGCCGCGGCCGTTGATGTCGGTCCATTGGTAGTCTGAGTCGAATGTCAGTGAAGGTGCGCCTGAGAGTACTACATGATAACTGCCCGCAGTAGTACTGTAAGATGTTACTGCCGTGTTTGGAAAATATTGGGCAACAAAGCGGGCTATGGGGTCGGGGAGCGAGTCCCAGGCATCGTTGTTATGGCATCCGGTGAATGTGAAAGGGATAACGAGCAAGAGTATTATAAAGATTATAGAGCGTTTCATAGTAGGCGGAAGAGTTGGTGATTTATATAAATCATCAACATTAAGTAAAGCCTTTTTGTTTGATTTAACCACTGTTAATGTATAGTTGCGCGGATTTGTCGGGTTGTTATTTACGCCAGAATGCAGGTGTGAATACAAGCAGGACGGTAAAAATCTCGAGACGACCTATGAGCATGAGCATCGACAGCACCCATTTGCCAACGTCGGGCAATAGTTCGTAAGATCCGCCGTAGCCCGTTATGCCGGCACCGAGGCCGGTGTTGGATATGGCTGAGAAGGCCGAGAAGAATGAGTCAAAAATCGGGATATCGAAAGCTGATAGTACTACTCCGCCTACTCCGATGAGCAGGGTATAGATACATAGAAAAGCGATGACTTTGCTGACGATATCGGGGTTGATTACACGGTCGTTTATACGCACTGACATTATAGAGCGGGGATAGATGCACCGGTATAGCTCGTTACGGCAGTTTTTAAGGAGATAAAGCAACCGGTCGAGTTTCGCGCCGCCGCTGGTCGAACCGGCGCAGGCGCCGAAAAACATCATAAAGAACATAAGCGACATGACAAAGGGCCCCCAGTTTTCATAGTTGGTGGCAGAGAAACCGGTCGATGTCATGGTAGAAACAATCTGGAAGAGAGGGTCGATTGTGATATCTTCCCAGGTGTGAAATCTGCCGCGCGAGATAATCGTGATCACAAACAGCACCATGAAAACGGCAATTGAGACTACGTAGGTGCGGAAGACGTCATTGCGTTGCACGTCGTTGAAGTTGCCGCACATAGCTTTGAAGATTAAGGCGAAGTTGACGCCGCCGAGAAACATGAAAATTGTCAGGACTACTTTGACATAGACAGAGTTGTAAGAGGCTATCGAGTCGGCTTCGGTTGAGAAGCCGCCTGTCGAGATGGCTCCGAAGGCATGGCAGATGCTTTCGAAGAAATTCATCGGGCCAAGCCACAACAGGAATACGAGTATCACGGTCAGCAGCAGATATACGCCCCAGAGAGTCTTGGCTGTCTGACTGACGCGCGGACGCAGTTTGTCGTGTGTTATGCCGGTGACTTCAGCGTTGAACATCTGCATGCCACCCGAGGAGTTGAGCATCGGTATTACAGCGAGAGTGAAGAGTATTATACCCATACCGCCGATCCACTGCATCATTGCGCGCCATATCTGTATGCCGTGGCTCATGTTCTCGATAGAGTCGAGCACGGATGCTCCGGTGGTAGTGAAGCCTGACATGGCCTCGAAGAATGCGTCGCTGACCGACACAGGCGTCGAGCTGAAAATAAAAGGCATCATGCCGAAGACGGAGAAGACAATCCAGACTATCGATGTCAGTAGAAATCCCTCGCGTTTGCCGGTCTTGTGGCTTCGTGGGCGTATATATCGTGTCAGGCAAAAACCTGTGGCGGCCGTGGCGCCTGCTGTTATACCGAATGGCATGATGTCGGCCTCGTCATAGATAAGGCAGGTTATAGTCGGCAGGAGCATAAACAGCGATTCGATCATCAGCAGCCAGCCGGTGATGCGGATGATCATGAGTATGTTTATAAATTGTCGTTCGCTGTGTTTCACATCAATGGTCAGTTAAAAAGGCGTTCGACTTTGTGGATGGCGCCTGATAGGAAAAAGACAAGCACATGGTCGCCCGGCTCGAAGACGGTGTTGCCCGAAATGAGCATGCCTTTGCCGTCGCGTATCAGTCCGGCGAGGGTCAGGTCACGTGACAGACGCAGGTCCTTGACGGGGGCACGAGTGATTTTCGAGTCGGGTTTGACCTCGAGTTCAGCGACTTCGGCATCGCTGAGGGCAAGACATTTTGATGTCGACGAGTCGGCATCGAGAAGCAATTGGAAGATAGAGCTCGATGCCAGCAATTTTTTGTTTATGATTGTGCCGATATTGAGGTTTTCGGCCTGAGAAATGAACTGTAGATTCTCGACTTCGGCGATGGTTTTTTTGACGCCGAATTCTTTTGCTGTCAGGCATGCAAGAATGTTGGTTTCGGAACTGTCAGTCAGGGCGACGAAAGCGTCGGTGTCGTCAATGCCGGCTTCAGTGAGCAGGTCGACGTCACGGCCGTCGCCGCATATGATCTCGGCAAACTCACATTTGCGCGGCAACTCGCGGCATGTATTGTAATCGTTGTCTATGATTTTGATTTTGAATCGGTCGCCGGCGAGTTTGGCCAGACGCACCGCTATCTTCGAGCCTCCCATGACGAGCACTTTGCGTATACGGCGCTCTGTTTTGCCGGTGAGGGCAAGCAGATCATTGACGTTGTCACGTGTAGTGGTGATATAGAGTATGTCGCCGGCCTCGATCGAGGCGTCACCGCGCGGTATGATTGTCTCGTTGTTGCGTTTGATGGCTGAGACGTGGAAGTGGCGGTTTGTTGAAGCTATGTCTTTGAGGTATTGCCCGACAATCGGGGCCTCGGAACGCACACGCACGCCGACGAGTATGATCTCGCCGTCGTGTAGCTCAAACCAGTGTCTCACCCATGAATGGTTTAGCGCTGTGATTATCTCTTGGGCTGCAAGGTGTTCGGGATATATCAGGCGATCGACTCCCATGCGCGTGACAAACTGTCTGTTGCGAGGTTCCATATAATCGTAATTATCTATGCGGGCTACCGTTATGGCCGCACCGAGGGTCTTTGCCATCGAGCATGCCACAACGTTGTTGGTCTCGTGGGGTGTGACGGCGATAAAGAGATCACAAGAGCCCGCATTGGCTTCGCGGAGCGATTTAAATGAGGTCGGATTGCCGACGACGGTCAGGAGGTTGTAGTTGGCATCGAGTGTCTCAAGGCGCGAGGTATTCTCGTCGATGAGTGTTATTTCCTGTTCTTCTGTTGAGAGAAGTTTGGCGAGATGAGAGCCGACTTCACCGGCGCCTGCTATGACGATTTTCATTTTTTTGATTTTTTATTCCGTGCTTTTTTTGAGACGGCATCGTAGATGGCGTCGCAGTCATAGCCGCAGATATGTTTGAGTTCGGCCGGTGTGCCTTGTGATATGAATCTGTCGGGTATTCCGAGACGTGTCACTTCAACATCGGGAGCATTGGCCGCGAACCATTCGGCGACAGCTCCGCCGAGTCCTCCGTTGACTGTGCCGTCTTCGACGGTGATGACCGGAGCGCCCGAGCGGGCGGCTTCTTCGAGTATGGCGGTGTCGATGGGCTTAAGGAAGATCATGTCATAGTGTGCGGCGCTGATGCCGGCGGCCTCGGCGCGGTCGAGGGCTCGTCTGACATCAGTGGCGACAGTGCCTATGCTCAGCACGGTGATGTCTGTGCCTTCGCGCAGTTTACGGCCGCGGCCGATTTCGAGACGTTTCATATCGCAGTGCCAGTCGGGATTCTCTCCCTTGCCGCGCGGATAGCGTATGGCCATCGGGGCGTCGTCGGTCAGCGAGGCGGTGTAGAGCAGATGCCGCAGCATGTGTTCATTGGCCGGTGCGGCCACGATGAGCCCCGGGATGGTGCGCAGATAGGCAAGATCGAAGGCGCCGTGGTGTGTCGCGCCGTCTTCACCGACGAGACCGGCTCGGTCGAGGCAGAAAACAACAGGAAGCTTCTGAATCGCGACGTCGTGTATTATATGGTCGTAGCCTCGCTGCAGGAAGCTTGAGTATATACCGACAAAGGGTTTGAGCCCGTCTTTTGCCATGCCTCCGGCAAAGGTGACAGCATGGCCTTCGGAGATGCCGACGTCGAAAACGCGGTCGGGCATCTCGGCCTGCATGGTCGAGATGGATGTGCCGCTTGGCATAGCCGCTGTAACGGCGACTATCTTGTTGTTGCCACGGGCGAGTTCGAGAAGGGTGTTGCCGAAGACATCCTGGAATTTCAGACGTTTGTCATCAGACGATAGAGTTTCAGAGCGAACGCCTGTCGCCGGGTCGAATTTGCCCGGAGCGTGCCATGATGCGGGATCTTTCTCGGCGGGGGCGTATCCTTTGCCTTTTACGGTGCGCAGATGTAGTATGCGCGGGCCGTTCATATCGCGTATGTCATTGAGGACTCTGACTATAGTCGGCAGGTCGTGGCCGTCAAACGGCCCGAAATATCTTATGTTGAGGCCTTCAAAGATGTTCTGCTGGTGACTGACCAGCGATTTTATACTGTTGTTGAACCGTAGTATCGTACCGCGACGGCGGTCGGTTATGAGATGGAGTTTCTTCAGCAGTTTGAAAGTGCGGTAACGCAGATTGTTGTATGCTTTGCTTGTTGTAAGATGGGCGAGGTATGAGTTGAGAGACCCGACATTGCGGTCGATCGACATGTCGTTGTCATTGAGGATTATGAGCAAGTTGTTAGGGGTGTTGGCGGCGTTGTTGATGCCTTCGAAGGCGAGGCCTCCGCTTATCGAAGCGTCTCCGATGACGGCGACGACATTGCGGGCAGGTTTGTCGCCGTTCAGACGCGAGGCTATTGCCATGCCCAATGCCGCCGAAATCGAATTTGAGGCGTGTCCGGCGGTGAATGTGTCATAGATGCTTTCGGCCGGGTTAGGGAATCCGCTCAGACCTCCCATGCGACGGTTGTTGACAAATGCCTCGCGGCGTCCCGTCAACAATTTGTGTCCATAAGCCTGATGGCCTACGTCCCAGACGATTCGGTCGTATGGTGTGTTGAATACATAATGAAGTGCCACGGTCAACTCGACCGCACCCATGCTTGAGGCGAAATGTCCGGGATTGACCGATAGTGAGTCGATCAGAAAACGGCGTATCTCGTCGCATACCTGTGGCAGTTGTTCGGGCGCGAGGCGTCGGAGATCGGCCGGGCTCTCTATTTGCGACAAAAGTGTCGTCCCGACCGGGTCATTTGCGGTTGTTTCTGACATATTTTTTATATAGAGGCACAAAAACAATTATACCTGAAGCGACAATGACAAATGCTTGATAAAGAGTGAATGCCGGCGTTGACTTTACCATGGCGTAAACCAAGACAAGCCATAGCAAGCCGAGTATGACAAATCGTAATATCACGGATGTTTTCATTGTCGGATCGTTTTAAACAGAGGCAAAGATAATAAAAAATACGTGTTTTCTAAAATAAAAGCCGCAGACTGTGGTGTTGCAGGGCTGCGGCTTTTATGTTGCGGCTCTAATGTTGTGTCAGATGCGTTCGAGGACGGTGGCGACAAGGTCGCGTATGCCTGATTTGTAGTTTGGATTGGCAACGGTGTTGAAGCGGTTGGCGATAATCGAGCAGACGGTCATGGCTTTGTGGCCCATCAGGCGCGAAAGGCCCTGAAGGGGAGCGCTTTCCATCTCATAGTTGGTGATATGGCGACCTTTGTGTTCGAATGACTCGATGAGTCCGTTGAGGTCTGGGTTGGCGAGTGGCAGTCTGAGACGGCGCCCTTGCGGCCCGTAGAATCCGATGGCTGATATCGTGTTGCCGCGCACCATGTCGTCTGCGGCGATGCGGTCGACCAGTTCGGCGTCGGCGTCGACAACATAAGGTTTCGCCCAAAGCGGATTCCAGTTGACGTGGTGACAGAATGCGTGTTCGAAGTCGTGGTCGGCGATATCGTTGCGGCCGGCGTAGTAGTTGAGTACGCCGTCAAAACCGATGGCCTTCTCGGCGATGACGGGTGTTCCGAGGCTGAGTTCGGGTTGAAGAGCGCCCGATGTGCCGATTCTGACGAGTGTGAGCACTCGCGGAGTGTCTTTGACTTCACGGGTTTTGAAGTCGATGTTGGCAAGGGCGTCGAGCTCGTTGATGACGATGTCGATGTTATCGGGGCCTATGCCATGGCTAAGACACATTATTGGACGGCCTTTATATGTGCCGCCGATTGTATGGAATTCGCGTGAGGAGACGTCATAGTCTATGGTGTCGAAGAATTCGGCGACCATATTTACACGACCGGGGTCGCCGACGAGGATAATGTTGTCTGTGAGCTGTGACGGGCTGAGATGAAGGTGAAATACTGTGCCGTCGGGGTTGATGATGAGTTCTGATTCGGGTATGAATTGTTTTGTCATGGCTGTTTGATGTTTTATGTTGTTAATATTTTGTCTATCACTTAAACGTCGGTGATGCCTCTGATGTTGTGGCGGTGGCCCGGTTTCAGATCCGGGCAACCACTTCATATCTTCCGCCGGGCAATGCCGATACCGTATCTGACATTTCGAGGTCGAAGAGTAGGGCGCTCAGACGGCTGTAAGGCATTGCGAGCCCGGCGCAGATGTCGTTGACCGTTACGCCGGGATTGGAGGCTATGAAGCCGACCACACGCGTGCTTTCGCTGTCGAGTTCGAGCGTCAGTGTCTGCTGTGTGCCTTCGGGTTGACGTGCGCGCCAGCCCATAGCGGCTATGAGGTCGTCGGCAGATGTGATGATGCGTGCGGTCTGATCGTTGATCAGCCTGTTGCATCCGCGGCTGTATCGGTCTGTCGTGCGGCCCGGCACGGCCATCACTTCGCGGTTGTATGCCGCGCCGAGGCGTGCCGTCGTCATAGCTCCGCCGCGAAGATCGCTCTCGACTATGACTACGCAGTCGCTAAGACCGGCGACGATGCGGTTGCGGGCGAGGAAATTTCCGGGATGCGTGGTCGAATCAGAGCGGTATTCGGTGATTATGGCGCCTCCGTTCGTGACCATTTTGCGGGCAGTCATGCGATGCTCGGCAGGGTATATGGTGTTGAGGCTGTGGGCAACGACGGCGGCGGTCGGCACGCCTGCGTCGAGAGCGGCACGGTGGGCGGCAATATCTATACCATATGCGAGCCCGCTGACAATAAGCAGTCCGTCGAGTTTCTCGGCCAAGTCGGCTACAAGTTCTGTTGTGAAGCGCAGGCCATAAGAGGTGGCGCGTCGGGTGCCGACAACAGCGACTACGTGACGTGCGTCAATATTGCAGTCGCCGACGCTGTAGAGCATTGCCGGTGCGTCGTCACATTCTGCCAGACGAGCGGGGTAGCCCGTTTCGTCTATAAACATTGTTGCGATTCTGTTGGCGTTGACAAATGTAGTCTCGGCCGATGCGGCATCGAGCAGTCGACGGCGGTAGGCACCATCGGTGAGAGTACTGTCAAGGCCAGTCGAGACCGCCAATTCATTGTCATGAAGCCTGAAGAAGTTTTCGGGTGAACCTGTGACGCCGAGCAGACGCCGGGCGGTGGCTACATTGATGCCTCGCAATGACGAGAATGCGATTTTATATGTAAGCGCGCTGTCAGTCATCGGCGAGATATTCTTTGAAAGCTTCGGCAAGCCGTTCGCCGCGATTGATGCGTCCGTCTTTAAGGCAGACGACACCCACTTTGGCTGAAACGACCGGAGTGCCGTCGGGACGATAGATATCCTGATCGAAAATAAATTGAGGTCCTTGCCGTCGGATGTTCAGACAGCTTATCATCGAGTCGCCGAGTCCGAGGGGGCTGAGGTAGTTGATCTCAACGCGCGACAGCACCGGGTCTATGCCTTCGCTGTGCATCCGGCGGAATGTCATGCCGGCGCTCTCGCAGAACTCGTGGCGCGTATGTTCGAGGTAATGGAGATAAATGGCGTTGTTGACTATGCCTTCGGCGTCAACCTCATAGTCGCGCACTTTGATAGGCATCTCGAAGATATATTTTTTGTCTTTTTTCATATTTTTTCTGTGGATGGAGCAAAGTTGTCGTAGAAGTCGTGATGCGTTTCGGTCAGGCCTACACGCCATGCTGTCACTTCGTCTATAGTCAGGCGGTTGATGTCGGCGTCGAGGCGGTGCATGATGGAATTGGGATAGTGTAATGAGGCCAGACGGTCGATTTCTTTTGATGTCTGCCAGGTGTCATATAGGTCCCATGCGCCGAAACAATGGCATATCTCATGGGCGATCGAGGCCGGATAGGCGGGCTGTCCCGAGGTATAGCGTGTGTGGAGGAAGCAGCTCTCGAGATAGAATTTCGGCGCTGTTTTCTCGCAATGTGACAGCGCATATGACCGTCCGGCCTTGTTGACCACGACGAGCACGACGCAATGGTCGCAGTCGATGTTGGCCTTTACCCAGTCGATAAAGTCAAGGTTGCCTTTATAGCCGAGGCTTATTAAGATCGGCTCGATGATATCGACGTTTTCATGACCGGTGCCGGCGCCGGTCTTGATGTCAGGGATTATGATGGTTTCTTCAAGACCGAAACAGCCGTCTTCGAAGCTTATGTTCTTACCATAGCGGCGCGCTTCGTCGATAAGCCATCGCTGAGCCTCACGTATTTTTTTGTAATACATCATCTTGTCTTCGTAGGCCCATTCTTCTTCGGCCTCAAAGACGGTCAGCAGATATATTTTGCCTTCGAGTTTGCCGGCGCTGCCGATGTTGCGGCTGCTGCCAAGGTAATTCGACGTTTTGCTCATCAGATTTCACTCAGTTGATTTAAAATACAAAAATAGCAAGATTTCTCGATTCGTCGGCAAAAAAATTTTTACCTTTGTGTCATGATGAAAAAACTATTCTTATTTATAATGGTGACAGTTTTGGCTGTCACTGAAGCCGAGGCGTGTACGTCGATGGTCGTTTCGGCCCGCGCAAGTGCAACGGGGAGGCCTCTGCTTTGGAAACATCGTGACACGAGCGCCGAGCGCAATTTTGTCGAACGTGTAGAGCCTTCCGGCAGTTCGTTTGGCTATATAGCGCTTTATAACAGCGGTGATACGGCTTTGGCTGATGCCTGGATGGGTTTCAACAGTGAAGGGTTTGCCGTGATGAACACTGCGTCGTATAATCTTGCGCCGGACACGGCTGTTTATAAAGACCGTGAAGGTGCTGTCATGGCTCTCGCGTTGAAACGTTGCCGCACTGCCGAAGATTTTGCCGCGTTACTCGATACGCTGCCCAGACCTATGGGAGTGCAGGCAAATTTCGGTGTGATAGACGCGCGCGGCGGGGCGGCCTATTTTGAGACTGACGACTACGGATACAGGCGATTTGACGCCGATGATGCTGCGGAGGGGCTTATCGTGCGGACCAATTTTTCTGTCAGTGGCGCTGCCGATGAAGGTTATGGTTATGTAAGATATGAAAATACGAGGCACTTGCTTGCCGATGAGATTGCGACCGGGAAAATCTCACCCGAACTGCTCACCGAGCGTGTAAGCCGTTCGTTCTATCATTCGCTTGTCGATAAAGATTATGCCGACTCTCACGAGCGTTGGGTCGTCGATCTTGACTTTGTGCCGCGGCGTTCGTCGACGGCCTCGATTGTCATTGAGGGTGTAAATTCGCCCGACGATGCCGGCGACACGGTGATGTGGACTCTTCTGGGATATCCGCCCTGCGCCGTTATCACGCCGGTTACTTACGACAATCTGCCCGACAAACTCAGACCTGTCGACAACGGTGATTCGCCCGAGTGTCTACGCGTATTGGCGATGAAAGCCAAGGCCTTTCCGATCAGACGCGGCAATGGCCGTCAATATATCGACATGGATTATCTGCGGCCTGTCATTGCCGACAACCGTCGTCGCAGTCTTGAAATATACGGCAACTTTAGAAAAAATGGAGAATAATATTATGGAGGCCGGCGACGAAGTGCGTCTCACGGGCGATAGCCTCGCTCTGGCCGACAATGAATTACGAAAGGCCATACAGTCGGGCGCAGATGTCGTAGCTGTGTGTGACCGTTTCATCACTGCGGCCATCGATCATGTCAGATCGCTATCTGATGCGTCATTCAATATCGAGTCGTTCAACTGTGCCGTAACGGCGTTACTGACCCTTGAGGTCTATAAGGTCGGCCGACGATGTAATGCTGACAAGCGGTTACGGCTTCTTTTTCCGGCTGTCGACAACTTTATGTCTCTTGCAGAAACGATGCCGCAGCTTGACGAGATAGACGCCGACGGTCACCGTGCGACCATATTGAGCTATCTCGCGTCGCTGATCTATTATAATTATACCTTAGCACATGAAGAAACGCCTGATGCCGATATTTTGCCGGAGGTCTATGTGTTTCTACGGAGCATCATGCCTCACGGTATAATTCAGAGTCCGGTGATAAATGTAGGTGGCGAGGCTCTCGACCCGTCGTCGCCGGCGCCGATTCTTGGCGATATCATCAGCCGTACGGCTGCAATGGGGCTGTATGCCTGATTTATTCGAGGTCGGTGATCGGCAGTTCTTGAGATGAAATAGTGGCTTTTTTGTTTCTGTACCACCAGCCACCGAACATTCTCCATAGAAATATCAAACCTCTGAATGTAAGCTCTACACACATTGCGATCCAGACGCCGCGCAACCCGGCCGTAGGGGCTAACAGAGCGGCAACGGGGATTCTGACAAGCCATATGCTGCCGAAATTCATGATTGCGGGGATAAGGGTGTCGCCTACACCCACAAAAGCGCCGTAGGCTACGATTGAGGCTGCGTACATCGGTTCGGCCCAGGCTTCGATGCGCAATATTTCAGTGCCGAGGCTGCTGATGGCCGTGTCATCTGTCATTATGCCCATCATCAGCGGTGCGGCGAGATACATTATCACGGCCATGACAGACATTACGGCCATGCCCATGCCGACGGTGATGTGGCAGAAACGTTTTACAAGGTCCTGCCGCCCTGCGCCGAGGCTTTGCCCGGCAAGAGTCGTGGCGGCGTCGCCAATGCCGAAGCCAGGCATATAGCACAGGCTCTCTGCTGTCACGGCAAAAGCGTTGGCGGCAATGGCTACAACGCCGAGCGGAGCGACGATGACGGTTATCATGATCTGAGCTCCGCAGAAGATGGCGTGTTCGGCTGTCATGGGTGCGGCTATCTTGAAGGCGTTGCGCAACACATCGCGTCGCGGACGGAAATCGGCTTTGCCATAATGTCCGATGTCGAGGCCTTTTTCTCTGAAACATAAGAAATAGAGCATCAGCAGTGCCGTCAGACATTCTGCCAGAACTGTGCCAAGGGCGGCGCCGAACACCCCGAGACCGGCACCGGGCATTGAGAAGTCAAGCCCGAAGATCGAGATCTCGCGGGTCGGGAATATGAGAAAGAAATTGAAGACAACGTCCATCAGACACATGCCGACATTGAGCAGGCTCGGCACTTTCATGTTGCCGGCGCAGCGCAGCATGCCGCCGGCAAGGTAGTTGAGAGTCAGCATCGGCAGGGCGCAGACAAAGACAGAGAAGTATATGCCGGCTTCGTGTGTGATGGCGGGGTCGCCGCCGAGCCATGTCGGGAGGCTGCGGGCAATGGCGAGACCGATGGCGGTGATGGCAAGGCTTATTATTATGCATGATGTTATGCCTTGTCGCAATACAGAGCGGGCGTCGGTATAGTTGTTTGCGCCGACGCGATGGGCGACCTGAACGGAGAAGCCCATGGTTATCATCGAACACACGCCCCAGAAGAGCCACAGGCTACTTGACATCAGGCCGACAGAGGCTGCCGGTTGAGCACCGAGGCGTCCGACCATCGAGGCGTCGATATATTGCATCAGTATGCTTGACAGCTGGGCCAGAATGGCCGGCAACGACAGTTTGGCCGTCAGCGTTATCTGCTGTCGGAGGCTCATGCGTTCACCGCTTTGTATCTGTGAGATATCGGCCATCGGCTGTAAGCTATTGTCTGTCTAACAGAGATCTGAGACCGGCGGCGAGTCTGTGTAGCCCGTCGGTGAGCAAGGCGCGGCGTGTGGCGATGTTAAGGCGTATGTAATTGCGATCGCCATACATCGTACCGCTGTTTATGAGTATGCCGTCATGTTTGGCGAGAAGTTTTTCGAGTGTGTCGCCGTCACAGTGGCAGGCACTGATGTCTATCCACACCAGGTATGTGGCTTCGAGGCGTGCAAGCGGCAGTTCGGGCAGGTGGTGTGCAAAGAAATCGCGTGTCAGCCGATAGTTATCATGGAGATATGCGACAAGTGCTTTGAGCCACGGCTCTCCGTGGTTGTAAGCGGCTATAAGCCCCGTGATGCCAAAGGGATTGACGTCGCACACCTCGTTGATGTTGACGGCTTTGTCGATGAGAGCGCGCTGAGCGGGATCGTTGGCGATGATGTTGGCTATCTGCAGCCCGGCTGTGTTGAATGCCTTGCTGGGCGACGAGCATATGATGGCCTCGTCGGTGACGGTCGCCATGGAGACAAAGTCGAAGCCGGGCATTGTCAGCTCGCAGTGTATTTCGTCGCTGACGATGACGACGTTGTTGCGTCGACAGATCTCGGCGATGCGGCTGAGTTCGTCGCGGCTCCATACGCGCCCGGCAGGGTTATGCGGATTGCAGAGAAGCAACAGGCGGTTTGCCGGGACGGAAGCTTTCGTTTCGAGGTCGTCGAAGTCTATTTCGTATGTGAACATGCCTTTGCCGCAGTCGGTTCGCCGCAACGGGTTTTCGACCGTGATGCAATCGTTGTTGCGTATTGACGAGAAGAAGCAGTTATAGACCGGTGTCTGCACGATGACGCCTTCGCCCGGTTTGACAAGAGCCTTTATTATGGCCGAGATGGCGGGAACGACTCCGGGGACATATATTATGCTCCGGCGGGCGACATGATAGCCGTGACGCCGCGAAAACCAGCTGTCGACAGCTTCGTAGTACCCTTCGGGCACGGATGTGTAGCCAAAGACGCCATGGTCGACGCGTCGGCGCAGGGCGTCGATGATGATCGGGGCTGTTTTGAAGTCCATGTCGGCGACCCACATCGGCAGGACTCCGTCGGCTGTCGTATCCCATTTATAGGAACCTGTGCCGCGGCGTTCGACAGGTGCGTCAAAATCAAATTCGTTCATGATGTCAGCCATTTGTTTTGATTTCGCAGTCGGCAGGTGAGAGACAGAATTTGTCTTTGATGATTTCACCGACAGATGGCAGCGAGATAGAGCCTGTGTACGGATTTTTTATAGATGTCACGTGTGATAGTATTGTGGCTTTGACCGATGAGTCTTCAAAGGCGAGATCACAATCGGGGGCGAATGTACAGTCTTCGAGCACGAGGTCTGAAGCATAACACAGCGGCTGTGTCCCGGAGATTTTGCATCTTACGAGGCGGAGACGTTGAGAGTGCCAGCCGAGGTATTCGCCATGCAGCTCGCTGTCGTAGACAGTGACGTCTTCGGTATTCCAGAAAGCGTCTTTCGAGTTGATGACGGCGTTGCGTATAACGACATTGCTACAGTATTGGAATGAATAGTTGCCGTCCTGACGGTAACGGTCGATGTCTATATTGCGGCAGTGCATGAAGAGATAGTCGGCGTTGGCGACTTCGACGTCGCGCAGCGTTATGTCAGAGCAGTGCCACAGCGTTTCGGCGGCGTCAGGAATTTTTACGCGCTCGAGTCGCAGATTGTGCATCTCGCGGAACATTTTCGGAGCCTCGACGAGCGTGTCGTTCATGACGAGATTTTTGGAGTACCAAAGAGCGGCACGTGCTCCGGATGTGAATACGCAGTTTCTTACGGTGAATCCGTCGACATGCCAAAAAGGATATTTGCCTTCAAAGCGGCAGTCTTCGGCAGTTATGTCAGAACAGTTTTTCAGTGCTGATTCGCCGGCGTGGATTGTGACGTTTCCGAGTGTCAGATTTCGGGAGCCGAACAGCGGACGTTCGCCTCCGAAGTCGGTGTTGGTGATTTCGGTTGGTTTCATATCGGGTTTTGCATAGGTTAGTCGTTATCCGGTTGGCTTGACAGGTCAGACGTTCCGGCTGACAGATCTGAAATGTCAGGCGATACAATAGTAGCGTTGACTTCAGGCTCGGCGGGTTTGCGGCCGAGGCCGACCATTATGGCCTCCATTTCGTCGGGAACTACAAAAACATCGTCGGGGCTGAGTGGCCTGATGTTTTCAAACCACTTGAATTTTGCCAGATAGAACAAGCTCTTGCGCGCCATAAACAGCGGTGTCGCAGCGCCTGTCGTCTCGGGCCACATTTTGATTTTTTCAGTCGTGCGGCCTTTGAAGTCGGCCGACAGGAAGCTGCTTTGGGCTGACACGAGTTTGTTGATGGTCGAGTCTGATTCTTCGGGATACATTATTATCTCGACATTGCCGCTGATGTCAAGATGCCGCATTTCGCTGTTTTCGAAAAATGCGACCATCTCTTTGCCGGAGATCTGATTGAAGTATTCGTCTTCGATGTGTTCGGCGGTGAATCCGAATTCGGGCAGCCGCGCACGGTCGACGGTAGAGTCGTTGAAGTGCAGCTCGATGACATTGCCGAATATCTGTCGGTTTTCACTCCATATCACCGGGTTGACAAACATTCTCAGAGTAGAGTCGGCTTCGGTCATCCTCATAGAGTCGCAGATGCCCTGAAGGTCGCTGCGGTAGAACCGTACTCGCGGATATATCACGGCGATGTGTGTGGTGTCGATACGTTCGCCCGCAGGTGTGCCCGCAACGGTGTCGGCGTCAAAAGAGATCGTGTCGTGACGGGCGAATGTCTCTATATATCGGCCGTGGAGGTATAGCGTGTCGCCTTCGGAATATTCTTTAATCAAGGCGCGACCGGTGGCAAACGAGCTGTCGGCGAGTTCGTTGTAGTAGCCGTAATCGGCCGTCATGATGACTTTTTTCGCAGTGTCTGTCAGCACCATGCCACCGCGTGCTTCGCCGTAGCCTGCGCGGCGATTATAATATATTGTGTCGGCGGTGAGCGTCTGGTTTGTGTTGGTGACGACTGTCGACCGGTCATATAGGTTGCAGATGTCTGAATCTGTCTCGTAGACGCCTTGGCGGGTATATATCGTGCCGCGGGCGTTTATGATCTCGCTCGGCGAATACAGTTCGGCGATATGTGTGCCGGTGTTATAATAAAGCGTGTCGGTGAATATGTCGAGAGTATCAGTCTCTGATCTTGAGTTGAGATGAACGTTGATATAGAAATTTGCCTCCTTGGTCGACGGAACATATTCGCCTTCGTGCGATGAAAGGCGGTTCTGCTTGTCGGTAAGCACCCCGCCGACGTTGTAATAGCCCAGATCTGCATATAGGTCATAAATGAATTCGTCGGTCTCGAGCATCACGTCGCGGTTTATGAGCCTGACTTTCTTGCCCGGGTCGGCATATAGTATGGCGAGTTCGGTGGTTCCGTTGTAGTCAAGTTCATCGGCATAAACGAAGAGCGTATCTCCTTGTTCCATTCTGACGTTGCCGAAGGCGTTCATCGATTCGGTATCGGGGTAGTAGTGTGCGCTGTCGCAGTACATGAACATCGGCCCTTTGGTAAACTCGACATTGCCGTTGAGCACCATAAACGAGTCGTTGTCGCTTTTGGTGAGCACGTCGGCGCGTTCGAGAAAGACACGGTTGCCCGAAGCGCGGTCGGCCGTCGGCACTCGCGGAGCTATTATGACATCATTGCCTTTTTTTTCTCTGCCGAAAGTAGGTATTACGGCCGGGGCTGTGACGAGTGCCAAAGCGCACAAACCGACGAGTTTCAAGGCTCGTCGGCTGCGTGTTGTTTTTATGCCGTTGTCAGACATAATGTTGTGCTGCAGGTGTTTTATCGAGATTTGATCCAACCTTTGTGTTCAAAGTCGCAACCTCGCCATCCGTCTTCGATTCTGACATAGGTCTCGTCGATTTTCTTCTCAAGCCAGTCGTCGACAATCTTTTGTCTGGCCGATTCTTCATACATGTTTTTGATCTGTTGGTAGTCATCGGCAAGGTTGGCTGCATGAGCGTCGATGCGGTTTGTCAGCTTTACCATGGCGACGATATCGCGGTCGCGTTTGGGATCTTTCATGATAAAAGGTTCTGAAATCTGTCCGGGCTCAAGAGCGGCGACGGCTTTGGCGACTTCCTGTGGCAGCTGCGACATCTCAAACCGTGTCGTTCCGGTCTCGGCGTTTACCATTGTGCCGTTGCTGTAGCGGGTGTCTTTATCCTGTGAGATGTAACGGGCGGCTTCTTCAAACGAGAAGCGTTTTTCGTTGACGATATCGGCTCTGACCGAGTCGAGTCGCTCGATGGCTGTAATGAGATCTTTTTCGGCGACTTTGGGGCGGAGGAGTATGTGGCGGGTATTTATGCGGTCGCCGCGTTTTTCAATAAGTTGTATGATGTGGAAACCGTATTCGGTCTCGACGATTTTCGAAACTTTCTTTGTGTCGTTGAGGTTGAAAGCGACTGCGGCATATTCCGGCACGAGCTGTCCGCGTCCCATGAAGCCGATTTCACCGCCGCGGATGCCTTCGGGAGCTTCGGAGTAGAGTATCGCGAGGGTTGAGAACTCGCTCTCTCCGCGGTTGACGCGGTCGGCATAGTCGCGCAGGCGGGCTTTGACATTGTCGATTTCTTCACGCGGTATCACGGGGTTGAGGGTTATGATCTGGACCTCGACCTGAAGGGGTATCGAGGGTATGCTGTCTGACGGAAGGCGGTCAAAGTAACGGCGAACGTCAGAAGGTGTGACCTTCAGATTCTTGGTGAGATTATTGCGTACCTGACTGATGCGGTAACGGTTGCGCATGTTGGTTGCATAGTATTCGCGGATCTCGGGGAAGGGCTTTCTGAAATACTGCTCGACTTTCTCACGCGAGCCGAGATTGGTGATCAGGAAGTTCATCTGGGCGTCGGTCTGTTGCTGTATCATGGCTTCCTGCACTTCGACTGTGTCGATGTCGGCCTGATTTAGGAAGAGACGCTCGATAGCGAGCTGTTCGGGGATAACACAATAGGGGTCGCCGTTTATAGGCACGCGATCTTGTTGCATCTCCTGATAGGCGCGTTCGATCTCAGACTTATAGATAGGTTCGTCGCCGATGACCCAGGCGACTTCTTCCGCGATATTGTTCTGTGCGCCTGCGCCGATCGCGGCGAGCAGGCTGGTAAGCATAGTGATGGTTCTTATCAGTTTCATAAAGAAAGTCGTGATTATCTTGCAAAGATAAGCTAAATTGTCGCAATCAATGTCCGGTGTGGCGTTTTAACGGTTGTACGTTACACATTTTTAACGTTATCGACAAAGATTTTGAGTTTGCCTGATTTCAACGCTTCGTCATAGAGATCACGGCGCAGGCGTTCGTCGTACTCGCGCCGGCGGTTGGTGTTCAGGCGGTCTGTTATCATCCGGCGAGCATTTTCAAAGGGCATTATCGCTCCGGCCGGAAGCATGTCGTTGATTTCGAGCAGATATGTGAATCCGCCTGCAGAAGTTTCAAAGTGTGTGCGTCCGCTCAGGAATTTGTCGCCCGAGGCGCCGAAGTCATATGGTATATGCGACTCGATCTGCTCCCAGTCGATCCATTTATCGCGGAAGTAGTCGTAGTGTATGGCTGAGGTGAGCACTTCTTTCTCAAGCCGGTCGATGTCGTCACGGCGGCTTGAACGATACAATCGTTTTATGACAGCGAGGTTGGGCGCATCGTCGGGCACTTTCAGATATATGCCTCTTACAAGAGGACGTTCGAGTATAAATTCGCTGTTGTGGCTACTGTAGTAGGCACGCAGTGAGTCTTCGGCCGGCTCGTCGCCGGCATGAGTCTCGTACATCAGACGACGGTATTCGAGCGCTATGAGTTGACGCCGGTAGTCTTCGGTCAGACGGTCGATGTCTTTTGTGTCGATCTCGTCTGCGGCAACTTCGGTGATGAGTCGGTTTTCGATCCACGAGGCTATGTAGGCTCGTGAATATTTCAGGCTGTCCTGCTCTGACAGTCCGCGGGGCATATCTACGCAGAGTTCGTTGCGTGTCAGAGTCGCGTTGCCAAGGCTGACGAGTGTGTCGCTTTGAGAAGCGTCAACGCCCGAACTGCACGATGACAGTCCGAGCGCGATGACGGCAGCGGCGTATAACGCCGTTATAAGATGGTATTTTGTCATTTTGAAATGCTGTCGAGCACTTTCTTATTTATTTTGACTTTATATTTTTTGTGGAGACGTTTGAGCCATTCTTTTTCGAGATATTGCTGATAGTCGGCTGTCACCTTACCACGGACATCGGCAACCTCGCGAGGGGCGTCGAGCATCTCGCCGCGGAAAGCGCGGTAGTGGGTCCAGTGGGTCTTTTCGTTGACGGGCTTCTTGGCTCCGAAAGCGAGATAGTCGGTGATGGGGTTGTCACCCTCGGCGGCTATCACACGCTCGACTCTCAGATCGCGTCCGAACTTGGCTCGCATGTCGCGGGCAAAAACGGCAGGGTCGATCGTCGTCAGCGAGTCGGCGTAGTTATAGGCGACGTCGAGCAGCGAGTCATTGGTCGAGAAGATGATATAGCCTTTGAAACGGGGTTTGTCCCAAGTATAGTTCTTGATGTTTTTCTTGAAGAATTTCTCAAGGCCTTCCTTGTCTTTGTTGGCTTTGTCCCATACATTGCGGTTTGAGATCTCAAACAGGAGTATGCCGTCGCGGTATTCGTTTAGCAGATTGCGGTAGTCGGTGTCTGTCAGGGCGAGATCTTCGGCGGCGCATTCGAGAGTGCGTTTCTCTACTATGTCATTGGCTGTAGAGGCAATGAGCTGCCGGCCGTTTTTGGCGTTGAGCGCCACAGACACAGGGAGTTCGGCAACAACCTCACTGATGCCTATCTTTTTGCCGTTGACTTCGGCAACGTCTATGCCCGAAGTTGCGAGAGTAACTCTCATGGCCGAGTCAAGACCTTCGGGATTGGCGGCTATCATAGTCTCGATGCGGTCGAGATTGCTGTCGATGAGGTGGGAATCATATTTTTTGATGAAGCGGCGCAGCGAACTGCGGGCGGCAAGAGTGCCGCGGCTGTCGCCGGCGATGCTTTCTTTGAGTTTGGGCAGCATTTCGTCATATGTCGCTGTCTGACGGCGGTCGGTTGTCTGCACGATGTGCCAGCCAAAAGCTGTTTTGAACGGTTTCGATATCTCGCCGGTCGGCGTTGCGAAGGCCACGCTGTCGAATTCGGCGATCATGACGCCTGAACCAAACCAGCCGAGGTCGCCACCGTTGCGGGCCGAGCCGGGATCCTGCGACTCGCTCTTGGCAACAACGGCAAAGTCGTCGCCCGACATGATAGCCTGATATATTGAGTCGATTGCTTCCTTCTGGCGGGCGGCCTCAGCTTCGTCAAGGCCACGTGTGAGTCTAAGTATGTGGCGGGCTTTGACTTCGCCTCGTGACGGGCGTCGTTCGTTGACTTTGACGATATGGTAGCCGTAGCCTGAGTTGACAGCATGTGATATGGAACCGGCCGGAGTGTCGAATGCCGCAACCTCAAAGGCCCATGGATAGCGTCCGGCAATGAGCCAGCCCATATTGCCGCCGCGGTCTTTTGTGCCGCGGTCGATAGAGTAGCGCGCCGCTGCTTCGTCGAAAGTCATGTTGCCGGCGATTATGGAGTCACGTACAGATTCGGCGAGGCTGCGCAGGCGGGCGTCATTTTCTTCCGACGTGTCGTCGTTGTGGAACATGATGTGGCTGATGTTGACGTCTTCGATATAATGTGAATAGGCCTGACGCAATAATGAATCCTCGACGGCATGGTCTTTGAGCAGTGGTGCTGCCAGATCGTTGCGGAACTGGCTGTACTCTGTGAGAAATGCGGCTGTCGTGTCAATGCCGGCGGCTTCGGCGTCGGCTACTTTCAGCTTGTAGTCGACAAACATATCGATGTATTCGTCTATCGGCTGTTTGTTGAGCTGCTGGGAGTTGTTCTTATTGTAAAGATATTCAAACTCGCTAAGTTTGATGTTGTGATTGTTGACAGTCATCAGCACCGGATCGTCTGCGGCGGCTGAAGCGGCGTAGACTGTAAGCCCGACGACGATGGCAGCGGTACTAAAAATGTATTTTTTCATTATGGATCAGAGTTTTTACAAATATACGTTATTATTAACGCGTCGACTGCTGTTTTATTGTTATGCGGCATAAAAATCCGCGCATAGTTACCGAACGGGGCTGCTATGCACGGATGATTTATGTTGCAATTAGTGTTGTGATGTGCTGTAGTTGGGAGCTTCGCTTGTTATGGCTACGTCGTGTGGGTGGCTTTCGGCCACGCCGGCGTTTGTTATACGTGTGAATTTGGCGTGATGCAAGGCTTCGATGTCGTGGGCACCGCAGTAGCCCATGCCGGCGCGCAGGCCGCCGAGCATCTGGTAGACAGATTCATATAGTGAACCCTTGTAGGGAACACGCGCGGCGATGCCTTCGGGCACGAGTTTCTTTGCGTCGGTGACGCCACCTTGAAAGTAGCGGTCTTTAGAGCCTTTTTCCATTGCTTCGAGCGAACCCATGCCGCGGTATGATTTGTATTTGCGACCGTTGAAGATGATGGTATCGCCGGGTGATTCCTCGACGCCGGCGAGCATGCCGCCGAGCATCACGGAGTGTGCGCCTGCGGCAAGTGCCTTGACGATATCGCCTGAATAGCGGATGCCGCCGTCGGCGATTAGAGGCACATCGGTATTTTCAAGAGCCTTGGCTACGTCATATACTGCCGATAGTTGGGGTACGCCGACGCCGGCGATTATTCGCGTCGTGCATATTGAACCCGGGCCGATGCCAACCTTGACGCCGTCGGCGCCGTTCTCGACGAGATAACGTGCGGCGTCGCCCGTCGCGATATTGCCGACGACGACATCGATCTGCGGGAATTTCTCTTTTACCTGACGGAGAACTTCGACTACGCCTTTTGAATGGCCGTGGGCTGTGTCGATTACGATGGCGTCGACACCTGCTTCGACGAGGGCGGCGGCGCGTTCGAGCGAGTCGGCGGTGACGCCTATGCCTGCTGCTACGCGCAGACGACCGAGTGAATCTTTGCAGGCGTTGGGTTTGTCTTTGGCTTTGGTTATATCTTTATATGTGACCAGACCGATAAGATGGCCGCTGTTGTCGACCACGGGCAATTTTTCGATTTTGTGGCGCTGGAGTATTTCGGCCGCTTCTTCGAGATTTGTTGACTGGCTTGTCGTGACGAGGTTTTTCGATGTCATCACTTCGTCAATCTTGCGCTCGGGATTGCGTTCGAAACGCAGGTCGCGGTTGGTGACGATGCCGACAAGCATCTTGTTGTCGTCGATGACGGGAATGCCACCGATGTGATATTCCTCCATCATGGCGAGGGCATCTCTAACGGTAGATCCGCGTTTGATTGTCACGGGGTCATAGATCATGCCGTTTTCGGCGCGTTTTACGGCATGTACCTGACGCGCCTGTTCGGCGATGCTCATATTTTTGTGTATGACGCCTATACCGCCTTCGCGGGCGATAGCGATAGCCAGCCGGGCCTCTGTCACCGTGTCCATGGCTGCCGAGACCAGCGGCACGTTGAGGGTGATGTTGCGCGAAAAGCGCGTTTTAAGATTTACACTGCGGGGAAGAACTTCCGAATAAGCCGGAATCAACAGGACGTCGTCGAAGGTGAGACCATCCATCTTTACTCGATCTGCAATAAAAGACATAAATATTATGTTTAGATTTTATTGCGCGCAAAGATACAAATTTTTTTCAAAATATTTTTCGGAGTGAGTAAAAACTTAAATGAAAAATTATCTGTCAACGCTTCTGACAAGGGCGCGGCGGCTACGGTATTCGAGCAGGGTGTTGACTGCCGACAGCACAAGGGCGATGCCTGTGATTATGACGACAGCGGAATTGATCTCGCGGAGGCTGGTAAAAAGGATGATGACACCGGCCACAATCATAAGTGCAGGTATTATGTAAAGATAAGCGGGTAGAACGAGCGGACGGTTCATATAGCTGATTATAAGTATGTGGTATATGCCTCCTATTATTAGTAAAGCCGCGAAGAGATAGACGAAAATGCCGGCAAAGACATTGGGGAAGATGCACATGCACATACCGAGGACGAGGCCGCCGATAGATATGATGCTCAGTTGTTTTTTTGTCGTGTTGTCGCCGTTGGCGGTGAGGCTGACGTATAGGCTGTAGGCGCTTGGAATGATGAATGTGACGCCGACGATTATCGATACCCATGCCAGCAAGTTGACATGTTCGTTGAATATGATGAGCAGTATGCCTGCGATGAAAAAAATAACGGCTGTCAGCGTGTTGCTTTTTGCGTTCATGATTCAATATATGTGTATGGTTAAACGATATGTTTTTTGTTTGTATACATTTATATAGACGCATGACCCGGCTATAATGTTTGCGTTTTTTTTGTCAGATTGGCCGAAAATACTATCTTTGTGGCTGAAAGGTTAAAAAAAGTTTCAACTAATATAAAAATTACAAATCAATGAAAGCATTAAAACGAGTATTGGTTGCCCTCGTCATGGTAGTCATGACGGCGTCGGCAGCATCGGCGCAGTTCCGCATCGGCCCGCGTCTGGGTGTCGAAGTCAATTCGCTTAAATTCAATGAGGATGTGTTCAGTTCAGACAATCGTGCGGGTTTTACCGGCGGTCTTATGGCTGAATTCAACATTCCCGTGGTCAATCTTGCTTTTGACGCATCGGTGATGTATGTGCGCCGAGTCAAAGATATTAATTTCAAGAATGAGGACGGCGTAAAGTCTAATAGCGATTATATCGAGATTCCTATCAATTTCAAGTGGAAAATCGGTCTGCCTGTAGTCGGAAAGATTATAACCCCATATATCTTCACCGGCCCCAGCTTTGCTTTCCTGACATCGAAACGCGCAATCTCAGAGGCTTTCAGCAATAAAAAGACAGATATTGCATGGAACTTTGGTCTCGGTGTTCAGCTCTTCACCCACCTGCAGGTTGGTGCAAGCTATGGTCTGGGCATGACAAAGGCTGTCGAAACATTGTCGAGCTATCAGGGAGAGAAGATTGACGGCAAGAACAAATACTGGACAATAACCGCCGCCTGGCTGTTCTAAATATAAATGTATACGAGACACGGGCGTCCGCTAAATAGAAAGTCGGACGCCCGTGTTATATCCTGAGCCGGTTAAGTTTTATTGTCGAACCGGTTTTTTGTCTGTTGTCATGTCAGATTAGCGGTTTGGCTTTTGTGGCCTGGAAATCCTTGAGGTAGTTTGGGGTCGAGTAGGCGGTGTCGATAAAGTTATGTTGTGCATAGCTACGCTCGGCCAGTGCTATCATGTCGACAGCCAATGGTGTGACATCGGGAACGAAGACGGCGTTGTCGGCTTTGATGATGTCGCGAGCTTTGTCGCTACCGTTACCGAAGAAAAGCACGGGGCGGCCGGTGGCGAGCAGCTCGGCATAGCTGTCGTTGTCAAGTATTAGCGGCTGAGGTTTGAATAGCTGATTGAGCGCA
Organism: uncultured Muribaculaceae bacterium; assembly: GCA_910576935.1. Lineage (GTDB taxonomy): Bacteria > Bacteroidota > Bacteroidia > Bacteroidales > Muribaculaceae > CAG-873. Next base: position 70,172 of record CAJTKG010000004.1, read on the forward strand.
AAGTCGTAGGCAGCCGTGAATACTTCCATGCGCCGGGCGTCGATCATGGGTACAAAGATGGTTTCGGGGTCGATGTCGAGAGTCGAGAACATGACACGCGTCGCCATGAGCTCGAGAGTGTCGATGCCGATAAGCGGTATGCCGAGTGCGTAAGCGAGACCTTTTGCTTCGCTCAAGCCTATGCGCAGGCCTGTGTAGCTTCCGGGACCTGTGCAGACAGCGACTGCGTCGAGTCTCAGTTCTTTGTCTTCGAGAAAATCGAGGCATCCTTTGATATAGTCGCTCAGCAACGCGGCATGATTGCGGCCGCTGAAGTCTTCGAAATGAGTGAGTATCATCCCCTCGGCGGTCAAAGCCGTAGAGCATACGTTGGTTGAAGTGTCGATGTTGAGTATTACAGCCATGTAAGGGTTTTGTTTTGCTGTGCAAATATACGAATAAGTCGAGAGCAAAGCCAAATTTATTTGAGTTTTGCCGAGCGAGAGTATATAAAACAAAGTCAAATTTAATAAAAACGAGCGTCAAGTATCAAAAAAAATATATAATTTTGTCTTTAACTAAAAGATATAAATAATAGTATGCTATTCTCGATGACAGGTTTCGGCAAGGCTGTCGCAGTCACGCCGACAAAAAAAATAACGGTTGAAGTCAAATCGCTCAACTCCAAGCAGCTCGATCTTAATGTCAGAATCCCCGGCTGCTACCGCGAGAAAGAGCCGGAGTTGCGCAATATTGTGGCAGCCGAACTCGAACGCGGTAAGGCCGACCTGATTATTACGTCGGAAAATATCGGCGCCGAGCCGGCCACGACATTGAATGTCGAGATGCTGAAGGCTTATAAGAATCAGATCGTAAAAGCCTCGGAGGAGCTTGACATTCCTCAGCCGAGTGACTGGTATAGCGTTTTGCTGCGATTTCCGGACACTTTCCATGCCGAGAGTCAGGATGTCATAAGCCCCGATGAGGCCGATGCTCTTGCCGATGCAACCCGTAAGGCTGTTGCGGCGCTGATGGAACATCGCCGGTCTGAAGGTGTCAAGCTTGAAGCTTTCTTTGCCACGCGTATCGAACGCATAGGGGACCTGCTGGCCAAGGTTGAACCTTATGAGGCCGAGCGTGTGCCGAGGATACGCGAGCGTCTTGAAGAGGGTCTCAAGAAAATATCTGTACTCGATTATGACAAAGGACGCCTTGAGCAAGAAATGATATTCTATATCGAGAAACTCGACGTCAATGAAGAAAAACAGCGTCTGCGTCAGCATCTTGCATATTTCATCGAGACTATGGCTCTGCCTCATGGCGGTCAAGGCAAAAAACTCGGTTTCATATCGCAGGAGATGGGCCGCGAGATCAACACACTCGGCTCTAAGAGCAACCATGCCGAGATGCAGAAGATCGTCGTCATGATGAAAGACGAGCTTGAGCAGATTAAGGAGCAGGTGCTCAATGTAATGTAACAGGAAATAAATCAGAATATGGAAAAGAGAAAAGGAAAAATCATTGTGCTTTCGGCGCCTTCGGGTTGTGGCAAATCGACCATAATCAATACAATACTCGACAGTGGCGACTATGACCTGAAATTCTCGGTGTCGGCTACCAACCGCAGCCCGCGCGAGGGTGAGATCGACGGAGTCCATTACCATTTCTTGTCTACCGAGGAGTTCCGCGACGCTATCGCCGCCCATAGTTTCGTTGAATGGGAAGAGGTATACCCCGGTCGCTTCTACGGCACGTTACGCAGTGAGATCGAGCGTCGCATCGATGCCGGCGATGATGTAGTCCTTGACATAGATGTCAAAGGCGGTCTCAACGTCAAGAAGATTTTTGGCGACCGTGCACTCACCATATTCATTCTTCCGCCTGATCTCGCATCTTTGCGTCAGAGGCTTGTGTCGCGTGGCACCGATGCGCCCGACATCATCGAGGAGCGTCTCGAGAAAGCCGAATATGAAATTTCGTTTGCGCCCGAATATGACTGTCGTGTTGTCAACGACAATCTCGACGAAGCGGTCTGCGAAGTACGTGGATTGATAGATAACTTTTTGAATTTCTGAACGTATGGCCGAGGAAAGAGAGAGAAGTGAGATCGTCGGTATACTCGGCGGTTCGTTCAATCCCGTCCACATGGGACACATGATGCTCGCATCGTATCTTGTGCAATGGGGATACGTCGACAAAGTATGGATGACTTTGTCTCCTCGCAATCCGCTTAAAGATGCGCGCGATCTCATCCCCGACCTCAAGCGTCTGGCGATGATAACTATCGCGACAAAGAACACCGAACGTATTGAAACATGTGACATCGAATTGTCGATGCCCCGCCCGTCATACACCATAAATACACTCGATCTGTTGGCCAAGCGCTATCCCAAACGCAAGTTCAAACTCATTATCGGCAGCGACAACTGGCGTCTTTTCGACCAATGGCGCGAGCATGAGCGCATACTTGACGAGTATGGCGTTATCGTATATCCCCGCCAAGGCTATCCTGTCGAGTCGAGATATATCGACGGCCTCGAAGTTGTCGACGCTCCTATGGTCAACCTCTCGAGCACTTTCATACGCGATGCTGTCATGCGCGGTAAGGATATGACACTTTTCATGCCTCCGGGCGTGAGCAAATATATAAAAGACAATAAACTCTATTTGCCTAAAAAATAATGAGTGAAGATCGTCAGGGTTTGAAGCCCAATGCTATAGCTTTCATTGCTCTCTGTAATGAATATTGCGCCGCCGTCGAGCATGCCGCCGAGAGCGGGCGCGATGAATTTCTGGCAGCCATGCTTCGTCTGCTGCCCCGTCTGTATATATCGGGTGCCGATTTGGTTATGCCTGATTTTGAGGGCGAGTTCTATATTGACGACGCTCTCGATGAAGACTATTATGACTCGATGCGTCGCAATATGGAGACTCTGCTTGGTGAAGACGATACCTATCTGGAAGTCTTCGAGGAAGATATGAAATATTCAGACACGCCTATCGCCGTGAGTGCCGCCGAGACGCTTGCCGATCTTTTTCAGGTCTTTTTCAACTTGCTTGAGACAGTCAGAGACACTCCCGTCGAGCTTGTCGAAAGTGCTCTCGGTGCTGTTCGTGAGGATTTCGGCAATTATTGGAGCCAGAAACTTTGCAACGTGCTCCGCGCTCTCAATCAGATCCGTTACAAATAGAATTCTAATACCATATATAACAATGAACGTAGACCCCAAAGGCCATATCGCCGACCTGATGACATTTCTTGATGCGTCGCCGGTCAATTTTCTCGCTGCCGAGACAATAACACGTCGGCTTGACGAGGCAGGATACTGTCGTCTCGATCAGGCTGAGCGTTGGAATATCGAGCGCGGTGGCAAGTATTATATCACCAAAAACGGTTCTGCCGTATTCGCCTTTATTGTCGGCAGCGGCGAGGCCTCTGACGGATTCAGAATCATCTCTGCCCACAGCGATTCGCCCGGCTTTAGAATCAAGCCCCGGGCGGCGATGCGCGCTGCCGGTGATGTCATCAAGCTCAATACCGAGGTTTATGGCGGTCCGATACTCTACACTTGGTTTGACCGTCCGCTGTCAATTGCGGGGCGGGTCATATTGCGGGGCGGAGACGTTCTCAATCCTCGTGCCGTGAACGTTAGGTTTGATCGTCCGCTTCTGACCATACCTCATCTTGCCATCCACTTCAACCGGTCGGTCAATGAAGGCAACCCGCTGTCGAAGCAGAAAGACATGCTGCCTGTCATAGCCATGGCAGACGGCTGCGGTGACCCCGACACGATACTGCCTCGTCTTTTGGCCGAGCGTCTTGACATAGCCGTTGACGACATCGTCGACTTCGATCTCTCGCTCTATGACACCACCCCCGCCTGTCTCGTCGGTCTCAACGGCGAGTTTATCACGTCGGGGCGTCTCGACGATCTGTCGATGGCATACTCGGCCATGACGGCTTTGATCGAGAGTGGCAGTGAGTGTGAGCAGACACGCGTCATGGCCATTTTTGACAACGAGGAGACAGGCTCGGGTACGAAACAGGGCGCTGCATCGCCTGAATTGGCCAACTTGCTTACTCGCATCTCTATAGCACTTGGCGGTGACACCGAAGACTATCTTAGGGCTGTTGCCGGGTCATTTATGATTTCTGCCGACAACGCCCACGGCGTCCATCCCAACTATGTCGAGAAACAGGACCCGACAAACCATCCGCGTCTCGGCGGAGGCCCTGTCATCAAGATAAACGCCAACTGCAAATATATGACCGATGCCGATTCGTCGGCCGTCTATTCGATGATATGCGAGCGCGCCGGTGTGCCGTGTCAGTATTTTGTCAATCACAGCGACTCGACCGGAGGCTCTACACTCGGCAACATTCTTACGTCGCAGATCGCCCTTCGCGGTGTTGATATGGGTGCGGCGTTGTGGGCAATGCACTCTGTGCGTGAGACGGCATCGGTTGTTGATCATGAATATATAATAACATCGTTCAAGGAATTCTTCAAATGATAAAGAAATGTTGTATATATGGCATTATGATCGGTGAATAAATGTTAAAATGCGATTGCGCGCGCTTTTGACTGTCACACAAAGCGCTCTTGTTCGTCTTGATTATAAAAGCAAATAAAAAGATAATAAGAGTAAAGACAGACAGGTGGACCGCGAAGAGTTCAAACAGAGCATATTGCCACACTACAGGCGCATGTACGGCATCGCAGCGGCGGTGCTCGGAGACAAGGAAGACGCCTGTGACGCCGTTCAGGAGTCGATGGCACGTCTCTGGGAGAAACGCCACGAGATAGGTGATAAAAACAACTATGAAGTGTTTTGTCTGCGAGTGGTGAAGAATGTCTGCATTGACAAAATAAGACTGCGGCGACAATTTGCCGACCTCTCGGACGCAGACCGTCAGTTCGCCGACAACGACACGACCGAGACACGAGAGACTCTCAATGTCGTCAGACATCTCGCCGACACGCTTGGCGAATCACAGCGCAAGGTCTTCATGATGGCGACTTTCGGCGAGTGTGACAACGACGAGATTGTCAAGGCGACAGGATTGTCGGAGTCGAATGTCAGACAGCTACTGTCAAGAGCACGTAAAAGAATAAAAGAACTTTATCAATCATACGAAAGATGAACAAAGCCGACAACATAGAAAATATCAGACAGCTCGTCGAACGCTATTATAGCGGAGCGGCGACGCCCGACGAAGTCGGCGCTATCACAGACTTCTTCAGGCAAAACGATGTCGATGACCTGCCTGAAGATCTCAGAGCCGACGCTATGATATTCACCGAGATTGCGCTTGCCAAGGCAACAGCGCCGGTGCCTGACGGACTTGAGGCCCGTCTCGAGTCGTTTGTTGACACTCTACCCGAGACGGTAATGCGTCGACGCGGCACTATAATCAGACTATCGCTTTCGGCGGCTGCGGCTGTCGCGGTTGTTGTCGGCATAGGTCTTGGCATAGTAAGCCGTCAGAACGACAATCAAGGCGGGGGACATGAAAACGCATTGGTAGCCGAAGAGATTGTCACGGCTCCGGCCGACACTCTGACGATTGTCAACGAGAAAATGCCTATACCCTACGAAGCTGTAGCCGAAGTCACTCCTCCGACAGCGAAGAAGACGACGCCGGTCAGAAAACATAAATCTAAGCCCATTGCAGTCAGGGAGTTTGTTGCAGCCTCAGAGGTGGATGACTATCATTATGCCATGGCTTCAGACGTATGTGAGATTTCTGATCCCGAAGAGGCGTCGCGCTTGGCCGCACAGGTTTTAGGCATGCTCGGACGTACGCTCGGCGTGGCCGGCGAGGCCATAGTAAAGTCTGATAACGAAGCAAACAAGATTCCAAACGCCATAAATAAAGTAATGAGCAATGAAAAATAAGATTATATTATCATTAGTTGTCAGCATGCTGATGTTAGCCTTGCCGCTGTCGGCTCAGAAATCAAAAATATTCGAATCGGCAAGAAATCTCAAGGATGTGACTACGATCTATATCGCCCCGTCGTTGCTGAAGCTTGGTCTGTCGACAGCTGCTATGTCAGAGAGTATGGGTGAGGCTGCAGATTATGTCAAAGATCTTAAAGGTCTTGAGGTGATAAACACGTCGCTGAGACAATCGGCCGATTCTCTGAGATCTGTTACACGACATTTTGTCAAGGATTCTAAAGAAGCTATGGATCTGCTTCTTGAAATCAATGATGACGGCAGTCTGATAAATATATTCGGCAATCTTGACAAAGGTTCTGATACAACGTTGATTCTTGAGGTCAATGACGAAGGCGAATATTCTATAATATACCTCAAAGGCGATATTGACGTAGAAGGTTTGCTCAAGTCATACGCGAACAAAAATCTATAATGACAATATCGCTAAAATCATCTGCCGCAACGTTTTTTACTCAACGTTGCGGCAGATGATTTTTATACGATGATAAATCGGTTTGTAGGTCTAATCGGTTTGCTCGGGATGCCATCGTTGTTGCTGGCGGGCTGCGATAGTGTTTTCCGACGGATTGTCGCAGTGATGCCAGAATGTGTGACCGTCAATTTTGTCAGGCAAGAACTGCTGTCTGACAAAGTTACCGGGATAGTCGTGGGCATATTTGTAGTTTGTGCCGTAGCCGAGCTTTTTCATAAGCGATGTCGGGGCATTGCGAAGGTGTAGCGGAACAGGCAGATTGCCCGACGTCTCGACCTCAGAGAGAGCTGCGGCTATCGCCATGTAGGCCGAGTTGCTTTTTGCCGAGGTGGCGAGATATATAGTACATTCGGCAAGAGGAATACGACCTTCGGGCATGCCTATTTTCTGTATGGCGTCGAAAGTGGCGTTGGCCAGCAGCAGAGCGTTGGGATTGGCAAGACCGATGTCTTCAGCGGCGACGATTACGAGACGCCGGGCGATAAACTCGGGGTCTTCGCCTCCGGCTATCATGCGCGCCAGCCAATAAACGGCGGCGTCGGGGTCGCTGCCGCGGATGCTTTTGATAAAGGCCGAGATGATGTCATAGTGCATTTCGCCGTTTTTGTCGTATGCCTGCGGATTCTGCTGCAGATGGTCGGTGACGCTTTTGTCGTCGATGACTATGGTTTTGCCGTGAGGCGTCGATTGTTCGAATAAGTCGATGATGTTGAGCAGTCTGCGGGCGTCACCTCCTGCATAGCGGAAAAGTGCGGCTGTCTCTCTGATCTCGACTTTGCGTTTTGAGAGAATCTCGTCGTTTGCGAGCGTATGGTCGAGCAATGCTTTGAGTTCGCTTTCATCAAGAGGCTTGAGCGTGTAGACCTGTGCGCGTGACAACAGAGGCCGTATGACTTCAAACGACGGATTCTCGGTTGTGGCGCCTATCAGTGTGACAGTGCCTTCTTCGACGGCACCGAGCAGACTGTCTTGCTGAGATTTGTTGAATCGGTGAATCTCATCGATGAAGAGTATCGGTCGACCTTCTGAGAACATGCTTCGGCTTTCGCGGCGGCATTGCTCGATTACGTCGCGCACGTCTTTGACACCGGCGTTGACAGCCGACAGTGTGTGGAATGTCGATTTCGTCGTGTTGGCGATAATCTTGGCCAGCGTTGTTTTGCCGACTCCGGGAGGTCCCCAGAGTATGAATGATGCGACACGGCCGGTGTCGATCATGCGACGTAGCACGGCTCCGTCGCCTACGAGATGGCTCTGTCCGATATAATCGTCGAGTGTCTGCGGCCTCATGCGTTCGGCCAGTGGTGTGAAGTTCATATTTGTGACAGTATGGTGATAAAATCGAGGCGGCTGCTTCCTGACTGTGGAAGAAACCGCCTCGGTGTGACTGATTTTCAGACGGGCTTATTCGGTAGCGGGCGTCGGGTTGAGAAGTGCGTTGACAGCTTTGAGTTTCTCGGCGATTTCGGCTGCTTTGTCTTTGTCGTGGGCGACATTGCCGTAGAAGACATAGCTGAACTGATAAGCCTCTTTATACATGTTGAGTTTGTTGTCTTTGTTGGTCGGGTCCATGTTGGCCGGATCCTGATCGAGGAGGTCAATCATCTGGGCATAGGCGTCGACCGACTCTTGATTCGGCTGGTTGTTGTTACCTGCGATGTGGAGGCGTGCTTTGCGCTGATAGAGCAGGGGGTTGGGTTGGGCTTCGGCGATAGCTTTGCCGATATATTCAAGACCTTTGGTCGCTGTTTCGGCGCGTAGCTCTGCATTGTCACCGGCGGTGGCGGCTGCATTGAGATAGCGGCCGGCGGCAGCATAGAGGTCATTTGAACTGGGCTCTTCGATCTTGCTTAGATAAAGCGCATATGCATCCGCAGCTTTTGGATATTGTTTTGCCTTGGTGTAGACGGTGCTTATTTCGCTGAGTAGATCGGCATTGTCAGGGTCGTTGGCTACAGCGAGCTCATATTGAACAACGGCGAGAGAGTCTTGGCCGAGATTCTGGAGCACGTCGGCGTAGGTGGTGAAGTCGTTGGTCGTAAATGTCTTGCCTACGTTCTTTGAGAAGAAGTCTTTTGCGGCCTGATCGGCATCTGTGTAGTTCTTTAGATCGGCGAGGTTGAGGAAGCGCAGACGCTGCATAAGGAAGTTTGTCGGGTCCTGAGCGAGGATTTCGTTAGCGACTGCAAGCGATTCGTCATATTTTTTACCGTAGTAAAGAAGCACCGAGTAACGGGCCTTGTCTTCGGGGAAATGGTTGGGATTCTGGATATATTTGCCATAAAGATCGGCGGCTTTGTTCCAATAGTTTGCCTCGTAGTATTTCTCGGCAAGCTCACGCTGGGCGAGAGCCGATGTGGGAAGCTCTGCGTTGAGCTGTTCGAGTTTCTCGATAGAGAACTTGGGATTGACGCGGAAGTACGCGTTGGCATATTTGACGTAGCCTTCGGGGTTCTTGGGGTCGAACGTGATGGCCTGCTCATATTGGGCTGCGGCGCCACCGAAGTCTTGGGCGTCATATTTTATGTCGCCTTCGAGAATGTAGATTGCGGGCTCTTTCAGTTTTGAGTCTTTACGGGCCTTTTCTATATTTTTTTGAATCTCTTTGGCATATTTTACGGGGTCGGCGTTATAGTAGGCACGGGCGATGGCGATTGTCAGTTCTGCGTCTTTTTTGGCGAGCCCCTGAGCTTTCTTGAAATTATCCTGAGCGGCCGAGTTATTGCCGGCAAGGAGATCGAGAGCGCCGAGACCGACATAGTTGTAGCCGCACTCGGGATTGAGCGAAACACCTTTTTCAAAGGCGGCCTTGGCTGCAGCCTTGTCGTTCTGAGCCAGATCGACCTGGCCGAGATAGTAATATGCAAGTGACTGGTCGGTCGAGGGCTCGTTGATGGTGCGGTTTAAAATAGTCTTGGCGTTGTCATACTGACCGGCTTTGTAGAATTCGATGCCGTCTTTGTAGCCTTGGCTCTGTGCTCCGGCTGTGAGTGCCGAAGCCACGAGTAGAGATAAAAGAAATTTGATCTTCATTGCTGTGTATAAGAGATTTAAATATTTTAATTACAATAAATAAAGTGACAGGTTTAGACCTTTACTCGCAAAAGTACAAAAAAATATCATATCCGTGTTACAATGTGAGGGCAAATAAGTTGTGATTAACCAAAAATTAACAATAGGCTTAAGTGATGTATATTAATCGTTCAAAAAATGTGTTGTACGTGGCTGTTATTGCCCGATTATTTGTATTTTTGCATAAAATATAGCATACAACATAATTTGAAGTCTCAATGGAAGATCTTATGATAACACTGTCGCTGTTTGATGCGGCAGCTTTTTTTCAGTGGTTTGTTGATAATGCGAGCTACCTTTTTGTGTTCCTGTTTATGGTAATCGAAAGCTCGTTTATCCCTTTCCCGTCTGAGGTTGTCGTTCCCCCTGCGGCCTATCTGGCCATAGCAAAGGGCGACATGAATATTTTTATAATTGTGCTTGTCGCTACGGCGGGTGCAATTGTCGGTGCGTTGATCAACTACTACCTTTCGTTGTGGATCGGCCGTCCGATTGTCTATAAATTTGCCGATTCGCGTCTCGGACACGCTTGTCTCATTGATCGTGAAAAGGTTGAGCGTGCCGAGGCTTACTTTGATAAGCACGGCGCAGTGTCGACATTTATCGGCCGTCTTATACCCGCGGTGCGACAACTGATATCCATACCGGCCGGCCTGTCAAAAATGAACATTGGTGTGTTTGTCATATTTACCGGCCTAGGCGCGATGCTATGGAACGCCATTCTCGCCGGTCTCGGCTGGTTTCTTGCCAGACATGTCTCATACGACCAGCTTTTTGCGGCTGTTGAGAAGTATAATTCATACTTGTCGCTCGGTGGTTGGATCCTATGCGGGCTTTGTGTGCTCTTTATTGTCTGGAACGCTTTCAAGGCCGATATTAAAAAACGTAAAAACGTTAAAAAATGATAGTAGCTCCTTCAATATTGTCGGCTGATTTCCTCAATCTGGGCCGCGATGTCGAAATGGTCAACGAGAGTGAGGCCGGCCTTATACATCTCGATGTTATGGACGGTGTCTTCGTTCCCAACATCTCGTTTGGCTTTCCCGTGATTAAATCGATATCGAAGATTGCCCGCAAGCCGCTTGACGTGCATCTCATGATTGTTGAACCGCAGAAATATATCTCGCAGGTCAGAGATTGTGGCGCCGAATATATGAATGTACATTTTGAGGCCTGCACGCATCTCCATCGCACGATCGAGGCCATACGCGCCGCCGGTATGAAACCCGCCGTAACTCTTAATCCGGCTACGCCCGTCTCGCTGCTCGAGGACATAATCAACGATCTTGATATGGTGTTGCTTATGAGTGTCAATCCAGGTTTCGGCGGACAGAAATTTATCAATCATGTGCTGCTTAAGATTGTCAAGTTGCGCAAACTTATAGCCGAAAGCGGTTCTAACGCCGTCATAGAGGTCGACGGCGGCATCAATCTCGACACAGTGCCGCTTGTGGCCGATGCCGGTGCCGATATCGTCGTGGCCGGTTCGGCTGTTTTCGGCAGCGACAATCCAACTGAGACTATAGCGCGTCTCGCTTCTTTCTGAATCTGATTAACAAACACACACACATTTTTCATATTAATGGATAACTTCGATATCTCAATTGACGATTATAAGACAGAAACGACTACACGCGGCCGGCGCAATGCGGCCGGCGACCATGAAGGAGCGCCGCGCAAGCAGCAGAACACCAAACGCCCGGGTAAGCGTAAAGAACCGGCCGCAAAGTCGACACCTTTTTATCGGGACAAGCGCTTCAGGCTCGGATTTGGCGTTTTTCTCGTCGTTGTGGCTTTTGTGATGCTCCTGTCTGCCATTTCGCATCTCAAGAACGGAGCTATAGATCAAAGTGTTGTTGCAGGACGTTCGGTCAATGAAATCGCCAATTCCGGCGAACCGATCAGGAACGTCGGCGGCGCTCTCGGGGCTTGGATATCTGATGCGCTGATGACGCGCGGTCTCGGTCTCGGCGCCTTTATTCTTGTCTTTTGGCTCGGTGCTATTGGTTTGGGTTTGCTCCATAAGAGTATAAAGATCAAATTCTGGGCATTTTCGTTTAAATGTATCTTCACGGCTCTGTCGGTTTCGGTTATTGCAGGGTTGCTGATGTTCGATAGTCCGTCGCTGTTTCATTGGGGTGGTGTCCACGGACGTTATGTCAACATGGAGCTTGAGCGTCTTGGCGGTCAGTTGTTGAGCTATGCGGTAACGGTGGTTCTCGCCGGATGCCTTGTCGCCATTTATCTTAACGTTATCAACGCCGGGTGGCGCAGGCTCAAACCATTGCTGCCCAAACGCAAGGCTGCGGCCGAGACTGTCGATGACAGCCCTCGGCTTACGGATATCGGTGATGATCTGCCTCTGATTGCACGCCGCTCGGATATGGTTGCGACAATGAAGACTGTTTCTGCCGATGATGTCAAAGATACACCTGCCGGCACTAACGGCAAAAAGAACCTTGACCTTGCATTCGGTATCGATCACGATGACAAATACGACTCAACGGCGAAGGATATCGCCGACACCGGCAAAACAACGGCCGTCGATGCCGATTTCAGTGTCAAGACAGTTGAGATAGAGCAGGGTGATGACACAATCGTCCGTGTCGGCGTTAATGAACAGTATGATCATCGCGCCGAGTTGTCACGCTATGTTTTCCCGTCGATAGATCTGCTCATCGAACGTCCTGAGGTCAAGGCCTTTGATATGACCGAGCAGCAGGAAAACAAAGATCTTATCATAAAGACATTGCGCGACTATAAAGTCGAGATCCAGCGCATCGAGGCTACTGTCGGTCCGACTGTCACTTTGTATGAGGTTGTGCCGGCCGACGGCGTCAGAATAGGGCAGATCGAGCGCCTTGAAGACGATATAGCGCGCAGTCTTGCCGCGATAGGCATACGAATCATCGCGCCTATTCCCGGCCGCAGCACTGTAGGCATCGAAGTACCGAACCGCGATCCGCAGATAGTTTCGATCAGAACTATATTGTCATCGAAAAAATATCAGGACAAAGTCAGAGAAATGAGTCTGCCCATAGCTATGGGTACGACTATTTCAAACGAGGTGTTTGTCTCTGATCTTGCGAAAATGCCGCACCTTCTTGTGGCCGGTGCTACGGGTCAGGGCAAGTCTGTGGGCCTCAACTGCATCATCGCCTCCTTGTTGTATGCCAAGCACCCGTCAGAACTCAAATTTGTTCTTATTGACCCTAAAAAGGTGGAGTTCAGTCTATTCCGAGCCCTCGAACGTCATTATCTGGCGAAGTTGCCCGATCAGGAGAATCCGATCATCACAGACACAGACGATGCCGCCCGAACGCTTGCATCGCTCTGTATCGAGATGGAGGCGCGCTATTCGCTGCTCGAATCGGCCTTGGTTCGTTCGATCAAGGAATATAACGCCAAATTCTCGCGCCATCAGCTCAACCCCGAGAAAGGCCATAAGTATATGCAATATATAGTAGTTATCGTCGATGAGTTTGCCGACCTTGTTATGATGGGGGGTAAGGAGATATCTCTGCCGATTGCCCGTCTGGCCCAGAAGGCCCGTGCTGTCGGTATGCATGTAATAATAGCCACACAGCGTCCGTCGACCGATGTCATCACCGGTGTAATCAAAGCGAACTTCCCGGCGCGTATAGCCTTCAAGACGTCGCAGGCTGTTGACAGCAAGACGATTCTTGACCGTACGGGCGCACATCAGCTTATCGGTCGTGGTGATATGCTTGTGCTCGAGAACGGCAAGATTACCCGAGTGCAGTGTGGACTTATTGAGACTGAAGAGGTAGAGGCTATAGTCAACCATGTCGACGCACAGATAGGCTATGATACCGCATACTTGTTGCCAGAGCCGCCGAATGAGAGCGCGGCCGGAGATCTCCCAGATATGAGCGATCCATCTCAGCGCGATCCGCTCTTCCCTCAGTGTGCACGTTTTATCGTTACTCAGTCGACAGCATCGACATCGTCGCTGCAACGCCGATTCAGTATCGGATATAACAAGGCCGGCAAGATTATGGATCAACTCGAGGCCGCCGGCATTGTCGGTCCGGCTCAGGGAGCCAAGCCTCGCCAGGTACTTGTCGATCCTATGTCGATAGAGAGTTATCTTTGATCATTAGAACCTATAACGTCCTTTTTACGTTTCACAGATATGAGTGTAAAAGCAATATATTTTAAATTGTCTATTGTTATAGCTGTTATTTGTGTGGCTCTTGGTGTTTATGCAGTCGAGCCTGCAAAGTCGACTGTCTCGAAATGCAGTGCCACACTCAAATCGGCACCATCGCTTACGGCGACATTCATACTCGACAGTGACAATGGTCAGATACCCGGTTCGTTGACTATGAGCGGACGTTGTTTCAAACTCATCACCGATCGTCTGTCGATATGGTATGACGGTAAAACCCAGTGGACTTATATCCCCGACAACGAAGAGGTCAATATTACCGAGCCGACCCCGGATGAACTTATGGAGACAAATCCCGTTGAGATTATCAACGCCTCGATGTCGAAATATTCGGCTCGTGTCGTCAGCACCGATGGCAATGTGCGCACGATAGAACTGAAACCTCTCAATGCCGGCGGTTCGATCGTGAGCGCCGAGTTGTCAATCGACACCGTCCGAAATCTGCCGACGCGCATCGTCGCCGTTTTCACAAACGGCAGCCGTCTGATCGCCAACATTGCCAATGTCAAGATAGGCAAAGCTATCGGCCGCAGCGCTTTTGTTTATGATACAAAGCTTCATCCGTCGGCCGAGACCATCGATTTGAGATAATATCACGATTATAAGAGTAACCGAAAAAAATAAAACACCATGCAACCTGAAATAATCAAATGCCTTATCATAGGCTCGGGACCGGCCGGTTTTACTGCGGCCATCTATGCGTCACGCGCCAATCTCGCGCCTGTAGTAATCGAAGGACCGCAGCCCGGCGGACAACTTATCACCACGACCGAAATAGAGAATTTCCCCGGCTATCCCGACGGCATCTCCGGGCCCAAGCTCATGGATGATCTCAGAACCCAGGCCCGACGTTTCGGCGCGGATATCCGTGTCGGCCGTGTGACTGCGATTGATTTTAGTCAACGTCCGTTCACGGTGACAGTCAATAACAACGAGACTGTTATGGCCGAGTCTATTATAATTTCAACCGGTGCCGCGGCCCGTTATCTCGGCTTGCCCGACGAGCAGAAATATCTTGGCATGGGTGTTTCGGCCTGTGCGACATGTGACGGCTTCTTTTACCGTAACCGTGTGGTTGCCGTCGTCGGCGGCGGTGACACCGCCTGCGAAGAAGCTCTCTATCTCGCCGGTCTTGCAAAGAAAGTATATCTTATCGTGCGCCGTGACGTGTTGAGGGCCTCAAAGGTCATGCAGCAGCGTGTTTTCGACAACAGCAAGATAGAGGTGCTGTTCAACACCAATACTGCCGGCCTTTTCGGTGATGAGGTGCTCGAAGGCGCGCATCTTGTCACAAAGGTCGGCACAGAAAACGAAAACCGTTATGACATAGCTATCGACGGTTTCTTCCTTGCCATCGGCCACAAGCCCAATACAGAGGTGTTCGCTCAATATATAGAGCTTGACGAGCAAGGCTATATAAAAGTCGCAGCTCCCACGACGGCCACAAATATACCCGGAGTGTTCGCTGCCGGCGATGTCGCGGATCCGATTTACCGACAGGCCATTTCGGCAGCAGGCATGGGTTGCCGTGCAGCCCTCGATGTCGAGCGTTTCCTTCTCGAAAACGAATGATACAATAAAATACATACTTACTTGCAATGAAAAAACGATTTTCGATTCTGTCGCTTGCCCTTATGGCCGGCGCGAGCATGTTTGGCGCTGCCAAGCCGACGCTCGTCGACAAGATAGAGCCCCCTTATTGGTGGGCCGGCATGGTCAATGATACACTACAGTTGATGGTCAGTGGCCCCGATGTCGCCAAGGCTGATGTAACAGTCGATTACCCCGGTGTGCGTCTTGCCGAGGAAATCAATCTTGACAGTCCCAACTATAAGTTTCTTTATCTTGTAATCGGTGCAGATGCCCGTCCCGGCACAATGGATCTGAAATTCACAGCCGGCAAGAAACGTCAGACCGTTAAATATGAACTTCTTGAGCGTACACAGCGTCCTGAAGATTACAAAGGCTTTGATGCGTCGGATGTGCTTTATCTTCTTATGCCTGACCGCTTTGCGCAAGGCGGTGACGGCAAGAAATCTGCCGGGACTGCCACTCTTGAATATCAGGTAGCCGACGACCGTTCAGACCCCAATGCACGTCATGGCGGCAATATCGAAGGCATAACAGAGCATCTCGGCTACCTCGATTCGCTTGGCGTTACTGCTGTATGGGCTTGTCCCGTGCTTGAAAATGATATGCCCGGCGGCTCATATCATGGCTACGCGACGACCGATTATTACCGCGTCGACCCGCGCTTCGGCACAAACGCGCAGTGGTGTGAGATGATAGACGAAGCCCATAAGCGTGGAATGAAAGTGGTAATGGATATGATTTTCAACCATTCAGGCTCAAATCATCCATGGATGAAAGACATGCCCTCGGTCGACTGGTATAATCATCCCGACGGCAAAGAGCTGACAAATTTTCGCCTTACAACCGTCCATGATCCATATGTTTCGGAATATGACCTCGACCATACCACCGACGGCTGGTTCGTGACGGCGATGCCCGACCTCAACCAACGCAATCCTCATCTTATGAAATATCTGATACAGAATTCAATATGGTGGATTGAGTCGTCGAAAATCGATGGTATACGCATGGACACATATCCCTATGCCGACATGAAAGCAATGAGCCGATGGGCTGCCGACGTCCGTCGCGAGTACCCCGGTTTCAATATTGTTGGTGAATGCTGGTATTCAAATGAGGCCGGCTCGGCCTATTGGCAGAGTGGCAACAAACTCAATCCGGTCGAGACAAACCTGCCGACCGTGATGGACTTCTTCTATATCCTTAACGGACGCGAGGCTTTCAACGGCGACACCGATCCGTGGAACGGCCTGAACAAAGTCTACGACCACCTGTCGCTCGACTTCCTCTTCCCGAATCCTCAGAAAATACTGACCTTTCTCGACAACCACGATACCGACCGGTTTCTCGCCGAGGTCCCCGACAGCCTCGGCTCGTGGAAACAGGCCATAGCTTTCCTGTTGACATCGCGTGGTATTCCTCAGCTTTATTACGGCACCGAGCTTCTAATGTCCGGCAGCAAAGAAGGTTCTGACGGTTATGTGCGCCGCGATTTCCCCGGCGGATTCCCCGGCGATAAAGTCAACGCTTTCACCCGCGAAGGCCGCACTCCTCTTCAAAACGAAGCCTGGGATTATATGTCGAAGCTTCTTCAGTGGCGTCGTGGCGAGGCCAATGAGGTGATAGCCAAGGGCTCGCTCAGACATTTTATGCCGCAGAACGGTATTTATGCTTACCGTCGTCAACTTGGCGACAAAGAGGTCATCGTGTTGCTCAACGGCCGTGATGTGGCCAATACTGTCAAAATGGAGCGTACTCGCGAGATTCTTCCATATGGCACAGTCATGACCGATGTCATAACAGGCGACCCCGTCACAATAGAAGAAGAAATGACATTTGTCCCGCGTCAGGTCATGGTTCTTCAGAATTTCTAAAAATATTTTGCCCGATAGCGCCGTTTACGGTGAAAATGCTTACTTTTGCACTTTAAAAGAAATAAAAACCTTAAAAAATCAAACAGATGGCAGAAACAAACGAATGCGAATCGACAGAGCGTCGTAGTCTGAATTTTGTTGAACAGGCAGTGTGGGACGATCTGCAGGCCGGCAAGAACGGTGGCAGGCTCAATACCCGTTTCCCGCCCGAACCTAACGGCTATCTTCATATCGGTCATGCCAAGGCCATCTGCATGGACTTCGGTGTAGCCGAAAAATTCGGCGGCACATGCAACCTGCGTTTCGACGATACAAACCCCGTAAAAGAAGACGTCGAGTATGTCGACTCGATACGTGAGGATATCCATTGGCTCGGCTTCGATTGGGGCGACCGCGAATATTATGCGTCTGATTATTTCCCGAAACTTTTCGATCTGGCCGTCAGACTCATCAAGGAAGACAAGGCTTATGTCGATGATCAGACTTCAGAGGAAATCGCCGCCCAAAAAGGTACACCGACAGTTCCCGGTCAGGAAAGTCCCTATCGGAACCGCAGCGTCGAGGAAAATCTCGACCTGTTCATGCGCATGAATGAAGGCGAGTTTGACGAGGGCGCTCGCGTGCTCCGTGCCAAGATCGACATGGCGTCGCCAAACATGCACTTCCGCGATCCCATCATGTACCGCATCATCAAACACCCTCACCACCGCACCGGCACGACATGGAAAGTATACCCAATGTATGACTTCGCCCACGGACAGAGCGATTACTTCGAGGGCGTCACCCATTCGATATGCACCCTTGAGTTCGAGGTACACCGTCCGCTTTACGAGTATTTCGTCAAAGAACTCGCCGACGACAGCTATTGCCCGCGTCAGATCGAGTTCAACCGCTTGAACCTGACCTATACCGTCATGAGCAAGCGCAAACTGCTACAGCTCGTCAAAGAGGGGCTCGTCGCCGGTTGGGATGATCCGCGAATGCCGACCATCTCGGGTATGCGCCGCCGCGGGTTCACACCCGAGTCAATCAAGAATTTTATTGACACCATCGGTTATACCAAATATGAGGCACTCAACAGCATCAGCCTTCTCGAGCACGCTGTCAGAGACGACCTCAACAAAAAAGCCACACGTGCTATGGCGGTCATCAATCCTGTCAAGGTCGTGATTACCAACTATCCCGACGGACAGGTAGAGCAGGTCGAGATGGAAAATAATCCCGAAGAGGAAGGCAGCGGTACACATTCGATGCCTTTCAGCCGCGAAATCTATATCGAGCGTGAAGACTTTATGGAAGACGCTCCCAAAAAATTCTTCAGAATGACACCCGGCGGCGAGGTGCGTCTCAAAGGCGCCTACATCGTCAAATGCGAGGGTTGTAAGAAGGATGCTGACGGTAACATCGAGGAAATCTACTGCACATATGACCCCGAGACACGCAGCGGCCTGCCCGGCGCAGCCCGCAAAGTGAAAGGTACTCTCCATTGGGTTTCGGCCGCTCATGCTGTTGACGCCGAGGTGCGTCTCTATGACCGTCTCTTTGCTGTCGAGAATCCGGCGGCCGAGACTGACCGTGACTTCCGTGATATGCTCAATCCCGACTCTCTCAAGGTTGTCACCGGAGTCAAAGTCGAGCCTTTCATCGCCGAAAATGCCGAACGTGGCAAGAAATTCCAATTCCAGCGCATCGGCTATTTCACCCCCGATTACGATTCTAAACCCGGCCAACTTGTGTTCAACCGCACTATAGCACTCAAAGACAGTTGGGAGAAAGAACAGAAGAAAGCATAACATTACAAATTGTTTTTGACGTGGGGGCATTATATAATATGTAGTGCCCCCACATTGATATAAAATATGGAAATAGGAGGAGATGACAGGCGCAATGAGCTTTGCAGGCGATTCCGCGAATCGCTTGCCGATAAGTCGGCGGTGCTGTTTTATGACGAAGACGAGCTTATTGAGATTTTCGATTATGCCGGAGATCTCAATGACGATTATCTGCGCACCGAGGCTTTGCTTCTGGGTGCAAGGCTCTATCCCGACAGTCCGGCGCTTAAAGAGCGTCGTGCCGTCCTTTATTCGGCTTTCGGTAACGATATGGCAGCCAAATATCTCGACGACAATGCCGGCATCGAAGGTGCGCTTTGGGATATCATGCGTCTGCGTAAACAGCTTCCTGTCGGAGATGACGCCCGCAAGGCTCTCGACAGTCTTGTTGCCCGTTATGACCTCTTCGATGACGAGGAGATAATACAGCTGACAGATCTCGCCTCGAAGCTCGGCCAATATGATTGGCTTGTGGCCAAGCTCGGTCTGCTGCGCAAGAAGACGACCTATCAGCCAACGCTTATTTTTGAAGTAGCCGTCATCGCCGAACTCAATAATGATTTCAAAGAGGCGATAAAGCTGCTTGACGAACTGACGCAGATCGAGCCGTATAACTATCAGTATTGGCAAATGCTCGCGGAGCTTCAGAAAAAAGATGGTGACACCGATGCCGCCATGTCATCGCTTGAGATGGCGCTTGCAATAAATCCCGACGATGCTTCGGGCGAATTTTATCTCTGCCGCTTGCTCTGTGAGACCCCTGGCCGCATGCGCGACGCCGCCGGTCGTCTCGAGAAGCTTTACAGGCTGCATCCCGAAGACCCTGACATCGCCCATTATTATCTTATGGTCTTGACCGAGACCGGAGGTGACCCGTATAGTGAACGTTCGTTTGCCATATTGTCGGACAGCTATAGACACAACCCCGGTCATCGCCAGATAGCGACCGATATGCTTGCTGTCGATCACCCCGATGCTGTAAAGGCCATTGCCGAGTCGGCGCGTCAACAACCGCTCGAGCTTGATGACTGGCTCGACTGGGCCTCTCATTTCTCATCGATCGAGGCTCCTAAGCAGGCTAATGTCATTCTCGGCGTCGCCCGCGACTTCATCGGTCATGATAATATCGACATTAACGGAGAGATGATATTCAACTGCTTTGTAGACAAAGACTTCAAGCAGACGATAGAGATTTACGAGCGAAATATGACTGACTGGGATGACTTCGACCGCCGGGCCACGCTCGCGGTCATGTATGCCGTGTCTCTTGTCAAACTCCACCGACTTCAGCAGGCCACTGTCTTTGCCGCCGGAAAACTTATCGAATGGCATCTGACGAGCGAACCCGTCGATGCTCGTCTTGAGTGTATGAGCGCGTCGATAATACTCAGTCGCGTCGCCGATATCGCCCGACGCGATGATGCTGCCGAGATTGAAGCCTGGGACCCGATGTATCTCTGGTGATTATTCGTTTCAGACAAAAGGATTTGCCGTCTTTTCGTCGCCTATAGTCGTATACCTGTCGTGTCCTGGCAGTACCATCGTGTCGTCAGGCAGCGTGAAAAGTTTTTTGCGTATATTGTCGATAAGTTGTCGCTGATTGCCGCCCGGAAGATCGGTGCGGCCGATAGAACGGCGGAACAGCGAGTCGCCGGCGATGACAAAATGACCTTCGGGGGAGTATAGAGCGATACCGCCCGGTGAATGCCCCGCCACGGTTATGACAACAAGACGTTCTTTGCCTATGTCGATGATGTCGCCGTCTTCCAGAGGCACGTCGATGGTGACTCCCTTGACGGAATCGCGGGCACCGAATCGGCGCATCTGAGTCGTGATGTCGGCTCCCAGCTCGCTGTCTGCGATGTTTGCGGCGACTTTCACGCCATATCTGTCTTTGACATAGTTGTCGCCGAAACAGTGGTCGAGGTGAAGATGGGTGTTGATGACTTCAATGATTTTAAGGTCATTGTCTTTGACATAATCATCAAACTCTTTCTGTTCGTCGCTGCTGAACATGCCCGGGTCGATGACTGCGGCCTCTTTTGTCTCCGGATCGATGACGAGGTAGGTGTTTACGCCGAACATGTTGAAAACAAATTGCTTGATTTTTAACATAGTAGTATTGTTATATAAAGGTTATCCGTTGACCGGCACATAGACGAGTTTCTTGGTGTCGAAGAATTCTTCATTGAAAAATTCTCTCAAGGGAAACTCGATTACCGGAAATTTTATTCCTTTCGACTCAGGCTCAAGGTCGCCGCCTTTCAGGCAGATGATGCCGTCGCCATAGCGGTTGTCGAGCGGATTGCCGGGAAGGATATTCTTTGTCACAAGCGGCGTCAGGCTGTTCAGCGGCATCACGGCACGGCTCACGACGTAGTTGAACCGTGTGCGGCATTCGCCTATGTCGCCGTGTTGGAAGGTGACATTTTCGATACCCGTCTCATTCGCGACTTCTGTCGCCACCTTGATTTTTTTGCCTATGCGGTCTATGAGATGAAATTTGCAGTCGGGATATAATATCGCCAGAGGTATTCCCGGGAATCCGCCCCCGGTGCCGAGGTCGAGAAACGTCGTGTCAGGCTTTACTTCGCCTAAGAAAGCCGCTATTGCCAATGAGTGCAACACGTGTTTGACATAAAGATTGCCGATATCTTTGCGTGAGATGACGTTGATGCGTTCGTTCCAATAGCGGTAAAGCGCATCAAGCGCGGCAAACTGCTCGCGCTGTTTTTCGCTTATGGCAGGGAAATATTTAGTTATTGTATCCATGTCTGTTGATGTAGATGAAACAAAGCCCCGGAGAGATTGTTTTCTTTATATAATGCAAATTTAAGAATAATAGCTTAAATTTGTCAAAACATATAGATAATATAAAATGATTGAAATAGGAAAGGACAATCGCCTGAAAGTGGCGCGTGAAGTGGATTTCGGAGTTTATCTTGCAGATGACGAGGGTAATGAGGTGCTGATGCCCGCCCGCTATGTCGGTGACGATGTCAGAGTCGGCGACATGGTCGATGTGTTTGTCTACACTGATTCAGAGGATCGCCCCGTGGCTACGACCGACATTCCTTATGCCAAAGTCGGTGAATTTGCGTTCTTGCAGGTAACCGCTGTCAACCGCATCGGAGCTTTCCTTGACTGGGGGCTCCCTAAAGATCTGCTCGTACCATTCTCCGAGCAGAATGCCAAGATGATGCAAGGCGGCATATACCCTGTCTATGTCTATCTCGATCATGAAAGCCACCGTGTTGTGGCATCTGCCCGGCTCGAGAAACATCTCGGTAATGTCTATCCCGATTATCGCCCGGGGCAGGAGGTCGAATGCCTTGTTATACAACACACACCTATAGGTTATAAGGCGATAGTCGACAATCTTCATTGGGGTATGTTGTATCATAATGAATTATTCACCCCGATAGAGATAGAACAGACAGTCAGGGCTTATGTCAAAAACGTCAGACCCGACGGTAAGATCGATTTGACTCTCAGCAGTTCGACCGGCCGCCGTGTTCATACGCTTGCCGACCGCATCATTGAGCGCGTTGAGGCGGCAGGCGGTTTTATTCCCATGAACGATAAATCGTCGCCTGAAGAGATAAAGGCTGAATTCAGCTGCAGTAAAAAAGACTTCAAGAAAGCGATTGGCACTCTCTACAAAGGCCACAAAATTAATCTCACAGACACAGGCATCACAATCGCATAAATAATATAAAAGCTGGCGCTCAAGCGTCAGCTTTTATATTGTCATTGATTTATTTGGGCGTAGTTTTGATGCCGGGCGGCATCTTGTCAGGCAGAGGCCATGGGTTTACTATCAGTTCAGGATGGGCCGGAGCATTGAGAGGCCGGGCCGGACAGCCGCCGACTGTAGTATCGGCGTCGACGTCTTTGACAACTGTAGCGCCCGCTCCGATACAGGCACCGATACCGACGGTGACTTCACCTACAATATTCACGCCCGGACCTACATATACGTTGTCGCCTATGATAGCAGCGCGGTCGCTTGATGAACCTACTGTCGTGAACTGTCTGAAACTGACATTGTTGCCTATAATGGCGTGACGGTTGATGACAATGCCGAAACAGTGTTGTATCAGCAGGCCGTAACCTATGCGCACCTGTGGCGATATCAACATACCGTAACGGCGATATCTGTGCACCATCATTTTGGAAAAACCATAGAAAAAACCTTTGCGATATTGCGCCAGACGAAACCAAAACGAGAATCCGATGCTTTTGCGGGTGAATCCCGACAGCCATATCTTGAATATGCTGTCACGTCGGCCGTTATGACGGTATGAATCCGATCGGATAAGTTCAAAGCAGTCGCGATAGCTGCGAGGGATTGGCACGCAGACAGTTGTTCCTTGTATGTTATATGATTCGTATTCCATTTCAGAATTTTGTTGCCAGATCGGGACGGTTCTCGGCTATATAGCGCAGAGTCTTCTCAACCTGATAGAGGCCGCGGGGCACATGGAAACAGCCTTTCCACTTGCCACCTTTGAGAGGCATGAGAACCTCGCCGCGGCGGTTGAGATAGCCGAACCATTCGGCATATTCGGAATCTTTAAAGTGGGTCCAGACATATTCATGAATACGTTTGAACCATTCGAGACAGCGTTCGTCGCCGGTGAGTGCATATCCTTTGATCATCGAGATAAGGGTCTCGATGTGTACCCACCAAAGTTTCTGGTCCCATTCGAGTTCCTGTGGAGGGACACCTTTGAGATCCATGAAGTAATAGATGCCGCCATACTCTTTGTCCCAGCCATATTCGGCCATTTTCAGGGCTGTGTCTTTTGCCATTGTTATGAGGTCGGGACGGTTGAGTTTGACGCCGAGGTCCATGATAAACCACATAGCTTCGATAGCGTGTCCGGGATTCATGTGACGGCCTTCAAAGCAGTCGCATAGAGTGCCGTCTTCGAGGACATTCTCGACAACAAGGCCGCCGAGCTCGGGACGGATGAATACGTTCATGACTTCCGAGAGAAAGTCGTCAGATGTCTTTTTGAGAGCATCGCCGTCGAGCAGATGTTCGATCTCGAGCACGAGGTTGCAGAGAATCATCGGCAAAGCGAAGTTTTTCAGCGGACGTGTACCCGGAACAAGCTTATTCCAATTGCCTTTGGGGTTGTCGCGGCGCGCGAGAATACGCTTCCATGTCTCAAGGGCTATATGCTCATACTCGGCGTTGCCCGTTGCTTTTGCCAGCTGGCCGAATGCCATTGTTGCGAAGGTATTGGAGAAGATATTATAGGGTTCTACCAGAGGTTTACCCTCACGAGTAGTCGAGAAATACCAGTTGTAGTTGCCGTCGTGACCGTATTTTTTCAGGAATTCGGCACCTTTGATTGCGGCTTCTAGCCATTCAGAGCGTTTTTCTACGTTGTTGTAGAGCATTGAGAGCATCCAAACTTCGCGACCTTGTAGCCAGATGAATTTGTCTGTGTCGAAAACTTTGCCCTCGCGGTCGAGGCAGGTGAAGTAGCCGCCAAATTCATGGTCGACTGATTTTTCAAGCCAAAAGGGTATCACTGAATCATAGAGTTCGGTGTGATACTGCTCGATAAGTTGTTTTAAATTAGATGACATAATATATAAATTGTGCTTAAAAAGTAGCGTTATCAGAGGCTATCTCCGGCATCAGAGACGGTAGCAGCGACGGCTTCGGGGTCCTCAAGCCAGTATTTTTCAATTTCTTCAAGTGTTTTTCCTGTAGTTTCAGGTACTCCGCGCCACATGATAATGATGTAGGGCACACACATTGCGGCGAAAATCAAGAAGACACCCGCAGGTGATAGTGCATCGAGCATGACGGGAGTTAGCTGTCCGACGAGATAGGTGCCTATCCAAAGGGCGAATCCGGCTATCGACATGGCTACGGCACGTACTTTCGTGGGATACATCTCGCTCAGAAGCACCCAGACTACGGCACATATCGAACCGGCGCAGCACATGATATAGACCATGAAGAAGATGAGCAACATCACCGGCGGAAGATCCAAGGCTGCGCCGTATGTGAAATAGCCGGCAATCAGAAGTAATGAGACTATCATGCCTGACACTCCCCAATATACAAGTTGCTTGCGGCCTACTTTGTCGATAATCAGCAGGGCGATGACTGTTGTGACCGTGTTGACTATGCCGACTATGACCTGATAGAAGAGAGAGCTGCTGCTTGACAGACCGGCGTTTTCGAAGATTGTCGGGCCGTAGTAGAGCACGGCATTGACACCCATAAACTGACCGAGTATGGCAATGGCGACACCGATGAGCAGTCCCTTAAACATCTTAGGCCGGAATAGCAGGCTGACATTGGCCGAATTGCCGCTTGCACTTTGTGCTTTTATCGATGCGCTGACGGCGTCGATCTCGCTTTTGACAGCGGCGCCGGTAGAGTAGATGCGTGAGATTACACGTTCGGCATCGTGACGTCGGCTGTGGGCCATCAGCCAGCGCGGACTCTCGGGAATGATGAAGAGTATTATAAAGAAAAGCAGAGCCGGCAGTGTCTCCATGCCGAGCATACCGCGCCAACCTTCGGTGACAAAGACTTTGCTCCATAGTCCGGCAGTCGCTGTAGTAGATTCTGCATAATCGAGAAGCATATAGTTGACGAGATATGCGCCGACAAAGCCTATGGTGATAGCAAGCTGATAGAGCGACACAAGGCGTCCGCGATATTGCGCCGCGGCAATTTCCGAGATATAAAGCGGGCAGATGATCGAGGCCACGCCGATGCCGACACCGCCGACGATGCGCCAGACCACAAGGGCGTCAAAACTTCCACATAGGGCACATCCTGCGGCAGAGGCTGTGAACATCACAGCCGACAGCAGCATGGCATTGCGGCGTCCGAGCCAGTCGCCGAGCATACCGCCGACGGCAACACCGCCGATCGAACCAATCAAGGCGCATCCGACATACCAGCCTGACGAAAGCGGGCTGAGGTCGAACTGTTCCGCCACCTGTGATATAGTGCCTGAGATGACGGCCGTATCGTATCCGAAAAGAAAACCTCCGAGAGCCGCTACGAATGATATAAAAAGCAGATAACCGAAATTGATTTGTTTCATTGGAAAGAATAGTTTTTATAAATAATTGTCAAAGTTTTTCATGGTTATGGATGCAAAGTTAAGATTTTTTTTCGGACTTCTCTAACTACATCATTTTTTTCTTTGCAGCGAACAGTCGATACACTATCTTTGTTAACTTTTATAAAGAAAAAAACGAGATATCACATTATGCCTGACCTTAAAAAGAAATTGTCTGTCGTAATTGCCGTAGCATCCGTTATGCCGCTGATGGGAGGTGTCCCTGTTGACCTGCAATCACTTGGACGTGCCCTTGTCGACATGGGAGACTACAGCGGCGACTGCCGTTATGAAGTGTTGCTGCCGACATCGCGCCGCCCGGTCGTCTATGATATAGGCTTATTCAGCCGCTCAGCCGTGGGCGACACCCTTGCTCCGGCCGACTATGTAATTGACTGGGCTGTTGCCAAAGACGGCAACAGCAGCCACGGGTTTTCGGCATATGCCGACGGACACCACTACCGCTTCCGCGGCGACCGCCTTCAGGAATATCATTACACCGACGACACTGTTCCTTTCGCGCCACGCGGCACTGTCGATGGCGGCGTGCAGAACAACGCCCAGTTTACCGATCTGCTTCCCCAATATATCGGGCAGCGCTTTGAGTCTATGGCCGTTGATTCGTCATATCGTTGCAATTATATGCCCGATAAGACAGTAAACGGGCGTCGTTGCATCGTCGTCGACGGTGTCAGGACTTTCGGAGGTGTCGAGGCTCTTGAATTTGTCTATGCTTTCGACCGAGAGACACTGATGCCCGTATCGGCCGACTTCGAGGCCAACCCCGGGCAGATAGGCGAACAGACAATTACGGTCACCTATAGCTATCCGGCTACGCGCATAAAACCATACGATGTCATCACTGAAGATGCTCTGATGTCTGTCTATGCCGATGCTTTCGGCAACTGCCGCGAGAGTGACTTTCGTCTTGACAATATGCCCGGTCGCAAACTGCCCGAATTTACGGCGCCTACAGTCACAGGCGAGCGTTATACGCGTTACAAGGGCGACTGTTTTGCCGTGCCGACCGTCATTGCCATCCTCGACAGCGATATCGGCAGTGCCGGCGCGACCGTCGACGCTTTGCGTCGCGCCGTCGATGCCATGCCGATGCAGACCGACGTCATCTTTGCATTCATCTCAAACGACATCGATGCCATAGAAGCTCTGACAGGGCCGTGCCGCGAGGGCGAGCACATACTTATGAGCGCACGTCGGCTGGCCCGCGACTGCGGCGTGACCGCAACTCCTGTTGTTATCATCTGTGACCGAGACGCCACAGTGAAAGAAATCATCAACGGCTACAACAATGACCTGACAGATGTTGTTATACAGAAGACAGTAACATCTGCCGTAAAATAACAATGATATAAACACTCGATATATGGAAACACTCTATTTCAAAGAAACACCCTGTCACACAGGCGGCAATGTACCCGTAGCAGGCGAAAAAGCTCCCGATTTCACACTGACAGCAGCCGATCTCTCGGAGGTAAAACTGTCAGGCTATCGTGGTAAATGCGTGGTGCTCAACATATTCCCAAGTCTCGACACTGCCGTGTGCGCCGCCTCCGTGCGTCGCTTCAACAAAGAAGCCGCCGATTTTGACAATACCGTCGTCATCTGCATTTCGATGGACCTTCCCTTCGCCATGTCGCGGTTCTGCACCACCGAAGGTCTGAAGCGCGTTGTGACAGCCTCGGCATTCCGCTCTCCGGCCTTTGCAAAGGATTATGGTGTCGAACTCGTCGACGGGCCGCTCAAAGGCTTGTTGGCCCGTGCCGTGATTATTGTCGATGAAGAGGGCCGTGTCGTCTACTCTGACCTCGTCAACGAGATCACCAACGAACCAGACTATGCCGGTGCCGTCTACGTCCTCAAACACGACGTGAAATAATAATATAAGACTAACAAACAACTTTACCCCCGACGCCGAATTATGCTTTCAATGCAAATCCGATGCCGGGGGCTTTTTATTTTGTCATAGACCTGTAGGCGAATAAGTAAAATCTGATTTATTTTCCCTTTGTTTATTGAAAGACGGTTTTAACAGGAAAACATTTTCGATGCATAAATTTTTTATATTCAGATATAACCACATACTCATATAAGAGATAAGAGAGTAACGGTAAAACCATACTCTCCTGTATGAAAAATTTATATTGTCATATCATCAATGGCCCTGATGAGTCAGCACACACCCAAAAAGGTATCAGAACGCTATGCCGAGGCGCACCGACGCGTAGTGCAGCGGCGAGAAACCGATGTGTTGTTCGTTATAGTTGACATCTCGACGGTCGACAAAGCTATAGCCGAGTGTAAGGTGTGACGCAAACTTATTGCCCGATGCGAGATTGAAACCGATGCCGGCAAAAGCGTATGCACCCGTCTGCGTGAGATCGTCAGGCAGATAATTGACCGAGATGCCTGCTCGCAAATCCATAAACAGCAGTTGTGGACGGTTTGAGAAACTCGTCTTGAGGTTGGCGAATATCGGGAACGAACGACACGAGTTGTTGACCATGATGTCCATGCCGACACCGACGCCGAGAAATTTCATCCATGAGCGTCGATAGCCTATCAGAGCGGTAAAGTCGATTGTCGACATATCGTTGGCACTCATGTCGATAGATCCGCCGACCTCGGCGCCCCAGGCAAAATGCCCGTGATCGGATGTCGGCATGCGGTCTTCGTCTGAGGCGGCAGAAGCGTTTACAGCAACAGCCATTACAGCCAGTATGGTCAGCAGCAGATGTTTCATGTCAGTTTTTTATCAATTTGAGACAGCACCAGTTATTATCGACGCTCATGTCTGTGGTGTCGAAACCATGTATGGCAGCGGCGCGGCTTACAATGTCGGCGTCATTGCCATGATAGAATCCGCTCAGAAGCATCATACCGCCGGGTTTGACGGCCGGAGCATAGCGGTCGAGATCGCCGGTGATGACATTGCGGTTTATGTTGGCGATGAAAATGTCGGCCGGAGCGATATCGGCAAGCAGCGACGCGTCGCCGTTGAGCACTGTGATTTCGGCGTGACCGTTGAGCCGCACGTTTTCGACTGCATTCTCATAGGCGAAAGCGTCAATCTCTATTGCTGTGACAGGCGAGGCGCCGCGCATAGAAGCCAATATGGCGAGGATGCCTGTGCCCGTGCCCATGTCTATGACAGATTTACCTTTGAGATCAGCCTCGAGAAGTTGTCTGATTATGAGCGATGTCGTTGAGTGGTGACCTGTGCCGAAAGCCATTTTAGGGTCGATGACGATATCGTATTCGGCTCTCGGTATGTCGGTGTGGAACGAGCTGTGTATGACACAGCGGTCACCGACGACGATAGGCTTGAAATAGTTTTTCTCCCATTCGGCGTTCCAGTCGCGTCCCTCGACGAGTGTGTCACGGATATCTATGCGGCAGTCAAAAGGGAAGTCTGCCACTGCAACACAAACGGCGTCTGCGTCATAGAGCTCTTTTTTGACATATGCCGTGAGGCCGTTGCCGTCGGGAACAAAACTCTCGAATCCGGCGTCGGCCAACAGGCCCGCGAGCAGGTCGGTTGCGTCTTCGCATGAAGGTGTGAGGTCAAACCGCACTTCGATATAATCGTTCATATTCTTTTCGCTTTGTGACGCAAAGGTAGTAAATTTTGCCGAGTGCACAAACTCCTCATTATCGCTTGAGCATCCATTCGGCTGCCTTCATCTGCGGCTTGATGTTGGCCTTGTGTGTCACGTCCCAGAACGAACTGTCGTTTTCGACCAAAGCCTCTGTTGCGGTGATCCATGTCTGAATCCAGCCGGTCAGTGTCGACCATGCGCCCCAACCGGAGTCGGCGTTGGATGCCCAGTAATCCCAACGGTCATAGTCGAAAGCCCTCATCCATGCGCCGTCGATGTCGGGATGACGGTCGCTTTTGACCTGGATGCGCACAAGGAAATCAGCCAGACGGTCGACGGCCTCGCGATATTTGGGGTTGCCTGTCGCATGAGCGGCTTCGTTGAGAGCAAAGAAAGCAAAGTTGCTCGTATATAGCATGTCGGCGACAGGATCGCCATTTTCACTGATCAGCGGAGCCTCGGTTATGCCATAATCTTTGTTTGACATCGTTTTGCCGAACATACCGAGGCGGCACTCTCCGAGTTCTTCGCGGATGCCGCCGCATGATGCTTGATTTTCAAGTAATTTGTTGACAACGGTGTCGAGCCATTGGCGATGTTCGGTAGTGTCGTCGACGCGTACGAGCCATGCCAGAGGCAGTATCATGCGGGCGCGTTCCTGCTGTATGCCGTTGGTCCAGTTCCAGTCGTCGGGATAAGCCTCCATGATGAGCGAGATGGCGGTGCGGGCCTTGTCGAGCAGAGGCTGATAGCCTGTCTTGTCATAAAGCCACAGATAGCAGGCGAGCATCCATGAGTCGAAATGCGGATGTGCAAGTATGAAGTCGCGGTCGGCATAATATCTGCGGCCGTTGGCCAACAGATCGGCTTCTTCGAAACGATCGGGTAGAAATCCCTGTCGGCTGCTAAGCATGAAGTTGGCCAGGATACACTCTACTATTTGCTTGTTCCAACGTTCGCTGCCGAGAAGGGCCGATGCACCTATTGCACCGAGAAGCAGTCGGGCGTTGTCATCGTTGTAGAAGACATAGTCGTGGGTTTTGGCCCATCCGATGAGGCCGTAGGCGTCGCTCGAAGGGTCTTTTTTCTTGCCGTTTATAAAGTCGTCGCTATGGAACACATAGTCGAGCAGACGCTCTGACGAGGCGGCATATTTCTTGTTGCCCGTAATTGCTGCGGCACTTGCGAGCAGATATGCCACTTCGCCCTGGACGTCGGCGCGGAGCCAGTAGCGGTAGCGTTGTGAGCCGTCGGCGTCTATTGACGAGGCGTGACCTTCAAGCACACCGTGAGCGCCGTCGCCTATGAGGGCATTTTGCGGTATAGCCGGACCGTATGGATTGAGACCGTCGCCCTGATAGTGATAGACACTGTCACGCCATGACGGATGTATGAGCAGATGTGCGTTATAGAGCCATTCGGCGCTGCGGCCGACGGCGTCGCGCCGGGCTTCAACGCTGATCTTGTCACAGCGGCCGTATGTCGGCCGCGGGTCTGATGGCTGATGCTTTAAAGTGAAGTTTTTGTCGCCTGTCAGCCATCTTATGATGCCTGTCCAGACTGCATGCCACGAGGCAACAGGCGCATAGCGAGCCGTCTCAAAACAGCTCAGACAGCTGAATGCGAGCATCGTGTTGCCCGAACGCCACAACAACGGATATACATCGGTGTCTGTCAGGCCGTAACGAGCTTTGTCATATCCCGCGAGTCTGGCGTAGCAGATGAGTGGATTTTTAACATAGGCGCGGTAGATATGGCAGCCGTTTATGCCGAGAAGATCCATCTTTTCAAGTGTCTGCTTAAAGAAATCAGAGGTTATGACGGCGCGCTCGACAGTGCCGGCAAAAGCAGTGCTGTCGATCTTTATGTCCGGAAAATCACAGACATATTCTGCATATATCTTGAGGTTTTTACGTCGGGCGAGATCGGCCAGATCGTCAGATATGCAGACAGGTACAGCGGGATAGCCCGCGGCGGTGATGATAACGGCATCGCCCTTGGTGGCGGCGGCTACAGCCTCGTCGGCCGTATCGAATCTTATCGGTTCGCAGCCCTCGGCAATTAACAGACGGTAAAGATCATTGTCGGCGTCAGCCGAGAAAATTATTTTGCCTTTGGCTTCGGCGTCCGGCCGACTTATGGCGCATACGGTCAATAACAGAATGAGATATCGCAACAGTTGTTTCATATAAATTGGTTTATTGTCATGTCAAAGATACGAATAAGTAGAATACAAAGCCAAACTTGTTTGGGCTTTGTTGAGCGAGAGTATCTTCGCGCTTGCACAAAGATAACAATAAGTCGAGAGCAAAAGCAAATAAAATTTGATTTTGCCGAACGAGAGTATATAAGACGAAGTCAAAGATACGAAAAATAGTGCGCATCGCATACTATAATTCAGCTAAAAATAATGTTTGTTGGCGATAATAATGAAAATTTTTGTAAATTTGTAGGGACACACTTTCTTTTACCATAGATAGATGATAGATACAAACGACAGTCAATATAACGACGAGGAAAACGATAATGAAAATGTCGCGGGCGAGGAGTCTCAGGCCGACGAACGTCTGATGTCTGTAGCTCGTGACGGAGACGTGGTGAAATATCACCTCAGGGGCATGTATCGCAACTGGTTTCTCGAATATGCCTCTTATGTGATACTTGAACGTGCGGTGCCGCATATTGCTGACGGACTTAAGCCGGTGCAGCGCCGCATCCTCCATACCATGAAGACTCTTGATGACGGCCGCTTCAACAAAGTCAACAATATAGTCGGTTCGGCGATGCAATATCATCCTCACGGTGACGCTTCGATCACCGACGCCCTTGTACAGCTCGGACAAAAAGACTTGCTGATTGAGAAACAGGGCAACTGGGGCAACATACTTACCGGCGCCTCTGCGGCGGCCTCGCGTTATATCGAGGCACGTCTCTCGGAGTTTGCGCTTGAGACGCTCTACAATCCTAAGATTACCGAATGGACGCCGAGCTATGACGGGCGCAAAAACGAGCCGGTGACTTTGCCGGCTAAGTTTCCGCTGCTGCTCGCTCACGGTGCCGAAGGCATTGCTGTCGGTCTGTCGTCGAAGATTCTGCCGCATAATTTCAACGAGATCATTGATGCCGCCGTCGCATATCTGAGAGGTGAGGATTTTGTGTTGTATCCCGATTTCCCTACAGGCGGTTTTATTGATGTCTCCCGTTATAACGAAGGTCGTCGTGGCGGCGCTGTCAAGATACGTGCCAAAATCGAGAAGGTAGACAATCGCACGCTTGCCGTTACTGAAATACCCTATGGCAAGACTACAGGCATAATCATCGACTCGATATTGAAGGCTTACGAAAAAGATAAAATCAAAATCCGCAAGGTAGACGACAATACGGCAGAAAAAGCCTGTATACTCGTCCATCTCCAGCCCGGTACGTCAAGCGACAAGGCTATCGATGCTCTGTATGCTTTTACAGATTGTGAGGTCAGTGTGTCGCCGAACTGCTGTGTCATCGACGCCAGGAAGCCATGCTTTCTCGGTGTCGACGATATTCTCCGTTATAGTGTCGACTCAACCCGTGACATCCTTGAGGCCGAACTTAAAGTGCGTCTCGGTGAACTTCAGGAACAAAGACTTTTTGCTTCTCTCGAGAAAATATTTATCGAGGAACGGATCTATAAGGATAAAGAGTATGAACAGGCTCCGGACATCGAGTCGGCAGTAAGACATATCGACCTCAGGCTTGATAAATACAAGCCGTCGTTTGTCAGAGAGATAAACGATGACGATATTCTCAAGCTTGTCGAGATAAAGATGAAACGCATTTTCAAATTCAGTTCTGATGAAGCAGATGACCGTATTGCCGATCTCGATCGCAAAATAACCGAGATCAATGACAAGCTCACCCATATAGTCGAATACACAATAGACTGGTACAAACGTCTGAAAGCTAAATACGGAGATGCATATCCCCGTCGCACTGTCATACGCAATTTCGACAATATCGAAGCCGCTAATGTCGCCGAGGCCAATGAACGGCTGTATATAAATCGCGAGGACGGCTTTATCGGTACCGGCCTTAAAAAAGACGAATTTATCTGCAACTGTTCGTCTCTTGACGATGTTATCATATTCTACAAGGACGGGCGTTATAAGATTGTCAAAGTCCAGGACAAAATTTCAGTCGGCAAGAATGTCTTATATGTCAATGTCTTCAAACGCAACGATACGCGCACTATATATAATGTCATTTATCGTAACGGCACGGGAGGTATCTATTATATGAAGCGCTTTGCCGTCACCGGCGTCACGCGCGACAAGGAGTACAATCTCACGCAAGGACTGCCGGGCACCAAAGTCATGTGGTTCTCGGCCAATCCTAACGGAGAGGCAGAGGTTGTCAAAGTGACCCTCAAGCCAAAACAGCGCCTCAAGACTCTGCAGTTTGACATCGACTTCGCCAAACTGGCCATCAAAGGCAAGCAGTCGCAGGGTAATCTTGTGACAAAGAACGAGGTGCACCGTTTTTCGCTTAAAGAACACGGAGCTTCGACGCTTGGCGGCCGTGAAGTGTGGTTTGATCCTGATGTGTTGCGTCTCAATTATGACGGACGCGGAAGACTTCTCGGCGAGTTTATGGGTGATGACCTTGTGCTCGTGATTCTGAAAAACGGCGAATATTACACAACCGGTTTTGAGGCCACAAACCACTATGATGACAATATCCTAAGAATAGAGAAGTTTAGGCCCAAACAAGTGTGGACGGCAATTCTCTTTGACGCGGATCAGGGATATCCATACATCAAGAGATTCATGTTCGAGCCGTCGGCACGCAAGCAACGTTTTATAGGCGACAACGAACGCTCGGTGCTGATATTGCTAACCGATACACCTCATGCGCGTTTTGAGGTGAGATTTGCCGCTCCCGATGATTTTCGCGAACCGCTGATTGTCGATGCCGAGAATTTCATAGGACTGAAATCATTCAAAGCCAAAGGTAAGCGTCTTGTTACATATGCGCTTGACACTGTGACCGAAATCGAACCATTGATTGTCGACGGCGATGACGATGATGATAGCAATTCTGCGGCATCAGACATTATCGCTGACGGCGATGAAAATGTTCAGTCCGACACCGAATCTGTAGAGAGCGAAGAGATCTCCGACGAAGAGCTTCGAGACGAAATCACCGGCCAAAAACGCATATTCTGATGAAGCGGATATTCGGCACGATATTTCTGGCGCTTGTCGCCGTTACTGCTGTAGCACGTCGGGACAGCGTCGAGGTCTTGCGCCCTGTCACATCGGCGTATAGTGTCGAATTCGGGTCGTCGCATCTGACAGACACATATCTTACCCCGCTCAATTATGACGGCTGGACTACTGCGATGGCATACGAACGCTTGCAGGCGCCGCGTTTTAATCCCTCCGGTGCGATCATGCAGTTGCGGGGGCGTCTGTCGGTCGACCGTGATCGAAATCCGGCCCGTAACGCAACTATGTGGGGCCTTGATCTCAATGTCGACTGGGGAGTGCTGTGGCGTCTGAAATCATCGCGTCTGCCGCACGGTATCGCTCTGTCTGGCGGTTTTAACACGGCTATAGATCTTGGCGCGCTATATCTCGCCCGCAACGGCAACAATCCTGTCACGGCTAAAGCCTCGTGGACGGTAGGCATAAGCGCAATGGTCGTATACAATTTCAAGATCGGTGCGTTGCCCGTAACCTTTCGCTATCAGCCGTCGATGCCTTTGACGGGTGTGTTTTTCTCGCCTGACTACGGTGAATTGTATTACGAGATATATCTCGGCAACAAGAGCGGTCTTGTGCACTGTGCCTGGCCCGGGAATTATTTCAGATTCGACAACCTTATTACTCTTGACTTGCGTTTCAAAGGTGCGACACTGCGCCTCGGCTATCATAACGAAATTTATTCCGGCAAGGTCAACAATATTGTCAGCGGCCATACCGTCCACAGTTTTGTTATCGGTCTCGCCAATGAGTGGATCTCGCTATCGCCTCGACGCAAACTGTCGGATAATGCAAAAATTATTTCAGCCATTTACTGATGATTAAGAAAATATTGATAATATTAGTCGCTTCGATCGCACTCACTGCCTGTCACGAGACCGAAAAGTGGAACGCCGATGTCTATGGCAATTTCGATGCGCTCTGGACTATAATCGACCAACACTATTGTTTCTTGGATCAGAAAGATATAGACTGGGATGCGGTTTACAGCAAATATCACATGCGCATCGGCAACGACATGACCGCACGCGAATTTTTTGATATATGTTCCGATATGCTCGCCGAATTGAAAGACGGTCATGTAAACCTCAGTTCGAGTTTCGACGTGTCATATTATCGTAAATGGTGGAGCGATTATCCACAGAACTACGATGCGCGTCTCATAGAACAATATTATCTCAACTTTGACTATTCGTCGGTGTCGGGTATGAAATATGCCGTACTTCCACAAAATGTAGGCTATATAAACTACGGGTCGTTTTCATATATGGTCGGCGAAAGCGCGCTTGACGCCATATTATATAGTTTCGCACCATGCCGTGGACTCATCATAGACATACGTGACAACGGCGGCGGCGACATGACCAATGTCGAGACTATAGTGCGGCGGTTTATAGATGAAAGGATTCTTGCCGGTTACATTTCGCACAAGACCGGTCCGGGCCACAGCGACTTTTCGAAGCCTTATGCCTATTATTTTGATCCTGCTCCGGCAGGACGTCGCCGTTGGCTCAAACCTGTCGTCGTGCTGACAAACCGTAGCACCTTCAGTGCGGCAAACAATTTTGTGTCGATAATGAAACTGCTGCCAAATGTCAAGATTGTCGGTGACCGCACCGGCGGTGGCAGCGGTATGCCTTTTTCGTCTGAAATTCCTTGTGGATGGGGTGTCAGATTCTCGGCCTGTTCGGTGCTTGATGCCCTTGGTCAGTCGACAGAGAGCGGCATAGAACCGTCGCAGGGTTGCAAGGTTGATCTCGATCCGGCCAAAGCGCTCGAAGGCATCGATACCATGCTCGAAAAAGCGATAGAGGTTTTGTTGGTGGAATAGCTGTTAATGTGTTGTTATACAAATGTTTTATCGTTGAGAATACGGCCTTTGAGACGGTCTCGGTCTTTTAGATAGTCGTTTGATGTCAGGTAGCGGTCGATTATGTCGGCGTGGGCGGCATTATGCAAGTCGGTCCCGACAAAATCCACCAGGCCTTTGTCAATTAGCATCTCGGCGATTTTGCGCTCGATTTTACCATATCCGCCGGCAAGACTCAGTATATTGATCTGAAACATCGCTCCGGCGTTGTGTAGCGCTTCATAGCGTCCGGGATTATTATAATAATATGAGTAGCGTTCGGGGTGGGCTAGAATAGGCCGCAGGCCTCTCACCTGTAGGTCAAAAATGATGCTGTCAAGATTGCCGGGTTCACGTACAAACGGATTCTCGATAAGTATATAGTTGTTGGGTAGCGTCATAAGGCGTTCTGCTTCGAGCTCGCGGGCGAAGAGGTCGTCTATGCGATACTCGGCCGAGTTTTCAATGACGACTTCACTTCCGGCGTCGGCGAGAACCTTTTTTAGATCTTCACGGGCTGCACCTACTGTTTCAGGCGTATTGGGGAATGTCAGGTTTGTCACATGCGGGCTGGCGATGATGCGTTTGAGTCCCCACGACTGCATGCGTTTAACGAGCGTCAACGACGTGACGGTATCGGGAGAACCGTCATCAATGCCCGGCAGGATATGACAGTGTATGTCGGTATTGAAAAAAAACGGTTGCGGCTCTGTGGCCGATTTTGAGCGTTTGAATATGTTGAACATGACAATCTGCTATTTTTTTATGCAAAAATAGCGGATTGCGCTTAATTGTGAGTGCTAAAAAACAGAAATAATATGATTGGGGACAAAAAATTAAAGAATTTTTTCTTTAATACAAAAAATAAATATATATTTGCCGATACATAAAATCTGTTGAGATCGATATAAGACAACTCAATATAAAACTTGATATGGAAAATAAAAAACTGAAAATTCGTGACCTTACGCTTCGCGACGGACAACAGTCGCTGTTTGCTACACGTCTTAGCCAGGGCGAAATCGACAAATTGCTGCCCTACTATGAGAATGCCGGCTTTTATATTATGGAAGTCTGGGGCGGCGCCGTGCCTGACTCGGTGATGCGCTATCTCGACGAATCTCCCTGGGATCGTCTCCGCAGTGTGTCAAAGGTGATGAAAGGCAAATCGCTTCTTTCAGCTCTTTCACGTGGCCGTAACCTCTTCGGCTATGTGCCTTATCCCGACAGTGTGCTCGAGGGCTTCTATAAAGAAGCTATAGCCAATGGTCTCAATGTTATGCGTATCTTTGACGCGCTCAATGATATCGACAACGTAAAGGAATCTATCAGACTCATCAATAACCTCGGCGGTATCGCCGACGGCGCAGTCTGCTATACCGTCGACCCCAAACCGGTCGCAGTAGAGCAGCCCAAACAAAGTTTCTTCGGTCGTCTCTTCGGCAAGAAGAACGCAGCTGCCGAACCTGAGAAAATTTTTACCGACGAATATTTCGTCGAGAAAGCCAAAGCGATGGAGGCATTGGGAGCTAAAATTATCACTCTCAAAGATATGGCAGGCCTCGTCACACCGTCGCGCGCCGCTTCGATAATATCGAAACTTAAAGCCAACCTGAAAGTTCCCGTCGATTTCCATACCCACTGTACCCCGGGCTATGGCTTGGCTTCGAGTGTGATGGCCATAATCAACGGAGTCGACATTCTTGATACCAATATATGGTGGTTTGGCGGAGGTTCGGCCGCTCCGGCTATCGAGCTTGTCTATCTCTTCGCCAAGAAGCTCGGTGTTGAGATCGACGTCGACATGAAAGCTGTCGGCGAGATACGCAAACGTCTGCTTGACGCCCGCAAATCGCTCAAAGATTTCGATCTCGGCAAACTGCCACGCGACTTCGACCCGCTCAACGACAAACTGCCTGCAGAAGTCGAGAGCCGGCTTGATGCTGCCGTCGCAGCCGCAAAGGCCGGTAACGAGAGCGCTCTTCTCAATGCATGTCATGCAATCGAGGAATACTTCGGTTTCCCAAAACCCAACGAACTTGTCAAAAATGCCGAAGTCCCCGGCGGCATGTATTCCAACATGGTCGCTCAGCTCAAAGCGCTTAAGGCCGAAGACCTTCTTGACGACGCCATGCGCCTGATTCCCATGGTGCGCCGCGACGCCGGTCTTGTACCTCTGGTGACACCTACAAGTCAGATTGTCGGCAGTCAGGCCGTTTCTGTCGCTCTCGACCGTCGCAAAGGCAATCCCGACTATACGACAAAATCCAACCAGTTTATATCGCTTGTCAAAGGTGAGTATGGCCACACACCTGTAGCCATCGATCCCGCCTTCCGTGAGAAAATCACCGGTAGCCCTGTCGAAAAACCTTACGATGTAAGCTCTTATAAAAAACCTGATAACCCCGCTCTTACAGAGTTCGGCGGCGCAAAACTGGCCAAGAATAAGGAGGAAGAACTATTGCTCGAGCTTCTCCCCAGTGTTGCCAACGGCTTCCTGAAACGTCGTCGCGCCGAAGAATTCGAGGCATCAAAAGCCGCTACAGCCCCCGCTGAGGTCAAGACCGAGGAAATCAAGGCTGATGAACCTGTCACAGGCGAGACAATCGCCGCGCCCATGGGTGGCCGCATCATCGAAATCAAAGTCAAACCCGGCGACAAGGTCTCAAAAGGACAGGTCGTGCTTGTCTATGAAGCAATGAAGATGGAGAACGACGTTGTCGCTCCGGCTGATAAGACCGTCAAACGCATCTTCGTCAAACCCGACGACGTTGTCGGCGCTGATGCCCTGTTGGTCGAATTTGAATAAAGAATCATATTCAAGTATATATCGGGGATGTGTCTTTTTCAGACATATCCCCGATTTTTATGCCTTTTTAATAAAAAGTAAGGGCAAATATGTTGTAGTCACGACTATAAATGCTATTTTTGTAGCGTTAATAAATGCGTAGATGAAACTCATAGGTGTACATGTATCGTCGCAGCCCGATATTTCGGCGGCGCCGGCTGAGGCTCACAGCCTTGGCGCGCGCGCTTTTGCGTGTGACCTTTTCGATGCGAGCGACTTCAACCGTCGGTCGATCGACGATGCTGTCGCCGATCGGTTTATGGCCGAGTGCCGAAAATATGGCTATGGCCCTGATGCCATACTGCCGCATTCGTCGTTTATGATTAATTTTGGTAATCCCGACAAACGCAAAAACGCATTTTCGCGCAAGATCTTTATCGATGAGATGCGTTGTTGTCGTCGTCTCGGCATAACGATGCTGAATTTCCACCCCGGAGCACATCTTAAACGTCTCGGGCCGGCGGAATGCCTGACTCTTATAGCCGACTCGATAAATCGTTGTCTTGAGACCACAGAGGGCGTCAGGGCTGTAATAGAGAATACAGCCGGACAGGGCTCGACGCTTGGTTATACATTTGAGCAGCTTGCCGCCATCATCGACATGATTGAAGACAAATCGAGGGTAGGGGTCTGCATCGACAGCTGCCACGCTTTTGCCGCGGGCTACGATATGTCGACGCCTGAGGGATACGATGCGGTCTGGAATGAATTTGACGCCACTATAGGCTTCAGCTATTTGGCGGCTATGCATCTCAATGATGCCCTGAAGCCTCTCGGCTCGAAGATAGACCGTCATGCCCCGGTGGGTCGCGGTTATATCGGTGAAGCTTTTTTTGCCCGACTTATGGCCGACCCGCGCTTCGACGGCATGCCGCTTATACTTGAAACTCCCGATCCGGCGCTGTGGGGCGATGAGATTGCAGCCCTCTATGCAATGACATAAAGTAGAAATTTTTGTAATTATATATTGTAGAGATTATACACATGAAAGACAAACCTAATTTAAGTTTTTGGAAGCTCTGGAATCTCAGTTTCGGCTTCTTTGGCGTACAGATCGCATATGCTCTTCAAAGTTCACAGGTTAGCCGAATATTCTCGACTATCGGCGCCGATCCGCATGATTTGAGCTATTTCTGGATTCTACCTCCGTTGATGGGGCTTGTAGTCCAGCCGATCGTCGGTTCGGCGAGCGACCGCACTTGGAACCGCTTCGGCCGCCGTCTGCCATATCTTATTGTCGGAGCGCTCGTGGCCATAATCGTCATGTGTTTCCTGCCCAATGCAGGTTCGCTCGGACTGTCGGTCTCGCAGGCTATAATTTTCGGCCTCGTGATGCTGATGTTCCTCGATACATCGATCAATATGGCGATGCAGCCATTCAAAATGCTTGTGGGCGATTTTGTCAACGAGAAACAGAAGGGTCTGGCTTATTCGATACAGAGTTTCCTGTGTAACGCCGGCTCTGTTGTCGGCTATATCGCTCCGATTGTTCTCGCCCTCTTCCTGAGCAATACCGCGCCATCGGGCGAAGTGCCCGCAACGGTGACATTCTCGTTCTATCTCGGTGCCGCTGTGATGCTTTTATGTGTTATCTATACTTTTGTCAAAGTCAAAGAGATGCCGCCACATGAATATGCCCTCTATCACGGCATAACCGAAAAACAGACCGACATAAAAGACAATCCGGGCATGTTCAGGCTACTTGTCAATGCACCCAAAGTTTTCTGGACCGTGGGCCTCGTGCAGTTCTTCTGCTGGGCCGCTTTCTTGTATATGTGGACATATTCGACCGATGCTATCGCCAGCCATGCTTTCGGTGCTCCATCGATCGAGCAGGTGACAGGCATAAGCGTCAACGGCAAGAACTATGACGACAAATATCTTTTTAATGGCAAGACTCCCGTAGTCCTCGATGGCACTCTTGCTCTTGCAGGCATAGATGTCGACGGCACGGTGCTTGAACCTGAGGTCGTTGTTGTTGAGGGCGATACTGTCATTTCGGCCGGAAGTATCGTCTATGACAACGGCGTGGCCCGCGTCTCGCCCGACAAAGGCTTGCTCGCCCGCGCCGGTAGTGTAATATATGTCGACGGCGTAGAGACTCCTGTCAAAGAAAATGCCTATACAGTCTCAGAGTTCGCGCGCGTAGCACCCGGCACTGAACTGACACTCGCACACATAGCCAAAGATGTCGACGGCACGGGCGACTATGTGCTTGAGCAGACAAGCCCGGTCGAACCTTTCGGGCCTCAGGACCGCGTTGAGCTAAATTATAAGACTGTGCTCAACGCAGCCAGCGTCGAATATCAGAACGCCGGCGACTGGAACGGCGTGCTTCTTGCAATTCAGGCCATTGCCGCGGTGCTTTGGGCTATAGTCCTCGCTGGATTCCGCAACCGTCGTCTCGGCTATTCGTTGAGCCTGCTCATCGGTGCCGTCGGTTTCATTTCGGTCTACTTTATACATAACCACTATGCTCTCGGCGTTAGCTATGCTTTGATGGGATGTGCGTGGGCCGCTATCCTGGCGATGCCGTTTACGATTCTCACCAACGCACTGTCGGGCAGCCATATCGGTACATATCTCGGTCTGTTTAACTGCACAATCTGCATACCTCAGATTATCGCCGCTCTCTGTGGCGGCCTTATACTCCATTGCTTCCCCGCGGCAGCCAACGGCGCCCCTCAGACCGTCTGTATGCTCGTTGTCTCAGGAGTGCTCCTCGCTGTAGCGTCACTTGCCGTCTGGAATATCAAAGAGACATTCGGTAGCCGCGAATCAGCTTCATAATAACATAATATGGAATCAATCAGACAACTCTATAAAATAGGCAACGGCCCGTCGAGTTCCCACACAATGGGGCCGATGAAAGCCGCTTCAGGATTTGCTGCCGAGACATCCGGCGCTTCGCGCTACGAAGTGACACTCTATGGCTCGCTCGCGGCCACAGGCCGCGGTCACATGACAGACAGTGCCATACTCGGTGTGCTTGAGCCTTTGGCGCCGGTCGAACTCATATGGAAGCCCGACGAAGTTCTGCCGTTTCATACAAATGGCATGAAATTCAAGGCTTTTGATGCCAATGGCAATGAAATACACTCGAAAACGATTTATTCGATAGGTGGTGGAGACATTCTCGAAGAAGGACAGCCGCGCGAACCGTCGAAGTCAATCTATCCACTCAGCAAAATAAAGGATATCCAGCGTTGGTGCGAAGAAAGCGGTCGCAGCTACTGGGAGTTTGTCGATCTCTATGAAGACAGCGGCATATGGGACTATCTTGCCGAGGTGTGGAGTGTCATGAAAGACGCAGTCGACCGCGGCATCGAAGCCGAGGGCGTCTTGCCCGGCGGTCTCGGCGTCCGTCGAAAGGCTGTGAGCTATTATGTCCATGCAGCAGGCTACAACAGTTCGCTCAAAAGCCGCGGACTGGTCTATGCCTATGCTTTGGCCGTATCTGAAGAGAACGCTGCCGGCGGCCGCATCGTCACCGCTCCAACATGTGGCTCGTGCGGCATCGTCCCCGCCGTGCTCTATCACCTCCATACTTCAAAGAATTTCAGCGAGAAACGCATCCTGCGCGCCTTGGCTACGGCCGGATTGTTTGGCAATGTCGTAAAACACAACGCTTCCGTTTCGGGTGCTGAAGTCGGTTGTCAGGGCGAGGTCGGAGTGGCATGTGCCATGGCTGCCGCTGCTGCGTCGCAGCTCTTCGGCGGCACGCCCGCTCAAATTGAATATTCGGCCGAGATGGGCCTCGAGCACCATTTGGGCCTGACATGTGATCCGGTTTGCGGGCTTGTCCAGATACCGTGTATCGAGCGAAACGCCTATGCAGCCGCAAGAGCCCTCGACGCCAATCTCTATTCGGCCTTCTCCGACGGCAAGCATTCAGTCGATTTCGACCGTATAGTCGAAGTCATGAAACAGACAGGGCATGACCTCCCGTCGCTTTATAAAGAAACAGCCAAGGGTGGTCTTGCAGTGATAAAATAAAATACTGACATAATTACGCGGCGCCGGCTCAGTTAGTCGGCGCCGTTTTTTTCCGCGTGTTGTAGTAAAATTTGCGACTTAATTATTATATGATTAATTGTGAAATTAAGATAAAAATATATGGGCATGAAAACGAAGCGAGCATCGGTG
Source organism: uncultured Muribaculaceae bacterium (assembly GCA_910576935.1). Lineage (GTDB taxonomy): Bacteria > Bacteroidota > Bacteroidia > Bacteroidales > Muribaculaceae > CAG-873. The sequence continues at coordinate 113,959 of CAJTKG010000004.1, forward strand.
TGAATGTCGGTCGGTTGCGTAACTCGCTGATATGATTGATGATGTGGGGTGGGAGAGTGGAACGGCGCGGAAAAACGAAGCGTGCAAAAAGTTGAATTTGCTTTAATTCCACCTGAATTTTTGAGGGCTTCCGTTTAATCGGCGTTTAACGCAGGTTTAATCGGGCTTTAATTGGCTTTAATATCG
>CAJTKG010000005.1:0-42428 GCA_910576935.1 uncultured Muribaculaceae bacterium
GAGTTTATCACTAAAATTGCACGTGGGTGCAATTTTAGTGATAAATGCAAAATTCACAATGCAAAATTCACAATTTTTGGTGTAAAAATTGGTCTAATTAAGCAGATTAGTCAACCTATAGTCAAACCATTAGTGGTTGATGCAAGGGTTAAAAACCCTTGCTCCATGCGCTGTGGGTTCATGACGACGCTCGGGAGAGCGTCGCCCCATATCGCCTCGCTCCATGGCCCACGGCTTCCGGGCGTTCTGGATTCATGACGCCGCTTGGGTTATCGCATCTTCTCTCGATGCGACGTAATCGGTAAAGAATCGTATGATCTGAGGATAGAAATCTTCAAAGGTCGGATATTTATCACGATGTGCCTTATATTCTTTGAGTTTCTGCACGAGTTCGGGCATCCACACGAATCCTTGTTGGATTTCACTGCGTATCGCGTTACGGATATCTTCCGCGACCGTACCGTTGTCAATAAGATAACAGACAACCGCAGCCCTTACTATGCTTTCATTGATTATAGACATCCAATCGGAATATGCCTGCATGGTCATGACGGTTTCGGAAAGATTCTTTACACCGAGACCGGGGGCTTCCATTGCCTGCACGAATTCAGCCTGTGGATGGTCTATCAGATGATTTATAAAAGAGTGATTGAATTCGTGCACCAAAATTTCTCTATATACGTCGGGTTGGGCTTCATATGAAGTCAGGGAGTCACGGCGCATAACATATCCCATTATTGCAAAAACCTGCCGAGGCCTATCGTTGAAATCGAGACTCGGTCCATAATTGCATCCGCCGTTGAGAAATCCGATCAAAACGTTGAAATCTTCGGCAGGTTCACAACCGTAAAAACGGGTATACCAACCCCGGTTAAAGAAAGCAAGGACTTTATCATTGAACTGAGAGCAACGTGATTGATAGAATGATTTATGAGCGTTAAAAAACGTGCCAAATCGGGTATCATTGTAGAAACCTGTAACAGTATCGGCGACGGCCTGCAGATCAACACCATTCCATCGTTGTTCTATTGAATCGTTTATAACAATAAACCGGTCATTTCTTTTAGCAAGATTAAGTGCGAATTGCATAGGTGCATCATATCCTATCCCATTCTCACGATTCAGCCGTTGCATCATTTTTACGGCAGGATGAGCTGAATATGACGCGAAAAGCGAATCGACGTCATTGATATAATCGCGTCCCCAGCCATGATTATATTCTTCAAGACCGGCCAGGTTGCAGATAATCCCCAACAGCTCAATTCTTTCGTCGTATTTACAATCAAGCGCCTTCAATTGAGGCACAATAAACAGAACGAGAATCGCCGAAAACAGATATCTTTTCATTTCCAAAACAAGAATATAACGTTATATATCATAGACGATATATTACCCGTTTTGTGACACGCTTTGCGTTATTTTTGGAGCATTGTGAGGGCTTTGGTGACTGCTGCGATGGGGTCGCCTTCGGGAGTATCGCGGTAGTGGCGATCGTCGAGAGTCCAGGCTTCTTCGGAGGCATAGAAGTCTATGTCGGGTACTTTGCCTCCCCAATCGGCAAGACGGGTATCGAACCAACGCTCCCACCGGGGTTTGTAGAAGTCTTTGAGAAGGCCCTGCCATTCGCGGTGGGCATAGTCGTGGAGTTTGCCTTTGTTGGAGGCGCGCCGTGTGCCCCACACTGTTATCAGACAGCGTGCATTCCAACGATAACGCTCTTTCTCGGCCTGAGTTGCGGCACAGTCACCGGCCTGCCTGAGCCAGCGGCCGAGCCGGAAGTCGGCGACAGTACCGAGAAGTTCGTCCTGCATATCGATAAGAGCGAGAAAACGGTCAGCCGCCGCACGATAGGCTTCTTTATCGCCAGCCTGCAATGCGGCATAGGTTGCAGCAAGTTCTTCACGACCGCGGTCGGCGACTGCCTGACGGGTTACGTCGACGAGGTCGTAGATATAATTGGGGTTGTCGGCAAAGCGGTCGGCCGAGCTGAGCAACAGGCATGCGGCGTGGATGACATCATCGTGGCTATAATACGGTTTGTTCTGAGCCCACGCGGAGGCCTGCTTAGGTTTGTCGGAGGGTCGGGCACAGAATAGCGACTCGAGTGTGCCTTGCTGGCGACTCGACGGCGGGCAGTTATAGACGGAGTCAAGCAAGATCAGCCAGGCATTGTCGATCAATTCGTCGGAGTCGCCATAGCGGGCGCGGACATAATCGCGTATCCAAGCCTCGGCGTCGACGGGGGTATCGAGCCATGGCAGTTCGCTCATGAATTCATATACGACGGGATTGGTCTCGATGCCTTCCATTGTAAGGCCTATGCCGAGCATATCTTTATCGGCGCGTGCCACCGGGAAGTCACGGACTATCGAGGGTATGCGCCCGTAAAGGCCTATGTTGCCGCCGAAGTTGTGGAGCATGCAGTAGAGCCAGTTGTGGCCGCTGAAACCGCCACGGCGTGTATTCCATATAGGCTCTGTCTCGGCATGGAGGTCGAGGACGAGGAGGTCGCCTTTGTCAAGAGCTTCGATCATCTCGCGACGCGGGTTGGCTCGCCATGCCTGAATGATCCATACCGCATCGGGGTTGGCAGCTTTCATCTCTTTCATTATGGCCCGGCCGGCTGCGGCAAGGTCGACGCCCTCGGTGCGGCCGCCTTCATGGAAGGGGTCCATACTATAATATTGAGCAGTACCGAACAGTTTCTGCTGCTCGTCGTAATAAATCGCTGCAATGCGTCTAAAGGCGCTGTCGGCAGGCTGCAGAAACGCCGGACGTCTGAACCCGAACCAGTCGCCTCCGTCGGCGACGTCGAGGCCGAGGGTCTCGCGGGCGTCATGGGGCATCATGCCCGAGTAGCCCGGCAACACCGGTTTCATGCCATATTGGCGCATGCGGTCGACGACATGACGCCCCAGCTCTTCCTGAAAGCGATAGTGGCTCTCGGGGTTCGGTCCGCCCCAGCCTTCGAGATTGTTCATAAGCCACCATGCCTGAAAACCGGGTCCGGCGACAAATTCGTTGATCTTGTCATCGCTATAACCGAGCCGCCTCATAACGTTGCGCCAAAGCACATCTGTACCCGTTATGGCCAGCGGCATGTTGATGCCGTGGAGCGCCATCCAGTCAATTTCACGATCCCACCGCTCGCGATTCCAGAAAGCCATCGAGTATGAATGGGTGCAATAATTGAGGTAATATCTCATCTTGAGGTCGGTAGTTCTGACGACGTGCTCTTTTACGGGCGGCAGAGTATCGGGCAGAGAGGCCGTCATCGAGTTCCACGACAGGTGTACTCCGGCACAATGCTTTAGATACCAGTTTATGCCCACGGCGGCGCTTATGGGGTTGTTTGCTCTGACGAGGGGACGGATGCCTTGCTGCGACAGTTCGAAACGGTCGACAGAATCGGCGACGATCTCAACTTTTATCTTACGTGACAGGCCCAGGTCTATGCGTTCGAGCATGCCGTCGATGACCTCCACTGCAAAAAGAGGGAGCGAGAGAGCTGTCGCAACGACAAGCGCCATAAGTTTTTTCATGGAATTGATTTATAAAGAGGGTTACAAATTATCAGATGTCGATTTTACGGGGACGGTTTCGATGGGTGAAGCGCCGTTTGACATAGACTGCGGCGCGCCACAGGCCGCGGAGCTTGCTCCATAGTGGCGAGGGCGATGAAGCGATGTCGGCCGCCGTCGGATCGACAAACGATGTGAGGGCGACGTCTTCGCCAAACTGTTCGGGATATATGACAACAAGGTTGTTGCGCGAGAAATATTTCTGGAGGAATGAGGGCAGCTCGACCATAAACGACGAGTAGGAGACCGAATTGGCGCGTGCGCCGATTATGACAAAGAGGTCATCGTCGAGTATGCGATTCGCGAGCAATACGAAGTCGTCGTTGGTGTCGACGGTGCGGAACTCACATCGGATGCCATAGTTTTCGTGATATATGACACCGCGTATCAACGGCTGTATGTCGCCCTCGCAGCAGAATATGATGCGACAGCCGAGCTGGCGCGTAAGACGGGCGAGCGCTCTGACCCAACGGCTGAAGCCGGTCTCATACTGAGCCTTCTGGGGAATCCAGACGACTATGCGCGTCACCGTGTTGACCGGGATGAAGCATCGCGTTATGATAATCATCTTATTGGTCGAACGCAGGAGCTGATCGACCTTGCTGCCGAAAAACGAGTCGATGACTGTCGAGCGGCGATGCATGCCAAGGATTATTTCGGTGATGTCGCGCTCCTCGATGACGTTGAGCACACCGGTGACGGTGTTCATGTCGTAGCGCTCGAGCGGCACAACGTCGACATCGGCCGCGGCACCGATCTTGGAAGCCTCGTCGAGCGAGGTGCGCGACAGAGCCTTGGATGTAGCCGAATTGTCGTTGCGCACATGCAGGGCGAAGATGCTGTGACGTCCTTTGTCGTTGCGCATCAGCACGGCCATCTCTACCAGAGCGCGGGCACTCGTCGAGTTGGCCACGGGGATGAGTGTGTTGTTGACACGGGTATGGCGTATGACGCCGTCCTGATCTTCGCGACTGAGCGTCTCGATCTTCAGGCCCGGCGCGGCGGCCGAAGTTATCAGCGGGGCGAGGGCACAGGTGACAAGGATGACGAGCACGGTGGCGTTGAGGACCGTGGTGTCGAGCATGCCCATATTATAGCCAAGGGTGACGACGGCGAGTGCGACGGCCGTGTGTGCGGTGGTGAGGCCGAACATTATCCACTCGCTCGAAGGACTGAGGCGGTTGACACGGCGCACGATCATCGCCGGCAGCCACTTGCTGACGAGCGCCACGACGAGCATGACGGCTGAAACGGTGAGGGTGTCTGCATTAGCGATGACGCGGACGTTGATCATCATGCCGACGCTTATTAGAAAATATGGTATGAAAAGGGCATTGCCGACAAACTCTATCGAACTCATCAAAGGCGAGGCTACGGGCACGTAGCGATTAAGCAACAGGCCGGCGAGGAAGGCGCCAAGCACAGGTTCGAGCCCGATGATCCGAGCCGACCATGCAGCAAGAAATACCATGGCCATGACGAAGACATATTGTGTGACCTTGTCGCTGTAGATCTTGAAGAAGTGGCGCGTCGCACGGGGGAAAAGATACAGCAGGGCCAGACACCAGACAGCCAGACGTCCCATCAGCCCGAGAATCTCGCCGACATCGAAAACGCCCTCACTGCTGATGTTGACCGTCGCAGCGAGCACAAGGAGGGCCCCGACGACGGCTATGATTGTGCCGACAACGGCTATGAGCACCGCCGGCTCTTTTGTGAGGCCGAAACGCGCCGCGACCGGATAGGCTATGAGCGTATGGGATGCATACATCGCACCGAGGAGCATCGAGGTCAGCACATCGAGCCGCAGAATGAAATAGCTCGTCAATATGCCGAATAAGAGCGGGATAACGAGAGTCAGCAGGCCGAAGAGCAAGCCTCGACGCATGTTGAGACGCAGATGATACATGTCGATCTCAAGGCCGGCGAGAAACATAAGATACAGCAGACCGACCTGTCCGAAAATGGCGAAACTCGAGTCGTTGTCGAGTATGTTGAAGCCGTAAGGGCCTATGACGACACCGGCCACGATCATGCCTATGATGTGGGGGACTTTTATCTTATTGAGCAGCAGCGGCGCAAAAAGGATGATAGCCAGAACGATGAGGAAAATCGTCACCGGCTGTGTCACAAGCGGGGATGTCGCTGCAGCTATCATGGGGCTACGGTTTTAGAGTATGTTTGAATTTAACACAAATTATTTAGTTAAGCCCAAACATACTCTTAATCTCCCGTTGGCGAGCAGATATTCGGCAATCTGGACGGCATTGAGAGCTGCTCCTTTCTTTATCTGGTCGCTGACGGTCCAGAATGTCAGTCCGTTGGGATTGGCGAGGTCGGTGCGAATACGTCCGACGAAAACCGGGTCGAGGCCGGCCTTGTCGAGCGGCATGGGATAGACTTTTTCGGCGGGATTGTCGAGGAGGACGACACCGTCGGCCTTAGCGAATGCGTCGCGGGCTTCGGCGACACTGACAGGGTGCTCGGTCTCGACCCAGATTGCTTCGCTGTGAGCCCGCAGTACGGGCACTCTGACGCATGTTGCGCTGACCTCAAGCGACGGGGCGTGCATAATCTTCTTGGTCTCGAAGTGCATCTTCATCTCTTCTTTTGTGTATCCGTTGTCGCCGAAGACATCGATATGGGGGATGACGTTATAGGCCAGCTGGGTGACAAACTTCTCGACGCGCGGCTGCTCGCCTGCGGCAAGAGCGCGATGTTGCTCGACAAGCTCTTCCATGGCCGCAGCACCGGCACCGCTGGCCGCCTGATAAGTCGCTACATGAACACGTTTTATTGCAGAAAGACGTCTTATCGGCTCGAGGGCCACGACCATCTGTATGGTGGTGCAATTTGGATTGGCGATGATGCCCCGTGGAGCATGGAGAGCGTCGGCGCCATTGACTTCGGGCACGACAAGAGGGACGTCACCGTCCATTCTGAAAGCGCTCGAGTTGTCGATCATTACAGCCCCGTGGCGGGTGATTGTACCTGCAAAGCGGATCGAGGTAGACGCGCCGGCCGAGACGAAGGCCACGTCGATATCTTTGAAATCGTCATTATCCTGAAGAAGCGTCACCTGATGTTCGCGCCCACGGAAGATATATGTGCGGCCCGCACTGCGCTCCGAACCGAAGAGCCTGAGTGTGTCAACGGGAAATTTTCTATCATCAAGCACTTTCAGCAGCTCCTGTCCGACAGCGCCGCTTGCTCCTACAATGGCTACGTTCATTTCTTATGTCTATGTATTTAAGCAGTATAACGAATGACGGCACTGACGTTCAGCCATTAAAACTCATAGCAGCGCCGCTTTTAATGGCGTAAAATTACAAAATTTTTCAATTATTTTCGTCATTGCTGTCACAAATCGGCTTTTAAATCGTCTTATTGATAAAACCGCAACAAAAAAACGACAAACTAAATTAGATTAATTATGAATAGATTTATCACCACCACACTGTGCTCGCTGCTGATGCTGTCAGGGTCAATTGTCACTTCATGCTCGGCCAAAACGATCAAGGGCAGTGACAACATTATCAAACGCGAGATCAAAGTCAGCGATTTCGACGAAGTGTCGGTATCGACCGGCGTACGCGTTGTCTACACCACCGGCAGCACGGCCAAGGCGACAATACAGGCGCCAGACAATCTTATGGAGTATGTCAGTATAAGCAACGACGGCAAAGAACTCAACGTAACCATGAAACGCCACCGCGGCAACATCAGCTTCAACGGCAACTTCTGTGTGACAGTCTATATCTCGTCGAAGGCGCTCCACGAAGTCGAGACCTCATCGGGGTCGAGTTTCACGGCCACAGGTCTCAATGTCACCGGCGACCTTGAGTTGTCGTCGAGTTCGGGCTCGTCTATCAAGCTTGAGAACGTCAACGTCACCAATGATCTCGACCTTGACTCGTCGAGCGGCTCGACCATAACGATCAAGGGCGCGAAGGCCGCAAAGATAGACATCGATGCATCGAGCGCGTCAAGCGTCAATGTCTCAGACCTCACCGCCACTGTTGTCAGCGGCGACACGTCGAGCGCCGCACAGCTGACCCTCAAGGGTAAATGCGAGCGCGCTTATTTTGAGGCCTCAAGTTCGTCAACCATACACGCATCGGCTCTGTCAGCCCAAAGCGGCTCTGCCGAAAGCACGAGCGCATCATCAATAAGCTGCAATGTCACCAATCTGCGCAGCTCGTCAAGTTCGGCCGGTTCGGTGAACAACAAAAACTAAATTCTCCAATCTTTAGAAACAGCAGTCTATAAAGACAGACAATCTATAAAAACACAATAATTACAAGAGCCAGCGCCCCGGCCGTCGATGTGAATCGTTGCCGGGGCGCTGTGTTTCGTTTCTATTATTAAGTGACGTATTGATCAGAAATAAAAATTAATGCTTTTGGGATAGTAGAGCATGCCGCCGCCTACCTGCTGTGCTGCGGCGTCGCCAAGCGAGTTGGCAACGATGGCGAGGGCGAATCTCATTGCCGAAGCCGGGCCGTTGGCGGTGATGATTCTGTCGAGGGCCATCACGGGCACGTCGCGAACGACAGCGCCGCCTTCCTTAAGTCCGGCTTCCATGCCGGGATAACAAGTGGCCTCTTTGTCTTTAAGCAGCCCGAGCGGGGCGAGGACGACGGCGGGCGAAGCGCATATGGATGCGATCTTGCCTTTGGCGGCATGGGTTTTCAACAATGAGGAGAGAGCCTCGCATTCATGGAGGTTGACGGCGCCGGGCATACCGCCCGGTATGATAAGCCACTCAGCGCCCTCGAAATCGGCCTCGGCAAAAGTGAGGTCGGCTTTAACAGTCACTCCATGGGCACCGGTGACATCATGACTGTCGGTTATTGAAACCGATTTGACATCAAGGCCGGCACGGCGCATCACATCAATCGGGGTAATGACTTCGATTTCTTCAAATCCTTCTGCTAAAAAAATAAAAGAGCGTTGCATGTTGGCTTTTGGTTAAAGGTTAATAGAATTCTGTATACTCACTAAAACAATTTCGGGCGATAAATGTTCTCGACTTTTTGTAAATTTGAAAAAAAATTCACGCCCATGAGACGAAAAATTTTAATATTGCCGCTAATTTATACTTTTATTTTGATTTTTGCAAGCTGTGAGCAAAAATATACAACAATAAGCGGCATTATATGGAATACGAGCTATCATATTGTATATCACAGCAACCAAAATCTCGAGGATTCGATACAACGGGCATTAAACCGGGTGAATGCCGAACTGTCGATGTTCGAGTCCGAGTCGACGGTCTCTCTTGTCAATTCCGGCGCGAGCGACAGCGTGGGCGCCGATTTCATCTATGTCTTCAATGAATCGCGGCGCATATCCGAAGCGAGCGGAGGCAGTTTTGATCCAACGGTCGGGCCGCTGACCGAGCTTTGGGGCTTCGGACGCCACAAGACCGACGTCGTTACGACGCCCGACAGCGCCGCCATAGCCGAGGCTCTTGATGCTGTCGGCATCAACGATTGTCGCATCGCCGACAGACGTGTGATAAAAAAATCACCGGCGACGACTTTTGACTTCTCGGCCATCGCCAAAGGCTATGGCGTCGATCTTGTGGCCGAAATGCTCGACCGCAACGGCGTCAATGATTACATGGTCGAAATCGGAGGCGAGGTGCGCGTAGCCGGGCATCCGGCTAAATCGCCGACGTGGCGGATACAGATCGATGCTCCAGTAGAGTCGGCAGACAGCGTAATACACCGGCGACTTGACATCATCAGTCTCAGCGGGGGAGCTGTCGCCACCTCGGGCAATTATCGCAACTACCGCGACACACCGACGGGACGCATCGGCCACACCGTCGACCCCCTGACCGGACGTCCGGCACGCCGCCCTACCCTCAGCGCCACTGTGACATCACCGCGCTGCCTGACAGCCGACGCCCTTGCAACGGCGTGCATGGCGATGGAGCCTGCGGCCGCCATGGATATGATAGAACGCCTTGACAGCTGTGAGGCTCTGCTCGTCGTGGCCTCAGGCGACTCTATAATGGTTGTCGCCACACCGGACTTTGGGAAAAACGAGTGACCCCGGACGCTGTGAATAACGCCCGAGGTCACCGGAATTATAGTTTACGGCCGCGCGGTTGTCAATGGCTGTTATAGAAGTCGAGGATGCGTGTGCGGAGCATGTATTCGTATTTGGCCCGGACGCGATCGCTGACAGCGCGGAGGTAATTGTTTTTGGCTGTCTCGTAGTCGGTCGGCGTAGCACGTCCGAGGTTATACTTCTCACGAGTGGCGGCAAAAGTCTTTTCTGTAGCGTCTTCGGCCACAGTACTCGATTCGAGACGCTTGGCTGCGCCGAGGGCAGAGTAATAGGCTTGTTGGACAGACTTATACAAGTTATCGCAGGCCATTTCATACTGCAATTCGGCGGAGAGACGGCTGATGCGGGCGCGGCGGACATTGTTTCGGGTCGAGAATGCGTCGAAGAGAGGTATCGACAGGTTGAATCCGAAGTAGGTGCTGAAATTATTTTTCATCTGATTGCCGAATCCGGCGTTATCGAAGCCGCTGACGGTATAGTATGAGCTTCCGACACCTGCCGTAAAAGACAGTTTGGGTATATAGCCCGATTTGGCGACCTTGATATTACGGTCGGCAGCGTCGATACGCAGGCGTCCGGCCTTGACCGAACTGTTGTTGATTTTGGCGTTTGCAAAGACTTCGTCGGCCGAACGCATCAATATATTGTCATCGTCGAGCGAGGCGACCTCGAAGTTTTCGACGTCGTCAAGGCGCAGCAGTTGCGCGAGGTCGACGAGAGCCAGGGTGTAGTCGTTTTTGGCTGTTGTGGCCGACAGTTCGTCCTGAGCGAGCTGCGAGCGAGCGTTTAGCATATCTATCTCAGGCACTTTGCCGGCCTCGAGCAGGGCCTGCTGACGACGAAGCTCATATTCAGAGAGTTCGATCTGCTCAAGCGCCACCTTGTAGACTTCGTTGCAATATAGCACCTGAAGATATTGAGCAATGACATTGAGAGTTACGTCTTCTTTAGCAGCCTCGAATTCCTCAACGACAGCAAGTAGCGACGCTTTGGCGTAGTCGAGCCGACGGACGTTACCGAGGCCCTGGAATAAAGGCAGATTGAGGTTGGCACCCCATTGGAAATTGCTCGTGTTGCGATCGGCATAAGTATTTTCAGAGGTCAGGCCTCGACCGAGGTTGAACGATTGCGAAGCCGATAGACCGACTTCGGGCAGAAAAGCGTCTTTTGCAGAGATGACATCGAGTTCGGCGTTTCTGACGTCGAGTGCGCGGCTTCGCACGGTCAGGTTGTTGGTCAGCGCATAGTCGATACACTTTTCGAGAGACCACGTCTCGGCATTGCAGGCGACACCACATACGATGGTTATTGCCGCGAGAAAAGTTTTACGCATCTGTTTCATATCTTATTATGTCGGGACGGTTATTTTTTCTCGGCGCCACGGAGCATGACAGTCGTGTCGACACCGTTTTTAATCTCAATGTCAAGGCCGTTGCCTATGCCTGTCTCAATCTTTCGGCGGTCAAATTTCTGTCCGTCGACAGAATCTGTCAGCACGTAGACGTAGCTGTCGCCACCGTCAAACTCGATTACACTTTCGGGCACGGCGATGACGTCTTTGGCACGGTTGAGAATGACAGAACCGTTGGCGCTGTAACCCGAGCGCATTGTGATGCTGTCGGGAAGTACGAGCGCGGCTTTAAGCTCGAAAGTGCTGGCACCGTTTTCTTCACCTGCTTTGGGCGATATATATTCGATGGTGGCCTCGCTGCTGACACCGTCGACAGCGCCGACAGTGACCGTCAGCGGCATGCCTATGGCGAGCATGCCTACCTCGGTCTCGTCGACTTTGCCGACAAAGAGGAGGTCGCGCATGTCGGCGATAGTGGCTATAGTGGTGCCGTCGTTGAGTGTGTTTGCCTGTATGACAGACGAGCCTTCTTTGACGGGGATAGCGAGAACTATGCCATCGATTGTCGCACGCACGAGGGTGTTGCTCTGCTGGGCGTTTGTCACCGACACGCCGTCTCTGACAATCGAGAGGGCGTCGAGAGCCGAATTAAGCTCGATGCGGGCATTCTCGACGGCATTGTCGCCTTCTTCATATTCCTCACGGCTTATGAATTTCTTTTCATAAAGCTCTGATGTACGTTTATATTTGCTCTCCTGAAGCTCGAGGTTGCGGCGGGCGATCTCGACACGATTTTCGGCTGCCGAGAGCTGACTTTCTTCGGGAATGACCTTTATGCGAGCGATGACGTCGCCGACTTTGACGCGGTCGCCCGGTTCGACGTTGATTTCGGCGATGATGCCCGAAATCTGGGGCTTGATGTCGATTTCGTCGCGCGGCTCGATTTTGCCGGTGAGGAGGGTTGTGCGTTCTATTGTGCCGATATGCGGCCTGACAGTCTCATAAACAGTCGGCTTGTCTTGTGAATTTTTGTAGAGGTAGACAAATGTGCCGACAAAAATCAGCGCTACGATGGTCCAGAGCGCTATGCGAAAAAACTTTTTCATTTTATATAGATTGTTTATTATTTATCATTAATAGCTTCGATTGGTTTGATGCGCATGGCTTTTACGGCCGGTATTATGCCGGCGGCGGTACCCAGGACGGCAAAGACCGCCGTTATGGCTACCGCCATGCTGAAAGAGATCTGGAATCCGGCCGGACTGCCCTGCATGGTCATCATATAATTGACGCATCCAAGGATGCCGGCGGCAAAGCAGATGCCGGCGATGCCGGCGATAAGAGTCAGCACAACACCCTCCGACAATATCTGCACGATGATGTCGCGCGGTTTGGCGCCGAGAGCACGTCGTATGCCTATCTCGGTCGTTCGCTCCTTGACGATGACCCACATGATGTTGCCAACACCTATGATGCCGGCAAGCAGAGTGCCGAAGCCTACGAAACCGGCGAGAAGGCTGATGCCGAGAAAGAGATTGTTGATCATCTTGAACATCTCGGATATGTTCATGTACTCAATGGCTTTTGTGTCATCGGGATGAATGGGATGATGCTGCCGTATGGCGTGCTTTATCGGCTCTTCGAGGTCTTTGAAGTCATAGCCGTCTTCGGCAATGAGCATCATCAGGCCAATGATGTTGCCGTAGTTGAAAGCCTTGCGCATCGTCGACAACGGTATTACGACCGACTCGCTGAGATTGCCGTTTATGTTTATCTCGGATCGCGCCTCACAGACTCCGACTACCTTATAATATATGCCGCCGACGGAGATGTTCTTACCCAAGGGAGATTCCGCGCCGAAAAGCGTTGATGCGACGCGTTTGCCGAGGACACAGACCTTGCGGGCGGAATTTTCATCAGAGTCGTTGATGAAGCGGCCTTCGACGATTATCGGATGTAAAAAATCGACGTAAAGAGGAGTGACGCCCATCATGACACTCGACGAGCGCTGACGGCCGTAGGTGGTCGTCATGCCCCAGTGTGACATCGTGCCGGTAGCAGCCTTGACACCTTTGACCTTAGCGACACGCTCGAGGTCTTCGGTGTCGAGATTCCAGTACAAACCTTTTTTGAAACCTTTATATGGCATCGAAGTCTGATTGCCCCAGACGAAGGCTGTGTTTGTGGCAAAGCCGTCGAACTGTTTTGTCATCAACGCCTTGAGCCCTCCGGCGCCGCCAAGAAGCATGGCGAGCATGGCCGTACCCCAAAAGATGCCGAAGGCGGTCAGGAATGTTCTTGTCTTGTTTCGGGAAAGAGTGGCGAATATCTCCTTCCAGTTTTCTATGTCAAATATAGGATTGATCATGACTGTTGGATTCAGAAGGGTTTGTTATTCGTCACGTAAAGCTTCGACCGGTTTGATCTTCAAGGCTCTCAGGGCCGGGAACAGTCCGGCAAGAGCGCCCGAGATTACCAACACAACGGTGACATAGAGGGCGAGGCGGATGTCGACCGTCGGGTCTTTTATGAAATCACTGCCGCTGAAGGCCATGGCTATACCCTCGTTTGCGAAAATGCCGAGAAAGATGCCGATATAACCGAAGAGGGCCGTGATGAAAACACTCTCAAGGATGATCTGCGTCAGGATGTTGCGTGGTTTGGCACCGATGGCGCGACGTATGCCGATCTCGTGGGTGCGCTCCCGCACTGAGACAAACATGATGTTGCTCACGCCGATAATGCCCGACAGCATTGTGAACAGACCGATTATCCATATCGCCATGTTGAGGATTCTGAATGCGCCGCCCATGGTCAGATGGTTGACGAACTGATTCCAGATCCATATGGCGCTCTCGTCGTCGGGGTTGAAGCGATGGATGCGCGCCATGGTCGCTCGCACGTCTTTCTCAAACTCGCGGCCTTCTTCTTCTGTAGTAAGGTTTGAGACGTTAAGCCTTATCTGATTGATATAGCCTTCGGCGCCCTTGATTGCGTTGACGGTCGAAAACGGAGCATAGTTTGTGGTGTAGCCTTCGTTGGAGTAGACTCCGACGACGATAAAAGCGAGCTGCATCGACTTGACGGGACGGCCTATGGCTTTCTCGGCGTCGCCGAAAAGTATCCGGGCGTTTGACTCGGAGATGACAAGGACGCGGCGAGCCTCGTCGATGTCACGCCGGTTGATGAAGCGGCCGTGTGCGATTTTAATGGCGGCAGTCTTCCCCATCTCGGGAAAGACGCCGAAGAGACCTCCGGTTATATAGTCGGAGGGGGTCGAAATCACGGCAGTGTCTATAGATATCGTCGCCGTTGCGCCTTTCATGCGGTTGCCCAACTCAGACTCGAGCGCATTGATGTCAGAAGCCTTGAGCCTGATACGACGATTCTCTTTGTAGCCCTGATATGGCATCGAGGTGTTGCCGCCCCAGATATTGACATTGTCGGATGTGCCTTCGGCGGCGTCGCTCTCGAAAGATGTGAGCACGCCTTTCGACATGCCGACGAGGACGACGAGCATCAGTATACCCCAGGCCACGGCGAAGCCTGTCAGCCCGGTGCGCAGTTTGTTGTTGCGCAGGGTCTGCAATATTTCTCTGATAAGGTCTGTCATGGCCTGTCGGTGATTTGACCGTCGACGAGACGGATTATTCGGTTTGTCTGCTCGCCTACTCCCGGGTCGTGGGTGACGATAACGATTGTCATTCCTTCGTCGTTGAGCTGACGGAATATCTGCATGACGTCGTGGGAAGTCTTGCTGTCGAGAGCGCCTGTCGGCTCGTCGGCGAGTATTATAGAAGGATTTGTGATGAGCGAGCGGGCGATAGCCACGCGCTGTTTCTGACCGCCGGAGAGCTCGCCGGGAAGATGATGGGCGCGGTCGGCGAGGCCGAGACGTTCGAGTTGCTCCATAGCCAGACGATTGCGTTTCTTGCGCGACACACCTTGATAGAATAACGGGAGGGCTACATTCTCTATTGCATTCTTGTAGCTGATAAGGTTGAACGATTGGAAAACGAATCCGATCATGCGGTTTCGCAACTCGGCCGCACGGTTTTCACTGAGGTTTTTGATCAAAACACCGTCGAGATGATACTCGCCGGTATCATAGGTGTCGAGAATGCCAAGGATGTTGAGCAGGGTCGATTTGCCCGAGCCCGAAGACCCCATGATCGATACAAGCTCGCCGCGCTCGATCTCAAGGTTAATATCCTTGAGCACATGCAAAGGCACAGCACCCTGATAGGTTTTGTTAATGTCCTTTAAATCAATAATCGGCATAGTTGTGATGAATGTTAGATGTTTTTTTAAATAGATTGTAGTAAATGCGGTATATTGTATGCCGCCGCAAAATTATAAATATTTCTTAAAAATGCAAAGATAAAAATTATCGTAACATACAAAAAACGAACAAAAAAAATCGGGCGTCTCACGAAGCCCGAAAATTCTTTAACCTTAAATCTAATACCATGAAAAACACAGTGCAAATATAGTAATTATGATATGATAACATCGGGGCGGCCAAAAAGTTTTTACAAAACTGTGAATTAACATTTGCTAACACTGCCCTTGTCTTATATTTTTATTAATTTCGCAAATCATAAAATAATAAATCATAAAAGTCCAAGGCATTATCACAGATACAATGAGAGTTAAAATATTAGTTATCGACGACGAAGAATCAATATGCGAAATCCTCAAATTCAATCTTGAAAAAGAAGGTTACGAAGTTGACTGCGCCTATAGCGCCGAAGAGGCTCTCGATATGAACCTTGGTGAATACTCGCTTTTCCTCGTCGACATCATGATGGACACACTCAGCGGTTTTGATTTTGCAAAACGCGTGCGCAACGTGACCGAGACCGAGCATACACCTATAATATTCTGTTCGGCTCTGACCGACGAAGACGAAAAAGTAATGGGTCTCAACATAGGTGCAGACGATTATGTCACCAAACCGTTTGTCATCGGCGAGATACTCGCCCGTGTGCGAGCAGTGCTTCGCCGTTCGGCGATCACACGCACAATCACCGAAAACGATGCAGCTGACAGCATCTACAAACCCGACATCAACTACAAAACCCTTAAAATAGACCAGAACGAGAAATTGTGTTATCTTGACGGTCTGGAAGTGCAGCTCACACGCACAGAGTTTGATATCCTAATGTTTTTCCTCACGCACCGCAACCGCATCTACTCGCGCGAAGAGATAATCGAACAGGTATGGGGAGCCGATGTTGTGGTAACCAACCGCACCATTGACACCAACATAACCCGATTACGCAAGAAGCTCGGCGAATACGGCAACAATATCGTGACACGTCAGGGGTTCGGTTATGGTTTTAAAGAAACACATTAGTTATCAGTGGCGTCTGTTCATACCCTTGATCACGACAATCTGGGCGCTGATCATAGGTATGGCACTTTGGCAGGCCAATAAAGAACGAGACTACCGCAAAGACAAACTATACGCACAGCTGTCGATGATCAACGATCGCATCATTGAGGCGTATAAAACCGAAACCAATCCTCAGCCGTTCTTTAATTTCGTCAGTACAAGTTTCCAGAGGATGCCCGAGTATGACCTTATACGCATATCGGTCTACAAAGACAAATCACTCATATATAATATAGGCGAAATAGTCAGCCTTACAGATGACGAGATCAGCCACGACGCCGGCCTGACGAACGCACCTGACGAAGACGATCTGGCAATCGACCGAGCTCCGGGCCACGAAACAGATTATTTTTTCTATAAAGCAACTTCAAGCGATGACGGACGACTTGAAGTGCTCACGGTCGTACCCGTCAATGACATGCTGCACAAAGCGAGTCTGCCCGATCCTAAAATATGGATTGTGGTCGTTATTATCGCTGTGATGCTGACCATACTGTCATATTACACCACCCGCTATCTCGGCACAAACGTCAGAATACTCCGCAACTTCGCCATCAACGCAGCCAACGACAGCAACTACAAGCCCGACATATCAAAAATACCTCACGATGAGTTAGGCGAGATCACACGACAGATAGCACGTCTGCACAACAACCTGACTCAGGCGCTCGAAAACACCCGACGCGAGCACGACGTGGCTCTGCACGCCATGAACGAGAAGGCTCGCCTCAAACGTCAACTTACAAACAATATCAATCACGAGCTCAAAACACCTGTAGGCGTCATCAAAGGTTATCTCGACACAATCGTCGATAATCCTGACATGGATCCTGAGGCCCGCGACCGTTTTATCACCAAAGCACAGGAGCACGTAAACCGTCTCGTGAGTCTCATGAACGACGTCTCGTCACTGACACGCCTCGACGAGGCTTCGTCGATAATCAACACTGAGGAGATCGACTTCCACGACGTTGTATACTCTGTGGTGAGCGACTGTACCGAGTCGGGAGTGCTGGGCAACCTCTCATTTGTTTACGACATACCGCTCAACTGCCGCATCAACGGCAACTTCAACCTGCTTACCGGCATGCTCAACAATCTCGTCAAGAATGCCCGCCTCCATTCCAAGGGTACAGAGTGTGGCATAAAACTCGTCGGCGAAGATGATAAATTTTATACTTTTGTATTCTATGACAACGGCATAGGTGTCGGAGAAGAACATATCCCCCATCTCTTTGACCGATTCTATCGTGTCGACTCGGGACGCAGCCGTAAAGCGGGAGGCACCGGCCTCGGACTGCCCATCGTACAGAACACAGTAGTGGCTCACGGCGGCACAATCGAAATATCGAACCGTCCCGAGGGCGGGCTACAGTTTACATTCACACTACCCAAAGCCGACAATCAACCCAACGACTGATTTTGATTTAAAATACAAAGCATAGACAATCTGTATTGTATCACAAAATTAACCTGATTGTAACATATTAGAAATATTTGTGCGTTAATTTTGCCACACTCATAATAACAACGATATACTGAAATCTTTCCTAAAAAACTAAATCCGTAATAATAGTAATCAAAAGCATAAAGTTACACAAGCAACATTCACAAAACAGACGGACGTCGCGACGACGTCCGTCTGTTTTTCCGCGTCGCACGGACCGTCTAAAACATATTCATCGTTATTTAGTTTTTATATTGTGAATAAATGGTTAATTTTGCAAGAGTATAAACCAAACGTAAGAAAATGAATAATCCTGACTGGAGCAAACTGCCTTTCGGCTATTTCCCGACAGATTACAATGTCCGTTGCCTTTACCGCGACGGCAAATGGGGAGAAATCGAAGTTTCGACATCAGAAACAATAAACATCCACATGGCCGCCACGGCCCTGCATTACGGACAAGAGATATTTGAAGGCCTCAAGGCTTTCATGGGCGCTGACGGCAAGATACGCATCTTCCGTCTCGAAGAAAACGCCCGACGCATACGTGAATCCGCCAAAGGTATCATGATGGAGCCTATACCCGAAGAGCTTTTCAAAGAGATGTGCGTCAAGGTCGTCGAACTAAACCGACGATTTGTGCCGCCCTACGGCAGCGGGGCATCGCTCTATATACGCCCGCTCGAGATAGGCATGTCGCCCCGCATCGGCGTCAAACCGGGCGACGAGTATCTTTTTATTGTCATGGTGACACCGGTAGGCCCTTATTTCAAAGAGGGTTTTGCCAATACCAAGATATGTATCATGCGCGAGTATGACCGCGTTGCACCGCGCGGCACCGGACGCTGGAAAGTAGGCGGCAACTATGCCGCATCGCTCTCGGCCGGCGAACGCGCCCACTCGCTCGGATACTCGGCCGTGCTGTATCTCGACCCGAAAGAGAAGAAATATCTCGATGAATGTGGCCCGGCCAATTTCTTCGCCATCAAAGACGGCAAATATATTACGCCGGCTTCGGAGTCGATATTGCCTTCGATAACCAACATGAGCCTACAGGATCTGGCCAGGGATCTGGGCATTGACGTCGAGTGCCGCCACATCACCGTCGACGAACTGGCCGACTGCACAGAGGCTGCGGCCTGCGGAACTGCCGCTGTGGCCTCGCCTATCGGTGAGATCGACGACCTCGACACAGGTGTAAAATATATAATATCGAAAGACGGCAAACCCGGCGCAATCACCACGGCTCTCTATAACAAACTCAATGCCATACGCCTCGGCGAAGAGCCCGACACACACGGCTGGAACACTATTCTCGACTGATGCCGGACTATAACGAACTGATTGACCGCTATTATGCGCCGGGGACCCGCCGGCGCGAGATACTCGTCAAGCATTCGCGTCAGGTGGCAGACAAAGCATTGGAGATATCACGCAACCTCGGCCTTGACCTCGACGAGTCAACAGTCGAGGTTGCTGCCATGCTCCACGACATCGGCATCGTCGGCACCGACGCTCCGGGAATCGACTGCCACGGAACAGAACCCTACCTGCGCCACGGTACAATCGGCGCAGGCATGATACGTGAAGCCGGTTTTCCCGAAGAGATAGCCCGTGTCGCCGAACGACACACCGGCGCCGGCATCTCGACAGACGACATTGTCAGACTGAAACTGCCCCTGCCTCAGGGCGATTATATGCCGCACACTCTGCTCGAACGCCTTGTCTGCTACGCCGACAAATTCTTCTCAAAGAGCGGCGACATGAAAGAGAAAACGCTCGAACGTGTGCGCCTATCGATGGCCAAACATTCGCCCGAGACTGTCGTGCGTTTCGAAGAGCTGCATAAAGAATTCGGTGCAGGACACAAAGCACTGTAACACAATATTAAAGTGAGCAAAATACCCAAAATAGCCATATCGACACAGACCTACCGCCACGACATCGACGAGTGTGCCCTACTCTGCGAGAGCATAAGCCGCTTCGTGCCCGACTCGATCGACCACTATATATTTGTCAATGACGAGGATTATGAGCTGTTTGCGACCGACGGGCGCTTTGCACGCGCCCACATACACCGCAAATCGGAACTGCTGCCGAAGACGTTCTTCAAACTGCCGTTCAGGCTTATGGGGCATAAATGCTATGTGTCGCCCTTCACCATACCCGTGCGGCAGTGGATTGTGCAACAGATATGCAAACTCGCCGTCTTCGATGTCATCGGCGACAGCTATGATGCCGTGATGCATCTCGACTCGGAGTGCGTATTCATGCGTCCGTTCAGGCTCGATTCGATATATCGCGACGGCCGCATCATGCTCTACAGACGTGATTTCGAGGAAGAGCCGTATCATGAAAACTACTGCCGGGTGGCAAAAAAGGCCCTAAGACTTGACGGTTCGGTCGAGACTATGGCCAGACGGACTTACATGACCCAACCGATGGTCTTCGAGCGCCGCAGTCTTCAGGAAATGCTCGGGCGTTTAGGCAAAGGATCGTTGTTCGGTTGGAAATATCGGTTTGCCAACAACTATAAAATCAGCGAGATATATCTTTACAGCCTCTACTGCATCGACGTAATGAAGGGGCGCAACCATTTCGACACCGACAAACGCCTGTTCCCGCTTATCCATGTCGTCGATTTTGACACGGCAGGGCCTCTTGAAGAACGCACACGCATGCTGCTTGCCGATCCCGACGTCACGGGCATATGTTTTCAGAAAGGCAAACGCAGCGACGGCAAGTGTGTCGACAGCACCACGATAGCCGAAGTTGTCAGGAAGATGTGGCAGTGATTTTGCTATGAGTCGGACACGTCTGACTATCTATACTGACGATTGCCACGGTTGTCAAGACGCATCCTTAGTTAATGCGAGATATTAAATCCAAAACTTTAGAATCTTGCCGTCCCGCAAGAGTTTTAGCTCAGGTTTTCTTCACTAAAGTATTGATTTTGCGAGGACTAAAATCCTCGCTCCATATCACGTCACTCATTAAAGCCCGCGTGCGGTGAAGTAGCGGTCGTAGCCGTCGAGGAGGGCACGGCTTGTATGAGCCCACGAGAGCTCATTCTCGATGCGGCTGCGGCCGATCTGTGACATTTTTTCGCGCTGCGCGGGATTGTCGAGAAGGGTTACAATCTTGTCAGCCATATCAATGGCGTCGTTTTTGCGGGCGTAGAGCGATGCGTCGCCGGCCGAATAACGGCCTTCGGTAAGGTCAAACTGCACGACAGGCTTGCCGAGTGCCATGTATTCAAGGACTTTGTTCATGGTCGATTTGTCGTTCATGGCGTTGTATTCGTCAGAGTTGACACATATGTCGGCGGTGTTGAGGTAACGCAGCATCTGCGGGTCAGATACACGACCCGTAAACTCGACAATGTCATCGAGGCCCATCTCCGTGCATTTGACGCGCAGAGCCTCGAGATGAGGACCGCCGCCGACAATGCCCCAAAATATGTCGTCACGACCGAGAGTGTCGCGGATATACCGCGCCGCCTCAAGCATGTATTCTATGCCTTCCTGCTGACCGATGACGCCGAGATAACCGACCATATAGCGGCGACCGCGTTTGATGCTTTGGTCGGGGGGCAAAATTTTCAGGCGTTCGAGTCTTGGCCCGCTGCGGAGCACGATAACCTTGTCGGGGGCCATGCCGTCGCGTTCGATGGCGATGCGGCGATAGCTCTCGTTGGTGACAAAAGCAAAGGCACAATGACGATATGTCTGACGTTCAAGCCAAAGCTGGCTTTTGTATAGAAGGCCCGACGTCTTGCCGAATTTGGCTTCGAAAAGCTCGGGACAGATGTCGTGGTGGTCGAAGACATAGTCTACGCCGTATTTCTTGAACCGGCGGGCAACAAGCCATATGTCGTCGGGCGGATTACACCCGTGGATGACATGAAAGCCGCGCTCTTTGTATATTTTTTTTGCAAGGCGAATCTCTTCACGCAGAGCGCAATAGTATTCACGCGCGTAACCGACGGCACCGTTGCCTTCGGCGGGAAGATCGTGTCGGTAGATGTGGACACCGTCGAGAAATTCATATTCTTTGTCGTAGCCTTTGCCTTTGGGGCATATCACCGACACCAGATAGCCGTTGGCGGCAAGCGTAGTAGCCTCCTGCCATACGCGGGTGTCAAAGGGGACGGGAAGGTTTTCGACAACAATGAGTATACGTCTATCCATCAGCAACCGCATTTGTTAATATCGCCCCATGTCAGGCCGATGTATTTGCCGTCGTAGCAGACGTCTTTCCATGCTCTGACAAGATCTATGACCGTTTTGCCCGGATAGCGCTCGAGGAGGTCGGCGAATTCGGCCTCCTTGTTGGTGACCACAAGCACATCGGAGTCGGCCACGACGCTGTCGAGGTCGCCGCTGACGAGATGTTGCAGGTGGGGTATGCGGGCCATGATGTAGTCTTTGTTTGTGCCGGTGATGTTCGACAGGTTTACGTTTTTGTCGTAGATCTTTATGTCGCATCCTTTACCGAGCAGGCTCTCGACGACGTCGACTATCGGGCTGCAGCGCAGATCATCCGTGCCCGACTTGAAGCTAAGGCCGAGTATAGCGATCTTGTGTGACGGCTGACTGAAGATTATCTCGGTCGCATTTGCCTTCTGTATCTCATTGCTGCGGCTGATATTGTTGATGACCGGCACTTCGACATAATGGTCAGCGGCAAGAGTCTTAAGGGCGAGGAGGTCTTTCGGCAGGCAAGAGCCACCGTAGGCAAAGCCGGGCTTAAAGTAATATGGCGATATATTGAGCTGGCGGTCGCGACAGAAGATGTCCATCACCTTGTGGCTATCGATATCGAGCGATTTGCAGATGTTGCCGACTTCGTTGGCGAAGACGATCTTCAAGGCGTGGAAAGTGTTGTTGACATATTTCATTATCTCGCAGACCTCGATGTCTGAGGCGACAAACTCTGCGGGCAGCGGACTGTAAAGCTCGCGCATCTGCTCGAGAGCGCGCTCGTTGTCGGTGCCGACGAGGCTTATCGGCGGATTCATGAAGTCATGGACAGAACTGCCTTCGCGGAGGAATTCGGGATTAGAGACGACCGTGAAGCCGACATCGCGTTTTTTACCCGAGGCCTCGGCGATGATCTCGCCGACACGGCGGTTTGTGCCGGGCATGACTGTGCTGCGGATGACCACGGTGTGGAATGTGTCTTTATGCCGTAAAGCCTCGCCTATCTGACGGGCGACGTTATAGATATAGTCGAGATTGAGATGGCCCTCTTTTGAAGAAGGAGTGCCGACGGTGACAAACGAGATGTCGGTGGCTTTGACGGCCTCAGTGGCGTCAGTGGTCGCAGTCAGGCGACCGGCATCGACGACTTCGCGACAGAGTTCGGCAATATCTTTTTCGATAATTGTGGGACGTCCTTGATTTATGAGATTGACTTTATTCTGAGACACATCTACGCCGACAACTTTGTGACCGAGCTTGGCAAAGCAAACCGAGCCGACACAGCCGACATATCCGAGTCCGAAAAAACTGATATTCATAGTTTTGTCATTAATATTTCGAAATACCGAGGCTCGTTAACGCCTCTTAACACTTGTAAAACGGCTTTTCGAGACGTTTATTGCATCGCCCGACGAAAAAACTACGTAATTTTTACTTACCTTTGTAGAGCAAGATATAACAAAATGCCAGAAAGAGTAACCATATCTGTTCTTGTTCCCGTCTATAATGTCGAGCGATATCTCGGCCGGTGTCTCGATTCGATTCTGAATCAGAGTTTCGCCGACATCGAGGTCGTGTGTGTCAACGATTGCAGCCCCGACGGCTCGGCCGCTATATTAGCCGGCTATGCCGCCCGCGACAGCCGTGTCAGGGTCATCTCCAAAGATAAAAACGAAGGTCTTATGATGGCGCGACGCACCGGTTATCTCAACGCCCGCGGAGAGTATGTGTTTTTCTGCGACAGCGACGATTATCTGCCCGAAAACGCCCTCAGACTGCTACTTACCGCCGCCAGGCGCAGCGACGCCGATATCACTGTCGGCGATCTCGAAATGGTGACGTCAAGAGGACTTCATGCCCGACGTCGCCGACATATGGCCATAGGTCTCGACGCCGACAGCTACCTCAAGGCCATACTCAACTGGACGACCTGCTCGCTCTGCGGCTCGCTCATAAGACGCTCGCTTTTCGACGGTCACACCTACGAGACTTTTATGAACCAGTCGCACTCAGAAGACCGTATACTGCTGACTCAGCTGCTTGTCGAGCGACAGCCGTCGCTATGTACCGTCGACTTCATCTCATACTATTATTACGTCAATGACGAATCGCTCTCTCATGTCAGCGTCACAGACAAAGCTCTGGCTTCGCAATTCAAGGCCCTGCTATGGTGTCACGACTATGTAGACAAACGCAGGCCTGACATGCGCAAACACAATGACGGTTATCTGACGCGCTACATGGGTTACTATATCGAGCGCGGCACGCCGGCAGACAAAATCAAAGCCATTGACGCCGTCAACGCGCGCCTGCTCTCCTACCCTGTCATGCGTGACACCATTGGCCGGGGTGCGGCAAACCATATTTGGTTGTGCAGCAATATAAAGCCCTATCAGATTGCCTGTAAGGCCGCGAGAAAGGCGATACGAAAACTTCAAGGGAAAGAGTGATGCGCCTGCTTGTAATTTCAAATATGTATCCGTCGGAGACCGACAAGGTTTACGGCACTTTTGTCAGAAACTTCGTCGAAGACGCGCGCCGACGCAACGCCGACGGCATCACCGAACTGGTGACCATCCGCGGCAAGCGCAAGGGCGCGGCGGCCAAGGCTGCGGCATATGTTTCATTCTACAGTAATGCGCTTTATAAGCTGCTTTTCAAGCGCTATGACATAGTCTATGTCCACACCATAACGTTCACGTCGATACCGCTACGCGTAGCCTCGTGGTTTCGCCGGCTACCGTTGGTTTTCAACGTCCACGGCGACGATGTGCTGCCGGAAACAAGCATGAAAAAGGGGCTTAAACGCATCGCCGCACCGATGCTGCCAAAGGCTATGATGATAGTCAGTCCGTCAGTGTATTACAGAAATGTATTACGTGAAGAATTCCCGAGCTTGGCCGATTACACCAATATTTTTGTGTCTCCGTCGGGAGGTATCGGACCGAAATTCTATTACGACCGGCCAAAAAAGCCTGCGTCGCAGAGCATCACCCTTGGTTTTGTGTCACGCATTGACCAAGGCAAAGGCTGGAAGACTTTGCTCGACGCCGTAGCGCTTCTACGCCAACGCGGCATAAGTTGCCGCGCTGTAATAGCCGGCAAAGGCGCGCAAAGCGATCAGCTAAAAAATGCTATCAAAGAGATGAATCTCGGCAATTATGTCGAATACATCGGTCCGCAGTCACACGAGGCTCTTCCTGCACTATATCGCAGTTTCGACCTGTTTATATTCCCGACAGAGCGTCGAGCCGAAAGCCTCGGTCTCGTCGGCATAGAAGCCATGGCGGCAGGGACTCCGGTGATCGCGTCGCGCATCGGCGGACCGTCGGGTTATATCGTCGACGACGTCAACGGCTATCTTTTTGACACCGGCAACGCCAATGCCCTTGCCGATAGAATAGAAAAATTCCATAAGCTCGACGAGGGTATGAAACTACGGCTGTCAGCAGGAGCATTGGATACCGCCGGCGAATACCGGACCGCCGACGTTCAAAAGAGATTATATGACAAGCTGTTGAGCCTAATAGATTGACAACAACAGCTTATTGCCCTCTATATTTTATTACACGGGCCGGATTGCCGGCAACAATGGCATAGTCGGGAACAGATTTGACAACCACAGAGCCTGCACCGATAACCGCACCTTTGCCTATTGTGATATTTTTTGCAAGAATGGTGACACGCGCACCTATCCAGACGTCATCGCCGATTGTGAGACTTGTGAGACCTATACCTCCCTGGTCGATCATGGGGCGTGACATATCGTCGAAATGATGACCACCGCCAAGTATAAGCAAATCAGGACCTATCATTACATCGCGACCTATAGTGAGATCGACGCCATGGACCTTGAAATGCGGACCGAGGCTCGAACGACTGCCCAGCGAAAGTTTTGCCGCGCTTCCGACATAAGCCATGCGCTCGATATTTGCCGATTTATCGATAGCCGGATTAACACCATGGAGCACAACTGCCCGAAGCCGCCGCCAAAGCGCTCCGCCGGCACGACGCATGCTGTTGTAAGGCATCCAATAGAGCACCGTATAATAAAACGCCAATAATATCGAGCGGTAAATCTTTTTTATCATGACAGTAACTGTTCAAGTTGTTTTTTTGACGGTGGCGCAAGATATGTCATCGCTACTATATAGAAAAGCACAATACACATGGGCAAGACTCTGAGCGAATCATTATAAAACAACATCAGTATGACATCGAGCAGTATGAATATCTTGATATTCTTGTCATTGTCGCGATTGTGGTGTTTGAAATCAAGAATGGACAGAGTCATCCATCCAAACCATATAAGGCCTACAAAACCGAGCTGAAGCAATACGAAGAAACTCCACGGTCGCGAGCCGTTGGTAAGCCACTTATATTTTTTGCCGAAATTTGTCTGATTGAGCAACGTGCCGCCCTTGAACTGCCCCAGACCGGCACCGAGGGTCATGCCTCCTTTTGTATCGCCGAGGGCATCAGGCAGCTCGAAGAGCTTCATAAAACGGGGAATATCGACAGTCCACCATTCGTCGGGATCGACCTCAATCTCCTCGTCCTGAAGTTTAAGCGCAACTTCGATGATCTCATCAGGATCGAGACCAACAAAATACTCCTGAAAATAATCGCCGGTGAGCAGATCTTCGGGATCCTGATTTGTAGCCGCAAAGTAGGCCCAGCCGAGAATAAGCATGCCGACAACGATCAAGGGCGAGAACAGGAACACCCGCTTGACGGTCTTCCAATTGATAGGCGCGAGAAGCACGAAATACATCAGGAACAGAATGAAGCTGATCTTTGTCTCGTTGAGGAAAGTCGGGAACAGAAGCACGACAAACCACTTGTTGTCGAGAAGATTTTTGATATAGCTCTTTTCAGTGTCCCAACGTTTTGAGACGAGATAGAACGACAGTGTGTAGATAATCATCGATATCGTGCCCGAGCCGCCGTTGCCGAGAGTGCCGCCGCCATGGTCGTTGGCGCCATAGCGCAGAAACTGCCAGACAAGGCAGACAGCCTGAAGACATAGAAAGATGATAAGTTGCCGGTCGAACGATCTGATAAAGCGTTCGCCGTTTTTCGATGTGATAAAAAAACGGAAGACGGGCACGGCAAATATCAGGCCGATGAAGTCACGCATGCCGTTGGCCATATTGCCATAGCCTTCATGATTGACAAAGACGGTAGATATTAGAGCGATGGCAAAAAATGTGCCGGCAATCCACAGATCCTTACGGTTTCTGATTGTAAGCAAGCCGAGGATAACGAAAACAGCGTCGCCGGCAAAAAAGGCCTGAGAACGCACTTTCATAAGAAAGCCGAGCAATTCCTCCGAGACAAAGCCATAGCAGGCTGTCGCCCAAAAGACGATAAAGAAAACCGTGCTATAGAATTTATATTTCTCTATCATAAGTCAGTTACGTCTGATTTTCCGGGCAACAAACTCTCTGACCTTCTCGCGTTCGTTACCGACAAGGCCGAAAAAGTAGATCGCCGTACCGACAAGCAGACAGCTCACGGTCGAGGTGATAAAAAATTTGGGAGCGCCATCGAGCAGCAATCCGAGCGCATATGTAGGCACGGCGGCCACAACGGCGACCTTGACAATCGGCAGCACGACGTCTTTGAAATAGAAGCCGAAGCCTATGCCGCAATATATTTTAGCAAACACTATTCTGACGAGTATTATTACAAAGTCGAATATAACCTGTAGAATAATAATCCATCGCGCGGGCAGGCCACATTTAAAGGCTATATATGCCGCCGGCAGATACATGAGCCATATGGCAGAAATAAGCGGCTGATAGAGTTTGAGTCTGCCGGATGCCTGCATCGATGTCCAAAGCGGACCGGTCAGCGAGTCGATCATACAGAAGGCAATGACGAGCATGATAAACGTAATGATGTCGGGCGGCAGCACTGTCAGCCAGAAATCGAGCAGCACACGGGCATTTACGACGATTGGCAGTCCCATGAAAAGCATCAGGAAGAACGAGATGCGCGAGATGCGGGCAACGAGCATCTTGAAATCGTCGTATTCGGCTGACGCGAATGTCTGAGTTATCTGCGGCACTGATGCAATCTGCACGTTGCGTGTGAGATTGGTGACACCCTGCTTGACCTGATTTGTCAGGCCGAGGGTGGCATTATAACTGACGCCGAAGAAAATGTTGAGTATTATCGAACTGCCCTGTTGGTATGCCAGATCGGAGACCGATGTCATAGTGTTCCAGCCGATGAAACCGAGTATCTCTCTGACCTTGGCGATAGGAGCGCGCAACGAGAAGCCGACGCCTTTGAAGTGCCTGCGGCAATAGAAAACGAAGGCCGAATTGATAATCAGGGCAATGACAATAAGCATACAGACATATACGACAAGCCTGTTTTTGCCGAACAGGCACAGACACAGCGCCATGACGAGCTTGAGGGTGGCATCGAGAATCGAATACCAGGCATAGAAATTCATCTTCTCGTATGAGAGTATGAGCACATGGTAGGGGCATCTGAACAATTCGATCAGCGCCACGACCAGAGCGAGCTGAAAGACGATGCGTGCGTCGCCGAGTTTCTCGGGGGGCACCGACATCTTGTATTCGATAAACCAATATCCGGCCGCCTCGGCGACGATGAGGAAACAGACGGCGACGAGCACTATACACAGACAGCCGGCGGCGAAGACATGTCGCATATCCCGGCCGCCGTTGCGCGCTATCTCAAAGTTCATGAAGCGCTGTATCGACGACGATATGGCGCTGTTGAAAAACGACATCAGCAGAATGAAGCCGGCGATAACGGCATATATGCCGAAATCGACGACTCCGAGCTGTTCAAGTATGACACGGCTCGTGTATAGCCCCAGTGTCAGCGCCAAAGGCATTCTGACGGCCAGGAAGAGCGTGTTCTTGAAAATCAGCCTGCTGTCTGCCATCTACGATTGCTTTACTTCATATCTTCTTTTTCACCGTATCCGTAGCCATAGCCTTTCTTCGACTTTGTGCCGTTAACGACAAGCGACATCTTCTTCAGGCGGTTTTCCTGATATACGTCATTGGCAAAGCGCAGGTCGCTGATGGCAGTGTAGCCCGCACGGCAGACATAGACAGTGGCATCGGCGAGACGGTTGAGTGTGAAGCTGTCACTGACCATACCGACCGGAGCGCTGTCGATGAGGATATAGTCGTAGCGCCTGCGAAGCTCGTCGAGGAGCTCGTCGAGCTTCTTAGAGGCAAGCAGTTCGGCCGGATTCGGGGGAACCGGACCGGCAACTATGACATCAAAGCCGGCAGGACCCGACACAGGTGTAATGATCTGATCGACGCCGATACGGTCGCTCGACAGATATTGAGTCAGGCCAAACTGCGGGTTTATGCCGAGATATTGAGCGAGACGCGGTTTGCGGATATCCATACCGATGAGAAGCACGCGTTTCTCAAGCAGCGACAGTGAGGCGCACAGGTTGATAGACACGAACGATTTGCCTTCACCCGATTTTGTCGATGTCACAAGAATGACCTTGTCGTTGACATCGTTGAGTATGAAGAGCAGATTAGTGCGCATAAGACGGAATAGCTCCGCGTTGGTAGTCTTGGCTGTCGGCGTGACGACAAGTGTCTCGCCCGAGCGGTCGGTGGTTACCTCGCCGAGCAATGGCATGTCGACAAACTCTTCGGCTTCGGCGCTGCTATCAAACCTGTTTCTCAACTTCTTGAGGGTATAAATGAATACCGGCGGTATGATGAGGCCTAGAAGGAAAGCTATCAGAAGGATGGCTTTCTTGCCAAGGCCGATAGGTTCGTTGAGAGTATACGCCTCGTCGACGATGACACCTTTGGGAACGGCGTTGGCGAGCAACATGGCGGTCTCCTCGCGACGTTGCAGAAGGAAGAGATAAAGCTGCTGCTTGACCTCCTGCTGGCGTTTCATGTTGAGATATTCGCGCTCCTGGGTCGGGATGCTGCCGAGTTTCGACGAGGTCTTGTTCATCTCGGATCTGAGCTCTTTGACCTGAGAGCTTAGATTCTCATAAGTCTTCTGCGCCGAGGCGATGATGTTGGCACGCATCGCATCGATCTGCTTATCAAGCTGCTTGAGTGCCATGTTATTTGGCTTGGCAGACTCCATAAGCTGCATGCGCTTGAAGATAAGCGCATTATACGAGCCTACACCTTCGGGAGGTGTATTGTTGCCGCCGGGGACGGGAATGAGGCTGTAGTCGTTATCGCGGTCAGAGAGGAAATCGAGGGTCAGTTTGACGATCTCATGCTGAAGCTCGACGGCAAGAAGATTTTCTTCGATGGCGCCGCGGCGGCGGGTCTGATACTGGGCTTCGGCAGCGACATCGACGATACCCTGTTGCTGTTTGTATTTCTGTATATCACTCTCGGCCTCGTCAAGGTCGCCCGATATCAGAGCCAGACGTTTGTCGATGAATGCGGCCGTTTTCTCGCCCTGGGTGTTGCGCTGGGCTATACCGCGGTCGTTATACTGGGTCATGACCTGATTCAGCACATCCTGGCCATAGCCCGAGTTTGTGGTCTGCATGCCAAGGTTAATGACATTACTCTTCTTGCTGTAGACTTCGGCGAAAATATCTTCGGCAAGATTCTCGGCTGCGGCATCATAGCCGCTTACCGTGATTGTTGTCTTCAGACTCTCGCCCTTGGGATAGCAGGCGGTGGTGTCGATGACAAAACGTCCGTAATTCGTCTCGAGGGTCACGGGCAGTTTGGCGTCCTCGACCTCGCCGATGACTTCGCGGCGCACTTTGGCCTCGACAGAAGCCTTGCCGTCTTTGTCAATCTCAGTCTTGAAAACGACAGTCGCCGAAAGCGTATCGGCAACACCGGGAGCCATATAGACATCGACCGGAAAGAGCGGATAAGCGAACTCACGCGATAGGAAACCGGTCTTTACGGTATGGTGTTTATTGATTCTGAGACTTTTGACAACATCTCTATAAACGCTGTGCGACGAGATGATAAAAAGCTCGTCATCGACCGGACCTTGCGAACTGAAAAGAGAGCCAAGCGATCCCATACCTGGCATCGTGTCATCATCATTGCCGATCAACACATTGGCTCTGACTTCATAGACCGGTTGCTTGATCTTGGTGTATACAAAGCCCAGACCGCAGCAGACGACAATCGAAATGGCAAAATAATACCATTTCGACATATAAGTTTTAAACAGTGATGAGATATCGAAAAAATCGGGATTACTTTTCTTTGCCATCTGCTCGGTTATTTAACGGTTAAGGCGATTACAAGCGACGCGATGACTGATGCGGCGCTGACAATGGTTGACACGACAGTGAGTTTGAACGAATTGTTCTGATTATACTTGGAATTGGCCTGACGCACAGTGTTTGGCTCGACATAGATATAATCGTTCTGTCTGAGGTAGAAATAAGGTGATGTCAACAGGTCGGACGAGTTGAGATCGAGATGCACGAATTTACGTTCGCCGTTTTCTTCTCTGACGAGAAGCACATTAGAGCGTTCGCCATACTCGGTAAGATCACCTGCGTCTGCGAGAGCGTCAAGCACACTGTAACGGCTGCGCGTGACCTTGACTCTTGATGGCATCTTTACCTCACCGGCTACAACGACCGAGAAATTGACGAGCGTTACCGTCACCATCGGATCATCGACATCTCTGGCAATTTTTTCGGTCAGTTCCTGCTGGAGTTTTTCAATCGTCATACCTGCGACATGGAGTTTGCCGAGAACGGGGAAATTTATATCTCCTTTGGAGTCGACGACATAAGTCTGCTGTCGCGGACTCGTTGTCATGGCGATTACATCTTTACTCGCCGGATTAACCATAGGGGCGTTATATTGCGCCGCCGCTTCGGGATAGGATGACATAACCGTGATAAGCAGCTCATCATCGGGTTTAATCACAGGGAGATAATCGGCTAAGGGTAACGAGCCTTCTTTTACTTCGCTGATGTCGGTAAAATATGGCAAGACTGTCTTGGTAGAACTGCACGACGCCACGGCCGCGGCTATAAGCGCTCCAAACAATACTGATTTAAAATTCATTATCGATAATTTTTTGTGTATAGTTATTTTTTTAACGTCAAAAAGACAGTTTTATTACAGTGTGGCACAAAAAAACATTCAGCAGCCTCGTTTCCCGCGACACGACTTCAAAGATAAGTTTTTTTGGTTTTCCAGCCAAAAAAAACGGCAGTCTATAGTACATTACCTGTCTATATATTTTGACAGATCATCTCTATGCACAAGAGATTTTTCGTAACTTTGTAATCTAATATTTTTGACTAAAACGATATTTGCTTATATGTATTTCGATCTGTCAATCGACCTCACGACGGCTATATTACTGTCTGTCGCAGTTGTAGCCCTCATATATATAACCGTACCTTACAACCTGTTTGTCAGACGTGTGGCTCGTCGACGCAAGGCGTGTGAAAGCATGCCGGCCGTCAGCGACGATACCCCGGGCTGGCCGGCCGTATCTGTCATCGTCTACTCACAGGACGAGGCCGATGCTTTGGGCGCGCTCCTGCCGGTGATACTCAACCAGGATTATCCCGCGGCGTTCGAAGTCATCGTCGTCAATGAAGGCGACTCGAGTGACGTGCGCAACACTGTCGAGCCGATGCAGCTTGCATACAGGAACCTATATCTGACACACACCCCTGACGGCGCCCGCAATCTCAGCCGCAAAAAACTCGCCATCACTCTCGGCGTCAAGGCCGCCCGCTATGACGTGGTCGTCCTGACAACTGTCGCAGCTATCATAGGTTCAGACAAATGGCTAAGGGCGATGACGTCACAGATGGTAACCAACCCTGACAATCGGATTATACTGGGCTATGCCGCTCCCGTGCCGGGAGACGACCGCGCCCACGGACACCGCCGACGCATATTCAACTATGCCGCCGATAGTGTAGCATGGCTGGCTCCGGCCGCAAACCGTCATCCCTATCGCGGAACGGAATTGAATCTGGCATACCGCAAGGAGCTGTTTTTCAAAAATAAAGGTTTTTCCCGCTCGCTCAATCTCCACTTCGGCGACGACGATATATTCATAAGTGAGATAGCGACGCCGCAGAACTGCGCCGTAGAGTTATCACACGACTCTATCGTCAATTTCGGCAGCTACGACTACAGCAAGACTTTCAGCGACATGGCCATGCGCCACACATTCACCGAGACTTTCATACGCCGCCGACCAAGAGCCATGATGACGTCAGGAGCACCGGCTCTGTGGATTCTGCTCGGCACTGCCGCAGCAGCTATCGCCACAGCCCCCTTGAACATCGCCGTCATCTCGGCGGCAGCCATCATTATCGCCGCCGCACTGACAGCCGTGATACTTGCCTGGCGCGGAGCCATGACAGCACTGACGCTGACGCCGCTGCGTCTGACAATACCCGGTTTTCTGCTACTGCGTCCGTTCAGATCGGTGGCGCTAATCATCAGATCACGCCTCTCACATCAAAAAAAATACACCTGGAACTGACCGGATTTCCGAGATTTAGACCGAAACACCTATCAACGACAATATCAGCGGAGCAAGCAGAGCCGTAAGCAGGCCGTTGAGGATCAGCCCAAGCGACGAAAAAGCACCATAACGTTCACTATGCTCCATCGCAGCTGAAGTACCGACGGCATGTGCCGCCGTGCCGATAGACAGCCCCGTGGCTATAGGGCTTTTGATATGCCCCATCCTCACCATTATGAATCCGGCCATGCCACCGAATATTCCCGTCGAAACGACGACGGCGGCAGTCAAAGGAGGTATACCGCCAACCGAACGCGATATCTCCATAGCGATAGGGGTCGTCACCGCTTTCGGGGCCAACGACATCACCACTTCTTCGGAAGCGCCGAAGAAACGCGCCAGCAAAACCACCGACACGACACCGGCCACACATCCTGCCAGCTCGGCCGCCAACAACGGCACCATCTGTTTTTTGATATTCTCAAGCTGCCTGTAGAGAGGTACTCCAAGAGCGACAACAGCAGGCTTGAGCCAAAAGTCTATATACTCGCCGCCGGCAGCATAGGTGTCATAATCTACACCGAAAACAGACAGCAGGCAAATAAGGACAATGATTGACACAAGTATGGGATTGAGCAGCGGCGAACCTGTGCGCTTCTGCAACAGCCGGGCGGCAAGAAAAACGACAAATGTCAGCGCCAGCAGAAATATTTTATTGTCGAGAAAGCTCATGACGGCGTGAGAGTCTGTGGCGCACAGTCTGATGGACGCGCCCGGTTACAAGAATAATAACAAAAGTGCTGATAGCCGAGGCTCCGACAATAGGCAACCACTGGTCGGCGAGCAGGTCGAGACAGCGCATCAGGCCGACACCGGCCGGAACGAAGAAAAAGCCGAGATTTTTAACAAGAAAGTCAGAG
This sequence comes from uncultured Muribaculaceae bacterium, assembly GCA_910576935.1. Classification (GTDB taxonomy): domain Bacteria; phylum Bacteroidota; class Bacteroidia; order Bacteroidales; family Muribaculaceae; genus CAG-873. The sequence continues at coordinate 34,453 of CAJTKG010000005.1, forward strand.
ATCTTGTCGACCCAGAACAGTCTGACCAATCTATATCTCAGCGCGGCAGCAAGCAGAAGCATACCTATTATGCTCGATGGGACCGGCACACCGGAAACACTCACGATAAATTCGCCTATCGCCAGAAAAGCGAACAGAACGGCGCATTGCAAAATCATTTTTTACCTAAATTTTTACCTAAAAAATTGTGTATTCTGAAAATCCGGCGCAAATTTACAAAAATATGGCGTCCCGGCAAGCCGTGACGCCATATATCGTGTCTGTATCGAAAAATATTATTTCAGCTTCGAGACGATGTCGCGTGTGTCGCGCGCGATTACGAGCTCCTCGTCGGTCGGCACTACAACGACACTGACCTTTGATGCCTCGGTAGAGATAACCGTCTCTGTGCCGCGGGTGCGGGCATTGAGTTCTTTGTCAATCTCGACGCCCATAAAAGCGAGTGGAGCGCAGACATTTTCGCGCACGCCGGTCTGGTTCTCGCCGACACCGCCGGTGAAGACGATGATGTCGACACCACCCATCTCGGCGGCATAGGCTCCGACATATTTGATGATGCGGTGTTCATACATGTCGAGGGCGAGTTTGGCGCGCTCGTCACCGGCATTGACAGCCGCCTCGATCTCGCGCATGTCGCTTGAGATGCCCGACACTCCTGCGACACCACTCTCTTTGTTGATCATCTTCTGTATGTCGGCGGCACAGAGATTGTGTTTTGTCATCAGATAGGTCAACGCACCGGGATCGACGTCACCGACACGTGTACCCATCATCAGACCTTCGGTCGGAGTCAGACCCATAGAGGTGTCGACGCTTTTACCATAAAGGACGGCTGTGATAGAGCCACCGTTACCGATATGGCATGTGATGATTTTCTTGTCTTTGATGTCGCAGCCGAGAATCTCGCAAACGCGCTGCGAGACATAGCGGTGGCTTGTGCCGTGGAAGCCGTAGCGACGCACGCCGTCTTCCTTATAATATTTATACGGCAAGGCATACATATATGCCTCGGGCTTCATCGTCTGATGGAAAGCGGTATCGAAGACGCCCACCTGAGGTACGCCGGGCATAAGGGCCTCGATGGCCTCGATGCCGGTCATATTGGCCGGATTGTGGAGGGGTGCGATGTCATAGCATTCGCGTATTTTCTCTTTGACTTCGTCGTCGATGAGAACACTTGAGCTGAATTTCTCGCCGCCGTGGACTACACGGTTGCCGACAGCATCTATCTCGGCATATGACTTGATGCAACCCTCAACCGGGTCGGTGAGCATCTTGAGAATAGTCTCTATCGAGCTTTTGTGGTCGGCGCAACCGAGTTCGACTATCGCTTTGCTGCCGTCGGCGCGTTTATATTTGAGAAATGTGTCGGGAAGGCCGACTTTTTCAACGCCGCCTTCGGCAAGAGTGGCTTCGGTGTCAGTATCGATGAGTTTGTATTTCACCGAGCTGCTGCCCGAATTCAATACGAGAATTTTCATATTAAATCAATTTTTACATTTCAGGCCGATGGCCTGGTTGCATGTGATGATGATTGTTTTGTATATATCTTCGGGGAAACAGCCGCGCGAGAGGTCGTTGACAGGAGCGGCAAGACCCTGGAGCACCGGACCGACGGCCTGGACGCCACCGAGACGCTGGACGAGCTTATAGGCGATATTGCCGACCTCGAGCGAGGGAAAGACGAGGACATTGGCTCGGCCGCTGAGAGGACTTGCGGGCGCTTTGGTATTGGCGACCGAAGGCACTATGGCGGCATCGGCCTGAAGCTCACCGTCGAGTATCAGGCCCGGAGCCATCTCACGGGCGATTTTTTCGGCCTCGATGACTTTATTGACGCGCTCGTGACGTGCCGATCCTTTGGTCGAGAATGTCAGCAAAGCTACACGAGGTTCGATGCCGGCGATATCGCGGGCGGTCTGCGCCGATGAGACGGCGATCTGAGCAAGTTCGGGAGCCGAAGGATCGGGTACTACGGCGCAGTCGGCAAAAACGAGGATACCGTCGGTGCCGAAAGGCGAGCCTTCAGGCAGCAACATGATAAAAGCGCCCGAGACAACGCCGATGCCCGGCTGGGTCTTTATGACCTGAAAAGCGGCGCGGAGTACATTGCCGGTAGTGTTCATCGCTCCGGCAACCTGACCGTCGGCGTCACCGGCCTTGACCATAAGACAGCCGAGATAAAGAGGATTGGCGGCGGTCAGTCGCGCTTCTTCCATAGATATGCCCTTGCTTTTACGCAACTCAAAGAACAGGGGAGCATAGCGGTTGATGACACTCTCGTCGGCGGGATTCACTATGGTTGCCTGCGAGATATTTTTTAATCCGAGATCAGAGGCCATCTTCTTGATTTCGACGGGGTCTCCGACCAATATTATCTTAGCGATGCCGTCGCTGATGATGCGGTCGGCGGCAGTCAGTGTGCGCGGCTCATTGCCTTCGGGGAGGACGATGCGCTGCGGAAAACTTTTGGCCTTTAAGGTCAGTTTGTCAAAGAGTTCCATATAAATATCTTTATGTTAGAGCATCTGCCGATGCGTCAATAGTTTTTCACATTGCAAAAATACTGCTTTATCTTCAAAACACGGTCTTTTATCGTTAAAAAAGTTTCATCGTCGCACTGGCAGAACAATAGCCCACAACAATTGTTTTAATTTTATAAAAAAGTCTAACAATAAAAATTCAACATTATGTCACGCAAAAATAAACCCACGCCAAAGAGCATATGGGTAGCAATCGGCGCCATCTTCCTCATAATCTTACTTATAATATGGCTGACAGTGGCAGATCTAAGCGGCGACACCGACGTAGCGGCCTGTATGAGTCCGATGTCAACCGATTTCTCATCTTTCAAGTTCTGAGTCATGGCATCACTGACGATATGGATGTGGCTCGCCTGGGGATTGTCGGGTGTGCTCATCGCTCTTGTGTCTTATGCCATACTGCCATCGCGGCGTCTTGGCGTTTTTGATTTTGTGCTTGGCATAGTCGGTTGTCTTTGCGGTGGTTTCGGCTCGGCCCTATCGGCCGGAGTCTCGACACCCGCGCTTTTCATAATCTCTGAAATGGTGGCACTGCTTGTCGGAGCGGCCTTACTCTGGATCTACAACCAGATATCCATAAGGATGACCAAATAGCACCGCAGCCCCCTGCGTCAACGCAAAGCGCCCCGTCGGGTCGATGACCTGACGGGGCGCTTTATAGCTCGTAATATCACTTTTGTGATTACTTCACGCGACGCTCTTTGATACGGGCTTTCTTGCCTGTGAGTTTGCGCAGATAGTAAAGTTTGGCACGACGCACTTTACCATATTTGTTGATGGTGATTGAATCGATAAACGGCGATTCGATGGGGAAGATACGCTCAACGCCGATGTTGTCACTCATTTTGCGCACGGTGAAACGTTTTTTTGCGCCTTCACCTGAGATGCGGATAACGACACCGCGATACTGCTGGATACGCTCTTTGTTACCCTCTTTGATGCGGTAAGCGACAGTGATTGTATCGCCGGGGCCAAACTGGGGATGCTCTTTGCCACAAGCAAATGCTTCTTCGGCAACTTTAATTAAATCCATTGTATGATTGACTTAAAAGTTAACATTAGTCGCAATATTCGCAGGCTGCATGTCCTGCCAGAGATTACGAAATCGACTGCAAAGATACAATCTTTTGCCTAAACTGCAAAATTATCAGACGCTTATTTTGTCACAATCGTGACTTTGCCGTGCGACATGCTACCGGGAGCACGCTTGATGGCAGCGGTCAGACGGCATGAGTTGTTGCCTGTGGCACTGTCGGGCACATCGAAGTGATAGCAGACGCTGCCGTCACCGGCAACGGTGCGTGATGTCACATCATAGCGCAGACCATCCATCTCGAGGGCTATGTCACCGACCTCGACATCGCCGACGCCACGTGTCTGAAGCAGACGCACTTCGGTCAGTGTTTTACCTTTGGCTGCAGGCAGGTTCCAGACGAGAGTCGACGAATCGGAATCCTTGAAATCAAAGGGCGACCAGCCACCGAGGCGCTGCGAACCGTCGGCAGCGATAGCACGCGGAGCTATTTTCGACGCACGATCGAGAAGTGCCAGACATGCTGCAGGCACGTCGTCATAAGGCTTCTGAGATGATAGGCCGGTCTGACCGTCAACCCAGTCGAGTTCCCAGGCGGCGAGGTCGAAATAGCGGTCGTTGCGTTTGTTTTCAAAATAATTTTTCCAGCGCGGCAGATAATAGTCGCGGATGAGTCCCGACCATATGCGGGCGGCATAGTCGTCGAGAGGTGTCTTGGTCCAGACGGTAACGATGCGACGCGCATTGTGTTCATAATAATCTTTTAGAGTGTCGGTGTCGCCGTGGGCGCGGGCATAGCCGAGCCAATTTTCGAGACGCAGCGTCGGATGCGAGCAAAGAAGCCTGTCGGCTCCCATGCCGAGAGCCTCAAACTCAGCCTCTATCTCTTTGGCTTTTTCGATATTATTATCACTGAATTCGTCCTCCCAGTTTTGGGCAAGTATCTCCATCTTGGCACCGAGATACTGCACGGTGTTCTCGACCAGATCATTGACAAAGAGCGGAGACTTTTTCATCTCGGGCACAGCCGAGGCAAAGCTCTCTATCGCCTTATAGAAATCATCGTTGACATGGACATTGCCGCTGAACATTGTGCCGGGACGAAACTGCCAGTTATAGCGAGGATTGTCGACAAGAGTGGCGTAGACCGAGGTCTGAAACCTGTCCCAGCACTCGCCCACGGCATCATTCGTTTTGCCGTAGCGGCACTGCATATACCTGTTGTGCCAGTCTTTGACGTCGATCGAATCGGGAGTCCATCCGGCGTCGGCGATGAGTTCATAAAGCACTTCATTGTTTTCGACACCTTCGGGTGCCATGCCGAAACCGGCAAGACGGCCCCGGTTGGGCGAATTGAGCGCCTCGAAACGGCCGTTGGCATAAAATTCGGGTATGCCCGACAGAGCGCTTTTGCCGCCCATGTTGGGAATCACGCTGTAGACCCACTCTTTGTTGTAGAAACCTTTGTAGAATTCCCAATTATAGTCTATCTTCCAGAAACATTTGTTGTAGTCGACGGCGAGATCGAGCAGCAACAGCTTGTCGTCGGGGACTTTGCTGACGAGAGCCTGAAGAGTCTCATAGTCCCAGATCTGACGCATGTAGCCGAACATCCAGCCCTGCATGACCCATATGGCATCGGGATTGCCGCCTTTGATAGAGCTATAGACCTCGTCGCCGTAGTTGGCGAGCATGTCATATCGCTCTTTTGTACCCTTTGGCGGGAAAGGAATATCCATCTCGTTGAAGCTGTCAGCTATATAATAGTCGTTTTTGCCGAACTCTTTCTCCCATTCCTCGATAAACATACGCCCTATCTTCTGAAAGAGGGGCGAATCGGGCGAAACCATCCAGTTTTTCGACACACCGCCGAGCCAAGATGTCTCAAACAGGTCGACATCGGGATACAGCCGTTTGATAGCCTGAGGAACAAAGCCGGCAAATGCAGGGCATATAGGCTTCATGCCCAGAGACTTCATGCGGTCGAGTATCTTATGCTGCAGTTCGATCTGTCCCTGATGCCATTCGGCAGGAAGCGGACCGTCTATAGAGCTGATATTGCCCATTCTCATCCACGGGAAGTGGGCCGGACCGACAAAATATGATGCTATCTCCTCATCTGTCAGACCGAATTTTTTCCATACACGGGCCGTGATGGCTTCGTTTGCCACGAGGGCGAGAGGCATATCGATGCCGTGGAGGGCCATCCAGTCTATCTCACGTTCCCATCGCGTCCAGTCCCAGTATGGCGTCGTGTAACCGAAGGTCACGACATTGAAATAGTAATGGTGTTTGAATGGCGAGGTCACCGACACAGCCTCGCTGTCGGCAAGCGTGTCGGGCCAGTCGAGACGGTTGCCCGTCCACGATGATATTCCGGCCCCGTTTTTCTTAACAAAGTCATAAAAGCCGCGACAGGCAGCGACACCGCTGCTGGCTCTGACAGTCAGGCGACCGTCGGTGACGGTGGTCTCATAGACGTCACGACCGTCATTTTTGTCAAGACTTACAGAGACTTCAACTGGAATGTTTTCGCCGGCAAAACGTTTGATAACATCTGCGGCGGCATCGTCGGCAGCGGCAGTGGCCGCGAAAGCGACGAAAAGAGATGATAGGACAAGGATCGGTTTGTTCATAAGGATAACTGTGTCACGGGCGAAGCGCCTCGCATATAAAACAGGGGTTCAACAGCCCCTTGTAAATTAAGGTATTGGGCAAAATTAGTCAACTTCGCCAAACTGTGCAAATCGCAATTCACAAAAAATGCTAAACATCTCGTAATTACATTTTTCTGAGATCAGACCTTTACGAACTTAAGATTATAAAATACAAGATGAACATCTAACTCAAGGCTATTACCTATTTAATACGCAACTTGCCTAATTCAACAATAATAGAATCCGACAATTTGTCAAATCTGTCATAATCTCCCGATATAAGATATTTACCAGCTTCTGCATAATACATATATTTTAATCTTAAATATGCATATATAAATTTTCGGGTTAACTGTTTTTCGTGCTCTTTTGCCCATATATATGCCTCCTCTACATATGATTTTTTATATTGGATAGATTTTTGCCCCATGCACCAATAAGAATAATCGGAATTACTCCAGCCAACTTGAATGAGAAAATTCATATATGGCCTTAGTTCATTCCAGCACCAATAATCTAAATTTTCTTTATTATGGTTAATGACAGATTCAAACTGCCGATTTATTTCATTGGGATCTATCTTTAACGAGTCATCAGGACATTTGTGAGAATTCAAATAATACCGTAAATTATTGGCTGTGTCTTTTTTAAATTCTTCGCTTAAAATTCTTCTTATATCGACTTCACTTAATTTATTTGAATCGAGTTTTATCGAATACATTTCCGACACAGCAATTATCAGAGAGGCTAATATCATTAAAAATATCAAAATCCTGTTCATGGCCTGTTTGTATCAATGTTATTGTTCATTATTTGTATTGTGATATATAGTGTACAATCTTTTAATGGTTCTTTGTATCCTATTTTTAATTCTGTTTTATCATTATTTGTATCTCGATCATCTGGAATAAATACGTATTTACCATTTATACGGGATTCAAGATTACATGCCGAATTATGCGCTGACCACTTCAACGCTTCAGATGCAGTTGAAGCGTCGGGCGTTACCTGTTGGATTATCCATTGTTCGGCCAATTCATGCCACAGGAATGATATCGGGCTTACCACATCATTGGACAGTGCGTTCAATATATCGCCAATATCTATTGTCGATGTCCCGGCTGTACCAATAAGATCTTCTGTAGATTCATTTACGATGTTCAGTTCCATTTGCGTATCGCTTTCAAGCATTTTCGTCAATTTCCCGGACAATATCTCTTGAATTCGTGAAACTTTTGCCCCGGTAGCTTCCCATGTGACCATACCTTCTGAATCAGATGACAGATTATAGTAATTGCCAACGCTGTTTTGCAATAGGTTCAGGGTAAGTTTTATGTCTTCAGCCGTTCCGTTCAGTTTTATTCTATTGCCATCGTTATCGCTTAGGTTTGCGGGGTTTCCGGCGCAGTGGGAGAATGGTGAGAGCCATGAGTAGTCGCCGGCGCGGCTGTCGCAGGTGAGGAAGTGTGGCATGACGGGGTCGTGGACGCGGGCGCTGTTGTCGTACATCGCCAGACCCGACAGACCCATCCGGCGGTTGCCGATATGCAGGCGGTCGGTGACGCCGTCGAGTGCGGGTGTGCCGTTGCTGTCGGCGGCATCGACGGGCAGCACAAAGGGTGTCCCCGTCGCATAGTAGCCCGTGCGCTGCACCACTGCGCCGCTGTCGTCGACGACGGCCATCGTCGAGCCCTGGCGGTTGCGGATATATTGGTAGTGGCGCCCCTCTTTGGCATCGTAGAA
>CAJTKG010000005.1:42438-45166 GCA_910576935.1 uncultured Muribaculaceae bacterium
TCGTTGACGACGGCCATCGTCGAGCCCTGGCGGTTGCGGATATATTGGTAGTGGCGCCCCTCTTTGGCATCGTAGAAGCCTTCGGCGGTGTGGACCTTCAGCCCCGCCCCCTCGCGTTCGAACGAGCCGAAGTATCTTATGCTGCGGCGCAGGTCGTTGCGGCGGTAGGTGATGACGGTGTCGCCCTTTGAATTGACCTTGACGATGGTGTTGATGCGCTTGGTGTTTAACTGATTAAGGCTCATATTTACAAATATCCGCTAAAAAGTTGTGGCTAAGAAACGGCCAAGCGAATGATTACCTAATCAAACCGGTCAATTTATCCTTATATTATGAAATTCTATAAATATCATGGAGTCCACCCATTTTTGGTATGACTCAAAATCATCCATATCGTACTTATGGGTTATGAATTCATGTTCCAGACGCATATACTTATAGATCCTTTCACGTGTTAACTCCTTTTTGTATTTCAGAGTCCAATAAAATGCACTTTCTACATGCGCTTTACTTTGTGTTGTTATTTCTTCACCTATTGCTTCAAGAATAAAGCCAGAACCTGACCATCCGAGATTAGCCAGCATCATCAGAAAAGGAAAGATTTCTTTCCATTCTTTTGTTGGCAGAGTATCCGTTTTCATAGACATCGTCTGTCTCAATGTCTTTCTAATCTCACGGATATTGATATCTTTTTTGCTTTGAGGCAATTCTCGGTGGGATAGAGCATATCTAAGATTATCGATATTATTTGTAGAACTGCATGAAACAAAAATAAATATCAACAATAGAGATTTAATAAGACTACTATAACGTTTTCTGTTGTATTTCATATCATTGTGGTGGAATGTTGCCATTAAGAAGATATATTATACGTTGATATGTCTGTAAGGCTTGATTATCTTTTACTTTTATTGTTATTGATGACGAATTTTGATCCCTGTCTACTAAATGAGTATATCGGCCATCACTAAAAACACTTTCAAAATTACATGCGCTTCTATGTGCAGCGTTTTTGTTTTCTTCTTTTTTATCAGGTGTTATATCATCTTCTTTCGAGCACATTTTTTGATAGATTTGCTGCTCAACCAACTCATGCCATAAAATTGACTCGGGACTACATATAAAATCCGGAGAGACATTCAACATATCACCCACATCAATATAATGACGGTCTGCATTTCCCAAAGTGACAAGTTGAGTATTATCAAATGTATGCAAATACATCTCAAAATCATCATTAACCATCGACTCCAATCTATTAACAAGTTTGTTTTGAATTTTTGTTAAATTCTCTTTGGACTTCAATAAGGGGTTAAGTTCCATTGTTACATGGTAATTATCATCTACTGATAAATTGTAGTAATTACCAATACTGTTGGATAATAATGTTAACGTTTTTTCTATCGCATTACTTGTTCCATATAATTTAATCGCATTTCCATCCCAATCCACCATATTGGCGGGGTTTCCGGCGCAGTGGGAGAATGGCGAGAGCCATGTGTAGTCGACCGCGCGGTTGTCGCTGGTGAGGAAGCGCGGCATGACTGGGTCGTGGACGCGGGCGCTGTTGTCGTACATCGCCAGACCCGACAGGCCCATCCATCGGTTGCCGATATGCAGGCGGTCTGTGATGTTGTTATGAAACAATGTCTCCGGCATATGAAACAGTCGTAGATAAAAGAATTAACACAGTACAACCGGGCATAATTTATCCAATGTCATAATTATGGTTTTCTTATTTAATATACATTTTGCCTTTTTCTACAAGAATAGAGTCAGACAATTCCTCCCATCTGTCAAGATCACCGGATCTACCGTATTTGAAGGAATCTATGTACATGTACCATAATCGTAAATAATCATATATGAATTTTCGGGTTAACTGTTTTTCGTGCTCTTTTGCCCACAGATATGCCTCCTCTACATATGATTTTTTATATTGGATAGATTTTTGCCCCATGCACCAATAAAAATAATCGGAATCTCTCCAACCAACTTCAACAAGAAAACCCATATATGGCTTTACTGCATACCATGACTTGAAATCTAAATTTTCTATATTAAGGCTAATAGCAGATTCAAGCTGCCGGTATATCTCATTCGGATCTATCTTTAACGAATCATCCGGGCATGTGTGACTCCACAGATAATACCGTAAGTTAGTTGTATCTGTTCTAAATTCTTCATCCAAAATTCTCATTATATCAACTTCATTCAATTTTGTTGAATCGGGTTTAGTAGCATACATTTCCGACACAACAATTATCTGAGCGGCTAAAATCATTAAAACTAACAAAATCCTGTTCATGGCCTGTTTGTATCAATGTTATTGTTCATTATTTGTATTGTGATATATAGTGTACAATCTTTTAATGGCTCTTTGTATCCTATTTTTAATCCTGTTTTATCATTATTTGTGCCTCGATCATCTGGAATAAATACGTATTTACCATTTATACGGGATTCAAGATTACATGCCGAATTATGCGCTGACCACTTCAACGCTTCAGATGCAGTTGAAGCGTCGGGCGTTACCTGTTGGATTATCCATTGTTCGGCCAATTCATGCCACAGGAATGATATCGGGCTTACCACATCATTGGACAGTGCGTTCAATATATCGCCAATATCTATTGTCGATGTCCCGGCTGTACCAATAAGATCTTCTGTAGATTCATTTACGATGTTCAGTTCCATTTGCGTATCGCTTTCAAGCATTTTCGTCAAT
>CAJTKG010000005.1:45515-98206 GCA_910576935.1 uncultured Muribaculaceae bacterium
ACCGGTCGGTGACGCCGTCGAGTGCGGGTGTGCCGTTGCTGTCGGCGGCATCGACGGGCAGCACAAAGGGTGTCCCCGTCGGATAGTAGCCCGTGCGCTGCACCACTGCGCCGCTGTCGTCGACGACGGCCATCGTCGAGCCCTGGCGGTTGCGGATATATTGGTAGTGGCGCCCCTCTTTGGCATCGTAGAAACCTTCGGCGGTGTGGACCTTCAGCCCCGCGCCCTCGCGCTCGAACGAGCCGAAGTATTTTATGCTGCGGCGCAGGTCGTTGCGACGGTAGGTGACGACGGTATCGCCCTTTGAGTTGACCTTGACGATGGTGTTGATGCGCTTGGTGTTGAATATGCGGCCCTTGAGAGTGCCGTCGGGCAGATAGTCGTTGTCGATGAAGTCGCCGTCGCCGATATTGATACGCTTGGGGAGGTCGAGCCGGCGGTGATATGTTATCGTCGCGCCACGGGTCCCGTCGCTGACAGTGCGCCCGTTGCGGTCGTAGCCATACTGATACTCGCCGGCGGGAAAGCGCCCGACAGCCTCGCTGTAGTATGGTCCCGAGTAATCGATCAACTCGCGTATATGCGGGCCGTCCATTTCCTGGACATGCGCTGACTGTACCGTCGCTCCGCGATAGCGCCGCACGACATCGGTGACGTTGGCGTCGAGGTCAAACGACAGTCTTTCACTATAGTTTTTATCAGACGACTCCGAGAGTGTCAGCCGTCCGAGGCCGTCGTAGCCGTATGTTGTAGACAATGAGAAAGGAGTATCGCCTTTCCACGTGTCGGTCGAGCCGTTGAGCCATCTGTAGCTGCGGCCGCCGAGGTTCGCGGGGTTGTCATAGACGGCTGTCTCGCTGTAGACGGGACTGTCGGTCGATGTCAGGTGCGAGCGTATGTCGTAGCCAAAACTTGCGATCGGGAGAATACCGTAGACTTTCATGGCAGATGAGAGAAGATTTGGTTAATACTATTTTACAAATATAACTGTCATTTAACAATTCCCATAACCAAATGCATAATTTAACACATCTTTTTGGTATAAAGACTTCTGTTTTTTAGCAAACCACAGCAATTCGATACAACAACAGCGACAACAGCGGGGGCCCGATCAAGGCGACACTAACGAATAGTCGCGCGGTGCGTAAGTTTTATCCTCACCGAAAGTGCTTATTGATAAAATACAAGCAGATAAGACCACCATCATTAATCTGTTTGTCTTCATATCCGAGGTTTTTAAGTAGTTATTCTCTACAAATGTAATAAATTTATGCAAGTACTAAAAATGCTCATCTATTTTATGATGATTCTTGAGATCGGGAAGGAATACGGCGACGATGCCGAGCAGCGGCATATAGGCACAGAAGTCATAGACCGCCTCGATGCCATAGCGGTCGGCGAAGTCGCCGAGCATGGCAGATGCCACGCCACCGACACCAAAGGCAAATCCGAAAAACAGGCCCGAGATCATGCCGAGCTTTGTCGGCAGAAGTTCCTGAGCGTAAAGCAAAATAGCCGGGAAAGCCGACGACAATATGAAGCCGGCACAGAAGCTCATAACCGCCGTCAGCGCTAACGACACATGCGGCATCAACAGACTGAACGGAGCAGTGCCGAGTATTGATACCCAGATGACAAGTTTGCGTCCGTAACGGTCGCCTACAGGACCGCCGACGAGAGTGCCGGCTGCCGTCGAGACGACGAAGATAAAGAGGAATATCTGCGATTGAGACACCGTGACCCCGAATTTTGCGATCAGATAGAATGTATAGTAACTCGACAGGCTCGCCATATAGATATATTTCGAGAATATCAGCACGACGATGACAGCGATGGCAAAAAGAGTGCGGCGACGCGACAGCGGCAGTTTATGATATTCGGCGACACGCGATTCGTGACTGATACGTTCGAGATATGAACGATACCACCGGCAGATTGGGCGCATCACGGCAAAGCAGGCGAAAGCAAACAGCAGGAACAGCACGACATACTGACGTCCGTGAGGAGCGACGAGCAATGCGACGAGTAGCGGCCCGACCGAACCACCGAAGTTGCCGCCGACCTGAAAGACCGACTGCGCGAATCCGCGGCGCTCGTGTCCGGCGAGAGAGGTGATGCGCGAGGCCTCGGGATGAAGAGTGGCCGACCCTACCCCGACCATAAACACCGCCAGAAGTATGCCCGGCAAAGTACTGCTGAAAGCAAAGAGTATGATACCTATCGAAGTGCTGCACATGCCGGCAGGCAGACTCCACACAAAAGGCCTGCGGTCGAAAGCATAACCCACGACGGGCTGGAATATCGAGGCGGCGAGCTGATAGACAAGAGTCACCAGACCTATCTGCGCGAAATTCAGGCCGAGGTCGGCCTTGAGCATAGGATAGACAGCCGTAATCACCGACTGGAGCAAATCGTTCAGGCAGTGTGCCGCCGACAGCGCCAGCAACACATGGAATGTAGGCATCGAGGCAAGACCCCGAATCTTTTTTAGCAAACTCATGACTGATATTGAAAACCTGACGCAAAGTTACAGCAATTTTCAATATCGTCAAATGTGACAATATTTAGCCGGTTTGTCCGGTTTTAATCTCGCATTATGATTGATTCCCCATGTTTTATTTATTTTTAATCAAAAAAATAATTTATCGGTAAAATATTTGCATTTACAAATTGATGTGTCTATATTTGCGATTAATTATAAGACATAATCATTTTTTAACCTTAAACATCATCACTCTATGACTAACAGGCTATTTAAACTATCTACGATGAATTCGCGCGAATCGACAGTTACAAATTGCTATATGCACGTCAATTGGGGTTATGATGGCGATTCAAACGGATACTATTTCGATAAAATATTTGATTCATCAAGAGTTGTCAAACTCGACGACGAGTCTCATGTTTTGCGTAATGATACGGTTGCGTATAATAACGTTAGATATTTGCCTGTCGGTGTGTATCAATAAAATAATATAACCTTAAAATAGTATAATCATGAGAAAACTATATTTTATGCTGTCTGTTATTACTGCAATATTTTGCAGCGGCTGTGACAACGACGAGGATCTTTTTGTACCGGGTGTTGCAAAACATATTGATGAGACTGTTGTAAAAGCCATGGTCACAGGAGCTATATCCAAATCATACGTATATGCGTCAAGCGAGACATTTGTCAAAGACAAAAACGGCAAATGGGACAAGCCAAAACACACGGCCGATTATCCGGACGGATACTTGCCTTTGGGCTCAATTAAAGCACCTATCAATATCAAAGACGGTAAATTTTGGATAAACAACCACAATATTTATTCTGACAGATATGGAGGCTACTTAGGCTCTGCATGGCAGACATACGAAAAAGAAGCCAAGCGCGAAACATACGGCTTACCCAGAACCTATACCGTATATCCGTTTGACCCGAATGATTGGTCGCACATCTTCGGGAATGTCTTCCCTGTCAGAATAACAGATAGCGAGATTGTTCTATGCCAAGAATGGGGCCGTCCTTTCTATAAATATGGCGTTGCATATGAAAACGCTCGCTTTATATATACATTCAAAGCGGCGAAGCACGATTTCGACCCCGAGCCGTATCACCCGGTCTATGACAACATGATTGACCGCGACATGAATATGATAAATAAAATGGCCGAATTCTATGACGAAGACACGCCTATTGCAACATATGTCAGAGAATTTGCCTACGACTTAGGCCCTGAATATGTAACGCTCAAGCAGTTGAGAGAGATTTACGGCAAATAACTCAGGCCGGCGCACAAATCAACGGCGATCGAAACGCAGGATTGTCACAACGGGGCGATGGTCAGAGGCCATAGGCTCGTTGACGACCGTCGATGACAGCACGACCGGGACACTGTCGCCCCGATACATGATATAGTCTATAGTTTCGGTCGGGTTGTCGGCGGGGAAGGTTGCTGAATCCGTATCGCTCACCGGCGTAAACGTGTGCGTCAAAGCCTCGATAGCCTGACTGTCGGGAGTGGCGTTGAAGTCACCGGCAAGAATCAGAGGTTTGGAGACCGCGGCAGCTTCACGCGCCAGAATATCGACCGACGCCAGACGGTCGCTGTCGGTGAGCGACAGATGGGTGACACCCATGACATAGTCTTCAAACTCAACGAGCAACAGCGTGCGCGCCTCTTCGGCGCCGGGCAGAGGCACACGACGCACCGACAACGGGCGTTCACGACTAAGAAGGCCGATGCCATAGCGGCCGCCGTCATAGTCGATAGCAGCCGAGAAAACGGGATGCATCTTAGCTTCGGCGGCTATATCTTCCAAAATATATCGGCCGCCACTGCGGTTGGTGACGCTGTCGACCTCCTGAACAGCCACCACGTCGGCTCCTGAAGCCTTGATGACGTCGGCGACGCGCCTGACATCGCGCACGCCGTCGATGCCGACGGCATTATGCACGTTATAACTCATGACACAGAGCGTGTCGCCTTGTGACGGAACACAGGCGGCCGACGTGACGGTCGCCGCAACACCGGCGGCAAAGATCACGCCGGTCATAATCAATAGTTTTAATTTCATTGTCAAGAAACAGATGGGTTTATCAGAACGGATAGCCTATAGCAAGGTGGAAAGCGAGCGAGCGTCCGAAAGATTTCATATTGTAATAGCCTTTACGGCCGGTGTCGTATGGAGCGTGGATGCCGATGCCGAGGTCGCCGCGCAAGACGAGAAGACCTATATCGAAGCGCAGCCCGAAGCCTGTGCCGAGAGCGAGATCCTTAAGGAACGTCGATGCTTTTAATGTGCCGCCGGGACGCTGCGGGTCGTCTTTCAGAAGCCAGACGTTGCCGGCGTCGACAAAGACCGCACCGTGGAGCGGGCCGACTAACGGGAAGCGGTACTCGACATTAGCCTCGAACTTGAAAGTACCGGTCTGGTCGAAATAAGTGCCGTTGCCCGAGTTGGGATCGTGATAGCTGCCCGGGCCTATGCTTCTGACAGTAAACGCTCTGACAGAGTTGGCGCCGCCGGCATAAAACTGTTCGGCATAAGGCACCTGCGAGGAGTTGCCATAGGCATGGGCGGCGCCGACGGCGACGCGTGTCATCAACCAGTGTTCGCCGGGGAGAATGCGGCGACCGTAGACAAGCTGGGTCGAGCCTTTGACAAACTGAGAGAACGGTGTGCCGAAGAGTTCTTTCTCGCCACGCTTGCCGCAAAGGCTGTAGATGCCCCAGAATATATTACCCGCCTCCTGGACGGTAAACTGCCAGTTGAGGGTGTTGTCGCGGCCAATGGCGCGGTCGAAGACATAGCTGTATATCATCTGCGGTATAAACTGGCTCATGAAACTCTGTGCGACCGCCGGATTGGCATTCATTATCGAATCGAACTGCTCGGTTGTGTGCATCAGGTTTGTATATGTCAGTTTGAACGGAGTAAACGAGTTTGACACATGCCGCGACACGCGCCAGTCATAGCTGACCGAAGCGTTGAACTGCGCCATCTTGAAGAAATGCGGGCGGTTGAGCAGGTCGGCATTAAGCTGGAAACGGGTCCACGGCAACTGGAAGCGGCTACGGGGGATGAATTTAGGCGCGAGTAATCTCGGGAATGCCAGCGACGCCGTCAGACCCACCTCATATGAATTGAAGACAGAACTGCGGCTCTTGCCGGTCTGCCACTCATAAGCGCCCGTGACATTGACGCCAAGCTGTTCGCCGCCGCCGAAGATATTGCGGTTAGTGACGCCGAAACTAAGGCCCGGACCAAGGTAGCTGTTTGATTTCGACGAAGCGTTGACCTCGAACGAGACCTCGAGCGGCGAGTCGAAGGTACAGTTGACAAGAACGTTGAGCACATCGTTGCCGCCGGTGGTGTCGGGAACGGCCTCGATGTCGATAGCGCTGAAGATGCCCAGTCGCGACAGATAGGTCTGGGTGCGGTTCATGTCGCGGACAGAGAATACCCTACCGGGGCGGAATGTGACACACTCGGGTATGAGGTTTCTGCGCAAACGCGACGGGCGCATCTGTATAAGCGTCGCACGCGGAGTGGCGATGGTGTCAGGCTCTCCCCCGCCCCAATGGCGGTTTGCGATGACTGTCACCTTGCCGGTGCGGTAAGGTTTCATGGCGAAACGCGGGGTATTCGACGCCAGCACCATCTTCATCGTGAGCGCGCCGGGACGTGCGACACTATCGGCGAGATACTCGATATACTCGGGACGGAAGAAATAGTAGCCGCGGTTGCGCAGGCGGTTTGTGATGCGTGTGCGGGCCGCGCTGAGCGAGTCGACCGAGTATCTCATCCTGGAGAACAGATAAGGATCTCTGAGCGCCAGCGAGTCTATCAGAGCCGTAAGACGGCAGGTGTCGGGTATGAGCATCATCGTGTCGATGGGATATGCCTTGCCGGGGTCGACGGTATATCTGATGGCGGCTTTCTTTTTGTTCTTACCGTGTATAAGCTCATATGAGGCGGTGCCGCTGAAAAAACCGTTGTTGTCAAGCATCTCGTCGATCATTTTCACTCTAACCTCAGGACGGACATCCGAGACAAGCACCGGCTCTTCGACGAGTTTTTCATAGATCCAGTGTTTGAAACCTTTTGGCGGATTGGGCCAGTTGTTGTATACCCAGAGGCCGAGAGGAAACGGATAGCGCCATGACAGCAGCTTCCAGTAGTTATTTGGGGCCACGTCGACGGTCGACGCGATTGTCGATTTCAGAGCTTCCGGCACGACGACCGAGTCGTTATCATATTTAACGGCCTTCGTGCCCGTGTAGAGCAGTTCGCCCTCGGGTATGCGCCGGGTTGTCGAACAGGCCGACACCAGCAGCACTATCACGGCCGCAATCAAACCGGATGTCGATATCCGGGTGCGAAAGGCGCTATTTCGTGTCTTTGTTCTTTTCATCGTCGATTATGGCTTGATTGTTGATATTATCGTTGACGACAGTCGGCTCGTCTTTTTTCTTCTTGGGTTTAAGGAAATTGAACATCTGGCTCATGCGGCGCAACTTGCGGCGGTAAACAAAACCGACACCGGTCTGGGTCACCTCGCCCTCGAGGATGCTCTCATAGCCGGTATGGCGGAAGATACGCACATACATTGTCCGGCTGCGGTTTAGGAAGTATTCAAACGAGATGTCGTTTATTAGATTCTGCGAGAAATTCTCGTCGGCGTTGGCGTCGGTCGAGTAATTGCCTCCGACCACTATCTTTATGCGGTCGTTGAAAAGCGACTTCGACACCTGATAGCTGTAACTTGTCGTTGTCGACGACGCACCGTCGACGGTGCGGTCATACTGGTTGATGCCAAACGAGATATCGACGCCGCGGATGTTATTAGCCATCCAGCCGTTGAGCTGCGACTCAAGGAACGAGAACAACGGATTGGCCGACATCTTGGTGTCACCCTTGGTGTTACCGCCGGTATAGACGCCGTAGAGCATCATGTTCATGGCTTCGTTGGCACGCTGTTCGGCGCTCATCGACTCGAGTTCGTTGGCAACAGTGACATCGTCGTTGGTCGATAGGTCAAACGCCACTTTCATGTTGTTGACAGTTCCGGTGACATTGACTATTACATCGAAATTGACAAGACGCGAGTTTTGTCCCTGCTGGGTGACATTGGCCTTCATCACATCCATGGCGTGGATATTGAGCGTCGGGTTCATCATGTCACCGTTGAAGGCCACATAACTGTTATTATAGAAGTTGAACAGCTTTTCCGACATAAACGGCGGAGTATATCTCACAAAACCGTCATTGAGGTTTAGGCGGCCCGTGAGTCTGCTGTCTCTCAGAGGCGACATAGCGAAATTAAGTGTGCCCGAACTCTGTATCTGCACTTTGTCCTTGCCGTCGCTCGAAAGATCGACGCTTATCGTCGAACCGTTGTTTATGTTCAGCATGGCGTTGAGCACAAGCGCCATCTCGTTGGTGGCGACGCTGTCGGCAAAGGCAACTGCAGTCGTATCGGTGAAGTTGACAAACTTGACCATATCACCTGTCGACTGCGATTGCAGTTTATTGGCTGCATCGGGTATCACATAGGTGACATTGGTGCCCGGCTCTATGTCGAGAGTCGCATCAACAAAAAGCAGACTTAGACCGCCTTTGACCGAAGCGTCGAGTGAGATAAATGCCTTGCCGTAGACATCGGCTCCTTTCGACGCCCGACGTGTGTTGACAAGTTGCATGTTGTCGGCCTTGAGCTTAAGATCAAGCACCGGAGCAGAAAGGCTTTTGAGATTGACCGTACCGTCGATCGACAGAGGATTGTCGTTTATACCTCTGATTTTAAAGCTGTCGAATGTCACCATATTGTCAATGACCGGAATCTCGACATCGCTGAATTTATATTGAGTGCCTGTGAGGGCAAGCTTGACGGCAGTGTCGTCAAAATCGAGTTTGCCGTTGAACACGGGTGCGTCAGAATCACCCGTGATGACCATATTACCGTTGAGCACACCCGAGAGTGTAGCCATGCCGGGGGGCATGAACGGGTTGACCGTAGCAAGCGGGAAACGTATCATCGAGAAGTCGAGGTTGTATAGGCTTGTAGAAGTGGTGTCGTTGAGATTGCCGGCGAGGGTGATTGTCTTCTCACCGTCGACATAAACATCTGATTTGGCATATAACATGCCGCCGGGACGCGTAGTCAGATCGAAGTCAGCCTTGATGTCACCGACACGCTGCTTGCCATAGGTCAGTTTGTCGAGAGAAACAACACCGCTGCCGTTATAGACACCGTCGACTGTATTGACTTTTATGTCGGCGCTGAGATCGCCCGTAATCGGCGGAGCAAACGGGTTGATGGCGATCCAGTCGGCGAGATGGATGTTGCCGAGCCTGACGATGAGATCTTCCTGTCCATCGCTTCCATCGACATGGGCCGTGAAAATCTTTAGCGAACTGTTACCGCCTGTCATATCGATGTCGGCATCGATATGCTTGTCGCTGAAACGATAGCTGACATAATTGTCGCGGTTGAGTTCCCAGTTCTGATAGCCTATGACAGGATTGGCGGGTATGACGTTGACTGTCAGCACTGAGTCGCCCACCTCCGCTTTAAGGCCGAAATCAAACCCTTCCTTGCCTTTGATATTCCGCTGGGTCAGACGCAGCGCTGCGATATTTTTAGTCGCGAAACCGTCGACTTTGACCTTGGCGAAATCGTCGAATGTGCCGGGGCGGTTGTTGACCGCGCCTGTGAAATGAAGGTGCTCTTTGTGCTGACGCGCAGCAAAAGTTATGGTGTCGAGGCGGGTCGTACCGGTGACAAACCCGAGTATCCGAGAGTTGAGTCTAAGGGTAGTATCGTTGTCGGCGGTGACTGACAGACGACTGAACCCAGTCTTCGAGGTTGCGAGTATATCGTTGACGAAATTGTTGCGTCCGGCCCTCATGTCGAAAACAAGCCGCGGCAGAGCGTTGTGTATCTCCTCGATATCGATGCGGCGTCTCGCCATCTGCGAATCGACGGCGACCGATACCTTACCGAAAGAAGCCATCAGGCTGTCGAGGCCGCAGTAGGCCATAAAACGGGCATTGAGGTCGCGGTTGACGAAATCGAGATCAGTCAGAGAGTCGTTGGCGCTCAGATGTGCGAGAATATCAGAGACCGATATATCTCCTTCAGGACGTTCGAGCGTCAGATCCTCAAGAGCAACCCGGCCGTCGACTATGTTTTGTTTCGGCGTTATGGCAGCATCGGCGGTGAGGCTGAGCGACACCTTCATATCTGCCTCTGAGAATTTCAAAGCCTTGAGATCTATATCCTCGCCGTCGACAGCAGCTGTCCACTCATATACATCGCCGACGAGATTGCCACTTGCCTGTGCGGTGACCGGAAGCGACGGATCTGTAGAAACAAGCCTGACGTCGGCTTTACCGTCCTTGAGCGAGACGTCAGCCTCTATGTCTTTGTATTCATATCCGTTATACACTGCCGACGAAAGCGACAGACGCGCGTCGGCTGAAGTTTTGGGCGAAAACGGGTCATAGCCATGACCCGAGGCGGCCAACGTGCCTGTCACCTTGCCCACCCCGAGAAGAGGCATGATGCTGCTGACCGGAAACGAGCCGACGCTCACATCTGCCCTATAGTCTTCGCTGCGCGAGCGCCACAGGCCATCGAGAGCGACACTACCGCCTTCGGCGATTACCCTGACATTGCCGCCGAAAGTGCCGTTATCGGCCTTGATCCGACCGACAATAGCCATCTGAGGTATCTCGAGCGCCGTCTCCGGCGAGAGGAACGTGCGTTTAAGATAACGTCCGTTGAGTATGCTGCCCGACAAAGCTATGTCGCCACCTATGCGCGCGGCATCGAAGACATCGTTCAGACACCCTTTGGCTTTCAGTGTGACTATACGGTTGACAGCCACATCGAGACGTCTGATATCGAGACGCGAGGCAACGCCCGACAGGTCGACGGCAAGCTCGATGCCGTCATCGGCCGGAAGTGTCATCAAATAAGGCATGAACGCCGGGAACATCTTCCTCAGATCAGAAATGCCGACAGCGCCTCCGGCTTTGAGCGCGAGAGGCAGATTGGGGTCGGCCATCATATCGCCCGCCCCTAAAAGGCCTGTGACATTGAGGTCTGTGACGGGAGTCGAGACTATAAAATCATTAAATTTAATTGCGGTCGAGTCGATGTCGAGCGTACCCGATGCCGAAAGAGTAACACCACAACGCTCGTGACCGCGCAGACGCAGCGGCAGTCTGACAACCGAAGCCTGATTATAGAAACCGCTGACATCAAGGTCGAGACTGTCAACCTCGATATAAGCGAAATCAAGACCCGGCAAGGGTTTGACACCGCGTGTGGTGTAAAGCGCTTTAGAGTCTGTAAAAGCGATGGAGGCGATAGTGACAGTCCATGGGGCCGACGACGTTGTATCTGCAGCGACAACCGGCGTCGAGGCAACGGTGGCCGAATCGGGCGCTATATATGCCGCCGACAGGCCGTCGCCGGCAAATCTACCGATAGCAATTTTACGGGCCGCGAGGTCTATCAGACCGCTTTCGAGAGAACCACGGCCTATAGTTGCGCCAAGAGAGTCTATCGTCGGCAACAGACGCATGGAATAACGCAGGTTATCGAGGCTGAGACGTCCGAGCCTGATGCTCATGGCTGACTGCGAAGCGGCTTCATCTGCCCGACTGACTGTCGACGTATCGGGATTGATTGTCATAGCGACAGCGGCATCGCACAAGCGTCCGTCTTTGATATCGATGGCCATGTCAGACAGCCTGACGGATGCCGGTGACAGCGACAGACTGCCTGCCGCCAAGGTCATATACATGGCAGAGTCACGGTTGCCCATCACATAGCGCGCACCATCAGCCTCGAGAGTTGTGATATCGACCTCACCTGCGAGCAATGGCAACAAAGCCACATCGGCGACAAGACGGTCGGCGGCGACAAGCGTATCACCGCCGTTGACGACCGACAGACCGCCGACCTCGACCGACAGGGGGAACCCGAGCCTGAAGCTGTCGAGCGTGTAACGGATATCACTGTCCCTGTTAAGTTTACCGACAAGATGGACACGCAAGGTTTCCTGCAGCCACGGCGAATAGAGCGAGATAACAGTCCCGCACACAAGCAACATAATCCCGAGGATAAAGAATCCCAGAGTCTTGAAAACATTTTTAATGACAATCGAGGCTTTCACGCAGCAGTAGTAATTATGATGAACTTCTCAATAAAAAACAACTGAGTGACGGATAGGTTTTATCGGATGCCAAATTTCATTCGCGAAGTTTAATCCGCAGCGCCGTCGGCGACTCACCGAAATGAGTCTTTACATACTTACCGAAGAACGACAGATTGGGAAACAGCAACCGGTTTGAAATCTCCTTGACCGTCATATCGCTGTATTTGAGATAACGACGTATGTCTTCGACAACATAACTGTTGATCCAGTCAAACGCAGTGCGTCCGCTGACGTTTCGGCACACGGTCGACAGATATTTTGGCGTCACACACAACTGGCGTGCATACCAAGCCACGAGCCTCGGACGCACCTCGACTTTGTTGAGCAGTTCGATAAAACGCTTGAACAATATTTCACGCTGACGCACGACACCGCCTCCGAAGCGGTCGCCCATCTCGCCCATGTCGGCAAGCAACTCGAAAAGAGCGGCGCGAACCACCGACAATATGATTTCACGGTCATACGGCGATTTGTCACTCAATGTAGCCTTGCGCTGCAGAATCCCGTCATAGAGCTGATATAGTTTGATCTTGTCACTGCTGATATCGACTATAGGATTGTCCATGACCCGCAATGCGCGATTCCACAGAGCGCTGTGCGACAGGTTGGTATGTATCAGATTCTGAGAAACACAAAAGACGTTTCCCTTGAAATCGTCACTGACCCTGAGATTTGCGACAAGGTCATTCGGGCGTCCTATTATCACCTGACGCGTCGCGATAGAGTGAAGATATGAGTTTATCTCTACGTCGAGACGTCCTTTGACACACATCACCACCGCAAACATATTGAGCTTCATACACTCTATCCACGCCGGAAACTGGGCAATATCGTTGTAGAACACAAAATCGTCATCGAGGTTGCCGGTTATATTGGTCGTCTCGACAATGGCTTTAAGATTGATGGTGTCAAAATCGTCGCGTTTCATGAAAGTCTGTGTTATTGATGATAACGCGCCCGACGTCGGCTATTGACATCGGGCGCAGTATCTGATGCTATAGAGAATTATGACTCTGTCTTTGAAACCGCCGTAGCGGGCATCTTGGCCTCCCAGCCGAGAGCGCTGGCGCCGAGAACGGCGGCATCAGCCTCTTTGAGTTCGCTGAGAAGGATTTTTGGTTTGCCCTTGAAGCACGGAAGCATGCTTCTGTCCATAGCCTGACGCATAGGTTTGAGCAGAAGCTCGCCCGATTTAGCCAGACCACCGAACAGAATGAAGGCTTCGGGCGACGAGAACACTGTCATATCGGCGAGAGCCTCACCAAGGATTGTGCCTGTATATACAAATATTTCGTTGGCGAGAGCATCACCGCTCATGGCTGCGTCATATACATCTTTCGATGTAATCTGCTCGATGGGCAGGTTGCGCAGTAACGAGGGCTCGGTGCGTATCTCGAGGAACTCGCGCGCCGTGCGGGCGACACCTGTAGCCGAGCAATAGGCCTCGAGACAGCCCGTACGTCCGCAACCGCAGAGACGGCCGTTGTTACGCTTGACAATAAGGTGACCAAGCTCGCCGGCGAGACCGTCATGGCCGTAGACAACCTGTCCGTTGATGACAATACCCGATCCTACACCGGTTCCTAATGTAATCATTATAAAATCTTTGAGACCACGTGCTGCGCCATAAGTCATTTCGCCGATAGCGGCGGCGTTGGCGTCGTTGGTGATGGCCACGGGAATACCGAATTTATCGCTGACCAGCTCTGCCAGAGGTATGGGAGTCGGCCATGGCAGATTTACGCCGTCTTCGATCATACCGGTAAAATAGTTTGAATTGGGCGCGCCGATGCCTATGCCGTGGATTTTGTCGACAGCATCGTTGGCCACGATCAGACGTGTGGCTTCCTGATAAAGCTCGTCAAGATAATCCTCGATTTTATTGTGTTTCGCTGTTTTGATAGACGCACTTGCCACAACGATACCGCGGGCATCCACAATTCCGAAGACGGTGTTTGTTCCGCCTATGTCGATTCCTAATACATAAGGTTTCATGATAGTAGTATATTTGGTTTTGGTTAAAAGATTCATTTCGGCAAAGGTAATAAAATTTTTTCCACCATCGCAACACCCACGCCATCAAATTACAGCACCGTATCATAATCAATGTTAAATCACTCCCTCCAAGAGGAATTACTCCCGGGAGGGGCTATGGCAGCCACCGTCGACTTTTTTCACTTATTCTCTGATTCTTATTTTATGTTACACAACATTTTTTAATTGTCACATCACAAATTTTGCATAATTTTGCAAAGATTTCCACGCTGGGTTGTCGCAATATATGACAGGAAGTGGGAGGTCATTACATAATGAAGCGTGTGCTGCGCTTTGTTTTGACGAATAGGAAATCTGACAGTTTTCAAACTCCGTCAAAATGATGCAACAGCAGATGCCACGGGTGTGTATTTTACCTTTTCGGGTATTATGGCGTGGAGTCTGCGTTGCTCGTTCTACGGAGTTGGGCTATGCCAGATGCCACTATGCGAGAGCGAGCAACAGTGCGACTCCCGCTTTTTTATTAATGAACAACATATAAATCACAAAAATATAAACCTAACTTATCACAAAAATGGAGAAAATCAGAATCCTCCTTGTATGCATGCTCATCGAGCTGCTGCAAACCACCGCATTCAGCCAATTTCATGCTGTAGCGCAATCGACAACAGGTGCCTACTCAGTCACGGTCAATACACCCGGGACCTTTGGACAGATTATACTTCAGACCGTTGACAATTGGTCTGATGTTGTAGATCTGACAATTTCAGGACATTTGAATGCCGCTGACATGGCATATTTCCAGCGTATGCAAAATCTAAAAAAATTAGATGTGAGCAATACCGATATCACAAGTATCGGCGGGTGCAGTGATCTTTCACAGCTTGAATCAATTGTTCTCCCGGCTGATGTAACAACCATCGAAGACAATGCATTCTCCGGTTGTTCTTCTCTATCGTCTTTTGCTTTAAATAATATCGAAAGCATAGGAGCTTCAGCTTTTAACGGCTGTAATAGCCTTTCCGGCACAATTCACGGTCCTAAAGTTAAAACAATCGGCTCGCATGCATTTTACCGGTGTCTCAATATAGAATCTATTTCTTTTCCTGTCATAGAAGAAATCGGGAATTCGGCCTTTGATGCAGGATATGATGGCAGCAAACTGTCTTCTGCCGAAATAGCTAATGTCAAATATATCGGAGAACGTGCTTTTCAATACTGTTCTTCATTAAAATCTATAAATTTACCGAATTGCATAAAATTCGGGGCTAACGGACACTCGTCTTATGGATGTTTCCAAGATTGTCGCAATCTTACTAATGTTGTATTATCAGACAGACTCACTGAAATCACAAGCGGGTGTTTCCGTAATACCGGAATTCAACAAATTGATTTACCGGCAAACCTCACGACAATCGGAGAATCAGCTTTTGAAGGAGCTAAATTGTCAAGTATTTCAATACCCGAAGGAGTTAAGGATATTGAAAACAATGCTTTTTCAAATTGTCCTCTTGAAAATATAACCCTACCCTCTACATTGGAAAGCATCGAATACAATTCTTTCTTTTACAGAATAGAAGATTACAACCCATCTACCGGAGAATATACCTACTCTTATGTTCTAAAGGATGTATACTGTAAAAGTATAGTTCCAATCGTTACTTCGGTTTTCAACAATGATATGGCAAAATCCGCTACTCTGCACGTACCTGTATTAAGCGTGTCTGCATATAAATTAGATGAAAACTGGTATAAATTTAATAAGATAGTAGCGCTCGAAGGCAATTTGTCAGACCTGACGATAAATAACACATTTACTCTAATTGATTATACCGGCCTTTCCGATAATGTCAATTTAACTCTTAAATCATCAGATAAGCAGAATACTGCAGGCCATCTAACAATCGGCGGACGGACTGCATTGTCCTTGAACAATTACATCCAGCGTCAAAACTTTAAATATGTAAGAGAGGAATACCGTGATGAAAACGACAATTACGTCAGTAAATATACATATCCATATTGCACGACGTTAATTACCGACAATGAAGTTCGTGCCAATAATGTAACCACAAAGATACAACTCCCCACAAATCGCTGGTCATTCATTTCGTTCCCCTACGATGTCAATGTTTCAAGCATAGTAGTTCCCGAAGGAACAATGTGGGTTGT
Organism: uncultured Muribaculaceae bacterium; assembly: GCA_910576935.1. GTDB lineage: Bacteria > Bacteroidota > Bacteroidia > Bacteroidales > Muribaculaceae > CAG-873. The sequence goes on from CAJTKG010000005.1 coordinate 61,400, forward strand.
GCGTAAATACAATGGCGCAAATCGGGCTGCGATGTCCGGTGAAACCTGGGAAAATGTGACTTCAGGGCAAGTATTAAATGCCGGAGAAGGGTATATTTTTCATTGTATAAACGAAAACGGAGATTCTTGGAATACTGATTACGTCGAGTTTGAATTCCCGGCTGTCAACAACTCTAACAAAAATAACATTTTCAGTTACGAAGATGTTGTAAAAACCATCAAGGAATATCCGTCTGAATTGTCTCATAACCGGGGCTGGAATCTCATAGGCAACCCATATCCTGCATACTTGAGTAGTCAATACATCGACTTCCCGGCTCCGATTACAGTATGGGATGACGAAAGCTATATTGCCTATTCATTAGCTGATGATGAGTATGTATTGAGGCCAAATGAAGCATTCTTCGTTCAGTGTCCTGTAGACACAAAGCAAATCAAATTTTTAAAGGATGGCAGAACTCATTCTTTCAGTTCCGCCTCAGAGCCCTATCGTTCTCGTGCTATGACTCAAACATCTGATCACAGATCAATTTTCAATTTCATTATTTCAGATGAGAATTATTCGGATAGGACCCGTCTTGTATTGAATGAAACAGCTTCATGCGACTATGAAATCGAACGCGATGCAAGTAAATTTATGAGCAGCAATGAGACAGTGCCTCAGATATACTTAATAGACAATGGCGTTAAATACGCCATCGACGAACGTCCTTTAGGCACCGGTGAGTACACTCTTGGAATCCACATCGGCAGAGAGGGCAATTATAAGATTTCGCTGAATTCCAAGAATTCCGAATATGAGGTTTTACTCATTGACAAGCGCACCAATGAGATAACAAACTTAAATGATGGCTCTTACTCTTTCGATTCCGAATCACAGACTATGAATAATCGTTTTAACATTAAGATTCGGGCTAAAGGAGACCAATCTTCAATTGAAGATATAGAGACCGATACAGTCGGGTTCCACGTCAATGGGAACAGACTGTACATTGCTCAGGAAGCAAATATTAATTTATATTCAGTAGATGGAAAGCTTGTATATAGCGGCATTGTCGATGGTTCTGTAGAATTATTCTCGGGTATATACATCCTTTCTATAAACGGCAATACTCATAAAATTGCAATAAAGTAAAACCTTTATGAAACATTATATATTATTCATTGTGGCAATCCTGTCTTGTCTGACAGGATTTGCCCAAGGTGGATATAATCCTGAGAATCCGGGCGATCCTAACCCTATATACAGACTGGATGTATTGGCAGCGCCAAGTAGAGGAGGAGACGTATCACCGAAATTGTTGAATGTAGAGGTTGGAACCACGGTTTCTTGTGTAGCAACCCCCAAAACCGGGTATGAATTCAGCCGATGGATGATTGGAGATTCTGTGGTCTCATTGAATTCGGAATTTGATTTTAAAATGCCCGCTCATTCAGAGGTTCTCACTGCACATTTTGATTATAAAGGCTATGATCCCCAGAATCCCGGAGATCCATTTGCCGACGGTTTTCATCATAAAGTAACATTATACGCATCTCCCTCATTCGGAGGATATTTCAGCGAATCAGTATTTTATTTGAAAGAAAATGAGAGATCCCTTGTCTATGCTTGGTCTTATGACGATTATAGCTTCATAGGATGGTACTCAGACAATGAACTTATATCTACTTCCAATCCTATGGAGATACAGATGGGTAAAGAAAATCGGACTTTTACGGCTAAGTTCAGCTATTCTCCACAAAATCCAATTGACCCATCAAGTTATGTATATGATAAAAACGAGGATTTGGTAAAAGTATATTCTTCAAGAAGCAAATTGATTTCGTCTTTGCCGACCGAAGTAACAAGTAACAGCTATGATGCGTATGGAATAATTTTTTCAGGTATTATCGGATTAGATGATCTGGAAACTGTCGCGGAAATTGCAAATCATTACCAACTAATTGATCTAAAATCAACTAACGGTCTGACAGTAATTCCCTCCTCTATTCTTTATAGTAGCAGATTAGAAAAGCTCATACTACCTGAAAAGCTTGAATATCTTGACAAAAATTGTTTTTACGAATGTAAAAATTTAAGAGAAATACATTTATACTCTAAGACTCCGCCAAAAGTTATAGGAGATAGTATCTCGAATAATCATGATTTGATTGTACGTGTACCTGCACAATCACTCCAGCAATACAAATATCATGAAGTTTTTGGTCAATTTACGATTCTTCCTTTGACTGATGAAATGGCGTACGTTGTCGTTAATCTTCCTGATATTGTTGCCACAAAGCCATTCGTAAATTCAAAGATTTCATTGAAAAATCAGACTACCGGACAGACTATCAGCTATAATTTAGGTAAAAAGACTACTTATACATTCTCAAACTTATTAAAAAACCAAACGTATTCGTTAGAAATCAAAACGAATTCAGGGGCTTCATTGTCTGTTCCCCAGACCTTATACCTTGACGATAATAAGACCATTGAAATCAATGAGTTAAAGACTCCTATAGACATAAGGCTTCATTTGACGAATACTGACGGAGCAGAGCTTACAGAAGGTTATGATGTCTTATGGTATGATGAATCCGGCAATCATCTTTCAACTGGATTGAGTCTCTCTGACAGAATAGAAGGAGAGTGCGTGAGATATCAAATTTCTCTTATGAGCAGTTTATATCCTCTTTACCTTCCCTTAGAACCTTGTAATATAATAGTCTCCGATAGCGAAAAGGATATTTTTGTAAGACTTGCCAACAGGCTTCGGAAAACTGTTACAGGAAAAATTACCGGAGAAAATAATATTCCTATTGCTAATGCTTTAATTGATATAAAGCAAACTTACAGTGATTTTACAACCAGCTTTTCATGTCATACTGATAATGCCGGTGTCTTCTCAATAGAGATTCCAAAATATCATTCAGTAATGAATGTAATTTGTGCCGGATTCGCAACAGAAAGCATTGAACTTTCCGATTCTCAGACAAAAGCAGATTTTAGTTTGAAATATGGCAGTGTATGTGAAATTTCTATAGATATTCCGACTAAAGGGACTGAAGACGAAACGAAATCAAAGAATATCGACATGAGTGATTTAGAGGTCCATGTCATTAATAAGAGTACGAATAAGGTTATTCAGGATTTCCTTTTTGAAAATGGACATATCCTTTTTGAATCAGGAGTCGTCCCAGGAAATATTCTTGAAATATCAGTCTCAAGTCAATCAGATAGTTTTAATACGATTGTACAGAATGTGACAATTCCGCAAAAAGGGTATTGCAGTATTACATTAGAGCCGGAATATCATAATTCTATAGAGTTAAATTACTCAAACTTTTATAACTCAGATGATATAGCATTGCTCTATGACGCAGAAGGACTTTTGCGAAGACAAGAACCTCTTGAGGAAAAAACGGTCTTTCAAAATGTCCCGAATGGCAGATATCACATCGTATGTATGAATAATAATCTTGACATTCCTAAAATGTTGAGATTCTCGAATCTTGAAAGCTTAGGGTATGTCTGCGAAAAGGATTACCTTATGTTTGAAGTAGAAATGACCTCACAAAAGGATGAGGAAATCAAAGTTGGTCAAATACCTGATATAAGCATAAAGCAGCAGTTAGTTGATCCTTCATATTCTCTAACAAAAATTAGTGCTCCGAAATCTACTGTAGGTTCGATGCTGACACTAAGTGTCAGGTATAAGCTTATACAAGAAAATATGAGCGAATCTTCAGACTATTCCCTCGTGATAGAGATACCGGATAATTTTGTTATCGAACCGAATTCTTTGATCTCTAAGAATAAGTCGGATGTTGAATATGACATTGAAGACAATACGATTATTATAAGAGGTATACAAAATGAAGAAACCTATAAGTTATGTCTGACGCCCGTCTCAAATGGTCGAAATTCAATAAATACTTATATATCTGATAACCTCAACCGTAAACATGTATTAGGCAATGTTGAAATATCTGTTGCCGATGCTTCGATAAACTTTAGAAACTACACAGCAGATTCAAATATTCTAATTCATGGAAATGCTGTTCCAGGCTCGGAAGTCGACATAATTTATAATGGGAGTACTGTCTGTAAAACTATGTCGGGTTTAAATGGATTATGGAATGCTAATTTCAATATAGTACCTGATACTTGTGCCCAAAACGGTACAATTTCAGCTAAAATTATTCTTCCGACAGGAAATAGTTATAATACTGAGCGGAGAATCATAAAATATGATCCGTCTTTCCCGACCTTAAAAAGTCTACAAATGATATATGATAAAGATACTTTCGACTTTTTAAACGGTATTAGCGGAAAGTCATATTACTCATACGCACCTTCAGACAAAAATACATTTATTTTTAAGGCCTCGTTTTCTGACAATTCTTATAACCCGCTTGATCTTGTGACATTTCAGATACTATGCTCAGACGGGCGTGTAAGGTCGTTGGAGGCTATTTATGACAAAACATCTGACGAGTGGGTCGCATCTTGCTTGTTTAATAACTCTTCTGCACTTCCAATAAATCTGAATATTGATTATAAAATGGTCCAAGATGAGCCATCCAACAGCTATTATAGCGAGCAAGAAACATATAAATCATTTTTTAAGAATATAGTTGACTTTCAAACTGATTATGATGTCGATGATGTTAATGTTATAAGCGATTCTGACGAAGCTCTTATCTTTTCTTATAAGGTTTCTAATTATGAATCATTATATTTCAGACTTCGTACAATTGAAAAATCCGAATTGAAAAAAAACATTGACATTGAAGATACCTCCACAATGGATATTGAATTCAGCGATGAGACATTCAATATGCAATTCGGAGAAAACGCCACGTTGCCTACTTTATACATTTGGAATAAAGAAAACGCTTTTATACTGGATATGAGTCCAGACCTTAATGATTTAAAAGAAACGCTTCCAAGAACTGCGGCAACCTCGAAAAATGACGTGGAGAAAAAGCTCAAACTTATGAAATGGTATCAAGATAACGAATCATTGCATACATTTACTTATTCCAACCATCTTGTGCCGGCAACTTTGAGAGAAATGGCTGAGCTGGAAAGAATAAATACTGTATATAACGAAGAAATCAATAAAATGCTATACAAATACAATAAGTTAGGCTGGATCTCTGATTTAGAAAAAAACCAATATGAGGCTGAACTTGAGCATCTGCAAGAATTGTATAGAAAACCTGATCCTATTTTTGATGCCTTGGCTTATAAGGTTCCGGCAACAGCAATTGAGCTTTCAAAATATATGGAAATGCAGGAATTAAAGTACGGCTCAATAAGTAAATGTCTTATTATGGCAGGTGGAATATTAAATCATAAAATCAATCTTCTAAAACCCACTCCAAAAAACGAGATTTGTGGGGCTTCGATAAAGAAATTAGCTAATGGCTATGTTCAATATACATATGCCGGATTTAATTTTTCTCATGAAGTTGATACATATGAGTTTAATCCGTTAGGTCTTAAAAATGGTCTAACGTTTAAAAATTGTTCATGGCAAATTATACGTGGCAATAATAAACTTCCCAAATTACTCCCTCACACACTCTTTCCCAAGGTTAGCACTAATAAAAAGCTTAGAGAATTTCATAAGTCTCTTAGAAACAAAAAGCATGCCGAACAGGTTAAGTGCGAGCAACTTGACGTTATTGAAAAGACGGTTCCTTTTAACAAGAAGACAGTGGAGCCTATAATAGATCCGTCAGGATACGTTTATGAAGGCACGCCGTCAAACAGGCTCGAGGGAGTTAAAGCCACGGTTTACTATCAAACGACGGAAGTGGATGAAAATGGGGTTGTGAGTACTAAAGAAGTCCCCTGGATAGCATCTCAGTATGGTCAGGAAAATCCGATTTATACAGATGAAAATGGCATGTATTCCTGGGATGTTCCCAAAGGATTATGGCAAGTTAAATTTGAAAAAGAAGGATATGAAACGGCTTACTCAGATTGGCTGCCTGTTCCCCCGCCGCAGCTGGATGTAAATATTGGTATGGTTCAGCTATCTCAACCGGAAGTGAAAACTGTCCAAGCTTATGCAGATGGTATTGTTGTCGAATTTGATAAATATATGGTTACATCAACGTTGAATTCCGAAAACATTATTGTCAAAATAGCAAACGAAACCGTTTCAGGTCGAATTATTTTACAAAATGAGGATAAAGATATAACGGAATCTTTATCTATGACAAAAAAACTGCGTTTTGAACCTGATAATTCCTTTAAAGGAAAAACGGTTGAGTTAACCATATCTGATTTGGTGACAAGCTACGCCGGTATAAAAATGGCGGAACCGTTCACTAAGGAGTTGGCAATAGAACCTGAAATTAAAACAATTATAGTACCTGATGAGATTTCTATTTCAGCAGGAGAACAAGTTAGTATTGAAATATCAGTACTTCCGGCAGATGCTGCAAAAGATAAGATTTTGGTTGTAGATTCTTCTTCTCCTGCGATTGCACATCCTGAGGAGAGTGAATTAACAATCAATGAGGCCGGACAAGTCAATGTGATTGTTTCCGGAATGATTCCTGGATCGACATATTTATCATTTATCGTCAAGGATTATGACGCAAGCAAAAAAATACAGTTCAATGTTCTACCAGCTATTAGCTCTGATGTTGTAGCTACGCCGGTCGCCAGTGTAGAGTCGGGTATTGTTAACGAAGGTACAGAAATCTATCTCTCATGCGATACACAGAATTCTTCCATATTCTATACCTTGGACGGAACATCTCCAATCGGCGAGAATCGAATACTCTATACGGGAGCTCCGATCATAATAACACGTGACACGATTCTTAAGGTTATCGCAGAGGCAGAAGGTATGATCAAAAGTGAGATTGCCGAATATCAATATACGGTCAAATCAGCAGGCGTTGAAGATCTAAATATTGATGAGACATTAAGTATTTACCCGCTGCCGTTAGGTGAATATTTAAATATCTCTAATGGAGATCATTTAATCGACTCGGTTTCTATATTTGACCTAAGCGGAACATTGATGATGCATTCAAATAAACAAGAAAAACTGGTAACATTGAAAACCGGCTCACTTTCTTCAGGCCTGTATATCCTGAATATTAAGACTGACGGTCAAACCATTGTCAAAAAGGTGGTTAAGCAATAGTCAGTTTACATTCTTCCTTGATTAACGACATCGGCTGCAACCTTAGAAGTTGTGGCCGATGTCATATTACAATCTTTAGTAGATTTTTAATTGGTGGTCTCACTTAGGCTTGAACCAAGGACTCTCTGATTATGAGCAGGTGGACGGCATGATTTTGAACGAAACCGCATAAAACTTTTGCAACCAAAATATTGGTTTATCGTAGTACGCACATACCAAATACACCAATTTATCGTAGTTTACAATATGAGTTTTTGCGTATTTATCGAAGTTTTATTACCTATGCGCCATAAATACAAGACATTAATGGATACTTCAATACTGCTTGAAATATTACGTGACCAACGAGAGGAGCTTGACACACTTAGTTCCCGACGCTTTTGCAAACGGAAGGAAGAAGAGATGGTTAAACTTGAGAGCAAAAGGCTCAAGTGGTAATAGGTGTACGCGCGCAGTGGAAAATCGACATTGTGTTTCAACGTATTGGACAAAGCTCAGGTAAATCTATTTCTAACGAAGTGTGTGTTCAGATTTGTGTTCAAAGCAAAAGAAAAAGCAGCTACGATTTGGTTCGTAACTGCTTGATTTCTAAGGAGTGGTCCCACTTGGAGTTGTAATATTGAATCGTAATGAATTTCAATGAATATCACAGTCAAATGAATCTGTTTTATAAATTATTGAATAACAATAATATAATCAAGGTTATAAACATCGGCAGTTGACATGTGAATATCAAGGGAGCGCAAGTAAAATCAGAAGATGTGGACAAAACGTGGACAGAAATTTTGTAGCGTGGACAAATTTTTGTAATTTTGTACCATAACATTAAACCTCTCTCAATATGGCTACAATCACAAGGTCTCTCTCCTCTAAAGTCAACGGCAACGGCGAATCGGAAATTATGCTCCGCTTGTCGGTCTCGCGCGAATTGCGGCTCAGGCTTAAGAGCGGGATATTCGTTGAGGCATCCCGATTTCGTGATGGCAAGTTCATAATGCCTCGTGCTGACAGAAAAACACTCTCCGAATTACAAACAATAAGTGATAGTCTCGGTTCATTGGAGAGCCGGTTGATTTCCCTATGTGTGAATACTCCTCCAAATCTTCTTACAAAAGAGTTTTTTGAGGATGCTGTCATGCGTCACAATCATCCGGAATTGTTCGAGTCTGTTCCTGTAAGCAGAAACTTTTTCTCTACATTCAATGAATACCTCGACACAACTCAAGACGGTACGAAACTTTCAAGCCATTACCGCGTTTTGGCCCGATTGCTTGAACGGTTTGAGAAATATAGGCAGAAGATAACACATCAGCCATTTACATTGAGGCTTGAAGATTTCACCGGCGAAATGGTAGATTCATTCAAACAATTCGTTATCGATGAACCGAAAATTTACGAGAGATTTCCTTCTTTATATAAGGAGGTTTCCGAAGTAGTAAAATCTAAGCGCAAGCCTCGCAAACCGGAACAGAGGGGGCATAATGCAGTAATCGCCATAATGAAACGCCTCCGGGCTTTCTTTAATTGGTGTGTCAAGCGCGGTTACATCGACCGCACTCCATTTGCGACATGCACAAGCATTGGGGCTGAAAAATACGGTACACCGTACTACATCACCATTGAAGAACGGGATAAGATAGCCGACCACGATTTTTCATTCAAACCGTCACTTGAAATACAGAGAGATATTTTTATTTTTCAATGCCTTATCGGATGCAGGGTGTCGGACTTGATGGAAATGACACCCGACAACATAATAGACGGAGCCATTGAGTATTTGCCCAACAAGACAAAGAATGAGCGCCCGGAAGTGGTGAGGGTGCCTCTCAATTCTCGCGCCAAAGCACTTGTGGATAAATACAAGGGCAAAGTTATCGACGGGCGGTTGTTCCCGTTCATCAGCACACAGAAATATAACGACGCAATCAAAAGCATATTTACTCTTTGCGGCATAACCCGTATGGTGACAGTCCTGAACCCAAAGACCGGTGAGGAGGAACGCAAACCTCTGAACAAGATTGCAAGCAGCCACATGGCACGGCGCACATTCGTTGGCAATCTTTACAAGAAAGTCAAAGATCCCAGCCTTGTGGGTGCATTGTCCGGGCATAAGGAGGGCAGTAAGGCTTTCGCTCGATACCGGGATATTGATGAGGACATCAAAAAAGAGCTTGTAAATCTGCTCGATTAAAAAATCACTTGGCTACCAAGCTGATTATGTGAGAAATTTGTTGTACCTTTGTAATTGAATCAGAAAAAGGAGATAAAAACTATGGCAATGACAATTAAAACATCCCCCGAACTTTGGGGCGAAGATGCAAGAATCTTCACCGAGGAAGCGGAGCGCAATGGCAAATTGCCTACGCCAAAACTCTCGGAATCACAGCGTAAGGTGCTTTCCACTATGTTGGAGAGTGCCAAGAACATCATATTTCCTCCACGGAAAAACTGACAATGGCTGAATTTATTTTCGTAGAAAACACCTTTATGGTGCCTTATACCAAGGAGGTCGCAGATTACTGTGACCCCTTTTCTTGTGGGGATGATGACCTTGATGATTTTTTCAGCCATGATGTGTTTCTCTATGAGGAAGAACTGCTCGGTAAGACATACTGCTGGATAAACAAGGCAAATCAATGCGAGATAGTAGCTATTGCCACACTGTCATATGATGGTATCAAGACATATACACTTGATAATCCTTCCAAAAACGCTTTCCAACGGAAGATACCACAGCAAAAAAGGCATCGGAGTTATCCGGCTGTGTTGATTGGTCGCCTCGGTGTCAATATAAATTTTCAAGGCAAAGGGCTGAATATTGGCACACAGTTGATGGATGCCCTCAAATATTGGTTTGTAGATGAAAACAATAAGGCAGCTTGCCGTTATATGCTCGTCGATGCCTATAACACTGAATCAACCCTGCATTACTATCTGAAAAACGGATTCAAGCCTTTATATAAAACAGAACAGGGAGAGAAAGATGCGTTTGGCATATCAGCAGATGAGGCTTTGAAAAGCCGTATTTTCTTCTTTGATTTGAAATTGATAACAGCATAAAATTCCCTGCATTTTCTGCATTATCCGCATTTTGGAAGATAGAATAGGGTGATATTACGCCATAATTTCATAACTTTGCAGTCGAAATGCGTAGTTTGCTATACATAGTAATTTTGCAACTGAAAAGTGTACCTTATATGAAGAAGATATTTTCACTCATCTTTTTATTTTCAGCTTTAATGCTGAACGCACGGGATATTGTCCCTTTTGAGGTTGATTCAAAAAATAATCTGCCTACGGTAGAGATATATGTCAATAATGACCCCGTGCCGTTCAATTTTATTCTTGACACTGGTTGCTCGGTTGTTATGGCAAATTCCAATAATGACCGACTTATAAAATTGTTGAATCTTTGTGAAACTGATACTGCTGATTATGCACATTCTTCAGCAGTTATTAGAAAAACCGCGTTTGACAACACGCTAATGCTTGGGTCATTAGTAGTAGATTCAATTCAAATATTCGCAGACAATGACCCGTCAACTGATTATGATGGTATTATTGGACAACGCCTATTAGAACGCTTCTCGAAAGTCGGTATATTCCCGGATTCTAAGGTTATCATATTCTGTGAACAGGGAGAACCACTTAAAATTGCTGATGGTGTTGAACAACGGCTTGTGAAAAGCGCAGGTGTATATGGTACTGAGCTTTCTATCAAAGCTGATTCTTGCGAGGTCAGCGGTCTATTTATGATTGACACGGGGTTTACTGGTACTCTCTGCGTCAATTCGGATTTTAGTGAAAATCACAAACTACCCACAAAACTCAAAAAGTTTGGAGGAGAATCATCTACTGATGGCTCGGGGATAAAAAACAATTCAGTTATGGTAACTGCTCCACGTATTAAGTTTGCCGATGAATCTATGCCGCTGCTTCCTATACTTTTGGAAGAAAACTCATACCCGGCAGAATGGCGCGATACATTTAACGGATTGATAGGCTATGATTTACTCAAACGCTTCCGTATGATTTGGGATTATGAAAATATGACGCTCATATTCGCGCCGGGATTTAACTATTTCTCCCCTCTAACCTCAATAAAGCAACAATAATTATAATGGCGATGCGACACCATTTCTGCTTCACCATAAAAATATCCTTCGGAAATAGTACAATTATATGAATACAGACAGACAACCCCGGCTGCGATTGTCGGGGTTGTCTGTCTCATAGTGCAGGAGGCTATTCGTAGCCTTCGGGCAGAGGAGGCTTTGCGTCATCGGGAATATTCGGGTCTGTCCGCATATCCTTTATGGCTTGGATTTCGCCGGGTGTAAGGCGGGATTTCCGTTGATGGGGCAATGGAAAGCGGTCAATCTCAACATCTTTCGGTTTTTTCTGCTCCGGCTTTGGCTTCGGAGGCTTGGGTTTCCAATCGTCATGTGGCTTGAAATATGGCGATGGCTGTTTGTCCATTTCGCGTTCCACAATTGTTGTCTGCCAACTTTCACGCTGTTCATCGGTGCCGGTGATGATTCCTTTCTCTATCTCCTCAATGGGTGCGGTATCCTTAAACATTGTGCGGACTGCGCGATAGAGCCATTCTACACGGATCAGCTCGTTTCGCTCCTGCCGCAGTTCATAATACAGCCAGCCGAATAGAGCCGACAAATTGAAGAATATCATCAGCGCGATGCTCAAACGGCGGTTTGTCTTGCGTACCTTGTCGTTTTGATTGCGGATTTCAAGCTCCTTGTTTATCTGCCGCAATGTACGGTGGATGCTACCGGCATCATCAAGGGTTATACCGGGCGATTTGATTACTCCTGTAAGGAGGGCATCACGAGTGGAGTTGTCGATTTTCGGCGACAGCTCGTTGATGACATTCAGGGAGGCTTTCTCGGCTGCGTCTGTTGCCGCTTTCTCCGTAATCGCCTGAACATCCGGCACGGGTATGGCATTAAACGCCTTCTGCATCTCGCCCAGACTTTTCATGACGAGCGACACGGTGCTGTTGAGCGTCTGCACCATTCCCGACAGGATTCTGATGTCCTCGCTCTTGGCGATATTTTTCGGCAAGTTGACCTCTATCGTCTGTGGCTGTTGCGGTTCAGCCGGAGGCGGAAACATAGGCTGTGCAGGAATATTGAGGTTGTCTATCTGATTTCTGACCTCTGTGAAATTGTCGGTCAGCGTCTTTTCGAGCCTCGCCAGTTGGCGGCGCAACAGCTCAATGTCGGTGTTCTCGCATTGAACACCCTGCGGTTCTTCTTTCTTTGCCATGATTACATTCTTTGGGATTTGCGTTTCTGTTTCTTTCTGGGATGTGGAAGTTCCCATGCCTCACGCTCCGCGTCGGGGTCTATACCGTTGCCCGGTTGGATAAGTCCACCGAGGAATTGGCCGACACCCTCGCCGATATTCGCCGCCATGTCGATGGCGGATGCTGCCGTAGATTTTACAGTCCTTATCGCATCATCGGAGATTGACGATGTGCCGGATTGCGGAGAATTTGAGTAGGTAGCGCGTGCCCTTTTTGGAGCGGTCTGACGGTTGGATTGGCTGAAATACCGTTCAAGATTCCTGTACTTGAAAGCCTCCCCGATGTCGGAGCCTTTCAGCTTGTAGTCGCCTATCTGGAACGACACGCCCTGCATCTCGGTGGTGCCACGGCGATATTTCGGGATAAGTCGGATATTCTTTTTCGCCAGTTCACGGGCAAAAGTGTTCCAGTCATGCGACACTTTCAGAGCCTCTGTTGCCGCGATTCTTATCTCGGCTTTGGCTCTCTCGATGCCGTGTAACTTGTCAAAGGCGGGTGTTTCATTCTTGGGCAGTGCGAGCCGTAAACGCTTTGTCAGAGCCTCGCAGACACGTTTGTTCCTGTATCGGTTACGCCCGGATTCCATGCGCCTGCCGTTGTCGCCGACCATGTTGAACACGATATGGCAGTGTGGTTTGTCTGTTTCGTAATGGCGAACCACAATCCATTGGGTCTTGTCAAGCCCCATAGACTTGATATAACTCTCGGCAATCCGCAACATCCTCTCATCGCTTAATTTGCGCCTGTCATCGGCGGCGAAAGACAATGTTATATGTCCTGCCGGATTGCTTATGCGAGGATTTTTCATCGCCTGAAGCTCGAAACTCGCGATAATCTGATTGCGTTTTTCGCCCATGATACCGTTGCTGCCGAGTATCCTCCAAGTGTCGGGAGTAAAGATTTTGTGGTCATGTTTCTCTCTGGTAACATAGTCGACTTTTGAGGCAAACGACCCCGATTTGAGTATTTTTCCTATCATGTTTTTATGCGGTTCTTGAGTTTTAGGATGAATCCAGCGATGCAGTCAACGATATTTTCAGCCTTTGCAGCCACGGGCAAATATCCCCCGGCATTGGCATGGTGCGCTATCTGATTGAGGTTCGGACCGAGTTTTTTAAGCTCGTAAAGCAGCATCTTTTCCTCATGTGACAGCACTCCGCTGACCTCGGCGTTCAACGCTCCGGCTCTCACATATTCTGAGCGGCTAAGCCCGGCACGGGATGCCTTGATGTCGATGATGTCAAATTCTGTATCGTTGAAACTCACCTTGATTTGTCTGTCACGTTTCGCCGCTCCGAGTGGCGGTCGTCCTGTGGGTTTTCCCATATTCGTATGATTATAGTCAGTGTAATGGTTATACCGGTTAATGCGACCACCGGGAGGCCGGCAATACTCCGCAAGGCGGTCGGGTTGCCCCCTTTCGGTACACCCGAAAGGTATCTTGCCCCTACCAACTTTTTCATGGCTGCGCAGCATATACTGCAAACCTATCCTTGCAGGAGTTGCCAGCCCCGGTCAGTCGCTTAAATCCGACAATTATCTATCAGAGTTTGCGCCAGATTTCGATGTCGTCGGCATAGAAATTCAGATGCTCGGCAAGCACGGCATTGATATAGCTGCCGACATTGGCACCACGGTCGCCGAGGATTCTGGCGATGCGTTCAAGCTGTTCCCATACTTCTTCCTCGATGTTGACGGGGTGGCGTTTCACCAGCTTTGTCGGTGTGAGGTATGTTGCCTTGAACTCGGCGAAATCGGATTTGCGCTGTTGCTTACCTATGCGCTGTTGCTTGGGCTGTGTAGGTGATGCCGTTTCCTCTGCGAACAGAGTGTCGGCGGTGGTGCTGTTATCAGCATTGACGCTGTTGACCGCGAGATTTGGATTGTTTGAATTATCGGTTATCATAATTTTATTGTTTTTAGGTGTTGATACTTGGGTTGCAGTTGCATCGGTCAACTCGGTTGACTTGGATGCTGGGGTTGAGATATTTTTCTTTGTTGTCATGATTTTTCAGTTTTTGAGGATTTTGGGAATGTATCAGTATCGGGATTGTATCGTTCAACTGATACGAGAGTGAGTCGCAGTTCATCAATGAGCGTCTGCAAATAAGGGTTACGGCGTATCATAGATTGCAGCACGGCTTGGTCAGGCTCAATTTGCAGGAGATAATCCGCGATGTCAAGCCCGGATGTCCGCTCATCATCGCTTGCTGATTCTTCAAGAAAGTTGAAGATGTTTGCCTCTATGCCGAGTGATTTCAATATCGGCAGTTTATCCTGCCATTGCTGTGTCGCTCCGAGGTCGGGGAACAGCGTCATCTGTCTGCCACGAAGAACACGCAGTGCAGCGGGATTAAAGCATCCGCGTTTACCGCCCGTTGCTAACCAAACATATTCCGGCAAATAGTATGATGCCACGATTGCAGTCTTCTCGCTCTCAACAATGGCAACCGGCTTGCCTCTGTTCATCGGCAACAGGTGTTCACCGAAAAAGCATTGACGCAGATTATAATCGGGCAACTTCAACAGCGAGTGAACCCATGTGACATGGTTGAACGGCTGCTTTACGCGCTTGCCGCTTTCGGCATCATAGAGCATGACTTTCCCGGTGCGGACATTGCAGCATATGTCGGTCTGCCAAAATACGCATGACCCCGGCCAATGTTTCGATGTGCCGACACGGTAAGTTTTCATCTGCCTCTCCGCTTCCTCGGCTCCGAACTTGGAGCGGAGGAACATATAGAGATTGTTCTGCTCATATCCGTGCAGAGTCTGTGCAACAGTCTCTGCCGCGATGAAGGAGGTTGGCTTTCGCTGCTCGGTCTGCTTGGCTCGCCATGCTGACGGAGCGGAGGAATCGGAGTGCTTAGGCTTCGCCAACGGATTTCGTTCAAAATAATCTTTTGGAGTAAAGTGATAGCCGCAGCTCTGCTCATGGTCACATCTGCCTACATCATCAGGAAACGAGATTTGTTTCTCGGTGTCGATATATCTGCTGAAACATCGCTTCTTGTGGCATGATGGGCAGGTGTGTCGGGTCGCCACTCCCTTATAGGGCTGGAGTATGAATCGGTGGGTACTGTTCATAGATTCCCGAAGATTAGGCTTGCATTATTCGCATTTTCTGCATTTTTGGAGACTGAAAATGCAGAAAGTGCAGAAAAATGCAGGTGTACGGTCAAATTTTACCATAAACGCCATGTCTGATTTTTTGAAAGTGAATCCCGGTGAAACGCCTGATGAAATCCTTGAAGGTGCGCTCCGGCATCGAGTTGTCGGCGGCAATCTCAACTCCCTGCTCAGTCGTGAACTCGTCGGGTAAAGCCGACATCACTGCGCGTTGCAGTTCCGACAGTGACAATTCCCGGATAAAGCCCTGTACCCTTGTGGCGGTTGCCTTGAAATAATCCACAAGCGATATGGCGTTCTCAACTGACACAAAATCTATTTCCGATTTGTCGGCCTCGCCACACGCCCAGCGTGTCATTTGCAGTATAAGGCAGAAACGTATGGCATGGAAATCGAACTTGTTATATACACCTTTCAGTGCGTCACATTCCTCGCGGTTACATTCCTCGGTGTTCATGCGCTGCCATTCGTATAGCCGCGCCTTCGCCTCCGGCGCAAACGGCAGGATATTGGCGACAATATTCCCGTCTGTGTCGGTTTCGTATGGCATCGCCACCAATTTACCGATGATGTCAGCCCATGCCGCCTCGATGTCGAATGACGGTTCCTTGTCGCTCCACGGCTGTTTGTCCTGATTTCCGGGCATTACGAACAGCAGGCGGTCAATAAATCCGTTTGATGTACGGCTGCCTTGTGCCAGCTCGTTTAGTATGCCGTTCTGGATTGTTCCTACCACCGAGATAAAAGGGCGGCTGATATATACCGAGTTTTTCACGCCCTTGCGGTCGGAGAACGATGGATTGGCATTGAACAGTTTTAGCCAGTATTCCTCATCAGAGCCTTTGTTGTAGCGGTTGAAGTTCTTGAACCACCCGGCAAGCTCGTCGTTCCACATCAGTATTCCCCGCAGATTCTGCGAGTGGATAAGCAGCATGGCTTCGGGAGTGGCGTCAGAGATAAGAAAACGTTTGCATATCGGCGCAACTGGGTGAGGCTCGGTGCGCTCCTTCATCGGCAGTTCGCGCTGACACTCATATTCCTCGCAAGCCTTGACATAAGCGCGTGTCGCCTTACCGTCCAATTCGGTGAAGGGTCGGATTGCGAAATTCAGCGGATGCGACTTGCACGCTCCGGGTCTTCCCACTAGAGCCATGAACAGGATTGCGCTCTCATCCCATTTCCCTTTGAGCCGGGCGAAATGGGTGTTGCCGATGCCAAGCCCGACAGCCACAAGCATAGCCCCTGCGAGATAATCCACCGGGTAGCCGTAGCAGTCGTTGGCCTCGCGTACAATCCTCTGCATCTTCATCGGCAACGCACCCAACGGAAAATCGCCGCCCTTGACGCTCACGCCCATATCCACGGCTTTGCCGAGTACAAGCATCGGGTCGATACCTTTACTGTCAGACACGTTCTTTTCCATATTCATCAAGGACTTTGTTCACAGCCGATGTACGGTAGAACACTTTTGCGCCTACATGTACGGCTTCAAGATATTTGCTCTTACGCCAGTTTCTAAGGGTGTTGGCGCATACACCAAGCATCCGCATCACCTCCAAACGGGGAATAAGCGGATCTGCATCCGCCGCCTTCAACGTAGGCAGCAGTTCCTCCTTGGTCTTTGCGACTATATAGTCGGCAAATTCCTTGAGGTCGCACAGGGGGATTGCCAGCGTAAGCCCGGCGACACCCTCCTGCAAAAGTTCGGATAAACCTGTCATGTTGATTTTATTCGCGTCGTCTGGGTTAAAGCATTGACCGCACCGACAACAGTTAAATGCAGTCAAAGGCTGATAGGCTCGACGCATCGGCAACAGGTTTGAGGCGGTGGGGGCGACCGGTCTATTTTCCCCTTTGAGCCTCGTTGCCACTATGCGTTTTCAGCGTTACAGCGGTGCAAAGAAAGCACAAATCTCGTGCCTTTGCAAATATATAACACTGATACATAGTGCTTTATATTCGTTTTAATTCGTAACGAAATAAAACGAAGAAATTTGTCTGAAACGAGGGTGATCCAAACTGCCACATATGACAAAAGCCACCCGACAAAACTGTCAGATGGCTTCTTGTATATGATTGTTGTTGGGTGTATTTATGTCAGTCTGCAAACATATAGTCGGCGACACTCAACTTCTCCCTGATGTCGTTGTATTCGGTGATATGTTCGGGTCGCTCGAACATTCGGATTTTGTTACCTTTGTATTCGGTTAGCTCCATATAGCTTTTATGACCCTCCTGTATGCTGCGAGGTGTGGGTATGGAAACACCCGGATTGTCCTTGTATCTTTCGGAGAGAGCAGAATGAAATTCCACGATATTGGTTCTTGCCAAAGCCTGTCCTTCGTGAAGAACAATAAAGAGCATGGCGAAATCTCTACCGCTGTTGCGTATCTTCACATGGTTATCGATACATTCAAAAAGATAACTGTCGCCGTTGGGTAAAAGCTCCGTTAAAGGGCGGCGTTTGGCGGCTTTGCCCGGAGTGCCTTTCTTGCCGATTGGCTTAACAATCTCCCTCACTTCTTCTGAGGCGGTCTTCAACTTGGCGATAGCTTTTGCAGTCACATTCGGCTCGCTACCCATTTCGCGCTGTTCCTCTACAAAGTTTGCCCAGTCTTCATCGGTTCGGGCTGCGATGGAGAGGCTGCGGTTTACAATCCATTTGATATGGTGTTTCGCGCCCCAGCGTAAAAGGAAATTTGTCTTTGGATTCCTTACAAGTTCCTCTCCGAACTCCACCATACACTCGAAGCTGCGGCCATAGAATACCCATGACATCATCGGCAGAAACATATTGCCGGAAACATGGGGCGCGTTCAGTCCTGCGAGGAGATGGTTTTCCATGCCTCCGTCAACAAGCATCTTTTCCAGATGGCTCACATCATTTGAACTATCATCTTTAAGATGTAGCAGTACGGCTTTCTCAAACTTTGGCATGAATGCCTTTGCGTGGTTGAATACTGCTACGAAACCGGGGCCTTCACGGTCGTGCATCCAGTCGGTGAAGTTGCAGTATTCCTCGTGGTGTGTGGCTTTCCATTTGCGGAGAAGCCCTTTTGCGTGTTCAATTTTTTCCTCGTTGTTCATAAATGGGGGGATAGTTGTTGCAGCACGAAAAATTCGCACCGAAAAACAAAACAAGCAGGCCGCCCATAATGTTTGAGAAAATTTAACACTCGACATCGAAAAATTTTTGTCCACTGCGCCTCAAAACCTATTTTTGTGGACAGCCTGCGGACAAAACTCCAAAATAAAAATCTCTATCTATCTAAATATCAGATAAATAGAGATTTAATAAGGTGGTCCCACTTGGGCTTGAACCAAGGACTCCCTGATTATGAGTCAGGTGCTCTGACCAACTGAGCTATAGGACCGAGATCATGGAGGTCTCTCAGACCGCCCGATTTAGTGACTGCAAAGTTAGTGATTATTTTATTTCCTTGCAAGTTATTTTTTGCGTTTTTTATTTTTCGCACTATTTTCCGCATCCTTGGCCGGGGCGACCCTACCGGCTGTTTTGCCACACTTATCTATCAACGGGCATGTGCTGTCACAACCGCAGTCACAATCGCAGCCATCGTCGCCACGGCGTCTGAAACGCCTGACTATACCGACAACGGCGATTACTACTGAAATACCGACTATAATGACGGTGATGATCTCCTGACTCATTTCTTTTCGGAATTGAAAAATGAATGAAACCGTCGGTACTCGAGTACGAAATTGGGAGTCATAATGCCGTTGTCGAGAGCCGCTTCTAGGTCGCTTACCGACCAGAATCGTCCTTCGCTGATTTCATCAGGATTCGGCGATATGACGATATTATCATCGACGTGGGCCGCATAGCTGTTGACGAGTTCGCGCTCGACATCTGACTCAAAGATGTAACGACCTATTATTTGTGGTTCGAAATCCTCGATGCCGAGTTCCTCACGACTTTCACGACGCAAGGCCGCGACGAGATCTTCGCCGTAGTCGACATGACCGCCTACAGCCGTGTCCCATTTACCCGGCTGTATGTCTTTATCGAGAGAACGTTTCTGCAGATATATGTCGCCGCGACTGTTGACTACGTGGAGGTGCACGACGGGATGCAGCGGTTTGGCCCCGCTGTGGCAGTAAGCGCGGGCGGCACTGCCGACAACCGTGCCGGATTCGTCGACAAGGGGCAAGAGTTCGTCTTTGCTCATGATTTGAAATTCTTTTTTATGGCCGCGGCGAGATCTGCCGGACTTAATTCGTTTGAATAACTGTCGAACATCAGCCGTAGCGAGCAACCCTCTGCATAACGGCTGCAGCCGTAGGCTGTGCGGCCCTTGATCAAATGACCTTTGCCACAGACAGGACAGACGATGTCTTCAAGTTTCTCGATTTTTTTTCTGCGGGAGCGCGGTTTAGGTTCGGCGTCGCCGTTTGCCGTCGTCGTTTTCTTTTTCGTCGTTTTCTTGGCTTTCTTTTCTTTAGAGTCGACGCCGTCATCCTGCGCCACTACGATGCGGCGCATCGAGTTATCACTCATGACATTGGTGACGATGCCGGTGATGAGCGTCTTCAGTTCGCCGATAAACTCGGCGGGACTATAGGTGCCACGCTCGATACGGCGCAGTTTGTTTTCCCACAAGCCTGTGAGTTTGGCGCTCTTCAGCAGGTCCTCGTTGATAGTGGCGATGAGGTCTATGCCTGCCTGCGACGCCATTATGTTCTTGCGCTCGCGATAGATATAGCGGCGTTTGAATAATGTCTCGATGATGGCGGCGCGTGTCGATGGACGCCCGATGCCATTCTCTTTCAAGGCTTCGCGCAGATCTTCGTCGTCGACTGTCTTGCCCGCCGACTCCATGGCGCGCAGAAGTGTGCCTTCTGTATAATATTTTGGCGGCTGGGTAGTTTTTTTGACTGTCGATGGCGTATGCGGCCCGCTCTCTCCCTCGGTAAAAGGCGGCAACACCTTGCCTTCGTCGTCAACCGACTGCCGCTCGCTGTCGTCATTGGCAAAAAGGGCTCGCCACCCGGCTTTCTCGATCACCTTGCCGGTAGTCTTGAACGCTGTCTCGCCGGCGTGACCGGTGACGGTTGTCTGACGGAAAACGCAGTCGGGATAGAATGCCGCGATAAAACGCATTGCTATTATATGGTAGAGTTGTCGCTCGTCACCGACGAGAGTCGCGGGTGACTGTCCCGTAGGGATTATGGCGTGATGGTCGGTGACTTTGGCGTTGTCAAACACTTTTTTGCTCTTGGGAATACGCGCGGCGAGCAGCGGCGCCGTCAGATTGGCATACGGAGTCATCTGCTTGAGTATCACAGGTATCTTTGGATAGACATCTTCGCTGAGATAAGTCGTGTCGACACGCGGATAGGTCGTCACCTTCTTTTCATACAGAGACTGGATCAGGCGCAGGGTCTCGTCGGCGGTCCAGCCCCGTCGACGGTTGCACTCGACCTGCAGCGACGTGAGGTCGAAAAGTCGGGGGGGAGCCTCGCGCCCCTGTTTATCGGTGACGCTGTCTATCGTAAATGGCAGTGCGGCGATGGCAGCGGCTTCGACGGCGGCCTCTTCTGCCGACGCAAAGCGCCCCTTTGTGGCATTGAAGGTCACGTCGCGGTAGACTGTCTTCAACTCCCAGAAATCTTCGGGTTTGAAAGCCGCTATCTCATGATGACGTTTGACAACAAGAGCGAGCGTCGGTGTCTGCACCCTGCCGATAGACAACACATTGCCCGACGAGGCATATTTGAGTGAATAGAGGCGCGTCGCATTCATACCCAGAAGCCAGTCTCCGATGGCGCGCGAGAGGCCTGCATAATAGAGATTGTCGTATTTTGCTTCCGGTTCGAGATGACTGAAGCCTTCGCGTATCGATTCGTCGGTCAGAGACGAGATCCATAGGCGCCTGACAGGACATTTCAGACCGGCCTTCTGCATCACCCAGCGTTGTATCAGCTCGCCTTCCTGTCCGGCATCACCGCAGTTGATGACCTCGTCGGCCTCGCCGATAAGTGTCTCGATGACATGAAACTGCCGTCTGATACTCTCCTGGTCGATGATCTTGATGCCGAATTTCTCGGGTATCATCGGCAGGAAGGCCATGCTCCAGCGCTTCCATGACGGTGTGTAATCATGGGGCTCTTTCAGACAGCATAGATGTCCATAGGTCCAGGTTACGCGGTAGTCTCCTCCCTCATAGAAGCCGTCGCGACGCACTGACGCACCGACGATGGCCGCGATGTCGCGGGCCACACTCGGTTTCTCGGTGATACACAGTTTCACGCCGTTTACCCGTTTGTATTCTTATTTATTTTCATCGGGATTATGTTCCCGGCGTTTGGCCGCCTGCCATAGCTCTTCCATCTCATCAAGAGTCATCTTGTAGATGTCGATGCCACGCTCGACAGCGGCTTTCTCTATATAACCGAAACGGCTGATAAACTTGCGGTTGGTGCGTTCAAGAGCATTCTCGGGATTGACACCGTAGAGCCGTGCGGCATTGACAGCGGCAAAAAGCAGATCGCCAAACTCTTCCTCGATGTTGTCGCGGTCGCCCGCAGCTATGGCCTGACGCACCTCGCCGGTTTCTTCGTCAAATTTGTCCCAGACCTCTTCGCGCTTTTCCCAGTCGAAGCCGACATTGGCGGCTTTCTCCTGGATTCTGAACGCTTTTATCAGCGCAGGCAGCGCTGCCGGGACTCCGGCGAGGACAGTCTTGTTGCCGCCGCGCTCTTTTAGTTTGAGCTGCTCCCAGTTGAGTTCGACGTCGTGGGCACCCCCGACCTTGGTTTCGCCGAAGACGTGGGGATGACGGAAGATAAGCTTGGCATTGAGCGCATCGGCCACGTCGGCTATGTCAAACCGGTCATTCTCATCACCGATCTTGGCGTAGAAAAGTATGTGGAGGAGCACATCGCCGAGTTCTTTCTTTATTTCGTCGGCATCATCGTTTTCGAGAGCCTGGGCGAGCTCGTATACTTCTTCGATGGTGTTGGGTCGCAGACTCTCGTTGGTCTGCTTGGCATCCCACGGGCATTTTACACGCAGGATGTCAAGAGTGTCGATGACGCGTCCGAGAGCCTCGGCGCGTTGTTTCGTATCGTGTCGCATATCGTTTGTCTTTTACTATCGTTTATCGGCATATTTCGCAGCACCCTCGTTGAGCCAGTCGACAAATTTGCCAACATTTTCATCATATGTCCGCGCCGGCATCAGAGGCTTGCCCTCGTTGTCGAGCAAAACATAGTATGGTTGCGAGTTGATGCCGAATTTGTGACGCTGGAGATAGCTCCATTTCTCGCCGACGGTCTCGACGAGCGTGGGCGAGCCGTATTCCTCGACGGTGAACGGATGTGTCAGCCTTGCTTTGTCATCGACCATTAGCTTGATGAGCACATAACCGTTTTCGATAACGGTGCGCACTTCAGGGGTATCGAAGACAGCCCCCTCCATCTTGCGGCAGTTTACACAGGCATAGCCCGAGAAGTCGACGATTACGGGCAACTTATTAGCCTCGGCGTAGGCCATACCCTCGTCATAGTCGTGAAATTCCTTGAACGTACCGCCATATAGATTGAAATCCTGGGTTGTCAGAGGCGGAGCAAAGGCACTGATGCTCTTCAGCGGAGCTCCCCACAGGCCGGGCACGAGATAGACGGCGAATGCCAGAGGTATCACGGCCATAAAGAAACCGCCGACCGAGGTGTGGTCTTTGGGAGCGTCGTGAGGGAAGCGCAGTTTGCCGAGAAGGTAGAGGCCGAGGAGCACGAAGAGCACGATCCACAATGACAGGAACACTTCGCGGTCGAGTATATGCCAGCCATAGGCAAGATCGGCGACAGAGAGAAATTTAAGCGACAATATCAGTTCGACGAAACCGAGGACGACCTTTACCGAATTGAGCCATCCGCCCGAGCGCGGCATCTCTTTAAGCAGCGACGGGAAGAAAGCGAATAGCCCGAACGGCAACGCCAGGCCGAGCGCGAAGCCCCCCATGCCGATGGCCGGGCCGAGAACGTCTCCCTGCGAGGCCGCCTCGACGAGCAGCGTACCTATGATAGGGCCCGTGCACGAGAACGATACGAGCACCAGCGTGAAAGCCATGAAGAAGATGCTCACGACGCCCGTAGTCGACTCGGCGCGGCTGTCCATGCCGTTCGACCATTTCGAGGGCAGCTTGATGTCAAACGCACCGAAAAACGACACAGCGAAGAGCACGAGCAAGCCGAAGAATATCAGATTGAACACAGCACCCGTAGCTATCTCGTTGAGCTTGCCGGCACCGAAAGCCATCGTTATCGCAATGCCGAGCACAAGATATATGACAATGATGCTCAGACCGTAAGTCACAGCGTCGGCTATAGATTTACTGCGGTTCTTACTCTTTTTCAGGAAGAAGCTGACCGTCATCGGTATCATCGGCCAGACACAGGGCGTCAGCAGCGCCAGCAGGCCGCCGGCAAAGCCGAAGAGCAGTATCGACCACCATGGCGTATCGGCCGTCGACTCGCCCCGGCTCATGTCGACCGGAGCCCACCATGCGGCGGCATCGCCCGTCTCGCCGACAGGAGCGTTGACGACGGTGACCACGTCCTTGTCGGGCTTGACATCGACCGGCTTGGCGACAATACCGCCGAAGCTGACATCAAAGCGATATTTGGCCGGAGGTGTGCAGGCGTTGTTGTTGCAGGCCATATACCTGACCGTGCCGCCGATCGATACGGCATCTACGCCGGCCTCGAGCTTGAAACCGCGGGTAAACGTGATCGTGCCGTCCCACCACGGCAGATTGAGCTTGAGCACATCGTCATAGTGCTTTGCCGCCGGACGCGAGGGCGTCAACGGTCCGGTAAATGTCAGTCCCTCGACAGGATCAACCTCTATCGTCGTCGGGTTGGGCATCGGCGTGTCGGGTAACGACGGCATCTCGTCGCCGTAGATATGCCAGCCTTCATTGATGTCTGCCGTCCACACGATACGGCCCTCGCGAGGCGAGAGCGAATCGACGGTGACGCTCCAGCTGACATTGCTCGGCGGCGCTGCCTGAACGCTCCCGGCCACCATGACAATCGCAGCCGCAAGACTTCTGAGTATTGCTTTTATTTTCATGATTCAGAGTATGTTTATTTCTTGAATTCGGGTACTGCCACACTTATATTCTCGGTCTTGGGCGGCATACACTGATTACCGTCGCAGGCCATATATTTTATCGACAGTCCAATATGCGCTCCGGCGCGGTCCGTCACCTTGAAAGTGCGGCTGAATGAGACGTTGGCGTCCCACCACTGCAGCGTCTTCTTGAAGAGAGGGTCGACAGCCGACACCGGCTTTGTCGAAGGTGTCACGACCCCCGTAAACTCGACCCCCTTGCTCTTCGAGAAGTCGAAGACCGTCGGTTTGGGCCCTCCGTCGGGCAGATCGAAGCCATATAGATGCCATCCCTGACCGACAAGCGCCCTGACAGTGACGACACCCTCGGTCGGCGACGTCATTTTCACCGTCGTGCGCCAGCGCACAGCCGGCGTCTGAGCCGCAGCAACAGCCGTCAGTATCATCATCGCTATAAATGCCGTAATAAATCTTTTCATATCATCAGATTGCTATTGATTATAATGCAAAATTCAAATTATCGTACAAAGTTACTACATGTTTGAAAGAATACGAAATTTTGAGCCCTTAAACGCCCCCGCAGGCGTCATAACAAAGATATTAAAAACCTAAAAAATCTTATCTGACGGCAATTCACGCGCCATTTGACATTTTTTTCGTATCTTTGTGCATTAAAAACTTATTAAGAATGAATTCAAGCAAAGTGCTGTATATCTCCCAGGAGATAACCCCCTATCTTGCACCGGACGTCATGTCGACGCTCGGCCGCATGATACCGCAGGGCATCCAGGAACGCGGCTATGAGGTCAGAACCTTCATGCCGCGCTACGGGTGCATCAACGAGCGCCGCAACCAGCTCCACGAAGTCATACGCCTCTCGGGGCTCAATATAGCCATCGACGACACCGACCATCCGCTAATTATCAAGGTCGCCACACTTCAGCCGTCGCGCATGCAGGTCTACTTCATCGACAACGACGACTACTTCCTGCGCCACACCGGCGAAGGCCTTGAGACCGACATCATGCCCGACGACAATGACGAACGCTGCATCTTCTTCACACGCGGTGTCATCGAGACCGTCAAGAAACTACGATGGGAGCCGGCCATCATCCACTGCTCGGGCTGGATCTCGGCCCTCGCACCCATGTTTATCAAACGCCACTATGCCGACGACCCCACTTTTGCCGGTTCAAAGATCGTCTACAGCCTCTATGGCAGCGGCTTTGACGGCACTCTCGACACCCGCTTCGCCGAAAAACTGCGCATGGAAGGCTTCACCGACGACGACATCGCCTCTCTCCTTGACGGCGACGTCGATTTCAGAAAAATCAACCGTCTCGCCATCGACTACGCCGACGCCATAGCCCAAAGCACCGACGACGTCGACCCCGAGCTCATCGAGTATGCCAAAGCATCGGGCAAACCCTTCCTCCCCTATCCCGGCGACGAAGACTATGCCGACGCCTACGACAACTTCTACAAAGAACTCATAAAATAATCATCACCCCACAGGTCATGAACCTCAGACAACTCACCATAACTCTCGCCTCGCTCCTCGTTGCCGGCCCGGCCTTTATTGCCTGCGACGAAAACTCAACCGTCGGCGGCTCTATCATCGAAGACAAAGTCACCGTCAACATCGACTCCTCCTTTACCGTCAGCGCCCGCAGCGTCGCCGACCGATCGGTGCCCGCCCGCACCCTAAGCCAGCTCTTCGGCAAGATCGATGTCGAAGGCTACGGACACCTTGCCAGCGACGTAGTCACCCAATTTATGCCCGCGTCGGCTCTCGACACCGTCGGCGTCACCGTCAACGACATCGACTCGCTGAAGCTCATACTGAACATCGCCGCCGGCGACTTCATCGGCGACTCGGTAGCACCTATGGGCCTCGAAGTCTACCGACTCGACAAACTCCTGCCCTCGCCCATCTACAGCGACTTCAACCCAAAAGGCTACTACGACGCCTCGCAACCCATCGGAAGCACCATCTTCACCCTCTCCACCCTCGGCATGCCCGACTCAATCGCCGAACTTTATAAAGGCGACAAAACCGTCGCCATCGACCTGCCCGTCTCGCTCGGCAAAGAAATCTTCAACGCCTATATGGCCGACCAGCAGCTCTTCGCCACGCCGTCGGCCTTCACCGACAACGTCTTCAAAGGTCTCTATATACGCAACTCCTTCGGCAGCGGCCGTCTGACACGCGTCAGCCAGACCACTATCAACATGTACTACCACAAAAAGACCGTCAACGACGCAGGCCGCGACACAGTCGTCGACAAGACCGGCTACTACTTCGCCGTAACCCCCGAAATCATCACCAACAACATCATCGACTATAACATCGCGCCCGCAATAAGCCGACGCATAGCCGACGGCGAAAAACTCGTCGTAGCCCCCGCCGGCTACAACGTCGAGATCGACTTCCCCGGTCGGGAGATTGTCGCCGCCTACAACGCCGGCAAAGGCGACCTCTCTGTCGTAAACACTCTCTCGTTCAATATTCCCGTCGAAGAACTCGAAGGCCACGAAGGGCTTGTGCCTCCACCATACCTTCTAATGGTCAAGACATCCGACAAAGACCAATTCTTCGCCCAAAGCAAACTGCCCGACAACAAGACATCATTCTATGCCTCATACGACTCGACAAAGAAATGCTACGTCTTTTCAGGCATGCGCCAATATATTCTCGACCTGATCGAAGCCGAAGAGATTACCGACAAAGATACAGCCTTCACCCTTTGTGCGATCAACGTAACCACAGAGCAATCAAACAACTACTACAACCCGACACCCACCGTCACAGGCATCACCCCCTATGTTGCCGGACCTGTCGCTGTCAAATTTTTAACCGACAAAGCAAAAATTTACTTCACTTATAGCACACAGAAACTAAATATTTAGTAACTTTGCAACACAAATCAGGCCGCAATAGCTCAGTTGGTAGAGCATTTCATTCGTAACGAAAAGGTCCCGGGTTCGAGCCCCGGTCGCGGCTCTCACAAAAAGGCTTCGGAGTAAACAATTCCGAAGCCTTTATTTATAACCACACGACAACAGCCACAACACAGCGGCGCGACAGGTAATTGCGGCTACATATAAAAACGCAAAACGCGCACGATAGGATTCAACGATTTTTCATATTCAAGCGTTTCTATATCATAATTTATCGTTAAATTTGCGCATATGAAACTGATCGAAATAAATCTACAAAACATCTTGGCCTTGTGCCGCAAACATAAGGTTAAGACGCTTTCTGTTTTCGGTTCTATCCTCACAGACAGATTCAACGATGACAGCGATGTAGATTTACTTGTGGATTTTGAGCCGATAGATCACGACACGTTTGATTACGTTGGCAACTACTTTGATTTAAAGGACTCATTAGAACAATTGTTCAATCGCAAAGTAGACCTGATAGAATATGGCAAAAACCTCAACCCAATATTCAAGGCATTAGTCGATAAAAAAAAGCAAGTGATATATGGATGATTTTATTGCCGTTTATATCTACGATGTAAAACGCGCCATTGAGGAAGTCGAAAGCTATTTTATAGACTATCTATACGCTACGATATTTTTGAGAAAGATTATTTACGCAGAAGTGCGGTTGAGCGGAGAGCTGAAATAATGGGAGAAGCAATAAACCGTATTCTAAAAATACGGCGTGACTTCCCAATACCAAACGCAAAAGCGGTAATTGATACACGCAACCGCATCATACACGGATATGACTCAGTAAAACCCGAATTTCTGTGGAGCTTAGTCATTCGCCATATCCCGGAACTCAAAAAAGACGTAGATCGTATCATAGCCGAATACGGAATATCGCCCGAAACAATTTGATAGCAGGAACCTGTGATAAATATTCTTCCCGGCACTTACTATTGCTCCGCTTGCTCCCAAGGCTTATTGTATCGCAGATTTCTTAAGCAAAATTCCGCCAAAACATTTTGCAGATTACAAAATAATCCATACCTTTGCACTCACAATCACTCACGGTTCCTTGGCCGAGTGGTTAGGCACCGGTCTGCAAAACCGTTTACAGCAGTTCGATTCTGCTAGGAACCTCCCCGATAAAACCTCCAACAGCCCCCTTGTCGGAGGTTTTTGTATATTAGGCGACACGGAGTGACGGGAAGCCTCGGCGACATGGAGCGACGGCCTCCGGCCGTCGTTATTTAACCCTCACATCATTCACTATAGCACCGGCCTCTCGACGACTTTAGTCGTCGTAAATCTATGATTTTGTGGAAGATGCGAGGCTAAAAACCTCATCCCTTGCGCCGTGAGTTCAGGCGATGGTCAGGAGACCATCGTTCCATACGCCGTCGACCCATGCGCCTTAGACTCAATCCGAGGGTTGAAACCCTCCCCCCGGTCCATAACGACGGCCGGAGACCGTCGCCACGTATCGCCTGATTCGCGACGCTCAGTGTGATGCTAAATATGGGTAAAATGAGCGGCGGGAGTCTCACTCGAGACCCCCGCCGCCGGAGTATTTAGGGTTTCTATTCTTTAGCGATTAAGAATTGCACCGTTGGCTTTTTTGAGGTTTTTGTATTTCTTGACGTTATTGCCCTGTTTTGTCATAAGATGCGACTTGTTAGCCGTGCGGACAATATTGCCGGAGAGCATATCGATTGTCTTGGCGATGACTTTTTTCTTCAAAGCTGCCTGAGCGGCGGGAGTGTCTTCCTCAACAAACATGATGATCGATGGAATCATCGGTTCACCCTGGCCGATAAAGCTATAGCCGAGATCATCAAGATCAGCCGACTTGCCCCAGAAAGGCGAGTTGATAAGGATGGTCGAAACACCGTCGTTATCGACTTGCAGAGTCGAGCCGAGGCCGGCTGCCGCAACCTGAGAGGGCTGACCTATACCGAGAGCGGGATAGAGATAGCCGCCGTCACAGATGACAAGTTCGCCACCTCCCTGAACTGAGGGATTACCCCAGCCTGATTTCTGCGGTTCCACGAAGCAATATGCCGGATCTTCGCAATTGATTACGATATTGCGCACTTTCTGAACAGCATTAGCGCCAAGGCCTACATATGTCTCGTTGGTGTAAGGAGCCATCAGACGATAGACGCCGGGGGTGTCTTCGCTCTTCTGAATCTCGACAGAGGCGGGATAGTTAAGAGCGTCAGCAGCTCCGTTGGGGAAGTTCAGACCAACAGCAAACCAGCCGTCGATGAAGTCACACTGACCGAGTGATGCCCAGTTGCCTTCGTCAACGTTACCCGAGCCTACGATTTCAAACTCGGTAGCGGCATAGAGCTGAGGCTCGCCCTTGCCATAAGTGACGATGACAGCGACATACTCGCCCGGGCCTTCTGTTGCGACACGGACTTCGCCAGGCTCGGTTACTTCGACGAATTCGATCTCACCGGCAACGACAGAGTTGGCCAAAGCCTCGACATCGGTTGTGATGGCGGCAGCTACGCGGGCGTTCTCGACGTCAGCACCGAAGTCAACATTGAAGATTGCCTGCTGAGCGCCGTCGGCGGGAATAAACAGACCTGCATAAGTGATTTCAGCCGAATAGTCGGTGAGCTCGACACCGGGGAAGACGATGCGCTCGGCGCCATGTGTATTTGCCTTATACCAGCCCTGACCATATTCACTCTCTTCAACTGCGCCGAATCCATCGGTCGGGAAAGTGATGACACCATCTTTTAATGTGCCGACACCGCTCTTCATCTGCGCACCGATAATGGCACCATATGTCGGATCGAGCGTAAGGCCCGTATAGAACGGGTTGGGTGTAAAGTAAACACTATTGTCTTCCTCGATTACAAAATCGATGTTATAGTCCTGAGAGTTATCAAACGAAGCGCCATTGACCATCTTAGCGAAAGGCTCATAAGGATTTACCAGACGGTAGAGTTCGGGAGTCTTCTCATTCTGGAGAAGTTCGACCTCCCATGTGAAAGTTTTGCCGCCACCGATATTATAGAGTGAGCAGGCAATATCGTCGGTATAGAGACACATGCCGAGCGACTTCCAGGGTTCGGGCTTCATGATCGTGAATGTATAAGAGCCGACACCGTAAGGCGAAGCGCCTACTACGGTAAGTTCGAACTTATAAGAATCACCGTCTTCAACCTTGGCCGGGTCGAAAGATATCACTACAGGCGCTACAGTAGCGTCAGCTGCAAATTTAACCTCAGCGGGAACAGTGAAGATCTGAGCATCGGGGTTTTTAACCTCAAGTTGGTATGTGGCCTCACCGGCGGCATCGGCACGCGAGACATCGAAAGTCACCGAAGCCTCACCGGCCGAAACATCATATGATTCGGCGAGCGTCGACGCGAAATACGGACCGTCGGACGGAGCACCCGCGGTATAACCATCGAGCACATCATCGCTGTCACAGGCAGTGAATGACGCCGAAACGGCCATTGCCATAAGGGTGTAAAGTGAATATTTTAAAAATTTCATTGTTGTATTTGATCAATATTGTGAATGAAAAAATGAAATTTGAGGAGAGCGGAATGTCTCACCGTTAATTTTCGCTTACGGGAGTAGGTTGGATGATAACCGGGTTGTTCTCATGGAACTTATCGGTTGCTCCCGATGTGAAAGCCTTATTAGAGCTAATCTCCTCGTCGGGAATCATATAGAGCATGCCGTTGCCTTCTTCGCCGTATTTGATCTGATAAACCCATGCGGCGGGGAAAGCACAGCCGACGCGGTCGATGTCTTTGTGGAGACGCATGATGTCGAAGTAGCTCAGACCCTCGCCCCAAAGCTCTACACGACGCTGGTTCCAAATCTCGTTCTGGATGGCCTCGGCCGATGTAGCTGTTGTCGAATACTCGGGGTTGCGATATGTCGTTACAAAGTCTGTGAGAGTCTGAAGACCGCCGGTCGGGTTACCGCTCATGGCCTGACCTTCGGCGAGGATGAGATACATCTCCTCGACACGCATCATCGGCACGTCAGAAGCGTTGATCGACTGACGGAGCACACCCTGATAGCTGTCAAACTTGACATTGGTGTAAGGCATGATATTGGCAGTGGCGTCTTCGCTGTAGTTGGGTACGGCTTTATTGAACGAATCGATATAAGCCTGCTGGGCGCTATTGAGGTTTACACTCTGACGGTTTTCGTCAAGGAACCAGCCTTTGCGCACGTCGGTTGCGGGAATCATGTCATAGAGCTTCTTCGAGCACCAGCGCCATGCACCACCCTGGTCGCAATAACCGTGAGAGAATGTACAAGTCATGGCGGGGAAGTTGACAATAGAACCGCCGGCTACCCAGTCGTCGGTCTCGGCGTTGGCGATACCCCACATCCATGAAGCGTCGGCCATAGAGGTGAAGCCGGGTTTCGATACCTCCTCGATACTGTAGGGGCGGCCCGAGAAGTTGCTGATGGCAGCCTGAGCGTCGTTGGCGGCGTCGGCATATTTGTGCATCGTCAGATAGACGCGGGCACGGAGACCGTAAGCCACGGCGAGCGAAACCATACGTTTGGGTTTGTCGCTGATGATCTGAGCGGCGTCAACGGGATTGCCCTCGAGAAGCGAGATGGCTTCGTTGAGGTCTTTGAGTATCTGGTCGTAGATTTCAGCCACGGTTGCGCGGGGGGCGCCGTTCTCGGCCACCTCGACCTCATTCTCGTCGGTCAGGAGGCAGACACCGGGTTCGTCGGCATAACCGTCATAGTTATACTGATAGACCTGGATAAGAGTCCAATAGTCGAACGCACGAACAGCAAGAGCCTGAGCGCGATAGAATTTGAGGGTATTATCCTCGGTATCGGCCGGAATGGTCGGGAGGATGGTGTTACAGATCTTGATCTGGGCGTAGTTATACATCCACATCATGTTGTCGGGCCAACCGGTGGTTTTACGGTCGGTATATCCGTTGTATGACGCATACCAGTTATAACCCGAGTTTTTCGAGGTATAGTCCATGCCCTGCGAATCGAGACCGATCATAACCGAGGGATAACCGAAATCAAGGTGTGCATCCGAGATCTTGAAGATACCGGCGAAGTCGGTAAACATACCCGTAACCGAAGCCGTACCCATCGACGGATTGTACTCGAGAGTGCCCTCTTTCTGCACGGTCGACACGTAGCCGCCGAGGTATTCGGTGTCGAGGTCGGCGCACGAAGTCGTGAGCGTTGTGGCGGCGACACCGATAAGCAGATATTTATTTATTTTTTTCATAATTGTCAAATTGAGCTATTACGAGAATTGATTATTAGAAAGAAACTTTGAGACCACCCGAGATCGAACGGATAGGTGAATAAGTTTCGTTACGCGACGATACGAATCCCTGACGGGGGTCGAGACCTTTGCGTTTGCTCCAGAGAGCGACGTTCTCGGCAGCGCCATAGACACGGAGCGATTCGAGACCGATCTTCTTGACCCACTTCGAGGGGAAAGTATAACCGAGAGTGATGTTGTTGAGCGAAAGATAGTTGCTCGAGATCAGGAAGCGATCAGACTGAGCGTTGCCATAGGTCGAGGCCTGGCCGGAAGTTGCCATACGGGGCACGTCGGTGTTGGTGTTTTCGGGAGTCCATGCCTTGAGGATATCCTTGTGCCATGTCTTGCCGATGTAATCACTGTTGCCGGGGTTCATGATAAATGCGTATGTGCTGTCGTAGATCTTGCCGCCTGCCTGATATGCGAAAGCGATCGAGAAGTCTACGCCATAAGCATTGACGCTTGCACCGAAACCGCCATAGATCTTGGGCATGATATTGCCGGTGAGCTTGCGGTTTGAATTACGAGCCACTTCATATTGATCGGTCTTATACTCTTCTTTGCTCCACTGGGGCACACCGTCGATGACAAGCTGCGTACCGGGCTCCTTAGGATCCTCGACAGGCTCGCGCGCCCAATAAAGAGCATTACCGGTCTCGGGATCTACGCCTGCATAATCGACAAGCCAGAGGTTATACATAGATTCACCTTCTTTGATCAGACGGTTTGATGTATACTGCCATGCGCCGAGCTCTTTTGTAATAAGCGAGGGATCGATGCTTGTAACTTTGTTTGACGGGAAAGTCATGTTGCCGAATATGTCGACAGTGATGTCTTTGGTGTTGACAGCGCGATAGTTGAGATCGATCTCAAATCCGCTGTTGCGCATCGAGCCGACGTTTTTGGGCATTGTGTTGCCGGGATAGCCGAGCGAGGGAGGAACGGGCATGTTCATGAGCATGTCTTTTGTCTCGCGGAGGTAGTATTCGAGAGAGCCTTCGAGCTTGCCACCCCAGAAGCTGTAGTCAAAACCGACATTGAAGTTGTTTGATTTCTCCCAGGTGATGTCCTTGTTACCTTTGTAGGCCATCTGAGAGTCAGACCACACGCCGTTAGCACCGGTAGCACGGTAGAAGTCGGCATAAGCCATCAGGATAGTGCTGTCGTAGATGCGGTCGTTACCGTTCTGGCCGAACGAAGCCTTGAATTTGAGAAGGTCGATTGCAGTGACGTCTTCGAGGAAGCTCTCTTTGTGGATATCCCAGCCGATAGATGCCGACCAGAAGTTACCCCAGCGGTGATCGGGATGGAAAGCCGACGAACCGTCGCGACGGAAGGCTGCCTGAAGATAATATTTGCCGTCGTAGTTATACTTGGCGTTGACAAAACCGCTTCGGTGAGCGAGCTGGGCTTTTGCACCGCCAATCGTCGGGTTGTCGATAGTGTTACCTACAAAAGGATTGAATGGCTGATAGAGGTTTGAGCCCCTTGCACTGACATATTCATCGGTATAGTCCTGACTCTCGAAGCCGACCATGATATAGGCGTTGTGAACGTCATTGAATGTGCGTGTATAGCTTGCGAGACCCTGAAGATTGATTGTAGATTCACGCTGGTGCTGCTGAGTGGCGCGACCGCCTGATGACACAGCCTGACCGTAGAGGGGGTTGTCAAGATTATGGAAGCGGATATTGTCGACATAGTAGCCGAGTGTACCCTGAATGTTCAGACCATCGATAGGAGTGATTGTAGCATACCATTTGCCGTCGAATACGTCGTGGAGGAATTCGCGCGAGTTGTATGCGAGGTCACCGGCGGGGTTGGCGGTAGACCATGCACCCGAAGGACGCTGCATGCCGCTGGGATGACCTTTGCCCACGACACCGGTACCGAAGTCATAGACGGGCTTATGGGTAGCGGGGGCACGGAGGACATTACCCTGAGCGTCACGGAAGAATATAGGATAGATAGGAGCGATCTGGTTGATGACGGCAAATGCATTGCTCGACGAGTTATAGTCAGACGAAGTCTGCGCGCTGGGGTAACCGCTGTTGACATAGGCATAGTTGAGAGTCGTACCGATCTTCAACCAGTCTTTAGCCTGATAGTCGACAGCCGAACGTGTAGAGAAACGTTTGAAGTGAGAGCCTTTGAGGATACCCTCGTCAGATAGGAAGCCGCCCGACACATAGTAGTTGAAGCGATCTGTGCCGCCGGTGATTGTCAGCGAGTAGTCCTGACGGAGGCCGTTGATGATAGTGTTGTCGGCCCAGTTGTCGGGAGTGTAGTAATATGTGCCGTCGCTGTAACCGGGGGTAGCGGCGGGGTTGAGCTTGCCGTTAGAGCCGATGAAGAGCTGACCGGCGGGAACGCTGAATGTCTGCTGACCGAGAGCGGCCCACAGGTTGTTGTTGGCGTAGAGGTTTGCGGCAGCGGCGACAGCGGCCTTGTTTGAGCCGTCGGCGGCGATGTTGTTCATATACTGGGTAGTATACATAGCCTGATAAACGGTCTCAAGATACTGGGCGGGGTTGTCGATGACATTATAGTTGCCGATAGCACGCGAACTGCCACCCCAACGGACGTCGGCCGTAACAGTGGCTTTGCCCTGCTGGCCGCGCTTGGTTGTGATAAGGATGACACCGTTGGCGCCGCGGGCACCGTAGAGTGCGGTCGAGGCGGCGTCTTTGAGGACTGTCATGGCCTCGATGTCGGCGGTTGCGATATTTGAGATGTTGCCGTCATAGGGCATACCGTCGACGACATAAAGAGGTTGTGTCGAGGAGTTGATAGAGCCGACACCGCGGATGAGGACTGAAGCGCCGACACCGGGCTGGCCGTTTGACGACATGGTCTGCACACCGGCCATCTTACCCGAGAGGGCGTTGGTGACGTTAGAGACCAGGGCGTCTTCGAGCTGATCGGCCTTGACGACACCGGCCGAACCGGTATACTCAGATTTCTTTACCACACCGTAAGCGACGGCGATCACCTCGTCGAGCTGGTTTGCAGACGGTTGAAGTTTTACCGTCATCTCAGAGCTGACGGGGAGGGTCTGCGGGGTGTAACCCACAAATGAGAATGTCA
The DNA here is from genome assembly GCA_910576935.1 of uncultured Muribaculaceae bacterium. Taxonomy (GTDB): domain Bacteria; phylum Bacteroidota; class Bacteroidia; order Bacteroidales; family Muribaculaceae; genus CAG-873. Next base: position 97,429 of record CAJTKG010000005.1, read on the forward strand.
GTTTTGTCACTGATGTAGGAACGGCGATTGTAAACTTGCCGTCGATATCAGTAGCGACACCGACATTTCCTCCTGCCTTGACCGAAGCACCGATGATGGGCTCGTCGGTCGCCGCATCTAAGACAGTACCCTTCACCGTACGCGTCTGGGCCGACGCGCAGAGGCTGATGGTCATAACTGTCAAAAGGAATAGAAACAGCTTTTTCATACTAATAATAAATTAGACAATAAATAATAAAAATTAATTCTCTCTCCTTTAGATACTAACCTTCATAGCTGAATGAAGGAGTAACATTTTTTATATTAAAATGTGTATATAACGACGCAAAGATAATAATTTTTATTCAATAATAAACAAATGATAGCAAAAAATCTCAGCTTTTAACACTCTTGCAGCAAAACCGTTTTAAACTTACAAATTGACATCATTTAGGCGCCAAAAATTGATTTCATAAAGGAGGCAATCATGCAGCGGGGACGTTTTACGACAATCTGTAAGTAAAACAGAGAGGAAAAGTCGTGAAAATTTGTCAAAAATTTGTCGTACAACATATTTTTTCGGCATATTTTTCACAAAAAGTGAGAAAAACGGAGCGCGGGAGAGGAACGAAAAACCTCGGTCGATAACGGCCGGGAGTGGTACGACGCTCGGGATAGCGTCGCTCCATGTCGCCTCGCTCCATACGCTGTGGATTCATTTTTTTGTAACAACGATGTCAATGTGCGTTTGACATCGGTTTGGTCGGTTTAGACGCGCGGGGATGTCTGCCGCAGTAGC
>CAJTKG010000006.1 GCA_910576935.1 uncultured Muribaculaceae bacterium
GTGATCGCCTTCGGTAGGATTCACATCGTAGAAGAAGAGGATGAGCGGCTACGTGCAGCGGAATTACTCGGTGAAAGATTCAATCCATGCGACACAGAAGGATTGAAAAAAGAGATAGATAAATTCTTCTCTCACATGCTCATTCTCCGTATGGATGTCGAGCATCTGACCGGAAAGGAGGCAATTGAGCTTGCGAGTATGTAGTGCACATAATCGAGGTCGAAGTCGTAACCTCCCAACGAAGCCTTTGAGATGTAGGTTGTAATTGGGTTGTGGCATGGCTTAATCTTGCTTTGCCACAAAAGTATATAGGTATATTCGCCGAGGAAAAGACGCGAAAAGTCGCAGAAATTTCGTAACTTTGCATTATGGGACGCAAAGCCATACAATTAGACGAACAGATAAACCTACTGCAAAGCAGGGGGCTTATCATAAATGATATAGAGAAAGCAAAGGAAGTGCTTCTCGATGTAGGTTATTATAGACTGGGCTTTTATTGGTTCCCGTTTGAAAAATCGTACCCGATTCTTGACAATAGGACGCATGAATTTAAGCCAAATGCAAACTTTGATGATGCGGTTAAGTTGTATTATTTTGACTTCAACCTAAGGAATATATTGCATAAGGCTTTAAGCCGCATAGAGATAGCCGTTAGAACATATATGACTTATGTTGTTTCTAATGCCTATGTTACAAAGCCCACTTGGTTCGCAGACCCAGCAATAGTATCAAGGGGATATGTTCAATCGTTCCCCTCCAAAGTCTACAACGACACATTCAGGCGAATACCTGAAATAGCGCGGCATCATCGCAAATATCTTAATGATGTTTATGCTCCGGCGTGGAAAACAATAGAGAATATGACGATGGGATCAATGCTCGCACTATACAAATCGCTCCACGACGCAGATTTGAAGATAGATATATCAAAACATTTCGGCGTAAATTTTCCTGTTGTCTTTGAAAACTATATGGAGCTTCTGCGCAATTTAAGAAACACTTGCGCACATGGTCGGGTCTTGTACGATTTTGGCCCCGAACATTCAATAAGGCGAGGCCCTGCCATGATGAGGAATATAGGACAAAACCAAAATCTAAATGGAGCCATTCATGTAGTACTCTATTTGGTAAAGCAGATTTCGGTAAACCGTTACAACGAGTATAAAGCCGAAATAGAGGCTTTAATAAAGAAATATAGCCAATCGGCAACAGTGCGCCAGGTTCTCGAAAACGTAAGCGGACTTACAGTAGATTGAGCGTGAGGGATATAGGCACGAGGTGCAAACCGAAGTTATTTCAAAGTTGTTTCTCAACTTTTTCACGGATTATTTTGTTCTTTAATAAAGAATTTGTACCTTTGCATCGAATTAGTGCCGGTATTGACTTTAGGCTCAATGCCAACACTCTAAAAGGTAAAAAGAGGTCGTGCATTTCGCTGCACGACCTCGCCTTTTATATGGCTGTGCTACAATAAGAAAAGGGCCGGCTTTCGCCGACCCTCGGAGGGAGTGTGGCTTTCGAGCCTCAATAGTGACGGAACACGTGGCCGTTATCCATGTAGTAGTCGCACATGAACAGGTCGCGGCCATAGGCGGCATAGTCGAAGTAGGTAGCGAGGTGGCCCATGAGGCGGTCGAGGTCGTAGCACTCGTCGACGATGTGCCGGGCGTAGTCTTCCTCGTCCTCCCACTCGCCGCAGTAGCAGTCCTCGAAGTGGTCGAGGGATTCGCCTCCCCAATCAATTGGTCTTGGGAGAGGTAGATTTCATAAGCGTTTCTGACTTTGTTTCCGAGTACAAAGTTACAAAAAATATTTGATTTGTTACCTATTTGAGAACCAAAAACGAACCAAATAAGAGAATAAAATCGGACAGAAACGCTACGAACAACAAACAAGTGACAAAATTAATATTTCATAACACGTTGGTATATTGTGTTATTACTTGCATTTGTTTGCACTTGATTGATTTTGAAAATATAACGTGGGCTTCTGCGTTGCTCGTCCGATGAAGATGGGCACATGCCAGAGCCTCTAACCGTGGGACGAGCAATGGTTCGATACCCACGCTTTTTATGTACCCGTCCGACCCGGGGTGTCAGCCGGACAAGTTATACGAGCAGTATTTATGAAAAAACTTAACGTTTCTTGCAGTAAATGTGCCAAATCATCGGAGATTGAGGTTGATGAGAAAGATTTCGACCTCATTCATACAGAAGAGAAATCAGAGAATCAGATGGGAGCCGAGGCCACCTATGAGGTAAGCGGCGATTTCGCATGCCCATATTGTGGAGCCAAATGGGAATCTATCCACGTGGCGGAATACCCTGAAGGCGTTGTGGAGTGCGCCTTCGGCAACGAATAAAAACACATAATCACATTACGTAAAATCCAAAACAACACTGATGATTAGAAAACTTATCTTTCTGCTGGCTGCCGCGCTATTCGCACTTCCGGCAGTGGCGGCGGATTTCGAAGTAGATCAGCTGGGATACGACATCTTAGATGATTCCGCCAAGACCTGCAAGGTGGTCGGTTATACGGGTGACAAGGATACTGAATTTGATGTGACAATTCCTTCGAGTGCAAACGGTTACGCCGTAACAGAAATTGCTGATAGTGCATTCTATGGTATCCATCTGCGTTCTGCTGTTATCCCCTCAAGTGTCACAACAATAGGTGAATATGCATTCTGTGGGTGTATCTTTCTCACAGAAATCAATATCTCCTCAGGAGTCACAACGATAGGGAAATTTGCATTCTGGGGCTGTACCGGTCTCACCTCCATCGATATCCCCTCAGGAGTCACAACGATAGGGAGATCTGCATTCTATGGCTGTACCGGTCTCACCTCTATCAATATCCCCTCAGGAGTCACAACGATAGAGAGTGAGACATTCTATGGCTGTACCGGTCTCACCTCCATCGATATCCACTCAGGAGTCACAAAGATAGAGGAAGCTGCATTCCAGAGGTGTTCCGGTCTCACCTCCATCGATATCCCCTCAAGTGTCACAACGATAGGGAAATTTGCATTCTGGGGCTGTACCGGTCTCACCTCCATCGATATCCCCTCAAGTGTCACAACGATAGAGGAAGCTGCATTCTTGGAGTGTTCCGGTCTCACCTCTATTGATATCCCCTCAGGTGTCACAACTATAGAGTTTCGTACATTCCAGGACTGCACCGGTCTCACCTCCGTCACTATCCCATCAAGTGTCACAACGATAGTGGACTACGCATTCAGTCGCTGCAGAAATATCGAATGGATTGCATGTAAAGCATCAAATCCACCTGATTGTGGGATGAGTATTTTCAGTTATATTGATAAAACAAATTTATATGTACCTTCGCAGTCGGTTGAACTTTACAAAGCTTCAATCAGGTGGAATAATTTCGAAAATATCTCGGCTCTTACCGAGGTTGTGCTTAGCAAGAATATCGCCAATGGCGGTGAAGTCAGCGGTGCCGGTGAGTACCCTCCCGTTGGCACAGCTGAGCTGATTGCTACTCCCGCCGAAGGCTATACTTTCGAGGGATGGTATATCGGCGAGGAGTTGCTATCAGCTGATGCCGAATATAGATACGCCATAACAGACACCGACGTCACAATCGAGGCGCGCTTCAAACCGATACCCAATGATGGCGTGTCGGTGAAGCTTGTCGACGGCCGCATTGTGCTCGAGTTCGAGGCTGTGGAGAACGCCAAGGTATACGAAACCAAGATCTATGATGAGAACGAGGTTTTGGTTGCCTTGATCAAGACCGAAGTCACCATCTATCCCACCGGTAGTGGAGTAGCCCGGACTCCCCGCAGCCGGCTCTCGGCGGTGACCGATGTGCTCGATCCCAACGGCTTCTACAACTATAGTGTAAATGCATACGATGCGGACGGCCACCTGCTCGAGCAATACGTCGGGACGGTTGAAATCAATAATGGCCCGACCACCTCGGTTGATATGTGCACTACCGACAAGCACAGCGGCGATATCGAGATTTACGACCTCAATGGCGTGCGCATTGACGCCGACCGTCGTTCGCTTGCCCCGGGTGTATATATAGAACGTTGCGGTGCAGTGGTCACCAAGATTATGGTGCGCTGATACCGCAGAGCTTTCGGCCCGGCATTCCGCTATATCACAAACCACCTGTGCCCCTTGCTGCACGGGTGGTTTGCTTTACGAATATATTATGCCAAACTCGTAGGTCGATTAATTTCGTAAGTAGTTGATAAAAAACAATGAACAGTATAGTACATGACAATTTTTAAGAGGGCTTCGTCAGAATTTCAGATTGGAGATTGGTGTGACCATTCCATATATCCGCGATGACAAAATCAATTTCCCATGAGAATATGCTGAGACGCCGACGACCGTTTTATAGATTGTTTGATTTGTTTTAAAGAGAATAATTCAGGCTATATGCTTTGGACGGATAATTATGAGCGGATTGATTTTTATTACAGAGATGACGACGGTCATCTGATATTCTATTATCATGATGATTATTATAATGAAAGCCGGGAGTGTGATTATGTAATTAAAAATGGCAAATATCTCACCATATACGGTAACCCATGGGGCGAAGTTGACGACATACAAGTTATGCAGTTTTCTCGTAAGTGATTAATGACTGAGTTTTAGACCGGGCGGTATTCCACCTCTATACAAAAATACAATATCATACTTGAATTATATACAAACAAATCAACAAATATAGAGCAAAAATACAAACATATTTTGCCGTCTGTGGCTATAAAACACCGGCCATACAAACAAATTATTTTTAGTTTATATGGCCGGTTGTTAGCGTTTTATGTGAATTTTCAAGGCTTAATACTCGTCCTCGTTGAAGAAGCTTAAAACGTGTATTTTTCAAAGAGTTATGCAAATCCGATATGATATAGACAATCATATTTTGTAATGAAAAGTGATGGAATGCAGCTATTCAAAAAACAAATATGAACCCCATTTTAAATCTAATAATGAATTTACCTTCTGTCTGAACTGTCAAGTATTCCTTGACTGTTGAGGCCGTCTCCAATTCTCCTTCCTTGTAAATGTTTGAGATATGAAGACTTATATTCTGCTTGGTCGCTTGGAATAACTCAGACATTTGTGCCTGGGTAAGCCATACGGTCTCATCTTCAACCCTGACATCGAGCTTAAGGGTGTTGTCAGGCTGATAGAGTATTATCTCATTGGTTTCGTTTGTTTCCATGTGCAAATTTAATAAATATTCATGAGAGTTCTTCCGAGAGGAAAGCATAGTTCAGTTTCTCTACTTCCGCCGTAAGTGTCTGGGGTAGAAGCCGGGCATAGACTTTCTCGGTGATGTCAGTGGAACTGTGCCCAAGTAATCGGCTTACAACAGTCATGGTCAGACCGTCGTTGATGGCAAGAACGGCAAAGGTATGGCGCGAAGTGTGGAAAGAAAGGGGAAAAGGAAGTCCCAATTTCTCTCCGACAACGCGCAGTGATTGGTTGACACATTTTGTCGCGCTGTTGCGTGCTCGGTATAGTGCGTCGGCATCGTTGAGTGACAAGGTGTCTTTCACAAGGTCGAACACATATTTCTTTCTACGTCCCATTGCCTGCCATTTGTGAAGGATCCTCAAAGCCGGGTCGGTAAGTGGAATCTTATGACGGCGACTGGTCTTGATAAGAATTTTGCTCAACTCCTTCTTTTCGAAATCTATATGATCCCATTGTAGAGTCATCACATCGACAATGCGGAGACCACAGGCATGGAATGCAAATAGAAACATCTCGATAAACTCTTTTCGCCTCGGTTCGGTGTCTTTTTCGTAAAATTCAACAAGTTGAGCCATCTGCTCTTTTGACAGGTTTTGACCGTCAAATTCCTTCTCTCCTTCAGTTTCGAGAGTAACTTTCTCCTGAATCCGCATGTCCTGAAGTCCAGCATTAATCTCTTTTGAAATCAATCCTAAAGCACACGCATTCTCGCAACCCTTTAGAATAGGAGTCAACGCATGATTTATGGTCTGGTCGGAATTATTTTTGAAATCCCTACGCCATTTGATATATTTGTCAAGAAGATCTACCGATATTTCACCTACATAAATGCTGTCGGGTTTATAGGTTCCACTACCGGTTGCTTTTAGGAATTGACGGAAGATGTTCATCCCGCATTGTCCGTTCTTATAACGGCTGTAACCGATTTTGTTACGGCTGTATTCCGATTCAAGGCGGCTTAGTATAAATTCTATGAAATCTTCCCCTTTGTCCTGACGCAAGATTGGTTTATTATCAAGGAAGGCAACAATAACATTCTCATTGACTTCTCCGGGATGATTTTGGTTATACTCATTCAGACCTGCATCAATCTTGTTCACCTTGGCAAGAAGGAGATTGTTGAAGCGCACACTATCGGGTGCAGACGAACGAATTTCGCCGCGTCCGTTGTTCCCTTTTGGATTCCAGTCTTCTATACGCACCGAAATATTCATGTGGCGTCGTATCGGTTTACCGCTGAAGACGTATTCAATCTCAATCGGGTAAACCTTGGTCTTGTCGTAGCTCTTCGGATAGCGGAGCCGGAAACGCCCCAACGGATACGGTCTTTTCTGTCTGCCCATATTTCAGCCTGTTTTAATACTCATCAAGTTCGGAATATGGTGCAAATTTAGACAATAATAGACAATGAAACAAATTTTCGGCGAGCTAAGTTGCTGAAAATAGGCAATTATATTTTGCGATAAAAGACAATAAAAAACGATTGACAAGTTTATTTTATGCTTGCCAATTGCTTGGATATTAGTTTAATATGTTAATTTTGGTATTTAATACTCGTCCTCGTTGAAGAGGAAGTCTTCTTTTGAGGGGTAATCGGGCCAGATGTCTTCGATAGATTCGTAGGTGTCGCCTTCGTCTTCGATTTCCTGGAGGTTTTCGATGACTTCGAGTGGTGCGCCGCTGCGCATTGCGTAATCTATGAGTTCATCCTTGGTGGCGGGCCATGGTGCGTCTTCGAGTTTTGATGCGAGTTCGAGAGTCCAATACATAGTTGTAAGATTTAGCGTTTGTTATTTATCTCCTTTGCGGGATGCTTGTTTTAAAAGTGTGCAAAGGTAGTTATTTTCTTTATACACTAACAATTTTTCTCCCAAAATATTTCATCGGCGCCGTTTTTTATGTTTATGGCTCTGGCGAGGACAAAGAGATAGTCGCTAAGCCTGTTGATATATCTGATGATGTTCGGCCTGACGTGGACGGTCGTGTCGAGGGCTACGATGAGGCGTTCGGCCCTACGGGCGACGCAGCGCGCTATGTGGGCGCGGGCGGCGTCGGTTGAGCCTCCGGGCAGTATGAAGCGGTTGTGGCGAGGAAGTGTGGCGTCGAGACGGTCGATCTCTTTTTCGATCTCTTCGACGGCGCTGTCGGGCAACGGTTCCGGCTGCCACTCGCTGTCGGCTTCGGTGGCGAGCATTGATCCTATGTCGAAGAGGCGGTTCTGTACATTATACAGAATCTTGCCGGCAAGAGCCGCGACGGTGTCGGAGCACAGGAGAAGTCCCAGCCACGAGTTGAGTTCGTCGACGGTGCCGTAGGCGTCAAGGCGCCGGTCGGCTTTGGAGACGCGTGTGCCTCCGACCAATGAGGTTGTGCCGCGGTCGCCGCCGCGGGTATAGACGGTGCTTTTAGTCATAGTTGTTGTGGATATATAGAAGTCTGTCGAGTTGCGCTATTGTCTGGGCGGGTGTAGTGGTTGTGATAATGGCCTCGTGACAGGAGTGCCTCATCAGACCTGCGGCGACCATCGTGTCGAGTTGTGCCAGCAGCGGGTCGAAGATCCCGTCGGGATTATATATAACGATGTGTTTGCCGTTTTGTTTCGTAAAATTGATATAGGCCAATGTTGATGTCAGTTCGTCGAGTGTGCCGTAGCCGCCGGGCAACACGACAAAGACATCACCCAGAAGTTCCATCGTGGCTTTGCGTTCATTGAGGTCGGCGACAGAGATCTGTATATCGTTAAGCGACGATGCCGCGTCGTTGCGTCTCACAGGTACGACACCGACAATATGTGCTCCGGCCTCATGTGCCGCCGCGGCGGTTACGCTCATCAGACCTGCGTTGACGCCGCCATAAACAAGGGCGGCATCGTGTTCGCCTATCCACCTGCCTATGGCTGCCGCTCCTTCACGCCAGTGTTCGGGCAGCACTTCGGCCGAACTGCAGTATACTACCACTCTCATCGTCGTGGTGACGATATTGTTCTTAAGTTTGGGATTGCTCATGGTTAAGACAGTTAGCGGCCGTAAAGGTATGGTTTTATTTGTGAGTGTGAAAACTTTTGGCATAATATTTGTTGTTTATCGCAGAAAACAATTAATTTTACGAATCAAAACCCAATTTCAGATTATGGAAAAAATAGAACCCGGAAAATATGTCGAGCTTGGCTACGATCTTTATGCCATTGACGCCGACGGTAAAGAAACCTTGATCCATCAGACTACGACCGAGGAGCCTGAGGCCATCATCTATGGCGTCACACAGGGTGTTATCCGTCCGCTCGAGGTTGCTCTCGAGGGCCTGGAGGCAGGCGACACCTATGATGTTGTAGCCAAGGCTGACGAAGCATTCGGACATCATAACCCCGAGCATGTTGTCGAAGTCGAGCGCGAGGTCTTTGAGGTCGACGGCAAGTTTGACGACGAGCACATCAAAGTCGGCGAGCGCCTGCCGATGCTCACCGCTGACGGCTATCGCATCGAGGGACTTGTCACCGAAATCACACCGACGCATGTCAGGATGGACTTCAATCATCCGCTTGTCGACCACGACGTGCGCCTCAAAGGCAAGGTCATCGTTGTGCGTGACGCCACTCCCGAAGAGCTGCATCCGGCTCACGGCTGCGGCTGTCACGGCGGTTGTGGCGACGATTGCGGCTGTGACGACAACTGTGGTTGCGATGATAGCGGCTGCGGTTGCGGCTGTCATTGATTGTCGCCGTCGATAAGGCCGCCGGAACATATCGGAGTCTGCGATTCACTATCTTGAGTCGGCAGACTCCGTTTTTTGTGTCATGACGTCAGTTTATCGTTATTTTGTAATATGTATGAGCGAAATTCTGTGTAATTTTGCAGAAACAAAATTGAAATTATGATTACCAGCGATAGATTTGAAATGGTCGCCAAGACTTTTCAGGGCCTCGAAGATGTTCTGGCCGAAGAGTTGCGCGGTCTCGGCGCCGAAAATGTTGTGTCCGGAAAGCGAATGGTTTCCTTCTCGGGAGACCTCGCGATGCTTTATAAGGCAAATCTTTGTTGCCGCACGGCACTGAGGATTCTCAAGCCATTCTATAGATTCACGGCCAAAGATCCCGACGAACTTTATGAGCAGGCCAAAGAATATGACTGGGCGTCGCTGATGACCATTGACAAGACTTTCGCCATTGACACGGTGGCGTTCAGCGACGAGTTCAAACACTCGCGTTATGTCACCTATCGTGTCAAAGACGCCATCGTCGACTGGTTTAAAGACCGTTTTGGCGAAGACAAACGTCCCGGTGTGCGTCTTCAGGACGCTGACGTGCTTATCAACGTTCATATATCGGGCTGCGACGTGACCCTCTCGCTCGATTCGTCGGGCGAGTCGCTCCACAAGCGTGGTTACCGGGTGGCCCAGACCGAAGCTCCGATCAACGAGGTGCTTGCCGCCGGCATAATATTGAAAAGCGGCTGGCGCGGCGATGTGCCATTTGTCGACCCCATGTGCGGCTCGGGCACATTCCTTTGCGAGGCTGCCATGATCGCCGCCAACATAAACCCCGGCGTATACCGACGCGGATTCGCTTTCGAACGCTGGCGCGATTTCGACAGCGAGCTTTTCGACAGCATATATAACGATGACTCGGCTGAGCGTGCCATAACCGTCCCGATCGTAGGTTGCGACATCTCACCGAAGGCTGTCGACATCGCCGTGCGCAATCTCAAGGGCGCGGGTGTGGCCAAATATGTCGATGTCGCCGTCAGGCCGCTGTCGGCGTGGACCGAAGCTCCGCAGCCTGCGGGTGTCCTTGTCACCAACCCGCCTTATGGCGAGCGCATCAGCGCCCCTGACATGGATGCCCTATATGAGCTAATCGGCAGCAAGCTCAAACATGTTTTCACCGGATATCACGCATGGATCATCGGTTACCGCGACGAATATTTCCGCAAGATAGGACTCGCTCCGTCAAGCCGGACCGAGATGCTCAACGGCTCGCTTGAGTGTGAGCTCCGAGAGTATGTCATCTTCGAGGGCGACCGCAAGTCGTTTGTCGCCGCCGGCGGTAAACTTAAGGCCGCTTTGCCGTCAGACGATCGCCGTCAGCGCCGTGAAGAGCGCGCCGGTGACAGCCGCCGTCGATCTGACCGTCGCGACGACCGCCGTTTCGGGCGCAAAGAACGCGACCGCTCCGACGACCGATTTGGCCGTCACACACAGAGCCGTCGCGACGATCGCCGCGAGGATACGCGTGACGTCGGTGCACGTAGCTTTAGAGGCCGTTTTGACTCTGACAACGGCACAGCCGAAGTTGTCGAACCTGAAAATCCGTTTGCAAAACGTCGCAATCTCCATGCTCTGAAATCTATCAGCGGCCGCACACCGAAGCTGCCTCCCGTCTCCGGGCCCGTGATGCGTTCGCGAGGCTGGAAAAAACGTCCGGCCGACGATGACAATAACAACAACACTACAGAATAAAATCATATAACCGTATGACCAAGCTCAACATACTACTGCTCGGATCGGGCGGACGCGAGTCGGCACTCGCCTGGAAAATCAGTCAAAGCCCTCGTACGGGCAAGTTTTACATTGCTCCCGGCAATGGCGGCACAGAGCGCTACGGCGTCAATGTCGAGTTGTCGCCGCTTGATTTCGATGGCATAGGCCGTTTCGTCGCCGACAATAGCATAGACATGATAGTCGTCGGCAACGAAGACCCGCTTGTCGCCGGCATCTATGATCATTTTGCCGACAGCCCGGTGCTTGTCGTGGGTCCTTCGAAAGCAGGCGCGGCCCTTGAGGGCAGCAAGGATTTCGCCAAGCACTTTATGGAGCGCCACGCCATACCGACGGCGCGTTACCGCAGTTTCACGGCCGCTACGCTCGCCGACGGTAAAGCCTTCCTCGAAACCCTAAGACCGCCGTATGTGCTCAAGGCCGACGGACTCGCAGCCGGCAAAGGAGTCTTGATCATCAATGACCTCGACGAAGCCAAAGCTTCGCTTGAAGAGATGCTTTCGGGTATGTTCGGCGCATCGTCGGCGACAGTCGTCATCGAGGAATTCCTTTCGGGCATCGAGTGCTCGGTGTTTGTCCTCACCGACGGCAACGGTTCATATCGTATACTTCCCGTAGCCAAAGACTATAAGCGCATCGGCGAAGGTGACACGGGCCTCAACACCGGCGGCATGGGAGCCGTAAGCCCCGTGCCTTTTGCCGACAAGGAGTTTATGGACAAAGTAGAGAGGCGTATAATCCGGCCTACGGTCGAAGGCCTCAAAGCCGAGGGCATTGTCTATCGCGGCTTTATCTTCCTCGGCCTCATCAATGTCGGAGGCGAGCCTATGGTCATCGAGTATAACGTCAGAATGGGCGACCCCGAGACAGAGGTAGTCATGCCGCGTCTCGCCTCTGACCTCGTCGACCTTCTCGAGGCTGCCGCCCGAGGCGATCTCGGTGATACACCGGCCGACCACGATCCCCGCACGGCTGTAACTGTCATGGCTGTTTCAGGCGGCTATCCCGGCTCTTATGCCAAAGGGCTGCCTGTCACCGGCAATCTCGACCCCGGCCAAAGCATCCTCTTCCACGCCGGCACGACCCGCGACGCCGACGGACGCCTTGTTACTGCCGGCGGACGTGTCATCGCCGCCACCTCTTATGGCGCCGGCATCGCCGATGCTCTGGCAAAGAGCTATGCGGCACTTGAAGATTTAGCCTTCGCCGGCAAATACCTCCGCCGTGACATCGGCCGGGATCTTATGAATCTCTGATCACGACAGCGTGGACAATGCTGCGATAACACGGTTTCTGCACTCCCGCGGCGGAGCGGCTTTGGCCATCGTGATAATGATTGTCGCCACGTGGCTCGACTATCATGCCGGTCGCGTTACATATATCCCCGGCGACAAAGGCTTTGCCGTGCCATCGGCCAACGACTGGATTTCGTCGCCGGTCACCGAAATGATCGTGAATCTTGTCATCGTAGGACTAATCATTGTTCTGTCGGTATACCTGAACCGGGCTTTCAATGTGTTGAGGGCGATGACGATGCTCTATGTCGTCTTCTTTGCATTCTTTGAGCTTGCCACACCCAATCTGCTCGCCCAGCTGACAACGTCGACGGTGCTGTGTGCTGTCGTCCTTGCATGTATGGTTCTGCTTTACAGCTGCTATGGCGACACAGGCCGTATCCGCCGCGTATTTCTTATCTTCTTTTTCCTGTCGGTTGCCGCGGCGTCGCAGTATGCCTTTGTGGTCTATATACCGCTCTTTCTCCTTGGCTGCGCGCAGATGAAAATCCTGAACCTGCGCACGATAGGTGCCGCCTCGCTCGGCATCGTCACGCCGTGGTGGATACTTCTCGGTTTCGGCCTCGTCAGCCTTGGCGACTTGCATATACCCAGAGTTGTCAGCATTTTCGACGCCATAAATTTCAACGAGGCCATCGCCCTTGCCGTGACGGTGGGCCTGACCGTGCTCCTGACCCTGTCGGCATATATGCTCACCTTGCTCAAATCGATGACCTACAACGCCAAATCGCGTTCGTTCGGCAGTTTCATCGCCGTCATGACAGCCATGACAATAGTCGCAATGGTCATCGACTACACAAACATCACGGCCTATGTGACATTACTTAATTTCTGTGCCGCATATCAGCTGAGTCATTTCTTCCTTCTGCATAAAAGTGAAAAATCATACATTGCCGTCACAATCATTCTGGCGATATATTTTGTTTTATATTTATGGAGAACTATCATTTAAACATCATAATCGAACGCAATATTCCTTTTATTGCCGGACTCCTCGAGCCCTACGCCGATGTCAGATATCTGGCCGCCGATGAGTTCACTCCCGAGACAGTGGCCGACGCCGACGGACTTGTTGTCAGGACCCGTACGCGCTGTGACGCCGCTCTGCTCGAAGGTTCGAAAGTCAAATTTATAGCTACAGCGACCATAGGCACAGACCATGTCGATCTTGACTGGTGTCACAGCCACGCCATCGCCGTCGTCAATGCCCCCGGCTGTAATGCTCCGGCGGTCGCGCAATATGTCTTCGCCTCGATAATGCAGCTGATAAACAGACCCGTCAACCAATATAAGATAGGCATTGTCGGCGTAGGCCATGTCGGTTCTATCGTTGAGCGATGGGCCCGCAGCCTCGACATGCAGGTCATGGTCTGCGATCCGCCGCGTCAGCGCGCCGAAGGCGGCGACGGATGGTCGACACTCGACGAGATCGCCGCCGAGTGTGACATCATCACTTTCCATACCCCACTGACACGCGAGGGCGACGACGCCACCTATCATATCGCCGACTCAGCTTTCTTTGCCAAGCTGCGTCGTCAGCCTATAATCATTAATACGGCACGTGGCGGCATCACAGACACTCCTGCGCTTATAGACGCCATCGATGACGGCCTTGTAAGTCATGCCGTCATCGACTGCTGGGAGGGCGAGCCTGATATTTCGCTTGAATTACTCTCGCGCGCCGTCATTGCCACGCCCCATATCGCCGGTTACTCACACGAAGGCAAAGTCAGAGCTACACAGATGACACTCGACGCCCTCACCGCATTCTTCTATCTGCCGCGCATCAATACATTCGTACGCGCTCCCCATGGCATACCCAAGGCAGTGACCGCCAAGGCTATAATTTCGAGTTATAACCCTATGGCAGACACTCGCGCCCTCAAAGCCGATCCGACGGCATTCGAGCAACTGCGCAACGACTACCGCTACCGCACCGAAATCACAGATCCCGCTAAATAAAAAGCGCCAAAAATTCCATGGCACTTGAGGAGAGCGTCGTCTCGGGCGCTTGTGTTTCGCTGAAATAACAAAGGCTACCCTATGCGGATAGCCTTTGTTGTTTCAGGAGTGTGTTAGTTATGTGTCGAGCTTATTTAATAAGCACTTTGGTGACTTTGCTGCCTTGACGGCGGATATAGAGGCCGTTCTCCGGGTTGGCAACGCGTACACCCTGGAGGTTGTAATATTCAACCGGTGCATTCTCGTCAACTGTGATCTCATCAACGCTGTCATAGACACCTGAGGTGGTGACTGTGATAGTTTTCACGTCAGTTCTTCCTCCAACGACATCAAATTCAACAGTGTCTGCTGTTGCTGCCGCTCTTTGTAATGCAGCAGGATTGGTCCATGTAACGTCTGTTATACCGGATTCACATATAGCAGTGCCGTTGTATTGAATTCTATAAAGAGTTGCACCGGTGAACTGTATGGTTTTGATAGCAAGACCACCTTCAGCAGAAACAATAATTTTGCCACCTGCGTATACTCGGATATGGAAACCTTTGTTATCCCATATTTTAGCGTCATTGCTTCCGCCTTTTGTAAAGGTTACATTCACGTGATTAACCAAAATTTTTTGGTCAGAAATTGGAGTATCACTTGTAGCCGGCAGATTTAAACTTGCTGGGACAGTGAAATCAAATGTAGCAAGGTTGCCTTCGGGAACTTCGGCTTTGATGGTATAGACGGCTGTAACAACTTCGCTGTCTTTCATGTCCTTTTTTTTGGCCCAGGCCTCGATTGTAGTCTCTTCGTTAATTTCGATGGGAGTGCCGTCATATTCAAGCATATCACCGTTGTTGACCTGATATATGATTTTAGCACCTTCGGTAGCGCAACTGATGTTGACGGTTGTACCCTTGGCAACTTCACCCGCAGCGGGGTCAAATGTCGGTGCCGCTACGATTTCCTCACCGGTAGCGGTTGTTATTTCAGTGGGAACAATCTGTACGGTCTGATTAAACACGTTTACAAAACCCGTGACATTGAGATTAGAGCCGGCGGTAAGATTAATACCGAGATTATTATATAGGGCTATTGTTGTCGAGCCGACAGTCAGTGTCGCATTTTTACCACTGACACCGCTGATTGTCGAGCCTTTTACGATGACATATTTGTTGACATCTTCAGCTGTGACAGCTGTTACTTCTTCAGGTTCGACGGGAATGTCTGCCACGCCCGCAGCAAATGTAGAAGCGATGGGCGATGAAAGCTCATATGTACCATTATAATTTTGTGATTTACCTTTGATGCCTGCAGCAATCACATCGCCGTTGGTATAGTTCTGACCTATCTCGCCATAAACAAGAAGCCATCCGCTATGATCTTTTACATAAAGGTTCTGACCGTTCTGATATACGGCAGTAACGGGGCTTTCAATTGTCAGTTCGTCGACGGGACTTGTTTCTGCGAGGCTGATAAACTCGGCAATGTCGGCAACGGTTGTTTTCTTGATAGTGTAGGCGGCTGTTGCAACTTCGCTGTCGTCAAGACCGTCGGCTACTGCAATAGCCTTGATCGTCATGGCTTCGTTGACGATGATACCTGTTTCGGCGTTATAGGGAGTTGACGCCGATGTGGGATCGGTCTCGTCGGTAGTATAATAAATCTTAGCGCCCTCGGTCGAGCAATTTATTTCAACCTTTGTGCCCGCTTCGACAGCACCCTCTGCGGGAGAGAATATCGGAGTATCTACCGATGTGGCAGGACCTGCAGGAGTATAGGTGACCGTCATTTTTGTGAATACGATTTGGCCGGTTGTCTGGAATTCTACAGCAGATTCACTTCCTGTCCAATTATAACCGCTCAATGTGCCATTGTTTGCTTTGAATGCTTTTTTTGTACCGGTAATTTCAATTTTAGTTATTGTACCGGGGGCGGTGACAGTAAATTTTTGATTTTTTTGTCCACCTTTTGCTGAACAGCGCCAATCGCAAGAGTTAGATTTTACTCCATAAAAACGCAATTTTTGAGTACTATCTGTCGCATCCCCAAAATCAACTTTGACGAAAACACCGTCAGCACCAAAACTTTCGGCAGGCAAACCACCACTTTGCACAGGATTAGTAAACCTACCTCCGTCAGAAGTCGTAAGATTATTTGCAGGATTTGTCAAATCTAACGTAACCGTGACCTCTTCGGCATGCAACCACGCAAATGTGGTCAGACATACCAGTAATAGTAACATTTTCTTCATAAGAAACAAGATTTATAAGGGTTAAAATATATGCGTTGGACGATAAAAGGATGATGTCGACAAGGGCATCTTCAGTAACTCGTAGTATTCTGATTGCAAAGGTAATATTTTTTATCTTACCCTATGCAATATTTAAAAAAATATGTGAAAATTTGTGCGCAAATTGTGACTGCACTCCATACCCGGTGATTTCAATGTCTCCGAACGGCGCCAAAATCCAGTATACAAGGGGTGTGGCAAGGTATGGAGCGATGACTTTAGTCGTCGTTAAATCAAGGTGTTAGCTATACTGTTTAGCTTCATTAGACCCAAATTAGCATCCAAAATTGTGAATCCACGGCGCGTGGTGCGACGGTCACCCGATCGTGCGGGATAAATTGGGTTTTTACGGCCGGCGGTTGGCGAGGTAGGTGAGACGGGGGTATTTGATGCGACGGATGGCGCTGTTGCGGAAGACGGTGCAGTAGCTTTCGTGATCCATAGAGGCTATGGCGTCGCGTGTGAGGGCGATGACTTCGGGGCGCGGACGAAACAGCGCAGGCGGCGTGGCGACGGGGATATTGTGTGGACAGACACGCTGGCATATGTCGCAGCCGACGATATTGTCGCCGAGGGTGATGTTGCCGTCGAGAGGGTCTCGGCATTCGATTGTGAGATAGGAGTGGCATCGGCGTGCGTCGAGACCTCCGAGGCCGTCGATAGCGCTTCCGGGACATGCGCTGTGGCAGCGGCCGCAACGGCCGCAGTCTGAGTCGAGCAGCGATGTGTCGGGCGCCAGTATACCGGTCCACAGCACTTCGCCGAGGAAGACTTGACTGCCGATGCCCGGTACTATAAGCTGGTTGTTGAGGCCAATGACGCCGAGGCCGGAGCGTGAAGCCCAATAGCGTTCGCGTATCGGGGCTGTGTCGACGCATACGCGGGCCTCGCCACCGAAGCGTTCTTTTATGTAATCGGCGAGTGATTCGAGCTGACGGCGCACGACAGTGTGATAGTCGTCGCCAAGGGCATAATCGGCGATGTGGCGGTTGTGATATGGCTGCCGGTAGTCGAAAGCGCAGCAGATTATCGAACGTGCGCCGTCGAGCAGCAGGCGCGGATCGCGGCGTATGTCGTCATAGCGTTCGAGATAGGCCATTGAGCCGTGGCGTCCTGCGGCAATCCAGTCGCGGTAGATGGCGACATGGTGGTCGTCGACCGGACCGGCCTCGGCGAAGCCTGTGCGGCATGCACCGCGCAGCTCGGCGGCAGCGCGTATGAGGCGTTCAGGCGTAAGCGCTCCGCTACATGGGGATGGGAAGAAACTCGTAGCCATTATCTTTAAGCCACTCGATGGCGAGCGGCAGGGCATATTTCATATTTCGCTCGGCCTTGAGCGAGTCATGGAAGACGATTATTGAGCCGTTGCGCGCATATCGTTTTACGTTGGCGAGAACTTGGTCGGGTGTCATCTTCTTTGAGTAATCGCGGGTCACAAGGTCATACATTATGAGATTATAATGGTTTTTGATGCCTTTGGCCTGTTTCCAGCGTATGATGCCGTGTGGCGGTCTGAAGAGAGGGCTGTCGATGAGTTCGTCGGCCTCGGTTATGTCGCGCATATAGCGTCGCGATTTGACTTTCATGCCCTGGAGATGGTGCATAGTGTGGTTGCCCCACGAATGACCTCGGCGTTTGATATCTTCGAGGAGTTCGGGATGCCGGCGGACATTGTCGCCTACGAGGAAAAATGTGGCTTTGATGCCGTAATGGTCGAGGAGGTCGAGGACCCAGGGTGTGACTTCGGGTATGGGGCCGTCGTCGAACGTCAGGTAGACGACGCGACGGTTCTTATGACGTTTGAGTCGCCATACCGCCTCCGGGAAAAAGAGGCGGTATAGCAATGGCGGTTGTTCGATAAACATCTTTCAGATTGAATGATGGCTGTTTGGCTGTCAGTCGACGAGATTGCGCCAGGCATAGAGGTCTATGCCGTTGGCCTTGACGATGGAGTCGGTTATGGCCATGGGGTCGACGCCGAGAGCTTTGTGCAGTTCGAGGAGTCCGATGGCCGGAGTGAGCACTCGGCGTGTGCCGTCCGAGACTTTGTCGATTGAGCTGCGGGCTTCGTCGAGGGTGACGCCGTCGACATAGATCATCGGGTAGACGTTCTGCGAGTAGTCGACGTTGAAGCCTTTGCCTCCGGCGAGTAGCTCGTCAAACTCGGCGTTGCCGCGGGCCGCGCGGTAGAGTGCGGCCTGATTTTTCAGACCTATTATCAGGCCGAGATACTGCAGGGCATATGTCTCTGACCGGCCGAGATTGTTGAGTTGTCCGGGGGTGAGAGAGGCGGCGTAGTTGACAAGCTGAGCCAGACGGCCGGTCTCGCGGTCGAGTATCTCGTCGGCCTTTTCGAGGTCGGCGCTGTTGTGGCGCGCGTTATAGAGGTCGAGGTAATACGTGGCCATGTAATAGCTCATCAGCCCGTCAAAGGGCGTCACGTCGGCCGGCAGTTTCTCGTCGATGAGTGCCAGTAGGTCGCGGGCCATGTCGTAGTGGTCGGCGGGTATTGCGCGACCGTTACGGCCGGCGTGGTCAACGGCCCATTGCGAGGCCGGTTCGTCGCCGGCGGCTATGAGATTCTCTACGCAGTCGAGTATGGCGTTGCGCGTCGATGCGACCATGCGGCGTACGGTCTCGTCGAGGTATAGCCCTTTGGCATGCTCCTTGTCGTCGAGACCGCCCCAGCGGAATTTGCTCATGATATTCTCATAGGCTTTGTCGGCTACGGGCGAGTATACGGCTTTGTTGAAAGGGGTCACCTCGTAGGCCATGCCGGTCGAATACATATAGTTGTCGAGGCCGAGGTAATATGATGCAGGCACTGTCGAGGCGAAGTAGACGGGGCGCTCCCAATTGCCTCCCACGGCGTTCGAGATAATGTCGAGCGAGAGCACTTTACTCTGGTTGAGTCCCTGACCCTGTCGTCGCAGGTCGGTGGTGATATTGCCGAGTGACGGCAGCAGGGCTTCGGCGCCCGGTGTGCCGGGAGTGATGCCGTAGCGGCGCATGGCTGCGGCGCTGTCTACGGGGATGAAGACACGGGGCTCGGTGAGATAGGGGGCGCCGACGCGTTTGGCGTCGCTGGCGTAGAGGTTGCGAAGGGCGTCTTCGGCGCGGACGAGCGAGTCGGTCATCGGCACGACGAAGTTCCAGGCCATGCGTTCGTAGGCATAGTCGGTCGGACGGGCGTAAAGGTCTACGGGGCGGGCGTTATAGAAGGGATAACCCAGGTTGTGGGCATACCAGTCGGTGGTGAGATATGAGAGGTTGACGACGCGCACGTCGGTGCGGAAATCTTCGACCTCCTGGGCGTACCACAGCGGGAAGGTATCGTTGTCGCCGTTGGTGAAGATGATGGCGTTGTCGTCGAGCGAGGCGAGATAGTTCATGCCGAAGTCGCGAGTGGTGTAGCGGTGTGAACGGTCGTGGTCGTCCCATGTCTGCGACACCATCTGCAGTGGCACGAAGATGCCGAAAGCGACAGCCACGGCTGCAGCGCACCATTGTGCGCCCTGTGGAAGGGTGTCACCGGTTTTGGCGTCTTTTTTCTTCGTGAATTTGGCGAACAGGTCTCTGAGTAGGCAGGCGAGGGCCGGGACACCGATGCCTATCCAGATGGCGAAAGCGTAGAACGATCCGGCGAACGAGTAGTCACGCTCGCGCGGCTGGCCCGGTGTCTGGTTGAGATACAGCACGATGGCGATACCGGTCATGAAGAAAAGGAAGAAGATAACCCAGAACTGTTCGATGCCGCGTTTGGGGTCGGTGCTGTGGGTGTACAGCGCCTGCCACAGCAGACCTATGATGCCCAAAAGCAGCGGCAGCATATAGAAGACGTTGTGGCCTTTGTTGCCTTTGCCGAATTCGTCGGGCAGTTTCGACTGGTCGCCGAGGCGGGCGTTGTCGATGACGGGGATGCCTGAGATCCAGTTGCCAAGATGCGGCTCGCCGTTGCCCTGAATGTCGTTCTGGCGGCCGGCGAAGTTCCACATGAAATAGCGCCAGTACATGTGGTTGAGCTGATAGTTTATGAAGTATCTGAGATTTACGCCGAAACCGGGTTTCCAGGCCGATGTCTGCGTCACGGGGTTGCCCATGGCGTCGATGGCTGTGGTGACGGGTTGCTGATGGTGGAGGTAGGGCGCTACTTCGCTGAGCCACGCCGCGCCGTCCTGAGCCCAGCGCTGACGCACTTCGCGGGGGATATCATAGATGTCGGGTGTCTGATAGTCGGCCCAGCTCTTGTAGCCGTCGACGTGACCCGAGCGGTTGTCGGTGCTGTAGATGCGGGTGAAGAGCATCGAAACATCGTCCATGGTCATGTAGTCGGGACGTTCGATGGCTTCGACATAGCGGTCGGGCTCGCCGGCGTTTTTCTTGACGACCTTGGTGTAGCTGCGTGTCGGACTGTTGATGGCGCGGCCTTCGGCGTCGCGGATATAGCCGTCGATGATGCGTGTGCGGGGATAGCCGTTGTCATCGACCGGTACGATGTAGCTGTCTTCATATTCCTCGGTGGCGAGCTCTTCGGAGAAAGCCGGGCCATAGAAGAGAGGACGGTCGCCATACTGCTCACGGTTGAGGTATGAGGCGAGGGCGAAGACGTTGTCGGGTGCGTTCTGGTTCATCGGAGTGTTGGCGCCGGCGCGTATAAGCAGCAGTGCGTAAGAGGCATAGCCGACGAAGATGACGAAGATACTCAAGATGATGACGTTAAATATCCTGACAGGCACCTGCGGACAGAACATGAACAGATAGACGACGAGGCCGGCGATAAACACGGTCGGTATGATCCACGAGTCACCGATGAAAGGCATGCCCGATAGGATGACCGCAGTCAGAAACCACCATTTGATGGCCGTGGCGTTTTTCTGTCTGTAAAGGGCTCTGACGGCCATGATGAACACGGCGATGACGACGAGAGCATAGACGGCCACACCGGTGTTATAGCTGAAGCCTAATTCGTTGACAAATAGCAGTTCGAACCATTGGGCCACATTGATGAAGCCCGGCACGAGACCGTAGAGTATCAGGCCGACGACGACACACGATATGGCCAGAGCGATGAGTGAACCTTTGGCGTTGATGTTTTTGTATCTGCGGTAATAATAGACAAGACCTATCGCCGGAATGCACAGCAGGTTGAGCAGGTGCACGGCTATCGACACGCCAATGATGTAGGCGATGAGCACAAGGTAGCGGTCGCTGTGGGGTTGGTCGGC
The DNA here is from genome assembly GCA_910576935.1 of uncultured Muribaculaceae bacterium. Taxonomy (GTDB): domain Bacteria; phylum Bacteroidota; class Bacteroidia; order Bacteroidales; family Muribaculaceae; genus CAG-873. Next base: position 21,503 of record CAJTKG010000006.1, read on the forward strand.
GCGGTTCTCCCATTTGAGGATGAGCCAGAAAACCAGAGCCGTGCAGAACGACGAGAACGCGTAGACCTCGCCTTCGACGGCCGAAAACCAGAAGGTGTCGCTCCATGTGTAGGCCAGGGCGCCGCAGAGGCCGCCGCCCATGATGACGAGCATCTGCAAGGGGCTTACGCCGGTTGCGTCGTCGGCGACGATCAGTTTTTTTATCAGATGGGTTATAGTCCAGAACAGCAGCAGGATAGTGCCGGCGCTCAGGAGAGCCGACATGGTGTTGACGGCAAAAGCGGCCGTCGACATCTCGCCTCCGAAGAGGGTGATGAAAAATCGTGCGGCAAGCATGAAAATAGGGTTGCCCGGCGGGTGGCCGATTTCGAGTTTCGCACCCTGTAGGATAAATTCGGGACAGTCCCAGAAACTTGCTGTCGGCTCGAGGGTCAGCATATATGTCACCGCGGCGATGACAAAACACAGCCAGCCCAGAGAGTTATTGACAAGATTATACTTTTTCATTATCAATGATTGGAGTTTTAGACTTTAAACTGCAAAGTTATCTAAACTTGGCGTTCTGTGCAGGCTTTTAACTATTATTAATGCGGATATGGTATAAAAAACCACAAAAAAAGACCCGTAATTGTGGAAATAAAAAAAATTAATATAACTTTGTATCTCAAAGTCAACCTGACATCAAGATTTCGATGAGAGTCAAAATACACCACGAAGGTACCAATATACTGATTATATTGATAATAATACTGCTCCTGATCAACATTCCGCTGTGGCTGTGGGTCAGGCCGTTGGCAGTTGCCATAGCCTCGACGGCCGTGTGTGGTGTCTTCTATCTTCTGGTTGTCAACTTCTTCCGCTCGCCAAAACGTCAGTTCAAGGGTAATCCCGAGAATGTCGTCGTTGCAAGCGCCGACGGCAAGGTTGTGGCTCTCGAGGAGACTTTTGAAGACGAATTTCTACACTGCAAGGCCATACAGCTGTCGGTGTTCATGAGTGTCTTCAACGTTCATGCCAACTGGTTCCCGGTCGATGGGGAAGTGATATACTCAAAGCATCATTCGGGCCGCTTCATGGCCGCCTATCTGCCCAAATCGAGTACCGAAAACGAGCGTTCGACGGTAGTCATCCGCACACCCGACGGCCGGCTTGTGCTTGTGCGTCAGATAGCGGGCGCCATGGCGCGCCGCATCGTCACCTATGCCCATCCCGGCGTCGAGGCCTCGATACAGGACCATATGGGCTTTATCAAATTCGGCTCGCGTGTCGACATTTATCTGCCGACCGACACCGAGATTTATGTCAAGATCGGCGATAAAACTGTCGGCGGCGTCACCGAGGTCGGCCGTTTAAGATCAAAATAATAAAACAATGACAAATCGATTTGTTGCCTTCATACCCAACACCCTTACAACCCTCAACCTCATATCGGGCTGTGTGGCAATAATATTCGCATTCAACTATACCGGGACTTTCGGCTGCCTGACCGGCGCCGAGATGGCTTGTATGATGATAGGTGCCGCGACGGTATTCGACTTTCTCGACGGCGCGAGCGCCCGTCTGCTCAAAGCATACTCGCTCATAGGCAAGGAACTCGACTCGCTGGCCGATATGGTCAGCTTCGGTGTGGCTCCGGCGATGCTGATGCTCAATATGATGCTCGGCTATTCGCAGATAGAATGGCTCTGCTACATCGCCCTGTTTATCCCCGCGATGGGTGCTCTGAGGCTGGCAAAGTTCAATATCGACGACAGCCAGTCGACGACATTCAAGGGCCTGCCCATACCCGCCAATGCCATCTTCTGGATCGGCATGTCGGGTTGGTTTACGCGCTACGGCTATCCCGGCACGGTCATCATGGCCGTAATCATAGTCGCCGTGTCGCTTGCAATGGTTTCCAATATCAAGATGTTCTCGTTGAAGATCAAGAGCCTGTCGTTCCACGAAAACGTGCGCCGCTATGTCGTCATCATCGCTGCCGCCGCATTTGTCTGGGCTTACGGTATGTCGGGCTTCATCTGGGCCATTGTTCTTTATCTTCTTGTCTCAATCTTGTCGCGTCGCGAGCTTTGACGCGCTCACGACGCACCGATTTATAAAAACATAAAACGATTGTTCTCGACATGGGTACATTCCTGTTCTTACTATTTGTATTTTTTATCGTCATCCCGATTATCAGAGTGATGATAACCATATGGCGCGCACGCCGTCAGACGCGCCGATTCTTCGACCAATTCCGTAATGCCGCAGGCGCGGGGTCGGGCTCTTCGTCGCAGACTCGACAGAATGATGCGCCGCGACAGCCCAAGGCAAAGAAAAAAATCGACCCGACCGTCGGCGAGTACGTCGCGTTCGAGGAGATAAAGTCCGAAACGACGCAAACCGCCGGAGGCACTGCCGGAGCGAAGACCTACACTGAAGTCGAGCAGCAGATTGTCGACGTCGAGTGGGAAGATATCAAACAAAAGTAAAAGCTATGATTTCAGATATATACGATTTTTTGGCCGATGTGGCGGCCAATAACAACCGTCAGTGGTTTTATGCAAACCGCAGCCGCTATGACGACCTGCGTGCCCGCTGGTATGACGACCTTGAGCATCTCATAGCCTGCATGAGTCATTGGGAGCCGGGCATGAAGACACAGACCGCGTCGACGGCAAGCTACCGTTTCAGTCGCGACACCCGCTTCTCTCCCGACAAATCGCCTTATAAAGTATATTTCTCGGCGGCCTTGTCGCCATACGGCCGCAAGACCATCATGTCCGGCTATTATCTCCAGGTTGACGTCCGTCCTGAAGAAAACGGGCTCTATGCCGGCCTCTATTGTCCCGAACAGCCTCTGCTGAAAAAGTTGCGCCACGCCATCGTCGACAATATCGAGGAGTTTGAGCAAATTGTCAACGAGTCACGCTTTGCCGCACGCTATCCCGGCTGGGTCGGTCAGCGTCTCAAATCGGCTCCTCAGGGCTGGCCTAAAGATCATCCGCAGATAGAGTTATTGCGCCTAAAGGATTACGGTCGCTTCGCTCCATACACACACGATTATTTCAAAGACCCGCTTTGGTATGAGCACGCGTCCGAAGACTTCCTACTCGCCAAACCCCTCATCGACTTCCTCAACTACTCGATCGAAGAGGAGTGAGCCGAGATTGTCGGTTGATTATATTGGACTTGTCGGGCTAATCAAAGATTTATCATATCATAAATAAAGGGGATAACTGTATTGCCATCTTTGTCAATGACGCCGAATTTGCCCGATTCGTTTTTGATGGAAGCCAGTCCTTCTTTAAATCTCAAAACAAATATATCTTTATGTAAGCAAGTAATTTTAACTTCGCCTAATTTATTGATTAAATTCCATTTGCCGGATTTGTCTTTGACGCGGGCCAAACCTTCACTAAAGGAACTTACATAGTCATAAATGCAAGGAATTATGGTTGTCCCTGATTTGTCAACAAATCCCCATTTGCCGGAATCGCTTTGTACTTGAGCCAATCCTTCGCTGAAATTATAGGCTTGTTTATAAACGCAGGAAATAACAATATTACTCGCTTTATCGATAAAGCCCCATTTGCCGAAACTATTTTGAATACAGGAAAGTCCTTCTTGGAAATTATTAGCGTCTTTATATATGCAAGGGATAATGACCTTGCCGGTTTTATCAATAAATCCACATTTACATGATTCGTCTTGAACCACGGCTAATCCTTCATAAAAGGGAGAAACGTTTTTATAGTTGCAAGGAATTGCGATTCTGCCTGTTTTGTCGATGAATCCCCATTTGCCTGTTTTGTTTTTGACTCCGGTCAGACCTTCATTGAAATTGCCGACACGTTCGTAGATACATGGTATGACGAGCTTGCCTGATAAGTCAATAAAGCCGTATCTATCGGGATTGTCCATGAATGGCCATTTGCGAGCTTTTTTACGGACTCTGATCAATCCGTCGTTTAAAGAGCCGATTTCTTCATAAATACATGGAACGATAATTCTTCCTGATTTGTCGATAGCTCCCCATTTACCTGATTTGTCTCGGACTTCAAAAACTTTTTCCCTAAAAATAATATTGTTGTAAATACACGGTACAATAATGCTACCCGCTTTATTGATTAATCCCCATTTGTCAGATTTTACGCGAGCCAATCCATCATAGAAAGACCAGACGTCAGTGTAAATAAAAGGAATAACTGTCTTTCCTGATTTGTCGATAAACCCCCATTTGCCGGATTCATTTTTGACACAAGCCAAACCGTCGTTGAAACCGAGTGTTTGGTTATATATGCATGGAATAGCGAGTTTACCATCTTTATTGATAAATCCCCATTTGCCGGATTCGTCTGTGATACCCGCCAAACCCTCGTTGAAAGAATAAGTGTGGTTGTAAATACAGGGAATGGCTATATCACCTTTTGTGTCAACATAGCCCCATCTGCCGTTTTGTTTTACGGCGATGAGGCGGCGGTCGTCAATGGCGGGAGGGTTATTTCGGCTTGACCCGTTATTTGACAAATTTTGCCAATTCTTTAGGTTGTCGATCAGTTTGTCGACCTGGCGCGTGTCGCAGGAATCGATGCTGTCGATGAGACCGTAGTTAAACAGAAACCAGCCTTTTAGCTTTGCGCCATGTAGTAGTATGGGAATGAGTGTGTGGCCTGTGTTCTCGGCATAGGTGACTTCTTTCTTGGTCCATGGCGACATTATTGAGTTGTCGGAGACCATAAAAAGCACTTTGTCGGATTTGTCGATGGCTGTCACGATTTTATCCATAAACTCGTCGCCGCTCTCGATGCCGGTCAGGTCAAACCAACACCGCAGTCCCGGGATGCGGCGTTTCAAAAGCTCCAGAAAGGCATTGACTTCGTTGAAGTCTTTTCTCGAATAACTGATAAATAGGTCAAAGTTTTTGTTGTCGTTCATGGCAGGAGGTTTTTTGTAATGGTTGTACCCCAGTTGCTACGGTCGAGGTTGCGGTAGTTGATGGCTTCACGAATGTGGTCGGGACGGATGTCAGGCGAGGCGTCGAGGTCGGCGATGGTGCGGGCGACTTTGAGGATGCGGTCGTAGGCGCGGGCGCTCATGTCGTATTTTGTCATGGCTTTGCGGAGTATGGCGGTTGAGTCGGCGTCGAGGCGGCAGTGGCGTTCGAGCAGGCGCGGTGTCATCTGGGCGTTGCTGTGTATGGCCGGTTCGTCGGCGAAACGTGTTTCCTGAATGGATCTGGCGGCTACAACGCGCCGGCGTATGGCTGCGCTGGTCTCTCCGTCAGCGAGCGACGAGAGTTTATCGAATGGTACGGGCAGGATCTCGACCTGTATGTCGATGCGGTCGAGCAATGGCCCGGAGATACGTCCGAGATATTTTGATACTTGCCCAGGCGCGCAGGTGCATTCTTTTGTGGGGTGGTTGTAATAGCCGCAGGGGCAGGGGTTCATCGAGGCGACGAGCATGAATGAGGCGGGATAGTCGATGGTGTATTTGGCTCGTGAGACGGTGATATGGCGGTCTTCGAGGGGCTGACGTAGGACTTCGAGCACGGGACGCGAAAATTCAGGGAATTCGTCAAGGAAGAGTATGCCGTTGTGGGCCAGCGATATTTCGCCGGGCGAAGGATTTGAGCCGCCTCCGACGAGGGCTACGGGCGAGATGGTGTGATGCGGCGAGCGGAATGGCCGCATCGTTATGAGGCGAGAGTCGCGTTTTAGTTTGCCGGCGACGGAGTGGATTTTTGTTGTCTCGAGCGATTCGTGGAGTGTCAGTGGTGGCATTATGGTCGGCAGTCGTTTGGCCATCATTGATTTGCCCGATCCGGGCGGTCCGACGAGCAAGATGTTGTGTCCGCCGGCGCATGCGACTTCGAAGGCGCGCTTGACGTTTTCCTGCCCTTTGACGTCGGCGAAGTCAAGGTCGAAGATGTCTCGTGTGGCCGCGAATTCGCCGCGTGTGTCGACGACGGTCGGTGCCAGCGGTTGGGTGGCTGTGAGGTGCCTGATGACTTCAGCGAGGCTTGCGGCACCATAGACTTCGAGGTTGTTGACTACGGCGGCTTCGGTCGCATTGGCGGCGGGAAGTATCATGCCTTTGAAGCCGAGACGCCGTGCTTCTATCGCCATCGGTAGGACGCCTCTGATGGGCAGCAGGCTGCCGTCGAGCGACAGTTCGCCCATTATCAGGTATTTGTCGAGGTTCTGAGCCGTTATCTTTTCGGCGCCTGCGAGGATGCCTACGGCTATTGGCAGGTCATAGGCCGAGCCTTCTTTGCGCACGTCGGCCGGGGCGAGGTTGATGACGACATTGCGGTGGGGCAGGTCGTAGCCTGTTTCTTTCAGGGCCGATCTGACGCGTTCGCTGCTTTCTTTGATGGCGGTGTCGGGGAGGCCGACAATGCAATATTGGAACCCCTTGCTTACAGACACCTCGATGGTTACGGTTATGGCATCTATGCCTTTGACGGCGGCGCCGTAGATCTTCACTAACATTTCGGTCGGTATTAAGGGTTTATTTGCCGAGCAGTCGCTCAATGTTGTCTATGGCGGTTTTTACTGACTGTCCGCGATAATGCTGCGCGCCTGTCGAGTCGACCACGATAAAGTAGGGGAGGGCCGGGATGCCGAGGCGGTCGATGCCGGGCGTCGCCACGGAGGCTATGAGGATGCCGCGGCTCCATGATGCGCTGTCTGAGCGCACTTCGTTTTTCCAGACGGTTGTGTCTGTCTCTGTCGAGAAGTCAACGATTTTGAGCCGGCGGGGTTTGTATTTGGATGCGAGTTTTTTTAGTTGTGGGGTGATCGTATCTGATGCTTTGAACCGGCTTGTTCTGACGGCGATGAGTGAATATTTGCTGCGCGACGGGTTGTAAGTTTCGAGTGAGTCGACGGCATTGAAGTAGACGATGGGTCTGACTTCTGATGTGGCTTCGGCGGCTACGAGGCGTTGGAGTAGGTAGTTATAGCCGTCGGTGAGTGTCGAGGGACGGGCTTCGGTCGCTATAGTCTCAAGTAGCGAATCGACGCGCGAGGCGTTGCCGGCCGAGTTGTATGAAGTGACAAGCAGCAGGGTCGAGACGATGTCGTCGGGGCTGTCGGCGATATATTTCTCTATCGCGGCATTGGCGGCCGGCCCTGAGAGCGTTTCGGCGTTGTCGCGCAGGAAGCGGCTCCAACGCTCGCCGACGTCGTTGCCTTCGGCGGCGATGTTGTTGGGATTGTTGCGGTCGAGCCGGCACTCGATGCGGTCGCCGTTGGCGACATATATGCGTCCGATGAGACGATAGTCGTTGTCTGTGATCTCGATTATCGCAGGCGTCTGACTTGAGCCTTTGAATGTGAATTTGCCGTCGCGGGCGGCTGTTATGCCCTGTTGCAGCGCGTTGTTGCTATAGTATATATATCTGAGATTAAGCGTCGGGTTGCCTTCTATCGTGCCTTCGACGGTGAAACTCTCGCTGTCGCCGCAGCTTGTCGCCGTGAAAGCCGCAAACATGCAAAAAGCAAGTCTGAGAAGCGGTTTTATCGTTTTTAGAGCCATTTTAATATATGTATAAGTATATTTACCTGCAAAGATATTGCAAGGAGAATTGTCGATATTATAAAAATAGAAAAATTAAGTTAAATACAGTTTTGTCGGTTAATCAGGAGTGCTAAAAATGTTAAAAAATCACTTTCGTTGCGAAATTTTTTATTTCGTTATGAAAATTATTGTTTCGTATTGATAAAAATTGTACTTTTACGCCATGTTTAATACCAAAACATCGCGCTGTCGCGAGTTGCGGCCCTATTATAGCATAACCTTAAATTAATAACAATATAGGAAATTATAAGCTGTCTATGAAGATTATGAAACTTATGAGCTTGGCGCTTACGGCGTTGGCTCTATCTTTTGCATTTTACGGCTGTAATGACGATCCGGACTATTCGCCGGCAGCCGGTGACGGTTCGGGTATCCACGTCACATTGCCGAAGTCTGTCGAGGTTATCAAGGGGCAGAATTGTAAGTTGCCCCTCTCTGACGACGATGATGTCAGAAAGACCGACATTGTCTATCTCGAGAATCTCCAGGGCGTTTTCTATGAATGTCCGGTGACTGCGGCTGTTCCTGCCGTAGCTTCGTCAACCGCCCCGCAAGAAGGTTATTTCTCATTTTGGCTTCCGGACAATTTTGTCGACGGCAGCTACCGTGTTTATATAAAGCGCGGTGATTCACGCAAACTCTGTGGCACAGTCACGATAACCCTCATTGACAAGCCGATCGATATCGCCGAGGGTACGACGGTCTACGGCCGCATCTCGACCGACGAAGGCCCGGTGGCCGGTGTTGTTGTCAGCGACGGCGTCGAGACGACGGTAACAGACGCCGACGGTGTCTATCAGCTGGCTTCGACTAAAATCAAGGGCTATGTGTTTATATCTGTTCCCTCAGGTTATGAACCCGAGCAACTTGGTGTTCTGCCCGTGATGTATGCCAAACTCAAAGGTGGTCCTTCAGAGCCCGAGAGCGCACACTTCAAACTCAAGAAGGTCGATCAGAGCAAGTACAAGATGCTTGTTTTCGGCGATATGCACCTTGCCGACCGTACCGACGATCTCAAGCAGTTCTCTGAATTTACCGATGATGTCAAAGATTATATGAAGCAGAACCCCGACACAAGGTTCTATGCCTTGACTCTCGGCGACATGTCGTGGGATCTCTACTGGCTCAGCCGTAAATACGATCTCGAGAATTATCTCGATGACATCAACAAGCGTATCCCCGACCTGATGATCTATCATACCATCGGCAACCACGACAACAAGATGGAAGCGACCAATAACGTCGATGCCAAAGCTCCGTTCTGGTCGCTTATCGCTCCCGAATATTATTCATACAACATAGGCGGTGTACACTATATCGTGCTTGACAATATCGACTGCAGCAACTATGACGGCACATCAAGCCGCAAATACACTCAGCATCTTATGCCAGAGCAATTCACATGGCTTGCCAAAGATCTTTCTTATGTCGACAAGTCGACTCCGCTTGTCGTGACTATGCATGCGCCGGTGTTCTATCCCATCGCCACAAGTGATAAATTCAAAGGTGATCTGACCAACACCAATGATGTGCTCAGCGCTTTCGAGGGCTATACAGTCCACTTTGTCACGGGTCACACCCACAAGAGCCACAACGTGCGTCCGTCTGACAAGATCATCAAAGGCCGTCCGATCTACGAACACAATGTCACCGCCATCTGCGGTTCATGGTGGTGGTCTGGCCACTATACCCAAGACGTACACCTCAGCCCCGACGGCTCTCCCGGCGGTTATGAGATCTGGGATATCGACGGTCAGGACATCAAGTGGATCTATAAAGGTACCAAGATGGATCAGTCGATACAGTTCCGCAGCTACGACCTCAACAACGTCAGCTTCTCAAATGCCGATGTGCCAAAGATGGCGCCTGACGCGCCTTTGAGCGTCAAAAATGCATGGCAGAAATATGTTGACGCCTATCCCAATTCAAAGAAGAATACGATCCTTGTCAATGTCTGGAACTGGAGCAACGATTGGAAGATCAGCATCAAGACTGTTGACGGTAAAGAACTCGAAGTAAAAGAAGGCTGGGCTTATGACCCGTTGCATATAGCAGCCATGTCTGTGCCGCGCTTCAATGCCGCAAACCTCACATCTGTGCCAAACTTCGTGACCCAGACGTTCCCGCACTTCTTCAGGGCTACGGCTCCCGATGCAGACACCGATGTCGTCATCACCGTAACCGATGAATTCGGCACGGTCTACACCGAGACCATGGAACGTCCGAAGGCCTTCAGCACTGATCTCTATCGCAGAAAATAACCTGATTTCTAATAACCATCACATTTGATTTTGTTATGAAACTAATCCAAAAACTAATTCTCATGCTGGCATTGCTGCTGGCCGGCGCTCCCGCGGCGCTTGCTGCAGACCGTATGCTGACGGGTAATGTCCGCGACGTGCAGGACGAGCCCCTCATCGGCGTCAGCGTTCAGGTGGTTGAGAATAAAGCGGCCGTCAGCACCGACATCGACGGAAACTTTGTTGTCAAAGTGCCCGACGGAGCTGTCACTCTTAAAATCTCATATGTCGGCTATAAACCCAAAGATGTCAAAGTCGGCGCAGACCAGAGCAAGGTCAACATCATCCTTGAGGAGGAAGCGACGATGCTCGAAGAGACCGTTGTCGTCGGCTATGGTGTACAGAAAAAGGTCAATCTGACCGGTTCGGTCGCCAGTGTCGACGCAGCCAAACTTGAAGACCGTCTGTCTCACTCGGTCTCGAATATGCTTCAAGGCTCTGTGCCGGGTCTTAATGTCACAACCAATTCGGGTGTCCCGGGACAACAGTCGGGCGTTCTTAATATTCGCGGTGTCACATCTATCGAAGCCGCAGCTCCCCCGTTGGTGCTTATTGACGGTACGGTGGGCGAGATGGACGACGTAAATCCTAACGATATTGAGTCTATATCGGTCATAAAAGATGCATCGGCTGCAGCCGTTTATGGCGCTCGCGGTGCATTCGGCGTCATTCTTGTCACAACAAAAAGCGGTAAATCTGACAATGGCAAGGCTAAAGTCCGTTTCAGCGGCCGCTGGGGCTGGAACGAGCCTACGACGAGCACAGACTATGAGACCCGTGGCTATTGGTCGGTCTATACGGTCAACCAGTTCGTTACGGCTAACGGTAGTGCTCCCGAGGTCAATTATACAGACTACGATATGATGCAGCTTCTGGCTCGTGTCAACGATAAGACTGAAAACCCCGACCGCCCATGGACAATGGAAATCGAGCGAAACGGCAAACGCCAGTGGATCTACTATGGCAACTATGACCGCTATCATATGGTCTTTAATGACAGACGTCCAACCCAACAATATAATATAACTATCAACGGCGGATCGGATGCTGTGAAATATTATCTCTCGGGCGGATACAATAATGAACAGGGTATGCTGAAAGTACATCCCGATGTATTTAAGAAATATAACTTGAGAGCAAAAATAGATTTTCGTATCAACAAATGGATAACAATGCAGAACAACACTGCATTTATGGGCTCGAATTACAAATTTGTCGGCCCGGATGCCAATGTTGAGAATGCTCTTGCTTATGGCGCACGCCATGCTCTTGCCTGTTTCCCCGAGAAGAACCCCGACGGCAGTTGGCTATATCTGAACTCGTATAACAGCCGTGGCATAATGAACGGCCGTCATATAATGCTTGCCGAGGGCAATCATCGAAACGTAAAACGTCGCACGGAGTTTACGAACATGACACGTATGGATATCAAGCCGATCAAACAGCTTACTATTACGGCTGACTTCACCTACCGTTTCTCTCAAAGCCGTAATACGTACAGAAGTAATAACATCACATATCGTGTTACGCCCGACGGCCCGCTTGAATCATATAAGACAGGTGCGGGACAGAATGAACTGACCGAACAGGTTTATACACGAAATTACTATACAGTTAATGCTTTCGCCACTTATAATGATACCTTTGCAAATGATCATAACCTTACAGTAGTTGCAGGTTATAATTATGAGACATATAATCATAAAAACATTTCGGCATATGCTCAAAATCTAACCTCTGAAGATCATGACGACCTTGGGCTTCAAGGCAGTGAAGGTGAGCTGAGAGTTGGTGGCGGTCAAAAAGGCTATGCAATTCAAGGTATATTCGGACGTATCAATTATGACTATAAAGGTAAATATCTTTTTGAACTCAGTAGCCGTATTGACGGCACCTCGCGCTTTGCAAAAGGCCACCGTTGGGCTTCTTACCCTTCGGGTTCAGTCGGCTGGCGTATGTCGGAAGAAGGTTTCTTTGAACCCTTGCGCAGAACGGTCGACAACTTAAAGATCCGTTTTTCCTACGGTCGTCTCGGGAATCAGAATATTAAGGATTATTATACCTACCTTCGTCAAGTAGAACCACATATTTTTGGTGGTTATACCTTTGACGGAACATCGATGGGAACCTATACATCACTGGAAGATCCGATCGCCTCTGACCGCACATGGGAAAAGGCCGAACACTATGATGTAGGTATTGATGCGTCATTCTTTGGAACAAGACTCAACATAACAGCCGACGGTTATATACGTAATACCATAGATATGTTAGGTCCGGGAGTTTCATTGCCAAGTGTATATGGCGCTAAAGAACCGTTGATGAACGTTGCCAACCTTCGTACAAAAGGCTATGAATTTACGATTAATTGGATGGATAATATCCAGATCGGCAACCAGATGCTTACATATAATTTAGGATTCAATATAAGTGACTACAGAACGGAAATTACAAAGTATAAAAATCCCGATAAATCTTTTGCCAAGCCTTATTATGAAGGAATGGAATACGGTGAGATCTGGGGCTTCAAGACCGGCGGTCTGTTTAAGACAACCGAGGAGGCCCAGCAGTATAAATCAGAGGTCGATCTCTCTTATGTTGCCAAGCGTATCAACGGTGACTGGCAGGCCGGTGACATCAAATATCTCGACGTTGACGGCAGCGGTGGTATAAGCCTCGGCAAAAACACGGTCGATGATCCCGGTGACCGCGTTAAGCTCGGCAATAAGCTTCCGCGTCTGCAATATGGCTTTAATGTCGGCGTACGCTATTTCGGCTTTGACGTTTCGGCGTTCTTCCAGGGTACGGGCAACCATTATTGGTATCCTCACGGACATTCGATGCCGTTCTGGGGCTCATATTCTTACCCATATCTGAGCTTTATGCCGGCTGACTTCCGTGAAAAAGTCTGGTCAGAAGATAACCCCAACGCTTATTTCCCACGTCCGATGGCTTATGCTTCGACATCCGGTACACTTCAGTTTGTCAACGACCGATATCTTCAGAATCTGCGCTATCTCCGTTTCAAAAATCTGACGGTAGGTTATACTCTGCCTAAAAAATGGACTAAAGTAGCTTATATGGAGAAAGTTCGTGTTTACTTCTCGGGCGAGAATCTTTGCTATTGGTCTCCTTTGAAGAAAAACACCAAATATATCGATCCCGAGGCAGCCTTTGACCGCACCGGTGGTGATGGCGTAATGAGTAATATGTTTTATCCGTGGTCCAGAACATTTATGTTCGGTCTCGATGTAACATTCTAAACCTTAAGCAGACAATGAAAATGAAAAGAATAATCCCTATATTCCTGTTGGCTATAGCCGCAGGTCTGTCATCTTGCGAAGATCTTATCGACACCAAGCCGAAAGATACGGTCAGCGACATAGATTATTTTAAAAATGATGACCAGCTCAAGATGTTCACCAACCCGTATTATAATAATCTGTTGCCCAAAGAGCCTTATACGGAGCAAAGTGATCAGTATGTACAGATGAACCTCTCGGCTGTTTTGATTGGCGGCAATCGTCGTCAAGTGCCCGAGTCGGGTGGCGGCTGGACATGGACAACACTTCGTCGAATAAACGAGTGTCTGGCACACATAGATCAATGTGAGGACGAAACCGTAAAAAATCACTATATCGCCCTCTCGCGATTCTTCCGCGCTTATTTCTATTTTGAAAAAGTAAAGCGCTTTGGCGATGTACCGTTTTATGATACACCTATCGGTTCGGCTGACACCGAATTGCTTCAGAAACCTCGTGATTCCCGCGAGTTGGTTATGACCGAAATGATTAAGGATGTCGATTATGCCATAGCAACACTTCCGGTAAAGGCCAAGAACACCGATAATCCCTATCGAGTTTCGCATGGTGCGGCTCTTGCGTTGAAGGCACAGTTCTGTCTTTATGAAGGTACTTATCGCAAGTATCATAATCTTAATATCGAGGGCCATGATTATAAATATTACCTCGAACAGGCAGCCGCAGCCGCCAAGCAGATTATTGATGAGAAAGAGTATAAGCTTTATAGCACGAATAATCCCGACAAGGACTATCTGACACTCTTCACCCTCGAAGATGCGAACCCCGACGAATATATTCTTGCTATCCGCAATTCATATGCTATCAATGTAACTCATAACGTCAACGGACTGTCGTTTCAGCCGACTCAAGGTATTCCCGGCCTGACCCGTAACTTTATCAATACTTATATGATGAAAGACGGTAGCCGATTTACCGATAAACCCGGCTGGCAGACTATGGTCTTTGTCGATGAGATGAAAGACCGCGATCCACGACTGGCGCAGTCAATCCGCAGCCTCGGTTATACCCGTATCGGCAAATCAGAAGTGCTTGCTCCCGATTTCGGTTTTTGTACGACAGGTTATATGCCCATCAAGTTTGTCGTCGGCCCGGATGTAAACGGCGGTCAGGTCGACCGTGGCGGACGTAACACCAACGATATTCCCGTCTACCGTTATGCCGAGGTGCTTCTCAACTACGCCGAGGCAAAAGCAGAACTCGGCACGCTTACACAGGAAGACCTGAATATTTCGGTAAATCTTATCCGCAAACGTGCGGGCATGAAAGATCTTGTCATGGCCGATGCCAATGCCGCTCCTGACCCATATCTGATGTCGTCCGAGACCGGCTTTACCAACGTGACAGGCAACAATGCCGGTGTTATCCTCGAGATACGTCGCGAGCGCGGCATCGAGCTTCTTGAAGAAGGCTTCAGATTAACCGATCTATTCCGCTGGAAAGCCGGTCTGCGACTCAATCAGTCAATCAGGGGTATGTATTTCCCCGGTCCCGGCGAGTATGACCTGACGGGCGACGGCAAACCCAATCTCGTGCTCTATGCCAACGGTACTCCCGCTCCGATAGCACCCGCGGGCGCACTTGTCAAGGAGATCGGCAAAGACATCCTTCTCTCTGAAGGTTCTTCAGGTTATGTCGATTATCACAAAAATCACGAGCGCTATGGCTTCAACGAGGGCCGCGACTATCTCTACCCGATTCCTATCAACGAACGTTCGCTCAACCCGAATCTTACCCAGAATCCGGGTTGGAATGACGGTCTTGATTTCTAACAGTTTTTCTTTAATTCAATAAGATAATAAGATGAATAAGAAATTCAATATATTCGTTATCGCGCTGCTTGCTTTCTGCGGCTTTGCCATCGTGTCGTGTGACGATGACGACAATAACAAGATGGCCAAGGCAACGATGACCAGCGCAACATATCTCGACTTTGTCGCCGAGAATGCCCAGACCGCCATCATAACGGTTTATTCAGACGCACAATGGCTGGTTGATGAATGCCCCGAGTGGGTTACCGTCGAGCCTTCGACCGGCACTGGTGTCACGGAGGTCAAGATATCGGTCGCTGACAACTATCGCGACGGTGCGCCCGATAATCCCCGCAAGGCCAAGGTCGCATTCAAAGGCGGGTCGCTCGCAAGTATGTCGACAGTTGAAGTACGACAGGCCGGCGATAAATTCCGCGATCTGCCTGTCTATGATGCCGCCAAGGCTGAGACTCTTGACGACGAGACCATGAGCAAGATCGAGAATCTTGTGGTGATGGGCAAGATCGGCGATGACGTCATCGCCACTGACGGTAAAGCCAATATCTTCATCACTTATGTCGAAGACGGAGGTCTTGATCTGATTTCAGCCGGTGATGTCATCACCCTCGAAGGCACCAAGATGACAGACGCGCGCAAATTGCCGTATTTCACCGCCGACCGCGTCACCATGACCGATCACGTTTCAGATCTGACCTATCCCGATGCTGTCGATATAACCGGCCAGGTTGACAGCTATACAGCCGCTACATACACATATGTAATGGCCACGGGTATCCTTGACGGCGGCACGCTGAAGATCGATGGCGCAAACAATACGGTCAGTGTTGTGGGTGCGGGTCCCGATGTCGACACCAACGCTCTCAGCGGCCACAAGGTGACCCTCAAAGGTTACTATGCCGGCACGGCAACGCCTATCATACGTTTCTTCGCCATGGAGGCCGAAGATCTCGGCGTCTTCGAGGTTGTTTATTTCATGGAAGACTTCGAATGGTTCGAGCCATGGTCAAGCCAGACTCCCGCCGGCGATACAATCGGCTCTAACGACTCTGATGCCACCGCACAGCAGCTCGGCACAAACAAAGTCGACGATGTATCGACCTACGATGCCCTTTTGGAAAGAGGATATGAGATCATCGCCACGCACCATCCCGACAAATCGGAACGCAAACCTCAGGCCCAGACCTATATCCAGCGCAACTATCTCAAGTTCGGCCTCACGGGTTATCAGAGCGGTATCGTGCTGCCGAAGATCGAGGGCGTGCCCGCAGACGCAAAACTGATGCTCACATTCGATACCAGCACACAGCGACAGGGAAGCGGCGTCTTTGACGATACCGAGCTTGTTGTTATCGTCGAGACCGGTTCGGTCCGCAACGAGTATGAGTTTGCCGTGCCTCATCCCGAAAAAGACGGAGCATACAAATGGTATAAAGTCGAGGTCGATCTTGCCGGCGCTACTGTCACAGCCGACACAAAGATCACAATCCGCAATGCCGACAGCCAGTGGGGCAGCTCAAAGGCCCTCCGTTGGTATCTCGACAATATCAAGCTGAAAGAAAAGTAATTTGAATTCCTGATAAACACAAGCGAGCGCCCCGATAGCATCATTATGACTGCCGGGGCGTTCAACATTCCGGAGACTTCTCATCGATGATGTGCCGTTTTGCGACATTTGTGCGCTAAAAGTGGCCCGAAATGCCGCTTAGCGTTTGTTTATGCCGAAAAATATATATCTTTGCAGACGAGTAAAACAAGGAATTTTTTGTTGTGAGACGTCTTATATTTATCACATTTGCCATAATAGTATCAGTGGTTTCGGCCTCGTCGCAGATTCTCAGCATCGACAGCGAGCCGCTTGATCCCGATAGCATTCGCCGAGACTATGAAAACCGTCCTTATTTCGGGTTATATAAGGACAATTACTTTATCTTCGGACCGGCAGTCGGGCAAAAGATAACGCGAGCTAACACGAACATAAAATTTCAGATATCGGTAGCTCAACGGCTTACGCGTTCGGTGCTTCCCGGCGGCACATTTCTTTATCTCTTCTATTCGCAGAAATGTTTCTGGAACGTGCTTGAAAACTCAATGCCGATGACCGATCTCAACTTCAATCCGGGCATAGGCCTTGCCAAGCCGATTTTTGTCAAAAATCGCTACGTCGGCAATGCCACTTTTATGATCGAGCATGAGAGCAACGGCCGCGACAGCATATGGTCGCGTTCGTGGAACAAAGTGTCACTCGCGGCTAATATTCTTGTCACCAAGCATCTGATGGTTCACGGCAAGGTGTGGATCCCGATTATCGACGGTGTCAATAACAAGGATATCCTGCACTATTGCGGTATCTATCAGACAGGATTCCAGTATATATCGAGCGGCAATCGCTTCACGGCGTCGCTTACTCTGGTAAAGCGAGCCGGCAAGTTCTTCGACTATAATTCTATCGTGGAATTTGCATATAGAATTTTCAAGCGGGACAATCAGTTTCTTTTCGTGCAGTATTACAACGGCTATGGCGAGGGGTTGCTTGATTACAAACAGTTCCATTCTCAATTGCGTGTAGGCATAGTGATCAAGCCCAAGTTTTTCAGCGAATATTAGCCGGGGGCGGACGTGTCGGACAAGTCTGACCTATTCATAGCCCTTGAGAGCCTCGGCGAGGCGTGTTTTCATAATGGCGCGCAACTCGGGCGGCTCGAGCACGGTTACGTTAGGGCCGTATGAGAGCAGTTCGGCGACGAAGTCGTCGGTGATGCGCAACCGGTAGTGGAAAATCGAATATTCGTCATTGATCATCTCAGTCTGCGAGTGATGTAGCGGCAGCGCTCTGAAGTATTTTGCCTGTCGGTGATCGACGCGCAGTACGATGCGTTTTGGCTCGTTCTGTGATACAACTATGCCGAACGAGTCGTTGAAGTAGCTTTCGTGATCGAATGACGCATCGGCTTTAAAGCTGTCTGATGTCACGACTACCTCTTTCATGCGGTCGAGAGCATATGTTTTTATGCGGTCTTCGGTCACATTGCGGCCTGTGACATACCAGCGCTGTTTGAATATTTTCAGTAGATACGGCTCGATGACAATGCCCGTTGTCGGCAGGCTGCGTGTATATGGATGATAGTTGAACCGCAGCGTGTGGCCGGCGCGGAGAGCGTCGATGACGACTCCGAGATATTCGCGCGCCGACGGGACGTTTTCGATGAATATGCGTCCGGCGATGTCTCGCGAGCCGCTGAGTATGTCGTTTGTCGCCGCCGAGTTGAGCAGCCAGTCGGTGACACTTTCGCTATGGGAGTCTTCTTCCGAGATATAGTATTCAAACGTAGACTGGTCGCATTCGACTGTGATGTCGAAGAGTTCTTCGATGGCCTGACGGTAGTTATAAAACGTGCGTCGCGGCAACGGACGCCCGTCGGAGTAGCGTGAGCGTATCCAACAGGCGTCGATTTCGTTGCGCGTCATGCGGCCATGGCGTTTGAGAGTGTCGACGAGCCATACATAGCGGTTGAAGAGGTCCCGTGCCATGGTACATAGAGATTCAGGCGGTCACAGCGGCCGTTTTCTTGCCTACGGAGAGCAGGCGTAGACCGATAACGGTGATCAATGCGTTGATGATAAGGAGTTCGAAGCTTGTCTCATAGCCGAAAGCTTCGTGGAGCGACCATTGCACTGCCCATGAGAGGCAGGGGGCAAGGATGCAGACGACGGGTACAAACTTGTCGTGGACGGGTTTCTTCCAGAACATGCCGTAGACAAACAGGCCGAGAATCGGGCCGTAGGTATACGATGCGAGGGTATAGACGGCGCTGATGGCATCCTGGTCGCTGAGATAGTAGAAGGCGATGATGACAATGCCCATTATGGTCGACATGCCGATGTGGACGGCTTTTCGTGTGCGGGTCAGACGTGCTTCGTCCTGTTTTTTGTGGGCGCCGAGAATGTCGACGGTGTATGATGTTGTCAGTGATGTCAGAGCCGAGCCGGCGGCAGAGTAGGCAGCTGCGACGAGGCCGAGCACGAAGAGTATGCCGACAATGGCGGGCATCGCATCGTGAGTGGCGACCATGGCGAAGATGTCGTCGCTTTTAGCCGGATGTTCTATGCCTTTCGAGTCAAGGAAGATGACCATAAGCGTGCCGAGCAAGAGGAATAGAGCTATGACAAAAAATTGTGTTATACCGCTGACAATCATGTTTTTCTGCGATTCGCCTGTGTCGCGGCATGCCAGATTGCGCTGCATCATGTCCTGGTCGAGACCGTTGGTTGCCAGGGCCATGAAGATGCCGGCGAGAAACTGTTTCCAGAAATATGTACCCTCTTTGGGATTGTCGAAGAAGAACATGCGCGATGACGGATGGTCGGTGATTGACGATACCATTTCGCCGAACGAGAAGCCAAGGTTGGTAGCGACGAAATAGATGCAAAGTATCACTGACATTATCAGACAGAAACTCTTGAGCGTGTCAGTCCATATAAGTGTCTTGACGCCGCCTTGAACAGTGTAGAGCCATATCAGGGCTATTGTAACGATGACGTTGAAGACAAACGGTATGTGGAGCGGCGAGAATACGAGCAGCTGAAGCACCGAGCACACGACGAGAAATCGTACGGCGGCGCCGAGCATCTTAGAGATAAAGAAAAACCATGCGCCCGTACGGTAGGTCGATGCGCCGAAACGTTCTTCGAGGTAGCCGTAGATCGACAGCAGATTACGCTTGTAGAACATAGGCACGAGAACAAAGGCTATGGCGAAATATCCTACGATAAAGCCGAGCACCATCTGGAGGTAGGCGTAGCCTTTTGTGACGACCATGCCGGGGACAGAGATGAACGTCACGCCCGATATTGTGGCGCCTATCATGGCAAAGGCCACTATGGGCCACGGTGCCTTGCGGTTGCCGTTGAAGAAAGTCGAGTTGTCGGAGCCTCGCGAGGCAAAGTAAGAGACAGCTAAAAGCAGAGCGAAGTAGGCTGCTATGGTGATGATGATAATGATTGGCTGTGACATGGTTTATTCGGCGTAAAGCAGGTAAGGTTTGCGTTGTTTTTTGAATTTCTCGACGTCTCCGGCCCAGGTGGCTTTGATCTCGTCGGCGCTCATGCCCTGTTCGATCATGCCTCGTATATCGCCGCGGCCGATGAGTTTCTCGAAGAACGATGTGAAGAACTTGTCGCCTATGTTGAGGTCACGGTAGGCGTCGATGAGGTAGCCGAGGTCGATGCCGGCGGCTATGACAGCCTCTTTGTCGGCGGCGCTCAGGTCGACACCGTGACAGAGATTGTCGAGCTGAGGCGGATTTTTGGCGCCGGCGACGCTGCGGGGTGTGAAGTCGAAGCTACGGCCTTTCATGTCGGGATGACCGTAGATCTCAAACGGTTTGTCTGTGCCGCGCCCGAGGCTCACGGGTGTGGCCTCGAAGTAGCAGATCGACGGGTAGAGATATATCGCCGTCATTGTGCGCAGGTTGGGCGACGGCGGTATAGGCAGGTCGTAACGTGTCTGATGTGTATAGTTGTCACACTTGACGGTCTTGAGGTCTACTTTGCGGCCTTCTTTGAGCCAGCCCTCGCCGTTGGCCATGAGAGCAAGCTCGGCCATTGTCATGCCGTGGACCACGGGGATGGGAAGACGTCCGACGCCCGACTCATATTTCATGTCGAGTATCGGCCCGTCGACATACATGCCGTTGGGGTTCGGACGGTCGAGCACGATCACCTCCTTGCCGGCCGCGGCAGCCGAGTTCATCAGATCGATCATCGTGCAATAATATGTATAATATCTCAGGCCGACATCCTGAATGTCGACAACGATGACATCGAGTTTGTCCATTGTTTCGGCCGACGGTCCGCGCTTTTTGCCGTCGTAGAGCGATGCGATGGGAATGCCCGTGACGGGGTCGACGCCGCTGCCGACGTGTTCGCCGGCGTCGGCAGTGCCTCTGAAACCGTGTTCGGGCGAGAAGATAGCCACTACATTGACGCCCCCGTCGAGCATCAGATCGAGCGTATGGCGG
Organism: uncultured Muribaculaceae bacterium; assembly: GCA_910576935.1. Taxonomy (GTDB): domain Bacteria; phylum Bacteroidota; class Bacteroidia; order Bacteroidales; family Muribaculaceae; genus CAG-873. The sequence goes on from CAJTKG010000006.1 coordinate 42,478, forward strand.
TCGCCTACCATACCGGTGTGGTTGGAGAACAGGGCCACACGCTTGCCTTCAAGCATGGGCAGGTATTCGGCTGTCTTGGCTGCGCCTACAACGACGTCCGATGATTGACCGTAACCGCAGAGGGCGGCAAAGAAAGTCACAAAAAACAGTAGTCTGCGTAACATGGTATAAAAATAGGAGTAACTGATAATTTTTGTAAAGGTACAACAAATCTTCAAAAAACACGTCGGCGTGTCCTAAAAAAACATTTGCAAAATAAGAGTTAAAATATTTTGGCGGGCGGCGCTATTGTTGTAACTTTGCGGTGTAATCGGCCGGCGACCTTGTGTCACGGGCCGACAGTGGAAAAATTTGGCTGCTTGCAACCACTTGAAAAAATGCTAAAATCGCCCGTCGGCACACTCCGGTGTGTTTATCGGTATCACAGGTTTTATCATGCAATCATGGATTTGGCGGCGCGCAGGCCTCTGATTTCCATGATTTTTTTGATATCCAAAAACTTTCAACGCTATGAACTATCTATTTACTTCAGAGTCGGTTTCAGAAGGTCATCCCGATAAAGTGGCCGACCAGATTTCAGATGCTATCCTTGATGAGTTTCTCGCTCGCGACCCTTCGTCGAAAGTGGCTTGCGAGACGCTTGTCACCACCGGTCAGGTTATTGTCGCCGGTGAAGTCAAGAGCGAAGCCTATGTCGATCTGATGTCGACAACGCGCCGTGTGATCAAGGAAATCGGTTATAACCGCAGCGAACTGTTTTTCGACGGTGATTCGTGTGGCGTGCTTTCGGCGCTCCACGAGCAGAGCCCCGACATCAACCGCGGCGTCGAGACCGCCGACGCCGTCGATCAGGGCGCGGGCGACCAGGGCATGATGTTTGGCTATGCCACTGACGAGACTGATCTTTATATACCGCTGTCGCTGGCTCTAAGCCACGCCATTGTCAAAGAACTTGCCAATATCCGTCGCGAAGGTGTCGACATGACTTATCTGCGGCCCGACTCAAAAAGCCAGGTCACAATCGAGTATGACGAGCAGGGTCATCCCGTCAGAGTGCACACTATAGTGGTCTCGACCCAGCACGACGACTTTATCAAGCCCGGTAACGGCATGACTCAGGACGAGGCCGACCGCAAGATGTTGGCTGTCATTGCCCGCGACGTGCGCGAGATATTGTTGCCGCGCGTAAAAGAGGCCGTCCCCCCCAAGATGCGCAGCCTCTTCGGCGACGATTTTACGCTTTATGTCAATCCGACAGGCAAGTTTGTCATTGGCGGACCTCACGGCGACACCGGTCTTACCGGCCGCAAGATCATAGTTGACACTTACGGCGGTCACGGGGCACACGGCGGAGGCGCCTTCTCGGGCAAAGACCCGTCGAAAGTCGACCGGTCGGCAGCCTATGCCGCACGCCATTTGGCGAAGAATCTCGTTGCCGCCGGCGTGGCCGAGCGGGTGCTCGTACAGCTTGCTTATGCCATTGGCGTGGCCGAGCCGGTGAGCCTGAACATCAACACATTCGGTACGGCAAAAGTCGATATGACCGATGCTCGGATCTCGGCAGTTGTCGGCAGTATGCGTGACGACTTCGACATGCGTCCCCACGCCATCGAGCAGCGACTGAAACTGCGTGCCCCCATCTATCGCGAGACAGCGAGCTACGGCCACGTCGGCCGCACAAACCGCACGGTCACCAAACATTTCGGTCATCCCGGCGAAAAGCCGTTCAGCCTCGATGTCGAGCTTTTTACGTGGGAAAAATTAGATAAAGTTGAAGCCATTCGCGAGAAATTCAACTTGAAGTTTTGATTGATAGCGAAAAAAATGTATCTTTGTGCGCTTAAAAGCGCCCGTTTCGCGCGCTGACAGACCAATCGAAAACAAAAAACAAATAAAAATACAAAAAATCTAAATGGCAACCTTAGAAAAAATCAGAAGCAAGTCAGTGCTGCTGTTCGTAATCATTATCGTGGCATTGCTTGCATTTATTCTCGGCGACTTCCTCACCTCGGGCCGTACTTACTTCGGCTCGGGCATGACTGTCGCTCAGGTAGGTGACAAAAAAGTCGATTACCACGACTATCAGGCCCGCCTCGAGCAGGCCAACGAGCAGATGCGCAATTCAAACCAGAATGTCGATGGCGACGAGTTGTCGCAGAATGTCATCAACAGCCTGCTCTTCGAAGAACTCCTCAAACAGGAATACCGTGATCTCGGTCTCCGCGTCTCTGACAAAGAGATTTCAGAGGCTATGACCGGCGTGATGCCCCACCGCAACGCCCAGCAGTTTATCTACACTGTTTCGCGTCAGCTCGGTCTTGAGAATCCTTCGGGCAAAGAAGTGCTCGACCGCATCAACAATCCGGCCAAATATAACCTTCCCGTAGAGGCGGGCCAGCAGCTCAAGACCCTTTGGGCCGCAACCGAGGCAGATGTCGAGAACGCAATGCTTCAGGAGAAATTCTACCGACTCGTAGGCGGTCTTTTCACGGCAAACACACTCGACGCCAAGAGTGTCTATAACGACAACGCCACCACACGTCACATCTCGTATGTATCGAAACCCGCCGCTACGGTGCCCGACACCGAGGCCGAGGTCACCGATGCAGACATCAAGGCACAGTGGGACAAGAACAAAAACAACTATCGCATCGACGAAGAGCTCCGCGAGATCGACTATATATATGTAGTGATCGAACCATCGCAGGATGACATCGTCGCCGGCCAGCAGGTAGTCGAGAACGCTCTCGCAGCCCTCAATTCGGGCGAAGGCCTTAACGGTGTTGACAGCGACTCGCGCTTTGTCGTCAACCGCGCCACAGCACCCCTGTCGAAAATTACCGACGCCCGTGTGAAGAACTTCATCGATACCACGGCCGCCGGTACAGCCAAGGTCATCGTCTCGCAGCGTGACAAATACACTCTTGCCAAAGTGCTTGGCGTGACCAACGACGTCGACTCTATCAACGTATCGATGATCGCTCTCGCATCGCCCGAGAAAGCCGACACGGTGATGACGGCTCTTGCCAACGGTGCGAAATGGGCTGACTTTGCCGACACCGACTTCTCTCAGGCTCAGGACAGCATCTGGACATCGCTCGTCAACCTCAACGGTATCGACACCAAGATCAAGAACGCGCTGCTCGCCGCCACCGTCGGTCAGCCTTTTGTCATGACAGACAGCATCAACGGCAATATCTACTCTCAGATCTACCGCGTCAACGCCCGCCGCTCGCCCGTGCCTGTCTATGACTATGCTGTCATAAACTACACGATCGACCCCTCGAACGCCACTCTCGAGAAACTCTCTAACGATCTGCGCACATTCATTTCGGCCAACTCGTCGGCCGACGACTTCACCGCCAATGCTGCCGAAGCCGGCTTCATGGTGCTTCCCGACCTTGTCGGTGCATCGCATCCCCATATCGCCAACATCAGTGACAGCCGCGGTGCGGTCAAATGGGTAATGGAAGGCAAGAAAGGTCAGGTGTCACCGGTCATTCAGGATAACAAGCAGTCTTATCTGATGGCCATTGCCATCAAAGACATTTATGACGGCGAATATCTTCCCTGGGATTGCTATCAGATCAAAAACCAGTTGCGTGCACGCGCCGTCACAGCCAAGAAGCTTGATAAACTCATGGCCGACTATCAGGGCAAAGCCGGTGATATCAACGGTTATGCCACAGCCATGGAACTTCCCGTCGCTCAGGCCGATGTCATCTTCAGCTCGCCTCGCGTAGCTTCGATCGGCGTGGGTGAAAGCGCACTTCAGGGTCAGATAGCTTCTGCCGCCGAGAAGAGTCTCGTAGGTCCGGTCAAAGGCAACAATTCGGTCGTTGTCTTCGTTGTCGACTCTGTTTCTGATGAGAGCCGTCCCTACAACTTCGATGAATATGCCGGCACTTTCAACCGCACGATGGGTATCGGTCTCTTCGATCCTTTCACTCTCCTTGTCGGTAAAGAGAACGTCAAGAACAACTCGCTCAATTTCATCAACAGCGCAGTTGCTGAATAACAATCGCATCAGTGTTTGTATCACAGAGGCCGCGTCGTAAACCACGACGCGGCCTCTGTGTGTTTTTGTGGATGCTTTGTGGCCCGTATATGTGGACACGAGTGATTATGACCTGTTCTGTGCGAAACGGGCCGGTGTGTCTGCTCTCCGGAGGTGGATCTTATTCGTCGAGAGGACGGAGGATGAAGAGCGGAGATGATTTAAAACGGGGAAGGACCGAGAGGCGCAGGGCGTCGCCCGTGGGGGAGGCATCGTCGGTGATGACGTTGACATTGCGCTCGGCAAGACGGTCTTTGACGGTGGCGAGAGCTAACTCGGGGCTATTGTTGTCCTGGCTTAGATGGCAGAGATATACTTCGCGGAGTATAGGAGTACGGATTTCGGCGAGATAGCGGGCGGTCACCATATTGTCGAGGTGGCCGGTGTCAGAGATGATGCGTGCCTTCAGATATTCGGGGTAGCGGCCGCGACGTAGCATATCGAGGTCGTAGTCACTTTCGATCATAAGATAATTGGCACGGCGCATATAATGGTCGGCGCGCTCGGTGATGTGGCCCGTGTCGGTGGTGACGACAAATGTAATACCGTCGGTGCTTATCGAGAACCCGACATTGTCACTGCCGTCGTGCGAGGTCTCGAACGGTGTGATGGTCATGCCGGCGACCTCAAAGGGAAATTCTTTATAGATGGCGCGATGATAGTCTTTTATGCGGCGTGAAATATTGTGGCGCCGCAACAAGCCATTGAGGGTCTTTGGTGTGCAGTATAGCAGTGTGGAGCTGCGCCGGCGCAGCAACGAGTAAGCATATTTGACGTGGTCGCTGTGATCATGGGTCAGGATAATGCCTTTGACATTGTCGATGTCGATTCCGTTTCGCAGCAGCTGGTCGGTAACATAGTTGTTGTCGACGCCGGCGTCAATGAGCACGCCTCCGTCTTTGGTGCCGATGTATGCGCAGTTGCCGCTGCTGCCGCTGCCGAACGATATGAATTTGATATGCCTGCCGGGAGTGACGGCCGTAGTGTCGACGCTCAGGCTTTTAGCGGTCTCTTTGGCTTCGTTTATCCGGCGGTGGCGTGTTATGATGTCTGCGGCGATGTCGCTGCGGTTTATGTCGATCTCTATGTCATCGAAGAGCGACGTCAGTTCTTCGAGCTGACGGCTTATGCGGCGGGGCTGTTTCATGTCTGACTGTAGAGGAGGAAGATTGTAGGTATTTTGTCGTAGTTATACGGCGTTTTCTTCCACTGCGACAGCGGTCTGGTTATTATAGACTGGCGCGAGCAGGTGATGTCTGAGGCGACACACAGTCTGATGTCGCCCGGTAGCCTTTCGGCAAGATCGGCGATGAGGCGGTTGTTGCGGTAAGGCGTTTCGATGAATATCTGTGTCTGGTGTTCGGCAGTGATGCGCCGTATCATCTCCTTGAGTTTGGCGCCGCGGGCTTTGGCATCGACGGGAAGATAGCCGTTGAAGGCGAAATTTTGTCCGTTGAAGCCTGATCCCATGAGTGACAGCAGTATGCTCGATGGTCCGACGAGTGGCACTACTTCATATCCCCGGGCCTGGGCGACTGCGACAAGATCGGCCCCGGGATCGGCTACGGCGGGGCATCCGGCTTCGCTGATGACGCCGATGCTGTGTCCGCGGGCCATAGGGTCGAGCATGGCAGCGACGTCGGCCAGGTCGGTGTGTTCGTTTAGCTCTACCATCGAGAGGCTGTCGATGTCTATGTTGCGGTCGCACGACTTTAGAAAACGTCGGGCCGATCGCAGATTCTCGACTACGAAGTATTTGACTTCGCGGATTATTGCGGTATTGACAGGCGGTAACACCTTGTCGACAGGCGAATCGCCCATCGGTACAGGGAAAAGATATAGTCGTGCTTTGTCGCTCATTATCGGTTTTTATTATACAAAAATACATAATCCCGATGAATTGGCGCTGTTAAAAATGTTGATAAATAGAGCAAATTGCGTAAATTTGCTGTGCAGACCGTGTTCAGACATGTCTGATGGCTGTCTGCAGATACATATTTAAGCGTAACATTAGCTTAATCCTTTCCCTGCGAAATCGCCAAATTTCATACGGGATCGCCGTCGGCGTCCCCGGACACTTGAAGAGGAATAAGCAGCCATGAAACGCGCTCGTGCTTGTCGCATATCAACGACAAAACCTGCCGTTATGCCTTGATAATATTTATCAGGCATCGCGACGGATTTGGCGTATAGATATAACGGTAGGGCGTGGGGTGAATAGGCTGTTGACTTTCAAGTAGGGCGTTTGGCGATGCCCGCAGGGGGAGCGATAGCTGGCTCCCTGCGCTTTTTTCGTTCACCGGGCATCGCCGCATCTCACCAAGCCGGGAGCCGACAGACCGACGTTGCCTCAAGAATTCAGCCAATCATCCTGAAGATGCCAATGTTGCCAATCGGACAACTCATCAAGGAAGAACTCGCCTCGCAGGAGCGCACCGTGTCGTGGTTTGCCCGCAAACTACACCTCGACCGCTCGAATGTCTACAGGTTGTTTCAGAAAAACTCTGTAGACACTGATCTGCTGGGCAGAATCTCCCTTATTCTTGACCGTGACTTTTTTGAAGAGCTGTCTTCAAGCTTTCGCGAACGGCGGGGCAATGCCCGCCGGTGATACGGTCAGACGGGCCGATGCGCTGTGAAACGTGCGCGGGCCTGCCGGTTTTTCAGAACGGCCGAGTCGCAAATTCCACAACATATATATAGCTGTTTTGACGCGTTTGTGCAGCATGATTTGCTGTGGTGACGAAGCTATTATGCAACGGATTTCAGAGAACAGTGTCCGTGGTTGCAACTATATTTGCACCAAGTCAATAGACGTGGTGAACCATCGGAAAAATGCGATGTGCGCATATCACCTCAGAGGTGTGTCAATGTCGCTACACGCATTTCGGATACACTTCATTGAATTGGCGTAATTTTGTCAAAAATATCCTGACAAGGTGGCTTTAACGGCCTTTCAGAGCAATCACAATGGAAATCCACATTAATTATTTTTATTCACATTAATTATGAACAAACATTTTTTGAACTTCACACTCGCAGCGCTTGTGTGTTCAGCAATGTCGGCTTCATTTACTTCTTGCAAGGATTATGACGACGATATTGACAACCTGCAGGGCCAGATTGACAACATAAATGTCAGCCTTGCCAAATTGCAGGATCTGATCGACTCAGGAATGGTAATCAAGAGCGTCACTTCGACTGCCGACGGTATCACATTCACTATGAGCGACAATAAATCATATACGGTTACAAACGGTAAGGATGGCGCCAACGGTACGTCCTGGACAATCGGTGATGACGGCTACTGGTATAAAGACGGTGTCAAGACCGGATACAAAGCTATCGGTCAGGACGGTGCCGTAGGCCCGCAGGGTCCCAAGGGCGACAAGGGTGATACCGGGGCACAAGGTCCTGCCGGAGATCGCGGTCCTCAAGGTCCTGAAGGTCCTCAGGGACCCTCAGGCGAGTCGGGAGAATATTATGTTCCCAATCCCGAAACCGGTAATTTTGACATCTATAAAGATGGTAAGAAAGTAAAAGACTCGGGCATCAGCTGGCGGCCGACCACAGCCGAGGGCATCACGGCTATCTACAGCGGTAACGAGCTGACAATCGACGGTGTCAAGGGCGCAGACGGCAAACCGACATCTGTCAAGATCTCGCTCGGCACACCCATGGGCACTCTCGCTTTCATTCCGTCGGTTCTCTCGAACGTTGGCGGATATCCTACCACAGACAAGCCCTTCTATCACATCAACGCCTACTACAGCGAAAGCAAATATAATACAGCTACAAAAGCATTTGCTCCGCAGACCGGCTGGAACAAGTCTAACGTCGTAGACCTTTTCTACCGTGTCAGCCCGCAAAATGCATTTGTATCCGAGACATCGTTTGCAAAATTCATCAACCGCGATATAGCTACCTCCCGCAAGGCCGCCGGCGACCTCGAGGACCTGATGAATGTCACCAAGTTTGATGTCGAGAAAGCAAACACCGAGGGTGTGCTTGCCGTTTCTGCAACATACAACAAACTCGCTGCCGCCACAGGCTCTAAGAAAGACATCGCCGCCCTCCAGCTCTGGAACGGCCAGGTGCCCTTTGTCACAGACTATGTAGCTCCGTCGTCGAGCCCCGTTGTCGGTGTCATCGCCAATCCCAAAAACAACCACAAGGCATATTATGCCCGCGAATATGCCATCGTCAACGACAAGGCTGAGACAAGCCAGTTTATCCAGGATGTTGTCGGTGTCACACTCGCCAAGGAACCCAATCTCAACATGGTCTATACCGGTGAGCTGAACCTTGCCGAGTATGTCGAGCTTTATGAGGAGACTTTGAAGTCGACACTCACTGCTCTCGGCTTTGATGGCATTTCTTATAAATTCTCACTGCCCGCAGAGTACATTGCAGATGACGCCCAGAAGACTAATCAGCAGTGGTTTGTCACCCTCAGTGACGAAGGTGTGCTCACTGCCAATGAGGAAAACCTCAAGCCGGCCAATCCCAACAGCACAGACACTCGTGAGAAATATCTCGCACCCGCAATCGGCCGTACTCCTGTCGTGAGAGTCGACGCTTTCATGACATCAAACGACGGCAAGTCTGATCTGATGGTCGCTTCGTCTTATATCAAGGTCAACATCACAAGAAACGCTCCCGTCAACCCCGACAAGCAGCCCAATATCGAAGAGACATACGAGAACAATAACGCTTATGAATATCACAACCTTGCAGCAGTATATTCATTTGCAGCCGGCATGGACTACCAGCAGGTCAACAAGGTTCTCTACGGCCGCACAGGTCTTGACAGTGAACATTTCTGGAACCACTATGCAGGCACAAACGACGAGTATAAAGTGACTGTCAGCGTATGGAATGAAAACGCAAGACCCAAGAAAGAAGATGTGCTTGTCGAGGCTACCGCAACAGCCGGTACGAAATATACCACAAACGCAGCCAAGGGCATCCAGCTTGAGGTTCTTCTGGGCAACGCTCCGACACAGACATCTTCGATCAACTGCAATATCAACAACGATATTCTCACCAACAATACCTATGGCAACTATCCCGGCAAGGAAGGTGCAAGATATACGGTTACCATCGAGATTCCTTCTGACAATCCCTACTCGCTGGGCAATATCGTCATCAAGCAGGTATTCTATGTCAAAGAGACATGCACTGTCTATGGCTTTAATCCCAACTATCAGATCGGTGAGACCAACAGCGTCAGCGTCATCGGCAAACCGACCGCAAGTGGCTGGAAACTCGAATCTAACATCGCCGAAGTCTTCAAGATGGTCAACGGTAAGAACATCTACCAGTACTACAACCAGGCTCCTGTCACCAACGTTACCGGTATTCAGTTCCTCATCAACGCAGGCCAGACCGGCGTAGCTCTCAGCGACCAGGTCATCGACGGTGTTACAACTCAGAACATCGCTCTGACACAGGCTCTCGCCGAGGCTCAGAAGACTGTCAAGATGCACTACGATGTTGACCTTGTCAACGGTGAGAAGTGCACTCAGGACTTCAACGTCATCTTCATCAACCCGTTCAAGGGCGGTAAACTCAACGAGGTTACTATCGACGGTGTCAAGATCGGCGGTGACTCGGCCAATGCAGCCAAGAGCGTCAATGTAATCGACATCGACAACGAGACAATCTACAACTGGATTGCAGCCAACAGCGCACTCGGTCTCTCAAGCACCGCTGTCAGCAAGTTTAAACTCGATCCCGCTCAGGTATCCGTATCGTATGCATTCGTCAAGGACGCAACATATAATACATTTGCCGGCAACCTCGCACAGGGTTCGACGTTTGATGTTGACAATGTCGTCGGCAGTGCAACCAAGGGTACTATAACCTTCAAGAACCTCGGCACACGTCTCGACAAGACTTACCATCTGACACTGAAAGCAACCGTTACCTTCGAAAATATCTCGATCGTGACACTTGACATACCTGTAACTGTCAAAGGCGCTAACTGATATTCAGGACTATTTATAAGGTAAATTATTATATTAGCAGACAAAGCAGCCTAAATCCCGCAGGAGGCAGTCACCCGTGAGGGTGGTTGCCTCCTGCCTTTATATCGCACAAACATTGGCAAGGGAGTATGAAGTCTCGACTGAAGCCGTCGACCTTTGTCGGCTACATAAAACTAAATTGTGGAATCATGGTCGAGCAAGAATTTCCAAGCCGGAATAACTTCGATTTTCACTTTCTCACGCTCTATTACTTCTTCATCGCTGTAAGTCACAATTATATTGCGGCGGCACGACAGACGCGACTGCACTTTTACCAATGCCTTTGTTTCCCGGTCAAAAGTACCTTCGGCGTCATTCATCTTGTAACATACCTGAATGGCCGTCTCTGTCCGTGGAATGTAGAAATCCACTTCCACGCCGTGATTATAGAAATAGACGGCGTCTTTTGAGCCATAGCGCGATAGAAGCTTCAATGCCACTATATTTTCAAGCAACGACGTGCGGATGTCAAGGGCCAGTAGGGATATTATACCAGACGGTGTAAACCATATCAGTTAATCGCCCTCAAATCTGTCAACACTTTTCAGGGATAGTCACCTCGCGGAGACTTTCAGATCTTATCATTATGAGATTTGTTTTATGAGTAAGACAAAATTATGTATTTTTTGTCTCGTACACAAGACAATTGGGGGGGGGTTATTCGGTTCATTTGCCGGGTTTTTCTTCGGAAATGAGCAATGGCGACCGGTTGGGGTCGCCATTGGGGTATGTGGAAGTGTGTGTGAGGCGGTTTAGAGGTCTTCTTCGATCGAGAAATCGTCGGGTAGGGTGTCGTCGAAGAGTTTGTCGTCGTTGACGGCGGCGGTTTCATTGTCGTCGTCGGTTTTTTTCTCGGCTTTCTTTTCGGCTGCTTTTTTTGCGGCTACGGCTTTTGCCGGAGCTTCGCCGTCGTCGGCACGAAGGGCTGCCATGATCTTTTCTTCGAGTTCTTCAGCCAATTCGGGATTGTCCTGTATGACGCGTTTGGCTGCGTCGCGGCCTTGGGCGATCTTTGTGCCGTTATAGCTGAACCATGAGCCGCTCTTTGTGATCACGTCGTAGTCGACGCCGAGGTCGATGATCTCGCCGGCTTTTGATATGCCTTCGCCGAACATGATATCGAATTCGGCGCGGCGGAATGGTGGCGCTACTTTGTTTTTGACAACTTTGACGACGGCGCGTTTGCCGAGGACGTCATCGCCGTCTTTGATCGATGTGCGTGAACGGATGTCGATGCGCACCGAGGCGTAGAACTTGAGTGCGTTGCCGCCGGTGGTTGTTTCTGTCGGCCCGAACATCTGACCGATCTTCTCTCGTAGCTGGTTGATGAAGATACAGGTTGTGTTGGTGCGGGCGATCGTGCCTGTGAGTTTACGCATTGCCTGTGACATCAGTCGAGCCTGCAGACCCATGTTGCGGTCACCCATCTCGCCTTCGATCTCGCTTTTGGGTGTCAGTGCGGCAACAGAGTCGATGACGATGATGTCGATGGCCGACGAGCGTATGAGCTGTTCGGCGATCTCAAGTGCCTGCTCGCCGTTGTCGGGCTGGGCGATGAGAAGGTTGTTGATATCGACGCCGAGATTGCGGGCATAGAAGCGGTCGAAGGCGTGTTCGGCATCGATCATGGCTGCGATGCCTCCACGTTTCTGGGCTTCGGCTATGGCGTGTATGGCCAGGGTTGTCTTGCCTGACGACTCGGGGCCGTAGATCTCGATGATTCTGCCTCGGGGAAAGCCTCCGACACCGAGCGCGTAGTTCAGTCCTATCGAGCCCGAGGGTATCACCTCAACGTCTTCGATGACGTCGTCGCCGAGCTTCATGACGGCGCCGCGGCCGAATGATTTCTCGATTCGCCCCATTGCCTGGGCGAGGGCGTCAAGGCGTGCTGCCTGCGGATCGTCGGCGGCGGTTTTCTTGGCGGCTGCCTTTTTGGTCTTTTCTGTCTTTTCCATTATGTTGTTTTTTATGTTTGTTTTCTGATTTGTTTCATATTACACTGCAAAGATAATGCCTGTGGTGTGCATGTTTATTGCGCAGTGTAGTTAAAGTATGTTTCGGGCTGTTTTGCTATGTTGTGTTGATTCAATGAGTTGCATGAAAACAATATATTTGCTGTGAAAAAAATTATAGCTTGCGCGAACTATTTGGCCGGGTAACGGTTTTAATAGTACATAGCAAAATTACTTTTTCCATTGCAAGAAATGTGATAATGATTGGTTTATTATCTAATGTGGAGATACCGTGAGGGCATCTCCACATTTGGTTTATATACCTATCACTTCTTGTTGTCGGGAACGACGTTGCCGGTGATTTTAAGCGTCACGCGTTTTGCCGACGGCGCGTTGGTGCGTATTTTTATATCTTTAGAGATATATCCGCGCTGACCTTCGGTGAGAAAAGTGACTTTAATCTTGCCGGTCTTGCCCGGTTTGACAGGCGCGGCGTCGAATTTGGGGCGTGTGCAGCCGCAGTCGGCCTTGGCCGAGATTATCATCAGCGGGGCGTCGCCGGTGTTTGTAAATTCAAATTCGTGGACGACCATGCCTTTCGAGGCTTTGACCGTACCGAAATCGTAGACTTTTTGCGAAAACTCGATGGCGGCTTTGCCTTTGGTGTCTTTACGGGCGACGGCGGGCAGAGCCATGAGAGCCGCGAGAGCCAATATGATCAATATCTTGAGTTTCATTTTGTCAGACTGTTGAAGGTGTGGTTGAAATAATAGTCGAGCACGTCGCGGGCGGCGATGAAAGAGCTTCGTCGGTTTGCGAGCACCTCGGCTTCGTTTTCACGCAGCAGCGACGCGACGGCGGGATTGTTGTAGAAGTTGGCGCGCAGATGTTCGTCGATAGACTCGTACATCCAGTAGCGGGCCTGTTCGCGGCGTTTGATGTCGAAATATCCGTTGGCCTTGACGAAGTCGAAGTAGCGGTCGATCATATCCCACACTTCGGCGATGCCGAGTTCGTAGTAGCCCGAATAGGTAAGTACCTCAGGCGACCAGCCCGAGGCTGTCGGCGGGAAGAGATGAAGGGCGCTGCGGAACTGTGCCTGAGCGAGTTGAGCCGGACCGATATTGTCGCCGTCGGCTTTGTTGATGACGATGCCGTCGGCCATCTCCATGATGCCGCGCTTGATGCCCTGGAGCTCGTCGCCTGTGCCGGCGAGCTGTATCAGAAGGAAGAAGTCGACCATCGAATGTACGGCGGTCTCGCTCTGGCCGACGCCGACGGTCTCGACGAAGATGTTATTGTAGCCGGCAGCCTCGCAGAGCACAATGGTCTCGCGGGTCTTGCGGGCTACGCCTCCGAGCGATCCGGCCGAAGGACTGGGGCGTATGAAAGCCGAGGGATGTATCGCAAGCTTTTCCATGCGGGTCTTGTCGCCGAGAATCGAGCCTTTTGTGCGCTCGCTCGATGGGTCGATGGCGAGGACGGCGAGTTTGCCGCCGTCTTTGAGCACATGGAGACCGAAGACATCGATCGAAGTGCTTTTGCCTGCGCCGGGAACGCCGGTGATGCCGACGCGGCGCGAGTTGCCCGAGAATGGCAGACATTTTTCTATCACTTCCTGAGCCACGGTCTGATGGTCGGGCGAGAGACTTTCGACAAGGGTGACGGCACGGCTGAGCATCGTGACGTCGCCTTTGAGTATGCCGTCGACAAGTTCTGATGCCGCCGGCAGAGGTTTACGGCGGGGGCGTTTCTGCAGGTAGGGGTTTACCGAAGGCGGCTGGGTGACGCCGCTGTTGACGGTCAGACCGATATATTTTTCGTCGTTTTCGGGATGTTCCATGATCTTAAAGACTAAGTTTTTTCAAAATTACAAAATATTTCAGACAGTTGTTGTGCAGTTAACATATATTCAAATCTAATTTTTTTTGACGGTTTGAGATTAATGGCTTAATTTTGTAAATCTAAAAATCGTAACCGATGACACGCGTCAAACCTAAAAAAGCACTCGGGCAGCATTTCCTGACAGATCTGTCGGTGGCCTCGCGCATCGCTTCGACGATGGACGCCGCCGGTGACTTGCCCCTGCTTGAAATCGGCCCGGGCATGGGGGTGCTGACGCAGTTTCTTTTAGAGAAAGACCGCGAACTGAAAGTTGTCGAGATCGACAGCGAAAGCGTCGAATATCTCGAACGCGAGTTCCCGGCGCTCGACGGCCGTATAATAGAGGGCGATTTTCTGAAGCTCGACCTCGACAGAGTTTTCGCCGGCCGCCGTTTTGGTGTCATCGGCAATTATCCATATAACATTTCGTCGCAGATATTTTTTAAAATACTTGATTACAAAGATCTTGTGCCGGTTTGTTCCGGTATGTTGCAGCGAGAGGTGGCCGAGCGCCTGGCCGCCCGCGAAGGAACGAAAGCACGCGGCATACTCTCAGTGCTGCTTCAGGCATGGTATGATGTCGAGTATCTATTCACCGTCAGCGAGCATGTCTTCAATCCGCCGCCCAAGGTGAAGTCGGGTGTCATAATAATGAAACGCAATGCCGTCGGGACGCTCGGTTGTGACGAGGCATTGTTCAAGACCGTAGTCAAGACAACTTTCGGTCAGCGCCGCAAGACGCTGCGCAATTCACTGCGGGGGTTGTTGCCGCCGGGTGTCTCTTTGCCCGACATCGCCGTGGCGGGGCTGAGACCCGAACAGCTTTCAGTCGCTCAGTTTATTGAGTTAACCAATCTTGTCAACGAATTGCGCAAAGCCTAAGCACTGCTGGAACATGAAAGATTTCACACCCGAATACCTCGAACATATCAAGGAGATCATCAGCTCAAACAACGAGGCCGAGGCCCGTCAGGAACTTGCCAAACTCCATCCGGCCGATATAGCCGAGCTTTATAAGGAACTTGAGATTGAAGAAGCCGAATATCTCTATCGCCTTCTTGACGACGATACTGCGGCCGACGTGCTCATGGAGCTTGACGAGGACGACCGACTCAAACTGCTCGACGCCATGCCGGCCGAGGAGATCGCCCGACAGATCGACCACCTTGACACCGACGATGCCGTCGACCTTATACAACAGCTCGACGAAGACGACCGCGAGGAGATACTCTCGCACATCGACGACGTAGAGCAGGCCGGCGATATCATCGACCTTCTCAAATATGACGAGGACACCGCCGGCGGACTTATGGGCACAGAGATGATCGTTGTAAACGAGAACTGGTCTATGCCCGAGTGTATCAAGGAGATGAGGATGCAGGCCGAAGAGATGGACGAGGTCTACTATATCTATGTCGTCGACAACGACTATAAGCTCCGCGGCATATTTCCGCTGAAAAAAATGATAACCCATCCGTCGGTGTCGAAGATCAAACATGTGATGGAGCCCGATCCCGTCAGTGTCAAGGCCGACGCTCCCATCGACGAGGTCGCTCTCGACTTCGAGAAATATGACCTTGTGGCTATGCCTGTCGTCGACTCGATAGGCCGTCTGCTCGGGCGCATAACAGTCGATGACGTCATGGATCAGGTGCGCGAATCGAGCGAGCGTGACTATCAGCTGGCTTCAGGTATCTCCTCTGACGTCGATGCCGACGACAGCATCTTTGCTCAGACCAAAGCGCGTATCCCGTGGCTCCTTATCGGCATAGCGTCGGGCATACTGGCATCGCTGATTCTCGGGGGCTTTGAAAAACAGCTCGCCGTGTGTACGGCGCTTGCCCTGTTTATCCCCATCATCGGCGGCACCGGCGGTAATGTCGGCGTTCAGGCATCGGCTATTGTCGTTCAGGGTCTTGCCAATGGTTCGCTCAATGTCGGGGAATTCTCGAAGCAGTTGGGCAAGGAGGTGCTTATCGGCTTGCTCAACGCCACGGTCATTTCGGCCGTCATATTGGTATACAATCTGTTGATGATGCCCGGCGATCTGGCGGTGACGCTGTCTGTGTCGGTGTCGTTGTTTGCGGTGGTGATGTTTGCGACCTTGCTGGGCACAATCGTGCCGTTGACGCTCGAAAAACTTCATATCAATCCTGCATTGGCAACCGGCCCGTTCATACAGATGTCAAACGATATTGTCGGATTGCTTATCTATGTTGCCATTTCGACATGGTTCTTAGGCCTATTCGGCAGTTGAGCGCTCAGCGCACGAGTTCTTTTGTCATGACGATGCCCGGACGCACATGCAGCGACATGGCGGCGAAACGGCCTGTCGGTTCGCTGTTGTATTTGATGTGATACCATTCGGGAGCCATGAAATCGAGGTCGAAAAATGCCGATGTCACCCGTTCGCCGTCATATCCCGACGTCAGACGTTCTTCGATGAATATGTCGAAGCCTATGACTTTGACGGCGAGAGATACGGCGCCTGACGAGTGGATGCCCTCAAGGCCGTCACGGCGCAGAAGTACGCGGCCGTCATCTCTGACGGTGAATGTCACCGACGGTGTGGAGTCAGAGTCGCCACCGGCAAGCAGATCGCCTGCAAGAAGATGTAGCTTTGCCTCGCCCCGGTGCTGAGGTATAGACATATAGGCTATGACAGCGGCGGCGATGACGCTGACGATTATGTAAAACTCGGGTGTGGTAAAAATGCCCTTCAATAATATCATAAGTCAAATATAAGGAATATTTTATGAATAATGGCAATAAAATCGGCTCAATGATGAAAACAATCGCGCGAGGGTTCTGTGACGCGCTGTTCCCGAGGGTCTGTCGGGTGTGCGGGCGATCGCTTGTCGAAGGTGAGACGTTGTTGTGTGTCGGCTGTATGGCCGGACTGCCGCGCACAAGGTTTCATCTCGACGGGTTCAACGCTCTGCACCAACGCCTCGGCGGACGCTATGCCGTCGACGTTGCGGCGGCATGGTTTAACTATATGCCCGATAGCCCGTATGCCCGACTCATACGCCGTGCCAAGTATGGCGACAGGCCCGTTTATGGCCGCCGGATGGGTGTGATGTATGCCCGTGAATTGCTTGCCGATGGAGTCGGCACCGCTTTCGACGTGCTGCTGCCGGTGGCGATGCATCCGTTGAAACGATTTGTGAGAGGCTATAATCAGGCCGAGGAGATAGCGCGCGGCATGGCCGATGTGTTCGGGTGTGACGTAGGCGACAATCTCAGAGCGTTGCGTCGCCACACGACACAGACACGCCGTGGCGCATATGAGCGTTACAGCAATATATCCGGCTCGTTTGCGATCATGCACCCGCAAGAGCTTGACGGTCTCAATGTCGTCATCGTCGACGATGTGATCACTACCGGTTCGACGATGACCGACTGCATTCGTGCCGTCGGCGAGAGTTCGTCACCGGCCACTATAAACGTGTTGAGCCTCGGCGCAACCTTGTTGAAGGCGTAGCCGAGGCTCGTGACAGGGAGAGATTATATCAACGGTTATTTTGCGAATTTTATCGAGAGGGTCTTGCCGCCGATGACAAGGCGGGCGACATAGACGCCGGCGGCGTCGGGAGCTGCGAATGACTCGGTGTCGGATGCGCTTATGACGGTTTTGCCGGCGGCGTCATAAATCTCGACATATTCAGCGCGCTGAGAGAGCGTTACGCGGTTGCCGTCGATGCGCAGGCCTACGGCGGGTTTGTCGACAGTGTTGCCTGTGATGTCGTCGACGCCGTCGCCGCTGTTGTCATAGACGGCTTCGAGGCCGGTGATGTCGATGTGGTATGACTTTCCTGCCGAACCGCTCGGGTTGAACTGGAACGCCGAGAACTCGATTGGATATGTGCCGATATTGTCGGGGTCGCCCATATTACTTACGGGGAGCTCAACGACGTTCTCTTTGCCGCTTTCAATGCCGTTGTATGTGAAATTGGTCACACGACCACCGCTGGCACAGGCAGAGAACATGACGGATGTCAGTTTGACGTCGCCGGGATTGACTCGTGCGCGTAAAGCGGTTGGTATGCCGAATACATTGATTTTTTTGTTGAGGGTAAAGCGTGTGCCACGGGTCGATTTGATTGTGTAATCGACGCCGAAGCCGCTTTCGAGCGGGGTTATCTTGTAAGCCGAGATACCCGATTGGGTGACTTTCCAGGATTCAACATCGCCGGTGAGGTCGATGGGGAGCACCTGCTTGTCGGTGTTCTCAACGCTTACGTTGACTTTGATCTCGATGTCGTCGCGGCGTCCTGTGACAACGGCCTTGCCGTTGGCGACGGGAGTGATAAGACCGGTCTCATCTATGGTTGCCACAGAGGTGTCGTCGATGCTCCAGTCGAAAATGCCGGGAGCGATGGGCATCAGCTCTGAGGCTACTTGGGTAACGACCTCCACTGCCCAGGGATGTTTGTTGTCAAGGACTACATCGCTGTAGCGGGGAGTGGCTTCGGTGAGAGTGTTGCCGACGGTGATGGCGATAGAAGCTGTTTTGGCATTGCCGTAGCTGACTGTAAGGGCTTGTGTGCCGCTGCCGGTTGCGAAGAGTGTCTTGCCGTCGGCAGTAATTTCTCCCAGCGATGCCGGACAACTTAGAGTATAGTCTTTGAAGTCGTCAGAGATCATGACGCCATATTTGTTATAAGCGTATACATGAGGAGTATAGAGACCCATGCTGGGCATTGTCAGCACCCAGTCTCTGAACTGAAGCTCGGCGACCTCACTGTCTTCCTCGGCTTCGAGGACGGCGAAAATGGCATTGCCGACAGAGCGTTCCTGACCGTCGCTACAGTGGTTTCTGACACCGAGGGCCGCGGTGTAGAGAGTCGACGAACCGCCACCGTCGAGATTGACGGCCTCGGCAGCTCCGGCCCATCGCATGACGTCGGCGAGCATCGAGGTGCTTACGCCGGCCGAGCTGGGTGAGCGTCCGTCGATGACCATCATGATTATTTTCGTGCCGTCGGCGCTGACGCCGATAGACGTACGCGGATGACGTGACGACGCGTCGCCGCGTTCGCCCTCGGTGTCGAGAGTGGCACCTCCGCCGACATTTTTAGGATTGCCGGATACGACGGTGACGGGCTCGATGCGTTCGCCTTCGGCGGTGAGGATGATGTTGTCAAACTCGACGATGTCGCCCGGCTTGAGTGCGCCGACGAAATCCTGAGCGCCGGTGAGTCCTTGGGATACATTGTTGCCTCGGCCGAAGATGACGAAGCCGTCGGCGGGTACGGTGGTGTCGCCCGAGGTGTTCGGCTCGCTTGTCACTTCAAGGCGGAATTTGCCGCCGGCATAGAAGTTGTCACCTTCGACAAGACGTGCTGTCACTTCATAGCTGTTGCCGGTATAGCCTGTCTGGTTGGTCGAGCCCCAGTAGCGGGGGGTGTAGAGTGTGATGCCGTTGGCGGGCGAGCCGACATTGACGCCTTTGAAGGGTGTCACCTTGTCGCCGATCGTGGCTGTGCCGGTGTAGTAGTTGAGACGGCTCACTCGGGCCACACCGTTGATGTCGACAGAAAACTGGTAGTCTGAATTGGAGCTTTTGTAGATTTCACGGTCAACGGTACATGAGCCTGTCGGAGTGCCTACCTGACTCGAACCGTTGGTGGCTTTGCCGCTTGTCCAGTAGAAGTCGGCGTTAGAGCCTGCGAAGTAGAGCAGGCCGTCTTTACTCTTGCTCTGGGCCATGGCTGATGTGCGGGCGTTGCCGGCTACCTTGTCGGTGGCGCAGACTGATCTTATCGACACACCGGGTGTGGTCTTGTCGATGGTGAGATAAAATACGTCGAGCGAGTTGGATCCAGACAGACGCAGTTGTGTCTGTGTCGTGCCTGGACCGACTTTGGCGTGGAAGATGGTGTCGAGCTGCATTGTTGTTCCGCGCAGATCGAAGTCGACCGAGGCCGCCGACACAAGAGGAAGTGCCATGCCGCAGCCGAGAATAATCAGTTTCAGATTCATTTTCATGTGTATGAATGGTTAATATAACGTGGGTTCAGATTCTTATCTTTGTCGTTGAGTAGATTTTGTTGCGGTTTGCCTTGACGATGTACACTCCGGGCGTGGCGGGAGCAAGAACGGTGTTGCCGCAGGATTTTGCCGCGAGTCGGCCGCAGAGATCATATACCGATATGTAGTCGTAGTCGCCGCGTGCGATGATTGTGTTGCCTGCGAGAGTGACAGTCAGAGCGTTTGACATATTGCCTTTTACCGAGATGTCTTCGAGTCCGTCGACCGGCGCGTTGTTATAGACGGCTTCCATACTGAGAAAATCGATAGCATATTCGCCGGAGGCTACCGCGTTTTCGGGAGTGACTTTTATCTGTTTGAATGTCAGAGGATAGATGCCTATGTCGTTGACGTCGAAGTTATCAGACAGGTTGATCGTGGCTTTGTTGACCTGACTGCTGACGAGCCTGTCGACTCTGAATGTGCGCGTCGACGGCTGGTTGTTGGCTTTGATCTCGAAGTCTATGATGGCGCCGTACATATTGCCTTCCGGTCTTATCTCGACCTCGATGGCGTCCGGCAAACTATAGAACGGCTCTGTTGTCTGACGGGCCGCCGTTACACTTGAACTCTGACGTGACACCTTGAAAGCCAGTCTGAAACCGCCGCCTTCGAGTGCCGTCATAGATCTGCCGGTAGTGTTTTTGCCGGTCGGTGTGCGCCATTTCAGGTCATTGTCAAAGAAGTCGACCCGACGCATTGCGGGTACTTCTACAGTCACTTCAGTTGTCAGTGTATAGTCGCCGAGAGTGCCGGTAACGGTGGTCTTGCCGTTTTTTACTCCTTTGACAAAACCTTTATCGTCGATGCTGGCGATGTCAGGGTCAGCGCTTGTCCATGAAAAAGCTTCGGCGGCAACCGGATTCTCCTCGTCGTCTATTATCGACAGAGCCTGATACTGCCATGACCGGTGGTTGTCGATAGTCACGGCATCGTATTTAGCCTTGACGACAGCCTTTTCGTCGCTGACGGTAACAACGATAGATGACGACGTCGCGTCGCTGTAGCTGACAGTCAGGGCGTGTGAGCCTGTGCCGGTAGCCAATAGTGTCTTGCCGTCGGCGATGACCGAGCCGATGTTTCCGTCACAACTGAGTGTATAATCTTTGAAATCAGTGTCTATCAGTACTCCCGCTTTGTTATAGGCGTAAACCGTCGGTGTGTAAAGACCGCCGGAAGGAACAGTTCGACGCCAGTCGGCAAAGCGCACTTCGGCGACCGTGTTGTCTTCGTCGGCATCGACAACGGCATATATGGCGTCGCCGTCGGCACGTTCCCAACCGTCGCTACATACGTTGCGTGTACCCAGGGCCGAGGTATATAGTGTTGTCGAGCCGCCTCCGTCAAGGTTCATGGCCTCGTAGGCGCCGGCATATAACATGAGGTCGCAGAGCTTTGAAGTCTCTACGCCGTCAGAACGGCTTGAGCGGCCGTCGACTACAAGCATTATTATTTTATTGCGGTCTTCGCTGAAACCTATTGCCGTGCGCGGATGAAGGTCTTCCCATTCACCCTCGGGGTTATATACACCGCCTTTGAGCATGTGGGGATGGGCGGTTACGATTTCAGAGGGCACGAATGGTTCGCCTTCGGCTGTCAGGAACGCGTTGTCCATTTCAACGATGTCGCCGGGCATGAGAGTGCTGACAAAATCGAGCGCGCCGATGTTGCCGCCGTTAGCCTCGTTGCCGTAGCCAAGGATGACGAAGCCGTCGTCGGGAATGGCAAGCGTGCCGGTAGAGGTTGGTGTCGATGTTACTTCGAGACGGTATTTGCCCCCGCATTTGAAATTGTCGCCGTCGACGAGGCGCGCTGTCACCTCATGGCACTTGCCGGCAAGATCGCCGGAGGCGACGTCGCCGTAGTATTTCGATGTATAGAGCGTGACTGCATTCTCATGAGGTCGGTCGTTGACGCGCATGAATGCTGTAGATTTGTCTCCGATGGTAGCGCGGCCCATGCGTGACGACATTGTGCCTATATAAGGAATACCGTCATAGTCTACAGCGAAATTTATATCGTTGTTTGTCCAACGGAAGAGTTTGCCGTCGGAAGCATTAGAGTTGCTCGGAGTGCCTATTGTGCTCGAACCGCAGGCCGGATTTGCGCCTTCGCCGGTCCAGAAATATCCGGCGTTTACTCCTGTGAAATAGAGCCGGCCGTCTTTGCTTTTGCGGCGGGCGATGTCGGCGACGGTCTCTTTGCCTGCAACTTTGTCTGTGGCGCAGGCGGCTTTTATTGATACGCCCGGGGTGTTGCGGTCGATGGTGACGTAGAAGACATCGAGTTTTGTGCCGCCGGTGACTCGAAGCTGTGTCTGCGTCGTGCCGGGACCCACTTTGGCATGAAAGACCGTGTCGATGACGACTGGCGTTCCATGGAGGTCGTAATTGACGCCGGCCGTTAACGGTATAGAGGCGGTAAAGACAGCAAGAACCAAAATTGTACGTAAGGTTTTTATCATGGAATCAGGATTTATGTCGCGGTGATAATTGCATGACACAAATCTACAAAAAAAAACTTGAATTTACACTGTTTGACAAAAATTATAAACTCTGTCTCGACAAATATATTTTAAAATTTTAAACTGACGCTATGGGCGGGAGGCCATCTTTCTTTGCATTTCAGAAGGTGCATGTGAACGAGAATCCCGGTCTGCCGCCGACGAAAGTCGGTGTCAGCGACGAAGTCACGCGAGGCTTGGCGCCGAGATGCAGCCGCCGGGCCTCATTGCCGTCAAACAGGCCGACAATTTCGTTGACCGGGTCGATTAGAAAAGCGACGACATTACCGAGAATCCGTGAGCCGCCGAGGCGGTAGTCATGGCTGACGATATTGCGTTTTAGCTTGTAGAAGAGTTCGCCGACGAGGGCGCCGGCCAGCGGAGTGATGAAGATGTCCTGATACGAAGGCCGTTCCATGAATGCCTCGATGCCGAATTCCCAGCCTATCGTCGAGATGCACGCCGAGTAGAGCAGCGAGCGCCAGAAGTTGAAGCCTGCGCCGCGGGCCGACATGAAGTATACGGCGCCGGCATATGGGTGGAGGACATAGTTGAAGATGGCGTTGTCGCCGTCGATCTCGGGATTGCGTACAAAGATGTTTCGGTACCAGCGCTTGAACGGCGGAGTCTGCTGTATATCGCTGCGATTCCAGTTTGTCGCACCCTCGGGCAGGCATTCGAGCACGGCGAGTGTGCCGCTGAACGCGCCGGCAAAGATGGCTGTGTTGATCCATAACCGTCGCCAGTCGGGTTGGTTTGTTGTCAGAGAGTAGGGCAGGGCGTAGAGCGATATACGCGCCGGGCGCGCTGTCGGAGCGGTGGCCGGCGTTATTGAGTCGGGAAGGTGATCGCGTAAGGCCTCGGCGTCGAATGTTGTCAGTTCGTAAGTATCCGATATATCGATCACGGTTATTGCATCAGTCGTGGCTGCGGCGCCGTTTATTGTCGCTGCCAGAGCCGCCAGAGCTATGATTGTAGTCTTTATGATCTGCGGTAGCATAATGGAGAGAGGATAAAATAGTTGAAGCAATATTCACGTTTGTTTAATAAACAAACAAGCTTGTTATGCCGCCGTTGCGTTAAACATAATTAACAACGCAAAGAGCCGCTCCGATGTCGGAACGGCTCTTGATATAAATGAGCTAAAAGTATTATTACATGCTTGTTATGCGTCGAGGAAGCGGTCGGCTACGATCTTGAGGTTGTTGTCTCTGATGAAGCCGAGTATCTCTTCACGCACCCGCGAGGGATCAATGTCGGCCTCGATGCGTTTGAGGGCGTTGAAAACCGAGGTGCTGCACTGGTAGATATGTCGGTAGGCCTTGGCTATATCGTCGATCTCGTTCTCGGTGAAGCCGCCGTGTTTGCGCATCACTATGGCATTTACGCCATAATATGTGGCGGGATTATGGGCGACGATGATATACGGCGGCACGTTCGAGCCGATGCGGCAACCGCCTTTGACGAGAACGAATTTGCCGATGCGGCATTTCTCGTGGACAATAGCGTTCGACGAAAGTATGGTGCCTTCGTCGATTACAGTGTCGCCGGCTATGGTGACGCCGTTGCCGAGGACGCATTTGCCCACGATGTGAGAGTCGTGGCCTATATGGCTGTCTGCCATGATGAAGCATCCGTCGCCGACGCGTGTACCGCCTTGGCCGGTGATGCCGCGGTTGATTATGACATGTTCGCGGATGACGTTATTGTCGCCGATATAGCAATATGTCTCCTCGCCTTTCCATCTGAAATCCTGAGGGTCGGCGCCTACGATTGCACCCTGGTAGACTTTGTTGCCGCGGCCCATGCGCGTGCCTCTGATGATGCTTGCATAGGGCATGATCTCGCAGTTGTCGCCGATCTCGACGTTGGCGTCGATATAGGCGAAAGCGTGAACGGTGACGTTGTCGCCGAGTTTGGCGCTCGGGTCGACGTGTGCTAATTTACTGATCATAAATGATAATTGTTTTATATGGGTTAGATTAAGGGTATCATCGACCGCCGCCGAGCGACTGGTAGAGATTGATGAAAGCCTGTGCCTGTGCCAGACGTGATGCGATATAGTTCATCTGGGCCGAGAGCAGACCCTGTTGGGCGGTGAGCACTTCGAGATATGTGCCGGTCGAGTATTTGAGCAGATCTTGAGTATATTCGACAGACTTCTCAAGATTTGCGACTTGTTCGACAAGAAGCTGCTCTTTGCGGGCGCTGTTTTCGTAGACGGTGAGAGCGTCGCTGACTTCGGCGGCTGCGTTAAGGAGGGCATACTCGAAGTTGTTCATGGCCTGTTTTTGCTGTGCTTTGGTGGCTTCGAGACGGGCGATGTTCTGTCCGCGGGCAAAAAGGGGCGCTGTCAGTGAGCCTGCGAGCTGATAGAACCAGTCGCCGGGGTTTTGTATGAACGAGCCGAGCAGGTTGGTGAAACCGCCGTTTGCCATGATTGTCAGACCGGGATAAAAAGCTGCGCGGGCAGAGTTGGTGGCGTAGTAGGCCACGGCGAGGCTCTGTTCGGCGGCGGCTACGTCGGGGCGTGCGGCCAGTTCGGCCATGGGCACACCTGTCCTGACTATTGCCGGAGTCTTGAAGTCGAGATTCGATGTGATGTTCCAGTTCTGAGGCATCTCGTTGAGAAGCAACGACATGGTGTTGTTGAGTTGGTCGAGGGTAGTCTCAAGGTCGGTTATCGAGGCCAGGATACTGTAGTAGTTGGCGGTCGACTGAACGACGGCGGCTTCAGTGACACGGCCGCTGAGTTTTAGGCTTTTCATTACCTCGACACTTTCGTGCCAGCTCTCGGCGGTCGAACGTGAAATTTCAAGACGGCTGTTTACCGAAGCGATCGAGTAGTAGGTGTTGGCTACGGCAGCGATGATCTGCGAGCGCACGGCCTGGGCGTATGCCTCGCTCTGATATAGCTGAGCCTGAGCGCCGCGTTTGCTGTTGAGAATCTTGCCGAAGATGTCGATCTCCCAGCTTGCCTGAGCGGGCAGAGTGTATGTCCACGACAGTTTGCTGCCGGCGTATGATGCGCCTGCGCCGTTGGGAGCGAGTGCTATCGACGGAAGATAGCTCAGCCGGGCGCCTTTGAGTTGCGAGTGGGCGATATCGACATTTAGTTTGGCATTGCGCAGGTCCTTGTTGTTGACAAGGGCGCGGTTGATGAGGTCGGCGAGCATAGGGTCGGTGAAGACGTCTTCCCAGAGCAGATTGCCGAAGGCCGCGCTGTCGACAGGTGCCTGACGGGCTTCTTTATAGGCCTTGGTCAGAGCTGTCGTCTCGGGTGTCTGATATTTTTTATAGATATTACAGCTGCCGAGACCGAGAGAGAGGGCCACGACTGCTGTAATATTGATTAGATTGTTGAGTTTCATTATCTTGTGTGGTTATTTGGTATACTGCTCGATTTCGTTCTCGATATTGCCGCCGACTTCCTCGTCTTTCCATTCGATGGGCTTGAATTTCTCCTGGATAAGCTGGAAGACTACAAACAGGGCGGGCACGATGAAGATCTGGAGTATCATGCCTATCAACATGCCGCCTACAGATCCCGAGCCAAGGGCACGGTTGCCGTTGGCGCCTACGCCCGAGGCGAACATCATGGGCAGAAGACCGATTACCATAGCCAGCGAGGTCATCAGAATAGGACGCAGACGGGCTGCGGCGCCGGCGATGGCGGCGTTGAAGACGCTCATGCCGGTTTTGCGGCGGTCAAGGGCAAACTCGACGATGAGGATGGCGTTCTTGGCGAGAAGACCTATGAGCATGATGAGCGCGATCTGCAGGTATATGTTATTAGAGATGTCGAACATCTTGGCGAATATGAACGCGCCGGCGAGACCGAAGGGCACTGACAGGATGACGGCAAACGGTAGCAGATAGCTTTCATACTGGGCTGAAAGAAGCAGGTAGACGAAGAGCAGACACAGACCGAAGATGATGGCAGTGGTGTTGCCGCCCGAACCGGCTTCTTCACGCGTCATGCCGGCATATTCATAACCGTAGCCCTGAGGCAGCGCCTGTGCGGCCACTTCTTCGATGGCAGCGATGGCTTCGCCCGACGAGTAACCGGGCGCGGGTTGGCCGGTGACCGAGATTGATGTGAACATATTGAATCGGTTCATCAGGTCAGGGCCGTAGACGCGGGTGAGCTTGACGAAGTTTGAGATGGGTGCCATCTCAGAACCGTTGCGCACCTTGATGCTGTTGAGCGTCTCGAGATTGACGCGGGCTTTGGGTGAGGCCTGCATCATGACGCGGTATATCTTGCCGAAACGGTTGAAGTTTGAGACATACATGCCGCCGTAGTAACCCTGCAGAGTGCTCAGTAGCGCCGTCGGGCTGATGCCGGCCTGTTTGGCTTTGGCGGCATCGATGTCGATCATATACTGGGGGAATGTCGGGTTGAAGGTGGTGTAGGCCATCTGTATCTCGGGACGTGCGTTGAGTTGGGCGAGGAAGCCTTGTACGACTGAGAAGAATTTGTTGATGTCACCGCCGGTGCGGTCCTGCATCTTCATCTCGAAGCCGTTGGTGGCAGAGTAGCCTGTGATCATAGGCGGCGCGAAGATCATGACGCGGCCGTCTTTGACATAGCGGCCCGTCAGACCGTAGAGTTGCTGTATGATGGCGTCGGAGCTCTGCGATTTGTCGCGTTCCTCCCAGTCTTTGAGTTTGATGAGGAAAGCGCCGTATGTCGGGCCTTGGCCGGCGATGAAGCTGTAGCCGTTGATCATCTGGCTGTATTTTACGCCCGGGACGGTGGAGATGAGCGAATCGACCTGGTCGAGGAGCTTGCCGGTGCGTTCCTGTGAAGTGCCGGCAGGCATATCGACCATGGCGAATATCATGCCGGTGTCTTCGTTGGGAACGAGGGCGGTCGGGGTTATCTTCATGAGGAAAACGAGCACGGCGATCGAGATCACGACGATCGAGAACGATGTGATCTTGTGGGCGGCAAAGAAACTTGCAGCTTTCTTGTATTTGCCGAGCAGGGCGCCGAAGCCTTTCTCGAAAGCACGGTGGAAGCGCTTGCTGAAAAGACCGAGCACGGTGATGATGGCTACGGCCCAGGCGAAACAGCTGAGGACGACGTTGTGGAAGCTGTACCATCCGAGCACCATGAAAGTGATGGTGGCAACGAGCATCACGAGAGTCACCACCGGTGGCAGGTCGAGTTTTAGACGACGGCCGTATTGTTGTTTTATGGCTTCACCTGTCGCTTTGTACGCCTCGCCGAGACGCTCCTTGAGTGTCGAGTCGGGGTGAGGTTTGAGGAAGAGAGCGCAGAGTGCCGGCGACAACGTCAGAGCGTTGACGGCCGAGAAAGCGATAGCGACTGCCATCGTGATGCCGAACTGCTGATAGAACTTGCCCGATGTGCCCGGCATGAACGACACGGGTATGAACACGAGCATCATCACAAGAGTGATCGAGATAAGAGCGCCGGCGATTTCGTTCATGGCGTCGATCGAGGCACGCCGCGCCGACTTGTACCCGGCGTCGAGCTTGGCGTGGACGGCCTCGACCACGACGATGGCATCGTCGACCACAATCGCGATGGCGAGCACAAGAGCCGACAGCGTGATGAGGTTGAGCGAGAAGCCTATGACATTGAGCACGAAGAATGTGCCGATAAGGGCCACGGGAATCGCGATGGCCGGGATAAGGGTCGAGCGGAAGTCCTGTAGGAAGACATACACCACGAAGAACACCAGTATGAATGCCTCGATGAGTGTGTGTATCACATTCTCGATCGACGCATAAAGGAAGTCGTTGTTGTTTAGCGGTATGATAAACTCAAGGCCTTGCGGCAGATCTGGACGCAACTTGTCGACAAGGGTAAGACAGCTCTCGATGACAGCGGTGGCGTTTGAGCCCGGCGACTGGAACACCATAGCCATCGACGACGCGTCGCCGTTGAGTTTGTTCGAGAAACCGTAGGTCACACGGCCGAGCTCGATGTCGGCTACATCTTTGAGATAAAGCACCTCGCCATTCTGGCCTGTGCGCACGACAATGTTGCCGAACTCTTCCGGTGTAGTCAGACGGCCGCGGTAGCGCATGATATATTGGAACGACTGATCGCCCTGCTCACCGAAGGCGCCGGGAGCGGCCTCGACGTTCTGCTCGGCGAGTGCGGCCGAGATGTCGGTCGGCATCAGATGATACTGGGCCATGACGTCGGGCTTGAGCCAGATGCGCATCGAGTAGTCGGCGCCGAAGGCCATCACGTCACCGACGCCCTGCACACGCTGTAGCTCGGGGATGACGTTGATCTTCATGTAGTTGTCGAGAAACTCGGGCGTATATATGTTTGCCGTGTCGACGAGGGCGACACCGACGAGCATCGAGGTCTGGCGTTTACGGGTCTGGATACCGACCTGATTGACCTCGGATGGCAGGAGGTTTGCAGCGGCCGAAACTCGGTTCTGGACGTCGACGGCTGCCATGTCGGGGTCAAAACCCTGCTCGAAATAAACGTTGATGGTGGCCGAACCGGTGTTGGTGGCGGTCGACTCCATATATGTCATGCCCTGTGCGCCGTTGATCGACTCCTCCAGAGGAGCGATCACCGAATTGAGCACGGCCTGGGCGTTGGCGCCGTTGTATGTAGTGGATACAGAGATAGTCGGCGGCGCGAGATCGGGATATTGCGTGATCGGTAGAGCCGTCAGGCCGATGAGGCCCAGCAGCACGATAAAAATCGATATAACCGTCGATAGCACCGGGCGGTTAATAAACGTGTCTAATTTCATTTCTCTTCAAATAGTTGGAAGTTGATTGAAATATAATGTGCCGAGACGGGCTTATTGGGCCGCGGTAGCGGTTGCCGTCGGTTCTTTGGGCGTGATGGCCATGCCGTCGCGGACGATAGTGCCGACACCTTCGACTACAACACGGTCACCCGCCTTGAGACCTTCGCTGACGACATAGTTCTTGCCGTCGTTGTTGGGCATAATCTTGATGGGGGTTGTTTTGGTTATGTTGGAGTCGTTGACGGTAAAGACATATTTGAGGTCCTGAATCTCGAATGTGGCCTTCTGGGGTATCACAAGTGCTTCTTCATTTTCCTGAGGGATGCTGATTGTACCGGTATTGCCGCTACGGAGCATCTTGTCCGGGTTGTTGAAGAGCGCGCGAACGCTTGCCGCACCGGTCGAGCCGTCGATGACACCCGAGACGGTGGCGACTTTACCCTTGAGGGGATAGACCTCGCCGTTGGCGAGGATGAGCGACACTTCTGGCATCTTGTCGATCTCGGACGACAGAGAGGCCTTGCCGCCTTTTGTGATGTCGAGAATATCTTTTTCAGTGAGCGAGAAGTAGGCATATACCTGCGAATTGTCGCTGACGGTTGTCAGAGGCTGGGCCGACGAGGGCGAGGCAAGCGAGCCTTCGCGGTTGGGTATCGTGCCGACAACGCCGTCGCTGGGCGATGTCACTACGGTGTAGGCGAGATTCTTGCGGGCGGTTGTCAAAGCGGCTTCCGACTGTGCGAGCTGGGCTTGGGCCTGCGACAAGGAGTTGGCGGCCATCTGCCACTCATATTCGCTGATGATGTTCTTGTCGAGAAGCATGCGCTTGTTCTGCTCGGTGAGCTTGGCAGTGGCGACGGCGGTCTTGGCGGCTGCTACGGCTGCCTCGGCTTGGTCGACAGCTGCCTGGAATTGCACCTGGTCGAGAGTGAAGAGCACCTGACCCTTCTTGACGGCCTGGCCTTCGTCGACGTGCACTTTTGTTATGAAACCTGTCACTTGCGGACGGATCGCGATATCAGTTTTACCTTTGATTGTGGCGGGGTATGAGCTGTTTAGCTCGCTTCGGGTGGGATTGACGGTTACAACTGCAATCTCGGGAGCTCCGGCCTGAACTGCCTGCTGTTTTTCTCCGCACGACGTCAGAAAAGCCGGGGTGACTGCGAGAAACGACAGAGCTGTGATTTTAAGCACTTTGAGTTTCATGATCATGTTATTTGTTTTGTATTTGATATTGTTTTTTCTCATATATAGTTTATGCGCTGCAAAGTTAGCAAAAATTGCTTTGCCTAAAATTGCCAAATCTGCCATTATGTTGGTATAAAGGTCGATTCAATAGCAAAAAAATGCTAAATAGCAGGTTTTTTATGTGCCAAAATGACCAATGCGCATAACCGTCGGCGCTGCGATGCCTCCCGCTCAAAATCCGCTGACGCGTAATGAATTCATGCGACGCACGGGAATCATGCGACACTATACTCTTGACATCTTCCCCGCCAACCCGGAAAATCCGATGATCCGTTATAGTGTGGGTTGGCGGCATGATTACGGATATAAAAAAAGAATGAGAAATTAAATTCTAAATAAATAGAATTATCAATTTCTCATTCTCCTCTCTCCTCTTGCGGTGCGGACGGGACTCGAACCCGCGACCCCTAGCGTGACAGGCTAGTATTCTAACCGACTGAACTACCGCACCGTTTGTTGTTGTTGGTTTCTCTAAACCTTTTCGGTGGAGAGGCATTAGCTTCGTTGCTTTTGCGAGTGCAAAGTTAAGGCGTGTTTTTCAATTGTGCAAATATTTTTTGAAAAAAATGAAATAATTTTTTCGTCTCGAAGACATATTTCCTATAAATCAATATTTTATGAGTAGAGGCGAAATTTGCCTTGTGTGGCGGGTTAAAAGCACTTTTTTAATATTCGCGTTCGATGATGTAATCGAATATTTTCAACAGTGTCTCTGATGCCTCGGATTTCGGGAAAGTGGCGAGGATGTCGGCGCCGCGGTCGCGCAGGCGTTTCATCTCGGCGAAGGCATAGTCGATTCCTCCGTTGCTGACGGCGAAGTCTACGAGGCGCTCGATGTCTTCGTCGTCGAGCAGCTCTTTTTGCGACAGGGCAAGCATCTCGTCGTGGGCTGCAAGACTGTCGTCGAGCAGCACATGGAGCAGCGGCAGGGTGATTTTGCCTTCGCGAAGGTCGTTGCAGGTCGGCTTGCCGATGTTTTTGTCGGTGAAGTAGTCGAAGATGTCGTCGCGTATCTGGAAACAGCGGCCGAGTAATTCGGCGAATTCGGCCAGACGCGCCGTGCTGTCGTCATCTGCTCCGATGCCGTAGCAGCCCATCCTGGCGCAAGCGACAAAAAGCGATGCTGTCTTGTAGCTTATGATATTATAGTATGATTTCTCGGTTAGTGTATGGTAGCGGGCGTTGTATATCTGATCTATCTCCCCGAGAGACAAGAGTTTGCCGAGGTGACACAGCGAGTCGATGATGCGTATGTCGCCCGTCGATATCGCCTGTTGCATGGCGCTTGACACATAAAAATCGCCGACAAGAACTGCGATGTGGTTGTCCCATATCGAATTGATTGTCGGACGGTTGCGTCGGGTCTTTGCTTGGTCGACAACATCGTCGTGGATCAGCGATGCGTTGTGAAGCAGCTCGACGGCTGCAGCGGCCGATATGATCTTGTCATTGACTGCGCCGAACATTTTGGCGCAGAGCATCACGATGATGGGTCTTATCTGTTTGCCTTTTGACTCGAGCTGGGAGGTGACGACGCTGTTCATCAACACGTTTGATGTCGACAGTTGTTCGATGATGCGGCGGTTGAGCATTTCAAGTTCCGGCGCGATTGTTGTCTGAATGGCTTCGAGCGTCGTCATAATGAGTGGCAAAGGTAGCAACTTTTTTTTAAAAATATGATAAAAATATGCTTAAAGGGCGTTGTATACTTGACGTTGGCGGTAAAATTTGTAATTTTATGCTCTCAAAGAAAGAAAATATTCGATAATGGAAGAAAAAAAACTGTTTCTGCTCGATGCATATGCGCTTATCTATCGGGCTTATTATGCTTTGATACGTTCGCCGCGCATTACATCGAAGGGTTTCAATACTTCGGCGATATTCGGCTTCTGCAACACGCTCGACGAAATTCTGCGTAAAGAAAACCCCGGTTATATCGCTGTCTGTTTCGATCCACCCGGCGGCAAGACTTTCCGTCATGAAATCTATCCGGAGTATAAAGCCCAGCGCGATAAGCAGCCTGAGGATATCACGGCTTCCATACCATATATAAAGCGTATTCTCGGGGCTTACCGCATCCCGGTTATCGAGATGCCCGATTTCGAGGCTGATGATGTCATCGGCTCGCTCGCCCGTCTCGCCGGACTCGAGGGTTTTACGACTTATATGATGACGCCCGACAAGGATTACGGTCAGTTGGTCGATGACAATACATATATGTATCGTCCCGCGTTGCGCGGCCAGGGTTTCGAGATTCGCGGACCTCGCGAGGTGTGCGAGCGCTATGGCATACCGTCGCCGGAGCGTGTTGTCGATCTGCTCGCTCTCGAGGGTGATGCCAGCGATAATGTGCCCGGGTGTCCGGGTGTCGGCGAGAAGACGGCTGCGAGGCTCATAGGCGAGTGGGGCACTGTCGAGAATCTGCTTGATCATGCCGACTGCGTCAAAGGCGCTCTCGGCGCCAAGATTGCCGCCAATGCCGGGCAGATACGCTTTTCGAAGTTTCTTGTGACCATAAAGACAGATGTGCCTCTTGATGTGCGCCCCGAGGACTTGCGACGTCAGCAGCCTGACGTCGAGGCTTTGACGGCTGTCTTTGACGAACTCGAGTTCAAGACCATGGCGGCAAGACTCACGGGCGTCAGACAATCAGCCGTCAGAAACGAATCTGAAAAAGAGGCAAAGACGGTTTCACCGCCGATGGCCTCGCTGTTTGATCTTCCCGATGAATCTGACGTAGCTGCCGGGTCTTCGGCGGCCGACTCTGAGCGTGGTAGCTATCGGCGTCTTGCCGATGCGGGCGACCTTGATGCTTTCGTCTCTGAGACGCTTGCTGCCGGAATGGCGGGCGTGTCGCTCTATGCCGCCGGCGATGAAGCCATGACGGCCGAGTTTGAAGGTATAGCCATATCGGTTGCCGACAATCGCACGGCCTTTTTCTCTATGCCCATGCCCGGCGAGGCCCTTGAGGCGGCTTTGGCGGCGCTTCGCCGTCTTTTCGGCGGCGCAACCACGATTGTCGGTAATGACATTAAACGCGACATGATCATTCTGCGGCGCGCGGGCGTTGAATTCGCAGCTCCCTATTTCGACACGTCGGTGGCCCATTATCTCATATCGCCCGAGACAAATCA
The DNA here is from genome assembly GCA_910576935.1 of uncultured Muribaculaceae bacterium. Lineage (GTDB taxonomy): Bacteria > Bacteroidota > Bacteroidia > Bacteroidales > Muribaculaceae > CAG-873. The sequence goes on from CAJTKG010000006.1 coordinate 76,073, forward strand.
TCGTCTGAGTACACTGGCGATGATATATCTTGATTATAAAACCGTCGATTTTGACATGACTGCGGCTCAACTTAAAAAACGCAGCCGACTCAGTGATGACGAGGCTTGTTTGCAGAGTTGCGAGGCGGCTGATGTAAACCGCCGTCTTGTCGCGTTACTTGCATCCGAGATTGACCGGCGCGGGCAGCGTAAACTTCTCGATGACATCGAGCTGCCTATGGTGGCTGTTCTCGCGTCTATGGAGTGGAACGGTGTCAGGATCGATGTTGCCGAACTCGCGGCCCTGTCGCGTCGGCTTACGGCGCAGGTAACCGAGCTTGAGGCCCGCGCTTACGATTATGCGGGTGGTCCGTTCAATCTGAGTTCGCCCGCTCAGGTCGGTGAGGTTTTGTTCGGGAAGCTCGAAATCGACCCGTCGGCAAAAAAGACAAAGCGTGGCGCATGGTCTACAACCGAGGAAGTGCTCGAGAAATACCGCGACAAACATCCTATCGTCGACCTCATACTCGAGATCAGAGGACTGCGCAAACTTCTTGCGACCTATGTCGACGCTCTGCCTAAACTTATAAATCCCGTGACCGGCAAGATACACACTACATTCAATCAGACCGTGACCGCCACCGGACGGCTCTCGTCGACCAATCCCAATCTTCAGAATATACCGATACGCACAGATGACGGCCGCGAGATACGTCGTGCCTTTATCCCCGGGCGGGGCAATCTGCTCCTTTCGGCCGATTATTCGCAGATCGAGTTGCGTCTGATGGCCTCTCTGAGCGGCGACGAGGCCATGGTCGAGGCTTTTGCGGCTCATCAGGACATCCATCGCGCGACGGCTGCCAAGATATACCGCCTGTCACTCGACGATGTCTCCGACAATCAGCGCCGCAAGGCAAAGACCGCCAATTTCGGCATCATCTACGGCATATCGGCTTTCGGCCTTGCCGAACGTCTGTCTATACCCCGCGCCGAGGCCAAGGAATTGATCGAAGGCTATCTTGCCACATACCCGCGCGTCAAGGAGTACATGGATGAATCGATCGGTAATGCCCGTCGTGACGGCTATGTGACGACGATCATGGGGCGCAAGCGATTCCTGTCCGAAATCAATTCGCGCAACGCTGTCGTTCGCGGCTATGCCGAGCGTAATGCCATCAATGCCCCGCTTCAGGGCTCGGCTGCCGATATCATTAAAATTGCGATGATCGACATCGACCGTGAATTCCGTCGTCTCGGCCTAAGGTCGAAGATGATTATTCAGGTCCATGACGAACTTGTCTTTGATGTCGTGCCCGAAGAACTTGAGACGGTCAAGAGTCTTGTCGTCCGTCTGATGGTCAACGCCTATCATGGCCGTGTGGCTCTCGAGGTCGGCGTGGGTGTCGGCTCCAATTGGCTTGAAGCACATTGATACTCAGTCTTTAAATGTCTTTTAACAAGACACGGGTAAACTTATTTTTACAAAAATTGTAATATTTATACAAGCGATTTGTTTTAAATGACAAAAATGCTTAATTTTGCATAAAATTAATTTAAATACTCGTGGCCGAAGATAATATAACATATGAAAATGTAGACGCCGAAGACGACGTCAAGACAAAAGAACCGCTGAATGTCTATGACAAACTGGCGATGATATCGATTGTAGTGACGATCATTGCCTGGGTGGTGCTTTCTTTTAACGGTGTGGTTGCTCTTATTGTCAGCTCCTTGGCGTTTGTCGGAGCCTGTTTCGGACTTAAAGCGTCGCGACGGCTGTCGCGTAATGTGGCGATAACGTCAATAGTGGCGTCGTCGGTGCTGATGGTGGTTGTCGGAGCTTTTCTTATAGTTATATATGTAGGCTTGTCGACGGTTTAGACGGTGATTAGTCCTGTAGCAGATCGGGCCGTAGACGTCGTGTGCGTTCGAGCGATTGTTCGTGACGCCATTCGTCGATCTTCGCCTGATGGCCCGATAGAAGTATTTCAGGCACTTCCCATCCATTATAATCGGCCGGTCGTGTGTAGATTGGCGGCTCGAGCAGATTGTCCTGAAACGAATCGGTCAGAGCGCTCTGTTCGTCGCCTATCGCGCCCGGAATCAGGCGTACGATTGCGTCGGCTATGATTGCTGCGGGGAGTTCACCACCGGTAAGCACATAATCGCCTATCGAGATCTCGCGGGTAATGAGGTGCTCGCGTATACGGTAATCTATGCCTTTATAGTGGCCGCATAATATAATGATGTTGTCGAGCAGCGACAGCGAGTTTGCCATGCGCTGGTTGAAGACCTCGCCGTCGGGTGCCGTGAATATCACTTCGTCGTAGTTGCGTTCGGCTTTGAGTGCCGAGATACACCGGTCGACCGGCTCAACCTGTATCACCATGCCGGCGTCGCCGCCGAAAGGATAATCGTCTACTTTGCGGTGTTTGTTTGTCGTATAGTCGCGAAGGTTGTGCACTACGAGTTGTGCGAGACCTTTGTCGCATGCCCTTTTAAGTATAGAGCAGTTGAGCGGAGATTCAAGCATCTCGGGAAGTACGGTGATTATATCGATACGCATCGTCCGGGTTTGTTTTGGTTGGTGTCGTGCAAAATTAATCATAAGGGCTGATTTGGCCAAATTCTGTAGTGTGCGCGATCTCGTCTGTATAAACAAAATTAAAACTATATGTGAAAAAATAAAGCCTTGTTATGTTAAAATCAGTTATCAACAATTAAATTTGATAAAAGTTCCATAAATAAGCCCTGCTATTATAAAATATTGTATTAAGTTTGTATTCAAACTGTGAAAATACGTCGTGATAAGGCGTCTTTTTCTGTTTTTCTGAATTGTAAAAATGCAATTTAATTAACCTTAGATAGAAACCAATAAAGTAATTATGAAAAAACAGCTATTCCTACTGTTGTTTTCCCTTTTGGCGATAGCAGCTCAGGCTCGTGTCGTCACCGGCGTGGTTACTCAGGCTTCTGACGGCGACGTCGTCATCGGAGCCTCGGTCCAGGTCAAAGGGGTTAAAGGCGGAGTCTCAACCGACATCGATGGAAAGTATTCTATCAATGTCCCTGACGACAACGCAGTTCTGGTCTTCTCTTTTGTCGGTCTCAAGGCAAAAGAAGTAAAAGTCGGCAACCGCAGCGTTGTTGACGTCGTGCTCGAAGAGAACTCTCAGCTTCTCGAAGAGGTTGTCGTCACTGCTATGGGTCAGAGCCAGGCCAAGTCAAAACTTAACTTCGGTGTCCAGGAGCTAAAGGGTGATGAGGTTGTTGCCGGTCAGTCGACAAACTTCGTCAACACCCTTCAGGGCAAGGTAGCCGGTGTGCAGGTCTCTACTGCCGGCGGTTCGCCAAACTCGGCATCTCAGATTGTGATCCGCGCTATTTCGTCGGTCAATCAAGCCCAGAGCAACGAGCCTCTGTTTGTCATCGACGGCATGCCTGTCCGTGGTGGTGGTTCGGCTGTAGCCGATATCAACTCCAACGATATCGAGTCTATGTCGGTTCTCAAAGGCGCTGCCGCTTCTGCCCTCTACGGTCAGGAAGGTGCCAACGGCGTCATTATCATTACCACAAAGAGTGGCAAGGACGGCGCGGTGACTGTAACAGCCAACGGCGGTTGGGAAATTTCCAACGTTGCCCGCACACCCAAAATCCAGAATACATTTATCGGTGGCTCGAACGGCTTTACCACTCCTAACGGTACAGGTGGCTGGGGTCCTCGTAAAAGCGACGATGATGTGATCTATGACAACCTCGGCGATTTCCTCGGTACAGGCTTCATGCAGAAATATGACCTCTCGATCTCGGGCGGTAACGAAAAATATTCGGCATATGCTTCCGCCAACTATATGGATAATCAGGGCGTTGTTCCTCACGACTACAAAAAACGTCTCGGTGTGTTCGTCAAAGGCGAGTTCAATCCCTCGAACACAATCAAGATCATGCTCTCTACCAACTTCATCAACAACACGAGCCGCGGTTTCGGCAACTCGATGTCTACCATCTACGGCTGGGCCATCAACCGCAACATGAGCGACTACAAACTGCCCAACGGCATGCCTAACTGGGGCTGCCGCTACGACGACTGGGATATCCTCACCGAAGACCAGCGCCTCGGTGCCACTCTCTCTCCGTACTACGGACGCTACATGGACAAGAGCCAGACCGAAGGCTCCCGTGTCATAATCAACGGTTCTATTCAGTGGGAACCTATCGAAAACCTTACATTCACCGGCAAGGTGGCATATGACAAAGGTTGGTCGACATACGAAGCGTCGACAAGACCCCGCTATACGATGGACGATTTTGAAGGCGGCGCCGTCAGCGATGCACTTCAGGAAACACTTCACGGCCGCATGGGTACATATGTCTTCACTCCTTCGCGCAGCGAACGTGTCACCGCTCAGCTTCTCGGCAATTATTACTGGAAGATCAACGAAGACTTCAACCTCAACTTCTTTGCCGGCGGCGAGTACTCCGAGACAAAAGGCCTCTCGGGCAACTTCGGCGGCAAGCACTTTGTTTTGGACGGTGATTTTTACTCGTTCAACAACCTTGATTCGCAATATTTCAAGTTAGGTACTGGCGATTACGATCTTAGACTTAGCCATACAGAGAAAAACAAATTCGGTTATTTCGGTGAAATCCGTTTCGACTATAAAAATGTGATTCAGGTTTCGGCAACCGGTCGTATCGACGGTTCGTCAACCCTCAAGCAGGTAAATTCTACCTACTTCTACCCCTCGTTTACCGGCGGCGTCATCTTCTCCGAGCTTCTCGGTATCCAGAGCAATGTATTCTCATACGGCAAGATCCGCGGCAACTGGGCGAAAGTCGGTAAAGACGCTCCCGCCAACCAGTTCTCCGACAACTACAAACAGTGGCCTACATTCCCCGACGGTGGCTTCGGCGTCGACCCGACAGCTTCAAAAGCCCTTTATCTCGACCCCGAGATGACAAGTTCGTGGGAAATCGGTGCCGACCTCCGTTTCTTCAACAACCGCACCCGTCTTGACGTAGCATATTATAACACCACAGTCGACAATCAGATTGTGATAGTTCGTGTATCTCCTTCGTCAGGTACGATCCTTCAGACACGTAATGAGGGTTGTATCGAGAATCAGGGCCTTGAGGCTACTTTAAATCAGGATATTATCGTGAGCAAAGACTTCAATTGGTCTGCGATTGTCAACTTCTCATACAATCGCGGTAAAGTAAAATCGCTCCCCGAGAATGTGAGTGAGATTCAGGGCGGTCAGTATGGCGATATCTTTACTTCTGCTTACCTTGGCGGTTCTACAACCGGTGTTTCGGGTATCGACTACCAGCGCGCTCCCGACGGCAGTGTTATTATCGACGCCAAAGGTTATCCCGTAGTTTCGCCCGCCAAAGGCAACTATATTGGCAACCGTGAGCCCGACTGCCTTATCGGTCTCGGCTCTAATCTGTCATGGAAGAATCTCTCTCTGTCATTCCTCTTTGACGGTCGCGTCGGCGGTGACGTTGTCAATGTCACCGGTCGCAGCCTCATAAGCAACGGCATGGACGCCCGTCTGGCCAAATACCGCAACCATAAAGTTGTCTTCAACGGTGTTGTCGACAACGGCGACGGTACATACAGCAAAAACACGACACCTGTTATCCTCGACCAGCAGACCGTCAGCAACTATGTCTACAACGTGTCGTCGAACTTCATCGAAGACGGTTCTTATGTCCGCCTAAGCTACGTGACACTTGCTTATGACTTCAGCAGCCTCATGAAACGTCTCGGCAGCAAGAATCCTGTAAAGGGTCTCAAGTGCTCTGTTACGGGCCGCAACCTCTTCCTGCTCACCAAATACTCGGGTGCCGATCCTCAGGTTATGCCTTCTGCAGCCAACGGTACGGGTGCCATGGGTGTCGACAACTACAGTGTGCCGAGTCTGCGTAGCTTCAACTTCAATGTTAACGTAACCTTCTAATCTTATCTCCAACGATCATTATTATGAACAAAATAAAAGCAATATCTTTAGCTGCGCTTATCGGACTTGCGACTGCGGGATGCCAGGACATTCTCAAAGATAACGTCAACAACGATAAAGCTCATGCGAATACTGCCGAGCTTGGCCTGCCTGTCATGGTCTTCTATGCCAATCAGACGGTCTATGACCATGCCGAGTATTATATATATCTTTCGCAGTGCCTTACCACTATGGGTAAGTCTCAGACAGGCACATACGCATACAAAAGCGGCTGGCAGTTCCTCACCATGAACCGTCATCCCCAGTGGCGTCGTCATTTCTACGACATCGGTGTAAACGGCAACGAGCTTATCAAGAACTCGCGCAATCTCGGTTCGCCCAACTATGAGCTTATCGCCCGCACCATCATGCTCATGTCTACGCAGCTCACTACCGACTGCTTCGGCGACATGCCACGTTCTGAAGCATATCTGTCAAACTCGCCCCATTACGACACTCAGGCCTCGATCTATGCATGGATGTTCCAGGAGTGCGAAGATCTTCTGGCCCTCTATAACGACCCCGCTGTTGTAAACAGTCCTGAAAATCAGATTATCACTCAGAAGATGGATCGCGTCTATGCCGGCGACCTCAACAAATGGAAAGGTCTTGTCCAGGCTGTCAAAGCCCGCCTGCTTCTGCGTAACATACCCAATATCGACCGTTCGCCCGCAACATGCCAGAAGGTTATTGATGCCGCTCAGGCTGCCATCGACACATGGCGTAGCGGCGACCTGCTCTACGGCGCATGGTTCGGCAACGAGCCCCGTTATGTATTCTCGGGCGGCACAGGCGAGCAGAACGCTCCCTGGAGTCAGGCCCAGCCCAAGATCAACTCTTGGGAGTCTCGCGACAATCAGCTGACTTCGGCTGTTCCCTCGAAATTCTTCATCCAGGACTGCATGGGTCTCATCAATCCCGGTGTCGAGCTCCGTCAAGGCCTCTTTGACCGCAGCAACGGCTATGGCGCCGACCCGCGTCTGGCTCTTCTGCTCGTTCCTCAGAACGGTCCTACGTCGGCTTCGAACGACAGACAGCAGGTTATGATACGTTTCCTCGAGAACAACATCGGCGCCGGTTCGACATTCAAGCAGACTCACTATCCCAACCTCTACGCCGGTGCATATGCCGCCGGAGTTGATGCCTACAACGCCATCTTCACAATGGAAGAGCTTTATTTCATCCAGGCTGAGGCATATTATTGGAAGGGTGATAAAGTCAAAGCCTGCGAGCTCGCCAAAGAAGCAACTCAGTGGAATGTTCAGCGTCATCTCGACCGCTACCTCGCCGATAATAACGGTCTCTATCCTGTCGCCGGCAACGCGCCTTCGACACCGACCGGCGCCGCTTCGGCCCAGAAAAACTTTGAAAGCCGCGCTACCGCGTTCTTCGACAACGTAAAAGTCGGCGCTGTCAAGCCCGCAAGCGAAATCGGTCAGAAACACTGGTTCTTCGACCCCGCCAACTACACACTCTATGACCTGATGACTCAGAAATATATTGCCATGTATATGCAGCCCGAGCAGTGGACCGACATGCGTCGTTATCACTACTCAAACAACCGTAACGGCTATGGCATCGGCGACGCCCAGGAAATCGTCTATCCGACACTCCGTCGTCCCTACAACCTCTATCAGGCATTCTGGATCGACGGCCTGTCGACCTCGGAGCAGGAAAACAGCTGGGTGCAGCGCATCAACTACGACCCCGAGACCGAGGAGAAATATAACCTCGCCGAACTCGAGCGTCTGGGTGCTTCGAAAAATCACAAATGGCTGAGAGTGCCCATGATCTGGTCATATGACTATGGCGTCAAATCATCTCTCACCGCTGAATGATAACAGACAAATAGAATAACTTTCAAAATTGATGATATCTATGAACTTAAAATATAAACTGGCATTCATAGCCGTCGGGGCGCTTGCCGTAAGTTCTTGTGCTAATCACGACCTCATTCCCGACATATCTGAGATCGGTCAGCCTGTACCGACATGTTACTGGGAGGTCGGTTCGACTGTCTGCAAAGCCGGCGACAGCTTTACTTTCCTCGGCAAATATACCGTTGAGCCCGGTCGCACACCCGAACGCAGCGAAGTGTGGTATCTCATCGCTCGAGAGGACGTTGCTGCAGTCAGTGCCAAACTCGGCGGTTCGTCGCTCAACTATACCGCATCGGTGACACTCAATGACACTATGCGTACATATCAGTCGATGGTTGAATACCCCCATTCGGCAGCCGAATTCAACGGCCACGAATATCTGCTCAACGGCACAGTGGGCGTTTCTCGTACACTCGCGCCCGTGGCATGGGTCGATGCGGCCGCATGGGATCAGAAGCTTTTCAATTCTTACTATCCCCAAGGTTTTGCCGATGATTTCAAGAAAACTGTTGTAGGCTATCTTACCGACGAAGCCTCAGCTCCGTCCTACTATGCCGCTCTTAGAGCCGTATACCTCAACTACAACTTCACTAACGAGCAGTTCAAGGCAGTCGGACTCCCCGAGATCGATACAACAAAAGACGACGGCGGTACATCAGAGAAGAGTGATCTTTGGTTCTCGACAACCGAGGCAAGCGATGATGCAATCGTAGGTTACTATTACATTACATACGACAACACCGATCCCGAGAAGCCGAAGACCATCTACAACGAGGTTGCCAAAGACTATACTCCTTCTGAAGGCCAGTTCATATATCCGGTCTACAAATCTGCCGAGTGGGTCTTCTGCCGCTATGACGACAACAGCGGTTCGATAGTTTCGAGCGTGCGTCCCGAGTGGCTTCCCAAGTTCAAGACTCTTATCGAGAACATTCCCTTCCAGGACTGGATCTATGATTCGGCCAACAGCTGCTATAAAGTCGACTTCAGCCGCAAATATACACTCAAGGCCCAGTATCGCGTCTATGACACTGACGGCAATGAAGGTATCGCAGCCGATGTTCGCGAAATCTCTATTAACTAATCATCACAATTCGACCTTAATATGAAATTTATCAATAAATTAGTTGTAGCCGGTGTCGCCTTGATGGCGACTACCGCCTGCGTCGACAAAGATCCGGATCAGCACGTATTCCCGAATCCCGACGTTGACTTCACATATAATGTCGACGGCGATGAATACACTCTCGATTTTTATGTTGTGTCGACAATACAGTTCAACAATACTTCATCGAAATCAGGCAATTTTGTCTGGGATTTCGGCGACGGCACGACCTCAAACGAAGTTAACCCCGTTCACAAATTTGAAAAGGCCGGCATATATGATGTCACGTTGACACTCGATGGCGTAGGCAAGAAAACATATCCGCTTATGATTTTCGACATCGTGCCCGTCCTTTCTGTCGCCTCACAGAGCACAGACGTGGTTGAGTTTGACAACACCGAGCTCACTTTCGCGCTCGAACTTCCCAACCCCGAAGATCTCCGTGTCAAATATGAATGGACCTTCCCCGAAGGTACTGTAGACTTGCATGGAAACCCTGTGACGACGTTCATAGGTTATGCAAACTCTGATGGAACTGTCGATTACCCCGAACCTGTCAAATTCAAGAACATCGGTTCGCAGCGCATCGACATCAAAGCTTGGTTTGACGTAGACGGTGAAAACCGCCAGCTCGATCCCACATACCTCAATGTTCAGGTCGGCTGTAGCGAACCCGCTCCCACTCTATATTACGCTCAGCGCGGCGGCAATATCAAAGCTCTCAAGATTATCGATAACATACCCGCCGGCACGAAAGTACTGCCGTATGACATGGGAGTTCCCGCCGGTTCGAATGTTTTCAATCTTATTTATGCCGACGTAGCCGAGACCAATGACGAAGGTGAGACTGCCAACGCCGGGTGGCTTTATATTCTTGATGCCGGCAAGCAGTATTACTATATCAACGATGAAGCCGGTGTTCTCGGCGACGGTAAGATCACAGCGATGCGTCCCGACGGTACGGGTGTGAATACCGTGATCACCAACGTGGGCGGTGCCGCATTCAACGACCCCTTCAGAGGAGTGGCCTATAACGGTAAACTTTATTATTCTGACCGTAATACCGGTTTCTCGTCTGTCAATCTTACGGCCCGTGGCGAAGTAGAAGGTAAAAATACCGATAATAACCGTGCAAGCTATGTAATGATCAACAATCAGGTGCCTTATTATGGACGTGGTATCAGCTATGGTGCTATCACAAACGGTATCTACCGTGATAAAGCCGGTTACTGGTGGGTAGGCAAGAGCTTCAACGGTATCGGTATCTTCCGTTTCAATGACAGCCAGATATATCCCACTCAGAAAGATGCCGAAAAAGCACCTCTGCCTGCTCCAATCGTGCTTGAGAATGTACGTCTCTCGACTTTCGCTGTTGACGAGGCTCACAACCGCCTCTTCGGTTGGCGTGTCGTGCCCAATCCCGGTTTCATCGAATGCCCGCTGCCTGCACTCGGTGCTACAATCACCGACAAGGAAATCACAAATTATGTTGCAATGGACGCCGATCCGATCAACTCGACCGACTCTGAAGGCGTTTACACAACTCAGTTTGCAATTGATTCTGAAAGCGGCAAAGTCTACTTCTGCTATCGTCCCGTCGGTGCTGACGCAACAGGGGTCCACGCAGGTATCGTTGTCTATGATCCCGCTACAGGAAAAGTGTCGAACTATGGCGAGACAAGTGACCTCGGCACAGGTATAGTGCTAAACCCCAATAAGACCAAACTCTTCTGATCTACTGCTAAAGGTCAGATCTGAAAATACCTGAGGCAGCCTTGCATATGAATATATATGTACGAGGCTGCCTCAGCCTTTTAAAAACACACTCTAACACCATAAAACGAATATGATAAAAAAGATATGCGCGGCATTATGCGCCGCAGCGGTTTTGTTTCCCGCCGCAGTGTCGGCAAAAGAACACTCCCGCGAGCACAGGGCCGTCTACATGACTCCCTTTCTCAAAAATAACTGGCCTTCGGGTGCCGTGACAACAGCCAACGAGAAGTCGACAAAGTCGATTCTCGAAAACCGCATGAAGAAATTCAAAGACCAGAATATCAATGCGGTCTACTATCATGCGCGTGTCAATTGCGGCACGACATATAAATCGCAGTATGAGCCGTGGTCGAGCATTGTCAGCACGGCTTATGGCGTCGAGCCTGCCTATGATGTTTTCGGTTTCCTTGTCGACTGCGCCCACCGCAACGGCATTGAGGTATACGCCTGGGTCAATCCCTTTCGCTACCGTCAGGAATACAGTCACGGCAGCGACCCGCTCAGCTATGAGAACTCACATCCCGAGTGGCTTCTCGAACAGCCCAAAGAGGCTATACTCAACCCGGCCATCCCCGAAGTGCAGCAGCGCATCGTTGATGTCTGCAAAGAGATAGTTTCAAACTATGACGTTGACGGCCTCGTTTTCGACGACTATTTCTATACCAACACCACCCCCATGGCTCTTGACGCCGATTATTACAAGGCCTATGAAGCGGCCGGCGGCGAACTCGAGCAGCCGGCTTGGCGACGCGAAAACGTCAACAAGTTGGTCGCCCGGGTAAATAGGGAAATCAAGGAGATCAAGCCATATGTAGTCTTCGGCATCGCCCCCGCCGGCGTCGCTTGTCCCGGGGATACTGAAGAAAAATATGGCCTGCCATATATAAAAGGCGACTGGCAATACGAAAAAATCCATGCCGATCCTCTCACCTGGCTCAACGAAAAATCGCTTGACTTTATATCCCCGCAGATTTATTGGCCCGGAGCGCTTTTCGAAGAGCTTGTCCCCTGGTGGCAGCGGGCAGCCGACCGCTTCAACCGCCATTTCTATCTCTCGACAGACATTTCTGACCTTGGCAAATCATATAGCACACAGACTTTTGTCGACGAGGTAGAGCTCATGCGCGCGACTTCTCATGTCGATCAGGGAGGCAGCGCCTTCTTCCAGTATGATAAGTGGGTCAACAATTACGAGACATATGAAGGCGCGCGACGCACTTTCGGCGACAACATGGCTGTCGCTGTCTTCCAGAACAAAGTGCTGATGCCCCTGCGCCCCTGGAACAATGACATCAAGCCGGTTATGACCTCGAATGTGCGTGTCGACGGCAATACGCTGCGATGGGATGCCGTCGAAGGCATGCGTTATACCGTCTATGCCGTGCCCGAGGCTATGGCTGACGACAAATTTGACTGCCGCCGCGAATATCTCGACGGCATAAGCTATACCAACAGTTATGAGATACCCGCAGGCAAGAAAAGCGGATACCGCTGGGCCGTTGCCGTATACGACCGTTACGGCAACGAATACTCGCCACTGTTCGACGGCGCTGCCGTCGGAGTGTCGCAACCTGCCGTGCAGACATATCCTGCAGACGGAGCCACGGCTCTTGATCTTTTCGACTTCACCTGGACAGGCGATGCCGGACGTTATGTAGTCGAGGTAGCCCGCGACAATACATTCAGCGACATCGTCGGCTGGATCGAGACTAAAGAACCCAGGGCCGCGTCGACATCCATACCCGGCATCGAGAATGGAGCTACATATTACTGGCGAGTCGCCTCTTATCGCGCAAACGCTCCGCAGACTATGTCGGCCGTATATTCGTTTGTCGCAGGCAAGATTATGATGACCTCTCCTTCTCCCGACGCTACGGAACTCTCGCTTACCCCGACTTTAACCTGGACCAAGGCAGAGGCCGGCAGCAACTATCGCCTCGAAGTCGGGCTTGACAGTCAGTTTAAAGACATTGTCTATAGCACCGAGACATCTTCCGATAAACTGACGCTTCCCGCCCTCACACTGATGAGCGGCCGCCGTTACTATGCCCGTGTCGCAGCATCGCGCGATGGTGCCGAATCTGTTTCTGACCCAGTAGCCTTCAGCACGGTAGACCGCAGCGATTATGCCGCTCCCGTCTTTGTGAATCCCGCGGCCCAGAATCTCACCCTCCATAGTGATGATGTAGTCGAGATCGCCCCGTGGGACGGCATGAGCCATGTCACTGTCTACCTCAGCGCCTCAGAGACATTCCCCTCGCGCTCGAGCGCTACGATGACAATCGACGGCTTCGGTGTCAAAGGCAAGGCATTGAGCGAAGTCAGACTCAGCAGCAAGCCTTTGGTCGATGGCAAGACATACTACCTCCGCGCCCGCGGCTCATATTATCTGACGACTTCGACCGCAGTGCAGTACACCCCTTACTGCGAACCCGTCACCTTCGTTTATTCATCTTCGGCAGGCGTCGGCGATATCGTTGCTGACGGCGGAGACTCCTACGTCGACGCAGATGCCACACTCCACATTGCAGGCCGAGCCGAAAGCGTTGAAGTCTTTGCCGCTTCGGGTGCCGTTGTGAAGAGAGTTGACAATCCCGCTGCGACAGTGTCGCTGGCTTCTCTTCCCGCAGGTTTCTATGTCATCAGAGTCAGCGGCGAGAACACTTCGACCTTGAAATGGGTTAAATAATTGTATGTAATTTTAATCTGACTTTGAAAATGAAGAACCTTTCGGGATTTGTCCCTTCACTATTGGTTGCTGTCGCCATTGTCGTGCTCGGCCTGTGTATCAAGGCCGGCATCGACGGTTTCAGCCATCGCGACCGTGCCGTCACAGTCCGCGGCCTCTGCGAGAAAGAAGTCATGGCCAACAAAGTGACCTGGCCTATCGTCACAAAAGAGATGGGCAACGAGCTTACAGCCATATACGACAAAATTCAGCGCAACAATGCCGCCATTCTCGCATTTCTCAAAGACAACGGCATTGAAAACAGTGAGATATCTGTCAATCCGCCCGCTGTCAACGACCGCATGGCCAACAGCTATTCGGGCGAGAACATACGCTATCGCTACAACGTCACCAACGTCATTGTCGTCACCTCGTCGCAGGTCGACAAGATCAGAAAACTCATCGACGCCCAGACACAGCTGCTCAAACAAGGCATAGCCGTGGCACAGGACTATGAATATCAGACAACCTACGAGTATACTGATCTAAACTCGATCAAACCCGAGATGATAGCCGAGGCCACACGCAACGCCCGCGAGGCCGCAAATAAGTTTGCCGCCGACTCCGACAGCCGCCTCGGTAAAATCAAAACCGCGACACAGGGCCAGTTCTCGATCACCGACCGCGACCAATATACACCCTACATCAAAAACATCCGCATCGTCACTTACGTCGATTATTATCTCGAAGACTGACCCTGGCGGAAAGATCAACCCCGAAAGCGCCGTGAGAGACCGCCTCTCCGGCGCTTTCCGTTTAACTGACCTCTGTAGGCGACAGCCATGACTGTCAATGATAAAATGATGATATTTTTTTGCCAAAGGGCATCGTTATTTGTCGTATGTTGACTATCTTTGCCAATATGGAACAGTATATAGTCTCAGCACGTAAATATCGTCCGACGACCTTCTCGTCGGTAGTCGGCCAGCGCGCGCTGACGGGGACACTAAAAAACGCCATCGCCACCGATCGCCTGGCCCACGCCTATCTATTCTGCGGCTCGCGCGGCATCGGCAAAACCTCGTGCGCGCGTATTTTCGCCAAAACAATCAACTGCGCCAATCCGACCGCCGACGGCGAGGCATGCAACGAATGTGAATCGTGCCGCTCCTTCAACGAAGGCCGCTCGATGAACATCGTCGAGCTCGATGCCGCCTCGAACAACGGCATCGATGACATCCGCGAAGTCATCGAGATGGTGCAGATGCCGCCGACACACGGGCGCTATCGCGTATTCATCATCGATGAGGTCCACATGCTTTCATCGGCAGCCTTCAATGCCTTTCTGAAGACTCTCGAAGAGCCGCCGTCGTATGTCATCTTCATCCTCGCCACCACCGAGAAGCACAAGATAATACCGACGATACTTTCACGCTGCCAGATATATGACTTCAACCGCATAACAGTCGGCGATATAGCCGATCATCTCGCTTCTGTCGCCGCCAACGAGGGTATAAGCGCCGAGCGTGCCGCCCTCAATGTCATAGCCCGCAAGGCTGACGGAGCCATGCGCGACGCCCTGTCGATCTTCGACCAGGTGGCGGCTTCATCGAAGGGCGATATAACTTATGCGTCGACAATCGCAAACCTCAATATTCTCGACAGCAGCTACTACGGTCGCCTGCTCGACGCATTTGTCAATGGCGACGTGCCCGCCGCTCTGCTGATTTATAAAGAGATACGTGAGCGCGGTTTCGACTCGCTATTCTTTGTCAACGGTCTGGCGCAGTATCTGCGCGACCTGATGGTGGCCCAGAATCCCGTGACTGTCTGTCTGCTCGAAGACGCCGACGAAGTCAAGGCCGAAATGGCTGCGACGGCGGCCAAATGCCCGCCGCAATTCCTGTATCGGGCCATGGCGTTATGTAATGACGCCGATCTCAATTACCGGGCCGCCTCAAACAAACAATTCCTTGTCGAGCTGACGCTTATAAAACTGTGCCAATCATTCAGCCCCTCTCCCGGTGACGGTGACAACGGAGAGGGGCGGTTAAAACCTATTGTCACCACGTCGCCGACGGCAAAAACGTCATCTGCCGCCAGGCCGACAGTTGCCGATAGCACAACCTCGGTTGTCAAAGAGGCGGCTGCGGCAAGCACTTCGGCAGCCGCACGCCCGATTTCGGCGGCTGCTACCGACACTGCCGCCACAGTGGCTATGCATAACGCGGCAGCCGGCACTTCCGTCAGGCCCGGACGCATACCGTTGCCGAAAATCTCCCTGCGTCACGGTCTTGTCGACGACAAAAACAGCGCCGGCACTTCCGCCGCCACGACTGTCGCCCGTGAGAAACGCACTCAGGCTTATTCGGCCGAGGCGGTCAAAACATTCTGGGAGTCATATATACAGTCGCATCCGTCGGCCAAGGTGATCATCAACACCATGCGGGCCGCCAAACCGCGTCATATCGGCGGCGACAGCTATGTCATGACGGTCGACAGCGAGATACAGGCCAACGTCGTCAAACCCGCCTTGCCCGACATCGTCGGTTATATGCGTGACAGACTCCTCAACGATAACTTCGACGTCATTGTCGAGATCAACACCGGCGAATCGTCGCCTATGACCTGGACTGAGCGAGAAGTCTATAACTATATGATTAAGGAGAACAAGGCATTCGCCGAGTTTGCCGAAGAATTTAAACTGACATTGCTATGATAATAGACAGAGACATCCGACGGCTGGTAATTAAAATCGGCAGCAACGTGCTGACGCGCCGCGACGGTCGTCTCGACATCACCCGTCTGAGCGCCATCGTCGATCAGGTCGCCGAACTGCGGCGGCGCGGCATAGATGTGATACTCATATCGTCGGGTGCCGTGGCTTCGGGTCGCGGTCGCATAGGCGGCAAAATCGATGTCACACTCGACGATGTATCGTCGCGACAGCTCTTCAGTGCTGTCGGACAGGCATGGCTCATAAACCGTTACTACGAGCTTTTCAGAGACCACGACCTCGTCTGCGGCCAGGTGCTGACCACAAAAGAAAACTTCGCCACCCGCCGCCACTATCTCAATCAGAAACATTGCATGGAGGTGATGCTCCGTTGCGGCGTCATCCCCGTCGTCAACGAAAACGACACGGTGTCGGTCACCGAACTCATGTTTACCGACAATGATGAACTTTCGGGTCTGATAGCCACAATGATGGACGCCGACGCTCTCGTCATCCTCAGCAACATCGACGGCCTTTATACAGGCGACCCCGCCGACCCCGAGTCACACCTTATACCGCGCATTATGCCTGACGACGATATGTCGCGGTATATCACGGCGTCGAAGTCGAGCGCCGGACGGGGCGGCATGGCCACAAAATACCGCATCGCCCGTAAAGTCGCATCCGAAGGCATTGCCGTCGTCATTGCCAACGGCAAGCGCGACAACATTTTGCCGCAGCTTGTCGACGGAGATCCGGGTGTCGGCTCGACAACGTTCGTCGCTGCCGACCGCCGTCAGACGGGTGTGAAAAAATGGATCGCCCACAGCGAATCATTTGCAAAAGGCAAACTCACGGTCAACGACGGCGCACGCGCGGCTCTTCTGTCGCGCGACGGAGCAAGCTTGCTTGCCGTCGGTGTCACTGCCGTCGAAGGCGATTTCGAAAAAGACGATATCGTCATCGTCGCCGACAGCCGTGGCGAGACTGTCGCCTGGGGGCGCGTGGCTTTCGACTCGCAGACGGCACGCGACATTATGGGGCGCGGCGGTGAGCGACCGCTCGTCCACGCCGACTATCTATATATCGATGACTCACGAGTATTTCAATAACTGACAAAACGTTAAACCGAACTCATTTTATGGAAAAAATATTCAAACGTGCGGCCGAAGCGGGTCGCAGACTATCATTCGTCACACCTGAGAAGCGCGACGCCCTGTTGCTCGCTCTCGCTGACAGCCTCGAAAACCGTGCCGCCGACCTTCTCGAAGCCAATGCCGCCGATCTCGCCGCTATGACGCCCGACTCACCGATGTATGACCGTCTTAAACTCACTCGTGAGCGCATCGCCGGTATAACCGCCGACATGCGAGCCGTCGCAGCCTTGCCGACGCCTCTCGGCCGTGAACTTGAGCGGCGCGAGCGACCCAACGGCATGCTCATACGCAAAGTCACCGTGCCTTTCGGCGTCATCGGCGTCATCTACGAATCGCGGCCCAATGTCACCTTCGACGTCTTCAGTCTTTGCTTTAAAGCCGGCAGTGCCGTTGTTCTCAAAGGCGGTCACGAGGCCGCCGGGACAAACGCCCTTGCCGTCTCTATCATAATCGACGCCCTTGTCGAAGCCGGTTTGCCTGCCGATGCTGTCACGCTTCTGTCTAACGACCGCGAGACGGTGGCGGCCATGCTCAATGCCGTCGGCTATATCGATGTGATCATTCCCCGCGGCAGCCGTCGCCTTATCGACTACGTGCGCGACAACGCCACAGTGCCCGTCATAGAGACCGGCGCAGGTGTCTGCCACACCTATTTCCATTCATCGGGCGACATCGCCACCGGCCGCGATATCATCTTCAACGCCAAAACGCGCCGCGTCAGTGTCTGCAACGCCCTCGACTGCCTCATCATCGACCGCAGCCGTCTCGACGCACTGCCTACACTCTGCGACCGCCTTGCCGAGAAAAACGTCGAGATCTTTGCCGACGACGAATCATATGCCGCCCTCGAAGGCGTTTATCCGCTGCTGCGTCATGCCACTGTCGATGACTTCGGTCGTGAATGGCTCGATTACAAACTGTCGGTCAAGACTGTCGCCGATATCGACGAAGCCCTCGATTTCATAACACTTCACGGCTCTCGTCACAGCGAGTGTATCGTAGCCGAGCAGCCAGAGGCCCGCGACCGGTTCCTCGCCGGTGTCGACGCCGCCTGCGTCTACGCCAATGTCTCGACAGCCTTCACTGATGGCGCCCAGTTTGGCATGGGAGCCGAAATAGGCATCTCGACTCAGAAACTCCATGCTCGTGGTCCAATGGCCCTTAACGAGATCGTAACATATAAATACCTCATCACCGGCTCAGGCCAGACACGCCAATAATCCACAAACCCCGGCGCTCTCTGACCGTCGCATTTAACACATCTAAAATTGCATCCACGTGCAATTTTAGGGGTAAATTCGCTGCAAACCGGCCTTACCTTTGCAGCGGAGATGAAAAACACGGTCTACACATACCACTTCCGACGCTACCTCGGCCGCAACCTCACCCGCGCCGAAGCCGCCGTCATCGCTCCGCTCGAGAAAATGCGCGTCCGCCGCCTCGAGCGGAGCTTGCTCGTCGTCGACCCGCCCGGAGTCGACACCCGCGGCATCCTCTGCGCCTACGTCGAATACCTCCGCAAGTGCCACAATCCGACGAGCGACATCCTCATCATGACCCAGAGCAAAGAGATGTCCGTCTACATCGCCCGGCGGCTAAAGACCCCCGATGCACAGACTTACGCCGCCACAGGTCATCGTCCCGAAAACATCCGCGGCCTAACTTATGATACAGCTCTCCTCTTCGACATTCAGGACTACGGCGTATGCAGCCCCGCAAGGAAAAACAACGACTTCCGCCGCGTCGCCACAGCCGTCTTCCCCGTTATCTCGAGCAACCCCAACAGCCTGCTGATCCTCCACGCCCGCGCCGACATCCCGCACCTCCACCGCTGGCCCGGCCTCAAAGAATACACCGATCCCACCTTCAAGCCCCACCTACCGTCCGAATCCACGGCGTATGGGGCG